>NZ_JADYXO010000001.1:0-741892 GCF_015864295.1 Pseudoalteromonas sp. NZS127_1 | reverse complement strand
CATCCACTTCGAAGGTAGGTTAGATGGTGTGCTAGATATTTAGCAATTTAGGCTGACACAGAATTCTGAACGCCCTCATTTACTTATGCTTTTTTATTTGACTTATTCTTTTATGACTACTCTTTTGGAAGTAGTACGGTGTCGATAACATGAATTACGCCGTTGCTTGCTTTTACATCAGCTTTTACAACTTTAGCATCATTTATCATTACGCCCATGCTGTCGGCTTTAACCATAACTGATTGGCCTTGTAGTGTTTTCGCACTGTCTACCTTCATTACATCGGCTCCCATCACTTTTCCAGACACTACGTGATAAGTTAATACCGCCGTTAGCTTGTCTTTGTTTTCAGGCTTGAGTAGCATTTCAACAGTGCCTTCAGGTAATTTAGAAAATGCAGCATCTGTTGGTGCAAAAATAGTAAATGGTCCTTTACCTTGCAGTGTTTCAACTAAACCTGCGGCTTTAACAGCAGCAACAAGAGTAGTGAACGAACCATTTTCAACGGCTACTTCAACAACGTCTTTTTTCATACCATGATGATCAGCATAAGCCATTGTAGTAAATCCAAGGCTTGCAGTTGTAAACAATAATGCAGTAGTAATTTTCTTAAACATTTTATTTTCCTTTAAGTTAATACCCGTTGGTTTCGTTAAATGTTACGACGCTCTAAATTTAATCGATCAATTAAAATTAGTAGTCAACATGTTTTGTTACATCATTGATTGAACTGCAGCTAGTTAGCAAAGTCATATAAATAGTTACTCAATTAAAGACTTGTTCAATTGAAGGGAATAGGCATGAAATTAGTTTATAAGTTTTGGAAAAATAACCGCTCTCTTATCGTATTTATTGCACTGATGAGCGTATTTAGAAGCGCTGTTGCCGATTGGTACGAAGTGCCAACAGGCTCAATGAAACCGACAATTCAAGAAGGTGACAGAATACTTACCGATAAAATGGCCTACGATATTCGCGTCCCATTTACGCACATAAAATTACTTAAATTAGCGGATCCACAAGCTGGTGATATTATTGTTTTTGACTCACAAGCTGCCGATAACCGTTTAATTAAACGTGTAATTGGTGTGCAAGGAGACACCGTTGCGCTTGAAAATAATGAGCTCATTATTAATGGTAAAAAACTTAATTATGCAGATCAGCGAAGCAACATAGACTCGCTTGATAAAATTGAAAATTTAAACGGATTAGAGCATTCGATAAGAGTGGCAAATATTCCTTCACGTTTATCGGGGTTTGATGCAATTACAATTCCTGATGATTATTACTTAGCAATGGGCGATAACCGCGACAATAGCGCTGACTCGCGTGTAATAGGTTTAATTCCGCGTAACGAGTTATTAGGAAAAGCAGAACGCGTTATAGTGTCACTTGATTACGATAATTATTACCTACCAAGAAAAGATCGCGTATTGAAAAAGCTGAATTAATTAGTAGTAATTAATTTTGTATAGCGCCCAATCAAATTTTATGAGCACACATTTGGCTATTTTATAAATAAAATAAACTGCCTATTTAGGCAGTTTACTTATATAGTTTTTTACAAGCTTGGTAAGGTGGCTACGCTCTTGTTCGGTATTTAATACCTTACAAAAATCGCCACTTACTGCCGCGCCACAAGCACCTGCTTCAAACCATTGTGATAAATTATCTAAATTCACACCACCAACAGGTATTAATTGTGCTTCTGAAAATGGACCTGTTAATGCTTTAAAGTAACCAACGCCCATACTGCCCGCAGGAAATACCTTAATAATATCTGCCTTATATTCAATTGCATTTGCTACATCGGTAGGTGTTAGCGCGCCCATTAATACCGGCAACCCGTGCTGGTGGGCAAGTTCGACAACCGATTTGTTGGTATTTGGCGTTACAATAAACTGCGCGCCTGCATCAATTGCTTGCTGAGCAAGGGTGGTGTTAATTATTGTGCCTGCACCAATAAGTGCGTTTTTATGAGCTGCGCGTGCTTTTGTTATTTCTTGCTCAAAGCCAGGCGTGTTTGAAGTGATTTCGAGTGCGTTTATGCCTGCATTAACTAAGCAATCAATTAATGGAGCTACGTCGCTTTGTTGTTTTAAGCGTAAGATTGCGAGTAACTTATATTGCTTGATTAGCGCACTGGTATTTAGTCTTTGGGTATCAAGGTTGCTGGTCATGGTTGTTGATCTAAAAAATATTTTAATACACTGATATTATTTAAATAATGCTTATAAAGCAAATAGGGAAGCCCATAAAAAAACCGCTGATGTATCAGCGGTTTTTATTGTATGAGTAATATTACATTACGCGCATACCAGGCTCTGAGCCGTCATCTGGGTTAAGAATATAAATTTCTTTTCCGCCAGGACCTGCTGCTAATACCATGCCCTCAGACATACCAAAGCGCATTTTACGAGGCTTAAGGTTAGCGACCATAACGGTTAACTTACCTTCGAGATCCTCTGGTGCGTAAGCTGATTTAATACCTGCAAACACTTGGCGAGTTTCGCCGCCTAAATCAAGTGTTAGCTTAAGTAGTTTATCAGCGCCTTCTACGTGCTCTGCTTTAGCAATTTTAGCTACGCGTAAGTCTACTTTTGCAAAGTCATCAAATTCTATTTCGTCGCTAATCGGCTCTTTTGCAAGTGGGCTGTTAGGGTCAATAGTTACTTTTGGCGCTAAGCTTTCTTTAGATTCTTCAACCATTTTATTTACTTTATCCATTTCAACACGCTGCATTAACGGTTTAAATTTATTGATAGGGTGGCTTACGAGAGCATTTTGAACGCCGTCCCATGCAAGGTCGTCATTTAAAAATGCTTGTACGTTGTCGGCCATTTCTGGTAGCACTGGTTTTAAGTAAGTAATTAAAACGCGGAACAAGTTAAGACCAAGAGAACACACTTCGTGTGCTTCTTGTTGCTTAGTTTCGTCTTTAATTAATACCCAAGGTGCTGCGCCATCAATAAATTGGTTTGCTTTGTCGGCAAGCGCCATTATTTCGCGAATTGCGCGGCTGTAATCGCGGTTCTCATAGTGTGTTGTAATGCTAGGTGCAGCCGCTTGAAACTCTGCTAACAGCTCTGGTTGCATAATAGTGCTGCTTAGCTTGCCATCAAACTTTTTAGTAATAAAGCCAGCACAACGGCTCGCTATGTTTACTACTTTACCTACTAGGTCTGAATTTACGCGTTGTGCAAAGTCTTCTAGGTTTAAATCAAGATCAACAATACCGCTGCTTAATTTTGCTGCGTAGTAGTAACGTAAGTACTCTGGGTTTAAGTTATCTAAATAAGTACGCGCTTTAATAAACGTACCCTTTGATTTAGACATTTTTTCGCCATTTACAGTAACAAAACCATGAGCGAATACGTTAGTTGGCTTTCTAAAATTAGCGCCTTCTAACATTGCTGGCCAAAATAAGCTGTGGAAATAAATGATGTCTTTACCAATAAAGTGATAAAGCTCAGCGTCTGAACCTTCAGCCCAAAACTCATCAAAGTTGATGCCTTTTTTATCACATAGGTTTTTAAAGCTCGCCATGTAACCAATAGGTGCATCTAACCAAACGTAAAAATATTTGCCCGGTGCATTTGGAATTTCAAAACCAAAGTAAGGCGCATCACGGCTAATATCCCACTGCTGCAGGCCATCGGTAAACCATTCGTCTAGCTTGTTAGCCATTTCTTGTTGAATAGTGCCCGAGTGTAACCACTCTTTTAGCATGCCTTCAAATGCTGGCAGGTCAAAAAAGTAATGTTCAGAATCTTTAAGTACAGGCTCTGCACCTGACATTACAGAACGCGGATTAATGAGTTCGGTAGGGCTGTATGTAGCACCACACGAATCACAACTGTCGCCGTTTTGGTTTTCAGATTTACACGTTGGGCAAGTACCAGTTACAAAACGATCGGGTAAGAAAATACCTTTTTCTGGATCGAATAATTGCGAAATAGTGTGCTTTTTAATATGACCGGCATCGTTTAGGCGGCTATAAATAAGTTCGCTTAATTCTTTGTTTTCTTGGCTATGCGTGCTGTGGTAGTTATCAAATTTGATATTAAAGTCAGCGAAGTCGCGTTGGCGCTCTATGCTCACTTGTTTTACCATTTCTTCAGGCGTGATCCCTTGCTTTTGCGCATTAAGCATAATTGGCGTGCCGTGGGCATCGTCTGCGCAAACATAATAAGCTTCGTGGCCCTGTAGTTTTTGAAAACGTGACCAAATATCAGTTTGAATATATTCCAATAAATGACCTAGGTGAGTAGGGCCATTTGCATAAGGTAATGCGCTGGTAATCAGGATCTTTCGCTGCGTCATAATCATTCCGAATTGAGGATAAAACGCCGTTTTTATTATACAAACGGCAATTATCATTAATTTATCTACAAGCTATCTGCTTAGAGTGCGCACAGCTTATGGATTTTTATTAATTGACTGGTGTTAATGCCCTGAATGTTACATAATTCCGTGGCACTTTTCATCAAAGAAACGCTATTTAATTGCTATGTTTGGACTGTCGAAACTATTCTCTTCTAAATCGGTGCAAAAACAACCGATTATTACTGCCTTAGCGGCATATCGTAGTGCGGCTTTTGCCGTCGGTATTGACGAAAGCTTCATTAATACTATTACTCAAAATGACGATAAATCACTACACATTAAATTAACCCTGCCATTTGCTGGGCAATCAGAAATGCCTTTAGTTGAGCTACACGTAAGTGAAAGCTTAAATGTGCCTGTAACAATTAGCGCCAAGGTTACCATTAAAGAGGCGGCTAAATTTAAGGCGATTAAGCATATTGTGCTTATTGCCTCAGGCAAAGGCGGAGTAGGTAAGTCGACTACTGCTGTTAACTTGGCGGGCGCCCTTAAAAACGAAGGCGCGAAGGTCGGTATTTTAGACGCCGATATTTATGGCCCGTCGATTCCAATGCTTTTAGGCTTGGTGGGCGCAGAGCCCGTCACTAAAGATAACAAACAGCTACAGCCTTTTGATGCCAACGGCATTAAAGCGCAGTCAATTGGCTTTTTAGTGCCAAGTGATGATGCCACCGTATGGCGTGGGCCAATGGCGTCTGGCGCGCTGAGTCAGTTACTTAACGAGACTGATTGGGGCGAGCTTGACTACTTAATTGTTGATATGCCACCGGGCACTGGTGATATTCAACTTACAATGAGCCAAAAAGTACCAGCGAGTGGCACTGTTATTGTCACTACGCCGCAAGACTTAGCGCTAGCCGATGCACAAAAAGGCATTGCTATGTTTAATAAAGTAAACGTGCCGGTGCTAGGCTTAATAGAAAATATGAGCCACTACATTTGCAGCCACTGCGGTGAGGCAAATCACGTATTTGGTAAAGACGGTGCACAAAAGCTGGCGCACAAGCATGGCGTGCCAGTACTTAGCCATATTCCACTTGCAATAGATATACGTGAGTATTCTGAGCAAGGTAAACTTATTGCAAACGATAACGACGCGGCAATAAGCAAAACATACAGCGCAGCAGCGAGGCTTATAGCCAGCACGCTCTATTATCAACAGCATCACAATGCAATTGAAATTGTGATTACAGAAGATTAATAAATAATGAGACTTTCAGACACACATATTAATGAATACCTAAGCGATGGTCGCATTGTTATTGAGCCTGCGCCAACAAGTGACATGATTTCAGGCGTAACTGCCGATTTGCGATTAGGTAATAAATTTAGAACTTTTAATGCACACAACGCGGCATACGTCGATTTAAGTGGTCCAAAAGATCAGTTAAATAAAGCAATGGAATCAATCATGAGTGAAGAAATAGTGCTTGATGAAGGTGAAGCATTCTTTTTACACCCAGGTGAGCTTGCTCTAGCTATTACACACGAAAAAGTAACGTTGCCAGCAGACATAGTAGGGTGGTTAGATGGACGCTCGTCGCTTGCACGTTTAGGTTTAATGGTGCATGTAACTGCGCACCGAATAGACCCAGGCTGGAGCGGTAATATTGTTTTAGAGTTTTACAACTCAGGTAAATTACCACTGGCGCTTCGCCCACTGATGAAAATTGGGGCTATGAGCTTTGAAATGCTATCGGGCCCGTGTGAAAACCCATACAACATCCGTAAAGATGCAAAATATAAAGATCAAAACAGTGCAGTAGCAAGTCGTATTAGTGACGATAAGTAACCACTAAATAAAGCTTTTATTCGTCCATTTTATGAAGCGCATAACCCAGTAGTGCAAAATACTGGTTAAGCGCTTCATTTGCTTTATTAAGTGGGTGCAACAAGTTTGCTAAGTATAAAGATGAAAGCTTTATACCTTTAATTCAATATTTACAATAATAGCCATTTATTTTAATAGTGAAGTGAGAATACAACGGTAATTAATGATTCTTCCCTTTGGTACTATCTATTCAAACAAATCTTTCTTTAAACGCCGTAGGGCTTAATCCGATTATCTTAATAAATACTTTGCGAAAACTGTTTACATCGTCATAGCCAATATTCAGAGCCACTCGCTCAAAACTGTGAGTGGTCGATTCTAATAGCTCACATGCCTTTTGCACTCTTATTTTTTGAATATACTGTATCGGCTTTAATGTTGTGGCATGGGTAAATTGTCGAAGAAATGTTCGCTCGCTCATACAGGCCAAAGCTGCTAGTACAGAAACATTCAGTGTTTTACTATAATTTGCTTGAATGAAATGCTGAACTAGTAATATTTGTTTATTCCCGTGATTAAGTTTTGGCGAAAAACTACCGTAATAGCGTTGTTCTCTTCTACCCGTATCAACGATAAGAAACTTTCCAAGTGTACGCATAACGTGTGGTTTTGTGAATTGAGCCACGATTTCTAGCCCTAGATCAATCCATGACATCAGCCCACCTGCGCTAATAATATCACCGTCATTAATTAGTAAACTTTCAATCTCAAGAGATACTTTAGGGAATGCCTCATGAAATTCATCAGCTAATTGCCAATGTGTTGTAGCAACACGATTATTTAATAAGCCTGTTTTGGCAAGTATAAATGCACCAGCGCAAGCAGAGCATAATATAGTCCCTTTTTGATGAGCCTCGTTGAGGTATTGCAACAACTTGGGTTGAGGCGTGAAGAAATAATCACCATCTAAGTTTGGTGGGAGAATAATAATATCATTTTGGCTCATCCCATCTAAATCTATATCGGGCTGAATGACCTTTACAGAGAACTGAACTTCAAGCTGGCTTTCTATAACTATCCTGTTTGCCAAAAAAAATAACTCTTTAAAGCCTTGTACTGCACTTTGTAGGGCGTTGGGGTAGTCGATAATTGTGATCTGAACATGCTTTGTCATTTTTAAACTGATTTATGGCTATTTCGCCATCGGTGTAATGAGTTGATGTTTTGCATAATAGTCTCAACAGATAACCTAAACAACATAAGAGAGATTATTATGTCTAACATAGCATTACTACTTATTGATTTACAAAACGATTATTACTCTACATTCGAAGGAGCTAAATGGCCTCTGTCTGGAACTGAAAAAGCCTCAGAAAATGCAGCAATACTACTAGCTCAATTTCGTGATAATGGTATGCCTGTAGTTCATGTTCGTCATGAGTTTCCTTCTGACGAGGCTCCGTTCTTTGTGCCTAACTCTGATGGTGCGAAAATCCATCCTACGGTTACTCCAATTGAAGGTGAGCCGGTCGTTTTAAAGCATCAAATAAATAGTTTTCGCGATACAGATTTACAAAGAGTACTAGAAGAGCTCAACGTTGAAAGGTTGATTATTGTTGGTGCTATGAGCCATATGTGTATTGATGCTGTCACTTGTGCTGCAGTAGATTTTGGCTATGAATGTCATGTAGCACATGATGCTTGTGCTACATTAGATCTTGAATTTAATGGGGTGGTAGTATCTGCACATAATGTTCATCATGCATTTATGGCTGCATTGAGCTTTGGTTATTGTAATGTTCAGAGCACAGACAAATTACTAGATTTAGTTCGCTAACCATTAGTACAGGTAATGGTTTAGCTAAGCATCACTTTAAGAGCTGATTTAATCCATTTTATGAAGCGCATAACCCAGTAGTTCAAAGTACTGGTTAAGCGCTTCATTTGCTTTATTAATATGCCCAATATTTGGGTATATTAAATTACTACTTTGTAAGCCCCCCACTAAAAAGCTATTTTTTATATTTGAATGCTGCTCAATACAGGCTTCAAAACACCGTGCTGCAAGCTCTTCTGGCATGCTCATATAATTCATATTGTGGGCTTTATCGTGTTCTATACACGTTTGTACAAAGTTATTTGCATCAACGCCGTGCTCATCTAAAAATACATGTTTATAAAAACTGTTCAAAGCATTATTAAGTGGATGCGATAAATTAGGCGTGTTTGAAAGCCATAATTTTGAGGCAAAACCAAATCGTGGTTTTGCTGCAAATAAATGCTCGCTTATATGATGGTCAAACGCATGAAACCATTCGTGAGCAAGTGCACCACCGCCTGCATTTTTTGCAAGGGCAAGCGTTTGAGAAGCTGCATTATAATGCGCTTGTACACCTTTTTGACCGCCATGCCCAAATGCAAAATTAAGTTTGCCACGAAGACCAATAGCTTTGGGCGGTAAATGCAGTATTTGTGCAAGGTCGGCCAGTGCATCGTAAATTAAATTAGCGCTAATGTAGCGCTCTTCTTTAGTTACCCATTTACCGACGACCATTGATCTAAAGCCAAAGGTATCTCTTATATCGCTAAAGTCGACTTGGTCGTCAAAGCGATAGTCGGGGCCTTGGCGAGTAAAGCCACGTTTTAGCCTGTTAGGGTAGTTACGCATTGCAAGTTTCATATAGTAACGAATTTAATCTAAGTAACGTGCTTTTACGTGCTCGGGCATGTGTTGGGTTTGTTTTTGTATTAATTCATCAAGCACATTATAAAGTGGTGCAGGATTTAGCTGCTCTATTAAAAACAAACTATGCGCTACAGCTTCAAGTGTGGATAGGCTGTCAGCCCTAGGGGCTTTACGAATAGCATAACGATTTTTAGGTAACTGTTTAAAACTGACCGTTTTGAATTGATTTAGCAATGTGGTGAGCTGCAAAATTTTGTAGGCTTTTTTCCATGTACCATCAACCACGATTAAATGGGTGATGTTTTTTATATTAGATTGCTCAGCGCTATCGTCTAAATTAATAGCGTTTTCGTTAGGGTAGAGCAAAACAGTTGAGCTTACGGGCAGTGATTTAAGAATAGAAAAGTCGTCATTATTTTCGCCTTTGACTATTTGGCAATCAGTTAGACACAAATTGAGTAGTTTAGCGGTATTTTTTGCTATTTTTTCTTCGCTTGGGTGCTGTAGAATAATAACCTTAACTTTGTTGTTTATATTTGTAATTGCGCTGCAAATACAGGTGTTAAGTGCAAAGTTACAATGATTACAAAGTGTGCGTGCCATTTAATAAACTTTTTGTTGCCAGTATGATCCTCGCAATTATACATTTATGAGGTAATTAAGTTGGTTTTTTTTACGCATCAATATAAAGTAGTACTATTAAACTGTAATTTACATGGATTGTTTTAAGGGCTTAAAATATGACAGAAATAAATATTGATACATCAGCATTAGAGAGTATGGAATCGTTATTGGGTGAGCAGTTTGCTGATACACTTGATTTTTGCTGCTCGGAGTTTGAGCGTTTAGGCTCTGAAGTTTTAGCAACCATTGGAAAAGACAGAGAAGCGGCGATTCGTCATTCTCATAGCTTAAAATCTAACGCTGCTCAGTTTGGTGCTTCAAGCCTTGCTGAAGTATCTCGCGTTATTGAACAAAATTTAAACCTAGATAACTTAGCTGAAGCCATCGACGCATCTAATAGCTTAATGGCTCAAGTAACAGGCTCTCAAGCTAAGCTAAATGAATGGTTAGCATCTCGTTAATTATTGAAACTGAAACGTGAATTTATTTCAGTATTAAGCGTTTAAATAGGCTGGCATTTTACGCCTTTACTAGGTTAGTCTAAAGACTCACTAGGGCGTGTTGATCTTTCGGGATTGAATTTGCAACGAGTGTTTGGTTTTTAGGTTAGGCAGAGCCTATGCAGTGTGGTTTTCCCACATAAATAGGCGATAACAACACATAAAATCCAAACACGCATTGCCCAGAGGGTTCTTCCTAGGGGCTATTTTCTCTTTGTTACTCAATTTTTACTTAGCCCACTAGGTTACAAATCTCGCGCCGCGATTAAATCGCCCCTAGGTTGAACAAATTTAATCCATAAAGTCAATACGCCCTAAAGAGGTAAAAATGTCTGATATTAAAAAGAGTCACAAATTAGAAGGTGTATGTTATGACATTCGTGGGCCGGTTTTAGCGCAAGCTAAAAAAATGGAAGACGAAGGTCAAAAAGTATTAAAATTGAATATAGGTAATCCGGCTGCTTTTGGTTTTGATATGCCAGAAGATATGCACCGAGATATTATCCGCAACTTATATTCAGCCCAAGGTTACTGTGACTCTAAAGGCCTCTATTCTGCCCGCGTGGCTATTTATCAACACTATCAACAACGTGGATTACATAATTTAGATGTAGATAACATTTATATTGGTAATGGCGTAAGCGAACTTATTCAGATGATCACCCAAGCGCTATTAAATAATGGCGACGAAGTGCTTATTCCTGCTCCAGATTATCCACTTTGGACTGCTTCGGTCACGTTATCGGGTGGTAATCCCGTGCATTATTTATGTGATGAAGAGCAAGATTGGTTTCCGGACATTGCAGATATAAAAAGTAAAATCACGTCTAAAACTAAAGCTCTGGTATTAATTAATCCTAATAATCCTACTGGTGCGGTTTACAGTGATGATTTGTTAATGCAATTAATTGATATAGCGCGTGAACATAAACTGCTGTTATTGAGCGATGAGATTTACGAAAAGATTTTATACGATGGTATAACGCATACTTCAATCGGCTCACTTTGCGACGATGTGCCTATTATTACTTTTAATGGTTTAGCAAAAACATACCGTGCAGCGGGGCTGAGAATGGGGTGGATGGTTCTAAGCGGTCGTACCTCGGTAATGGATGATTTACGCAAAGGCCTAGAAATACTTTCATCTATGCGTTTGTGCGCCAATGTACCTGCGCAGTATGCGATTCAACAAGCACTTGGCGGCGTGCAATCAATTGATAGTCTAATAAACCCGGGTGGGCGCTTATATGAGCAGCGTGATATTGCATGGCGTGGATTAAATGATATTGAAGGCATTAGTTGTAAAAAACCTAAAGGCGCACTCTATGCGTTTGCCAAAGTAGATACAGCACTTTTTAACGTCAAAGATGATGAAAAGATGATGTACGATTTGCTAAAAGCCGAAAAAATATTACTTGTGCATGGCAGGGCGTTTAATTGGCCAGATCCTGATCATTTTAGGTTGGTCTTTTTACCAAGCAAAGATGATTTATCGGATGCGATGTTAAAAATGAAGCGCTTTTTTAAAGATTATCGCCAAGTATAGTTATTAAAAAATAATAAAAAAACGAGCCAAATTTGGCTCGTTTTTTACTTTAGTCATGAATATATTAACAGGGCGTGTTGATCTTTGTGGATTGAAATTTGTTCAATCTAGGGGCGATTAAATCGCGAAGCGAGGTTTGTAACCTAGTGGGCTAAGTAAAAACCGAGCAACAAAGAGTTAATTGCCGCTAGGCAGAACCCTTCGGGCAGCGCATGTTTGGCATTTATGCTGCGTTATCGCCTATTTATAGGGAAAAACCACATTTCATAGGCTCTGCCTTGTCTAAATACCAAACATTCTGCTGCAAATTCAACCACCAAAGTTCAGCACGGCCTAGTACGCTTTATCTACACGCACTGTGTTGTCGTTCAAGTACACTAATCTTACGTTATCGCCTTTGCTAAAACGCATTGATTGGTCCTGATCTTGAACAACCATAAACTGGTCGCCATTTTCAACTTGTATTAATAACTCTACAAAGTGATTTTGCTGATAATGACTTTGCTGCTGCCTATTATGTGCAACACTGCCGCCAATTACCGAACCTAATATTGTTGCTACTGTACGGCCGCTACCACCACCAAACTGGTTGCCTACTACGCCGCCGAGTAATGCACCACCAAAGGTTTGCCAGCCGTTGTTTTTGTCTTGAATGATTTCTTGCTCGGTAATATTGCGTACCGATTTTACGCCACCAAATAAAACTTGCTGCACAGGGACTGCTTTATTGCGCTCGTATTTAGCAAACGTAGGCGCGCTTATTGTAAGTAAAGCGCATATAATTACAGTAATTGCTTTCATAACTTGCTCCTTTTATACCAACCTGCATAAATCTTTGATCAATTTAACGAATTAAATTGCGCTATAACGTCGTTAAAAATTTTTATTTAGAACAACTAAATACAAAAATTTTTGCCTAGTACTAGCGTAATTTTCTTAACGTTAAATAGACCCCATATATAAGCAGATTGGTATTGGCTACCAGCCAAAGGTTGATTTTTCTTTAGTTTTACGAATTTCAGTTTCGTCTGCCCACTCAACTAGGCCGCTTTCCATATCCATTAAACGCATTGTAAATTTGTAGTATACGTCTGATTTATCGGCATTTGATTTAACGATGCTTGATAAGTTTCCGTATAACATATATTGCGCACCAATTTGTTTACCAAATGCAACGGCTGTTGCAGGGTTAACAAGAGCATCTTCATTTTGAAACGTTAATTGCTCACGTACTGACTCAACACGGGTCATATCTACAAAACGGAACTTACCGCTGCGTAGCATTTGTGTTGAGATTGAATCGGTGATTGATTCTGTATCAATGTGCTCGCTGGTTTTATTTTTAATACGCTCAACAAATACTACAGGGCGTTTATTAGCGGTCATTGTGCCAACAACAGGTGAGCTGAGTAATGAGTCGGTCATTTGGCTCGCTACTTTTTGTAAGTCGGTAGAACCAAAATTAATATCTGTTGTTTCTACTGCTTGTGCATCGCCATAACTTACTACGGCTTTATTAGCACAGCCACTTAATACTAAAGCGCTCAAGCCAACTAAAGCGTAAGTTGATGCTGTTTTAAATTTGTTACTGATGATCATGGTTGTTTCCTTTAATCTTTAAATTCTTGTGATTCGGTAGACACTTCTCTTACTGCTAAAGAAAAGGTAACCGCATCAGAGCTAGGTGCTAAGCCCGGTAATTGTGTTTTTGCAAAACCAAATAAGGTAAGTGCTTGCCAAGGTGAATGATTGCCTTTAATAACAAAGCCGTCTTTATCAAACCAATTAAATTGATACTGCAAATACTGTGATTTTTTATACTGGCTCGAAAGTGTCACTACTACATCGGTTAACTGGTTGGTTTGACGTGTTTTAACATCAGTAATGGCCAGCTTTTTACCGAGCTCTGGATTATCTACACGTAATTGCTCATTAAACTGATTTTTATTTTGTTCAACGGAAATACCCGATGTAACCGGTTTACTGGAACATGCACTGAGCATTAAGACTGCTAATAATGGCGCTATGTATTTCATGATGGCTCCTAAAGTTGAACTACGTGGTAATTAAAGTAGTTATTAACGGAGGTTAAGTAAATTAACGTTAACCCTTGCTTACTAACGGTAAAATTTATAGGTGCTTGTGTGCCTATATGCAGAGAATGCTCACCTGTATTTAGGCTTTGCCTTGCAACACTTATTTGATTTGGAAGTGTAAGCCAGCTACGTGTATCAGCTTGCTCAGACGCCAAATTATAAATATTAGCAAGTATGTTACCTACATCACCGGCACTGCGAGCAAGTTCTGCACGCACTTTCTCTTTAGCTACTAATCTGAGTACTTGGCGAGCTACTTTTGCAGGTATTTGATCTTCTAATGTTTTTGCTGCAAGTGCTTCAATGTGTACTAATGGGCTCAGCTCTATGCTTTGTGCATCTATGTTTATATTATTAAGGCGGCGCACATAGGCATTATCTTTATACACTGGCATTGCAAGGCTGTAAAAGCGTGCATCGCCGCGTGATGAATAAATTGGTAAGCGCAGTTTAAATTCATCTTGTTTTGGTACTAAGCCTTGTTCAAATAAAACAATTACTTCGCCTTGCGTTGCAGAAATTGTGGGTGCATCACTAAAACGTTTTTTAAATTCACTTAGGTCTTGGTCAAACCCTTGTTTTTTAGCAAGGCGCATTACGTCCTGCTGTAAATAAATATTGTTAGGTTGTATAGCCAGTGCTTTTTTATAATCAATATAAGCATCGTCATACTGTTTAGCACTTTGATAAAGCAAAGCAGATAAATAAAATGTGTAGGCATTTTGAAAGCCATTTTTTACATCTCTGGTTACATTGCCCATGCTAGGGTAGTGCTGCTGCGCTTCTTTAACTGTTGAGTCGCCATCTGTTTTATTTTCGCTTAGTGCATCAACTTGTACTTTATTAGCGCGGCGAATTTCGACCAAAGCGCCTTCTACATCATTTTTATACACGTAGTTAAGTGCTTTATAACTATGAAGCATACTCATTTCGTAAGCCGGTGGCACATAAGTTATGGCTGAGTCGTTAGTAAATAACGCATTGCTTTGCTCAAGCCCCGCACTTACTTGTATTTTGGCGGCTTCACGTTTTTTTTGCATTTGCGTATACACGTTCTCAAATTTACCTTGTGCCTCTTGTGGCATATTGGCTAAGTCGTTTAAGCGAGCTTGCTCAAGTTGGTTGAGTAAGTAGCTGCTGTGCATGGTGCTATTATCGGCAATAAGGGATTGCGCTTCTTCGATATTGTTTTTCTCGATCGCATTTCTTATTGGTGTCATTTGCGTGGCATAGTCATTAAATAGGTCATTAAAGCCCATTGTGCTACACCCACTTAAAATACAACAAAAGCTTAAAATTATACTTAGGCGCACTGCGCACTCCTCTAAATTCACCTGTATACATTAACATATTATTTTTAGCTAAATGTGTGAAATATTGTAAAAAATCGTAGAGTAAAACTGCCTGCTAATAAAGAAATATAAAATGACATTGGTGAACAAAGTGTGAATTTTCTTGTTGGGTAACAATATTGAAATACTTAAGGTACTTTATTGGTCTTATTGAATACAATGATCCCTAAAGCGTAATGATAAATGAATTTTTTAAATGAAGTAATTGATATTCACTAAGTCGTATACGAAAAATACTAAAAGGATATCTTGTGTTGTAGACACCGTATTTTGCAAATGCGGCTAAGATTTTAGTATAAATAATCTAATTTATTAAAACTAAATACTCCCTTTGCACAGTTATACCAATCCTGTTTAAATGTGCTGCTCAGTAAGCGGTTTTATAGGCGCTTATGACAATGTTTTTAGCTTAGTAGGTTAATTAATTAATTGAAATAACGCTGTAATTTGTTTTTATTGCTAAGGAATTTTTTTGAAAGCTACGTTGTACACAATAATTGCTTTAATTGCGTTTGCTGCAAACTCTCTTTTTTGCAGAATGGCTTTAGCCGAAGGCTATATAGATGCTTGGAACTTTACAGTTATTCGCTTACTCAGTGGTGCTGCGTGTTTGGGCATTATAATGGCTATTTATACTCATAATTTAAAACGAAAAGGCACTTTTAACCCCGCTATTTTAAGCGATAAAGGAAGCTGGCGAAGCAGTATAAGCCTATTAGTTTATGCACTTTGTTTTTCGATTGCATACGTAGAGCTGGATACAGGCACCGGTGCACTGATTTTGTTTTCAGCCGTGCAACTCACTATGATTGGCTGGGGTATATATCAAAAAGAGCAGTTGAGTGTGCTTCAGTGGTGCGCGTTTATAGTGGCGCTAGGTGGGTTTGTATATTTAATGCTGCCATCTGCTGCTGTACCTTCATTATTAGGTGCATCACTTATGGCACTCAGTGGTGTGGCATGGGGTATTTACAGTATTCGCGGTAAAGTGTGCGTATCGCCACTGCGTACTACGGGGTTTAACTTTATAAGAAGCTTAGTGGCTATCCCTGTTTTATTACTTGTTGGTATGAGTTATTTAAAAAATATGAGTATTGAAGGGGTTTTGCTTGCATGTGCCTCGGGTGCGATAGCGTCTGGAATTGGTTACAGTGTTTGGTATGTGGCTATGCCACTGCTTAAAAGTACCCAAGCTGCTGTTGTGCAGCTTTGTGTACCTGTACTTGCAGCCTTGGCCGGGGTCTTGTTTTTATCAGAGCAGGTCACAATGGAATTTATTGTAGCAAGCTCATTAATATTAGGCGCTGTGCTGGTATTTATCTTAAATAAAAAGAAGGTGTGATACCACTTAAACAAGTTCTTTATGGCGGACTAACGTTCGTTACAAAGCGTGTATAAATAGCGGGTAAGTTATCAAGTATTGCCTGCTTACCCTGTAGTTCACTGTTTTTTATGCATTCAAAAAGTACTTGTTCACTAAGCTTATTCACTAATAATTGCGATTGCTTAATATGGCTTATATGCCAAAGCTCAGGTGCGACACCACCTAAATCATGCTGGTAAGGGCGATAAAAGCCAAATTTATCTAAGTTAGTATCAAGCCAATTACTTAAAGGCGCAAACGGCCCACCTTGCAGGTATTCATCAGGTGTTAGCTGTAGTTTATAATCATCGCTTACCGCAGCTTTATCAAACACATCTAAATCGGTGCCTAAATGGTGCCTGCTTGCCCCAGGTAATGCAGAGTAGAGCATTATTGCTATGCATTTATCTACATCATTTAATTTAGTTAAATCTACAACCTTTTGCTGTTTATTATAAACAGGTCGAATACCTAAAAACTTATTATTCCAAATAATTGATTGACGATTAAAGTCGCGAAAACTTGAGGCAATAGTAAGCTCAAATCCTGCTTTTTGTGCTGCACTTTGCAGCGCTAAAAAGTCGCTGATAATAGCGCTGTGCAAGCGATGATTTTGTATATCAGTTAAATGTGTATCACTTTGCCCTGTGATACACATTATTGGTGTTGGTTTAGTTACATCCATTATGCTAAAAGTTGCTCTAGTATTTGCTCGTAAATGTCGGCAAGGGCTATTAAGTCATCGGTACTTACGCATTCATCTATTTTATGAATAGTGGCGTTACGTGGTCCAAGTTCAATTACTTTAGCCCCTGTTTGTGCAATAAAACGACCATCTGATGTGCCGCCGGTAGTTTCTAGATTCGTGGTTAAACCGGTTACTGATTTAATCGCTTTTACTGTGGCATCAACAAGTGGGCCGTGCTCGGTAATAAAAGGCAAGCCATTTACTATCCAGCTTAATTCATAATTTAAGTTATGCTTTTGTAGAATGTCATTTACACGCTGTTGTAATTGCTCATGTGTTACTTGCGTGCTAAATCTAAAGTTAAACTGTACTTCTAGATCACCCGGAATAACATTACCAGCACCTGTGCCGCCATTAATATTCGAAATTTGAAAGCTGGTAGCAGGGAAGTATTCATTTCCATTATCCCACACAGTTTGGCTAAGTTCAGTAAGGGCAGGCGTTGCTAGATGAATTGGGTTTTGTGCTAAATGTGGGTAGGCGACATGACCTTGTACGCCTTTAACCGTTAGGTAAGCGGTAAGTGAACCTCTGCGGCCATTTTTAACCACATCACCGAGTACATCGCGTGATGATGGCTCGCCTACAAGGCACATATCAATTTTTTCACCGCGTGCTTCTAATGTATCAATTACGCGAGTAGTCCCGTTTACAAACGGGCCTTCTTCGTCAGAAGTAATTAAAAAAGAAATCGAACCTTTATGATCAGGATTTTTAGTAACAAAGCGCTCGGTTGCTACAAGCATTGCAGCTAACGAGCCTTTCATATCGGCAGCGCCACGCCCATGTAATAGGCCATCTTTTATTAATCCTGAAAACGGCGGATGTTGCCAATTTTTTTCAGGACCTGTTGGTACAACGTCGGTGTGACCAGCAAAACAAAAGTGCGGCGATTGTGTGCCTTTTCGAGCCCAAGTATTAAGTGTGTCGGTAAAAAATAATGATTCTATATTAAAACCAACCGCAGCAAGGCGATCGTTCATCATTTGTTGGCAGCCAGCATCTTCGGGCGTTACCGATTCACGTTGGATTAGCGCTTGGGCGAGTTGAATTACGTCATTAGTCATTATTTAAAAATCTCGTCGTATTGGGCTGCTTTAAAACCTAAATGGTAACTGCCATTGTTTACCAGTACTGGACGTTTGATCATGGCAGGTTGTTCAACCAACAATGGGATAGCACTTTCTTTAGTTAGACTCCGTTTTTGCTCATCAGTTAATGCGCGATAAGTTGTTCCACGTTTATTAACGAGTTGTTCCCAATCGAGCTTGTCTGCAAATTCACTCACCATTTGCTCATTTACGCCATCTTTGCGGTAGTCATGAAACGTAAATTCGATGTTGTTATCAGTTAAATGTTTTTTAGCTTTTTTTATCGTATCGCAGTTGCTAATGCCGTATAGAGTGCTCATAAATCTAGTTCTTCTTAATAATAGTTAATAGTGTGTCTTCACCCGCATTTACATGCGAATGCGAGTAATGAAATGTGCCAAGGTTATGGCCGTTTAGTAAAATTAAACTAGCAAGCATTGGAGTATCAAGTTCTCGTAAATCAAAATAAGCAAGGCGTTGACCTTTGCATATTTTGCTACCATTGAGTTGCGCAATATGGGTATGCGTAATTGATTGCGAATCAAAAATAGTTAAGTTAATCAAGACTTTTAGACCATTATTAGCTTGTAGAATAAACTCAGTACCTGCATTTTTTACTTGTAATAAAGTTCCATCAAACGGTGCTAAAATTTTATGACTTGTTAGTTGCACCATAATACCAGGGCCCAGAGTGCCAAAACGAAAAAAAGGTTCTGGGTGCTCATTCAGTTCAATTACTTTACCTGTAAATGGGCTGGTAATATTTATTGCATTAAGAGGCGTTTTATTTTGAGCTAAATAGTCAATTTTTTGAGCTTTCATAAGTTAATTTACCACCACGTTATAACCCTCTTTTTTTAAAGCGGAAATAGCATTTTCTGCAGTGTGTTTTTTTATGAGAATATAATCAGTATCGTAGGTTGAGATTGAAAAGATAGAAATTTTAGCGCGCGCTAATACCCCTGAAATATTAGCCATAATTCCGGTTAACGAAAAGCCAAGTGGACCTACAACCTCTAAAGCTTGCCAGTCGGGTTCGGTATCCAGGCTTTTTACTTCAAAATCGCTTGGGCATACAATTGAAAGTTCATCATGGGTTTTAGAAATAAAAAACAAAGATTGCTTTAAAAGTGCCGCAGGTATGTCGGCATCTACATCTAAACTGTGTATAGATAAAATGGTGCTGTGTAATTGTAATGTTTGTTTTGACATTAAAAGCCTGCGAACAGCAATATTGATAGCTTTATAGTATAGATTATTGGCTTTAAATTAAAGGTGTAACAACGACTAACTCAGCAGTAAATAAGTAGATAAAAGAAGGGAGTAAAAACTTACCCACAATTTCTGTGGATAAGTATGGGGGTTGCAGGGTATAAATAACCTAACTAGTTAATTATTAAATAAATAATAGCTAGGCTATAAAAAGCACACGTTACGTTTAATGAGTAATTAGCGCTTCTGTTTGAGCTGCCTGAATGGCAGTTAAGGCGATTGTATACACAATATCATCAACTAATGCACCACGGCTTAAATCGTTTACAGGTTTACGCATACCTTGCAGCATTGGGCCAATACTTATCAAGTCGGCACTACGTTGTACTGCTTTATACGTGGTATTACCCGTATTCAAATCTGGGAATATAAATACGGTCGCTTTACCGGCTACAGGGCTGTTAGGTGCTTTTTTAAGTGCTACGTTTTCCATTATAGCTGCATCGTATTGTAGTGGGCCGTCGATAATTAGATCAGGACGTTTTTGTTTTGCTATTTTTGTGGCTTCACGTACTTTTTCAACATCGGCACCTGTACCAGAAGTGCCCGTGCTGTAGCTGATCATGGCAACACGCGGCTCTATGCCAAATGCAGCTGCAGAGTCGGCAGATTGAATCGCTATGTCTGCAAGTTGTTCAGCATTAGGGTCTGGGTTAATCGCACAGTCACCGTAAACTAACACTTGGTCAGGCAGTAGCATAAAAAATACAGATGATACTAGTGATGACCCTGGTGCTGTTTTAATCAATTGCAGTGGTGGGCGAATTGTATTTGCCGTAGTGTTTACTGCACCCGATACTAAACCGTCTACTTTACCTTGCTCAAGCATCATTGTACCCAGTACGACGTTATCTTGTAGTTGCTCTTGTGCTACTACGGCAGTTAGGCCTTTGCTTTTACGAATTTCGACCATAGGCGCAATATAATCATTAATAATGCTTTGAGGCTCGATAATACTTACATGTTCGTTTAGCTCAATACCTTGCTGCTGTGCAATGCGCATTATTTCTTCGCGATCGCCTAGTAATATAGTTTTAGCAATTCCGCGTTGACCACAAATAGCAGCCGCTTTAATTGTACGAGGTTCATTACCTTCTGGTAGAACCACGGTTTTACCTGCTTTACGCGCTTTAGTGGTAAGTAAGTAACGAAATGCGGGTGGTGATAACTTACGAGTTTTACCTACACTTTTAGCTAGAGTATCTAGCCAGCTTGAATTGATATGCTCTGCGTTGTGATCTTTTACTTTTTCAATACGCTGGTCATCATCATTTGGTACTTCCATATTAAAGTTATGCAGTAGTAATGATGTACGCCACGTGTCTGCATCGGTTGCGAGTATTGGTAAGCCGGTTTGCATGGCTTGCTCACACAAGGCCATAATACGTGGCTCTGGCTCAAAACCACCGGTGAGTAATATAGCACCAAGTTTAGTGCCGTTCATAGCAGATAAGCACGCAGCAACAAGTATGTCAGAGCGATCGCCCGGTGTTACTAATAAAGCGCCTGGCGTAAAATAATTTAAAATATTTGAAACCGTACGAGCACAAAAAGTAATACGGCGCAGACGACGATGAAGCATATCGCCTTCGTTAATAATCGTGGCTTTTAAGTATGCGCTTAAGTCTTTTACGCGCGGCGCTACTAAGTCAAAATCCCACGGGATTGCACCAAGTAACATAAACGGATTTTTTTTAAAAATAGGCAGGGAGGCTAAACGATTTAACTCGTTTTCAAGCTCTTCAGGTTTATAGGCATCGACTAAATCGGCGCGTGCACGACCTTCTTCATCAAGTGGCGCATTTACTTTATTAAAAATACAGCCCAGTACGCGAGGATGATCGATACCACCGTAGTTACCTGCTGCAATTTCAAGGCGGTCTTCTATTTGAGTAATGGTGTAATTACCTGGGGTAAGTACAAATACAATTTCGGCGCCGAGTGTTTGCGCAATTTCGCGGTTTACACGCCCAGCATAAGGTTGGCGACGAGTAGGTACCATACCTTCAATAATAGCGACTTCGTTATCGTTTATTTTACTTTCAAAGCGTTCAACAATTTCCTCTAGGAGGTCATCACCTTTACCGTCGCCAATCATTTGCTCAGCATAATCAAGTGCAAAAGGCATTGGTGGGTTGATAGGTGAGCCTTGAGTAACTATTTGCGTTGATTTTTCAGGGCCTGTTTCACCAGAACGTGGCTGAGCTATTGGTTTAAAAAAGTTAACTTTAACTGTTTTTTGTTCAAGTGCACGCACTAAACCAACTGATACCGACGTCAAACCCACACCGGTAGAAACAGGAATTAACATAATACGACGTGCCATATTAAAGCTCCTTTACAATATTTGCAGCATCAAGGGCAATAACCCATTCTTCATTGGTTGGCATTACAACTGCTTTGACGTGTGAATTTTTACAGCTAATAACGCCTTCTTGACCAAAGCGCGCATTGAGGTTGGCTTGCGGATTACAATTAATGCCTAAAAAGGCAAGTTGTGTAATTACTTTTTCACGAATAATATCTGAGTTTTCACCAATACCACCAGTAAATATAACAGCATCAAGGCGCTGTAATGGCACCATATACGCCGCGATTTGTTTTGAAAGTCGGTAGCAAAACATTTCAATTGCGAGTATCGCTTTTTTATCACCGGCTATAGCGGCTTCTTCAATGGTACGGCAATCGTTAGAAAGCTCGCTAATACCTAACAAGCCACTTTTTTGATTTAGTAGGTTATCTATTTGCTGGGCTGTGTAATCAAGTTGAGTGGTTAAAAAGTTAAATAAACCAGGGTCAATATCGCCGCTACGTGTGCCCATTATCAGCCCCTCTAGAGGCGTTAGTCCCATGCTGGTATCAACACTCTTACCATTTTTAATAGCGCATACAGAACAGCCGTTGCCTAAGTGGGCACTAATAAAATTGCTTTGCTCGATAGGTTGCTCAAGTAACTTTGCTGTTTGCCCTGCAACATAAAAATGACTTGTGCCGTGAAAACCATAACGCCTAACACCAAACTCGGTGTACAACTTATATGGAAGAGCGTAAAGAAAGGCAACTTCATTCATAGTTTGGTGAAATGCAGTATCAAACACCGCGACTTGTGGCAAACCTTCAAACGATGCCTGCGCCGACGATATACCTAGTAAATTAGCGTGCCCATGAAGCGGCGCAAGCGTTGCCGACTGTGTAATGCCTGCAATTACTTTTTCGTCAATCAATACCGATCGCGTAAAGTGCTCGCCGCCATGTACAACACGATGGCCCACTGCGATAAGTTGCTCGTCTAAGTTGTGATCTTTTATTAAGCTTACAAGCGTATTTATAGCCTTAGCATGTGCTTGATTAGCCGCTAAGTCGATAACTGTTTTAGTACCATTAAATTTGTATTTAATAGAGGGTGCTTTAGCGCCTAAGCGTTCAGCAAGGCCTGAAATAATTTCGTGACCATCGTTCGCATCAATAATGGCAAACTTTAAGCTAGAGCTACCACAATTTAAAACTAAAACGTGTTGTGATTCAGGAGAGGTTGTTGGCATAGATTCAATTTCCATAAACAAATTTAGTAAGTAAACGTTAATTCGTAATCGTTACACTTACGGTATTAAGTAAAGCTAAAACAATTGAATGTTCAATTGCAAAGTGGTTAACGCAATGTTAAATACTTTACCTTAATTGAGATGTTTAAGTTAGGATTGTTCGCCATTAAAAGGTAAATTTAAGCTGTTTTACTGAGAAAGTGTAACTCTTTCATTTTGTGTTACACTTTGCGTATAGCTCGTTTTTCCATTGTATTTAAAAGCAGTATCTGTGAGGAGTCATGATGCAAAAAAGTGTGATGTCACAACTACAAACTGGCCGTTTGTATGGTAAAAAATGGCCAATGCGCAAAGAGCTTGCGCCCTTATTTTTAGAGTTTAGAGTAATTAGAGCGACTGAGCTTGCCATTACAGTAATGCCAATCTTAGCCATGCTAACATTGTTTTTTCAGCTAAATTACTTGGGTTCTGATTTTTTACCGCAAGCCATTGCAAGTGCATTATTTTTTATATCGCTACCATTACAAGGTTTATTTTGGTTGGGTAAGCGAGCGCAAACGCCTTTAGAGCCTGCGATGCAAAAATGGTATAACGAGCTGTACACTAAAATGGCAGCTAATGGATATCAAACGCAGTTAAGTGAAAACAAGCCCCGTTATATGGAGCTTGCCAATTTACTTAAAGATATGTTTGATAAAATGGACAGGGCGTTTACTAAAGAGCAGTTTTAGAGAGTTACATCATTATCTATTTTGGTAAACTGAGTAATATAAAACGATAAGGTGACAGTGTGTTCACCTTTTTCTTCGAGTGCTGTCCAGTGCTCGGGTCTAAATTTCCATGCAAATGGCGTCATCATTATTAAGTTTTTAATATCAGTAAAGCTAAGCGCTACATGCTCTGTTAAAAGGATCTGCTCTGATTTTTGAAACCCTTTTGGAGTGGCTATTTCAGTATGTTCGTTTACTTCTGAATATATATACGATTTTAGCTCTTTTAAATGACAGGGTCCTGGGCTTGCAACCACTAATGTTGCGTTTTGATTTGCTAGGCGTTCAAGCTCTTGCTCAAATAAAGGTGCAAATACGCTAACAAGTACATCAGCAAATTGGCTTTTAAAGGGAGCTTGGCTGATTGATGCCACACTAAAATGGCAATTAGGGTAGCGCTTTGCTGCATATTTAACCGCTGATTTTGAAATATCGACACCGTATACAACAGCATTTGTTTTATTCGCTATTGCTTGGGTATAAAACCCTTCACCGCATCCTAAATCAATAATAGTTTTTGCACTTATATTACTGATTATATCACTAAGGCTTTGCTGTAAAAAACGATAATACCCACGCTCTAAAAATGCACGTCTGGCTTGTACCATTTCAAGTGAATCACCCGGCTGTTTTGAATTTTTCTGTTGCACAGGCAGTAAATTAACATAGCCTTCTTTAGCAAAATCAAAGCTGTGGTTGTTAGCACAACGAAGTGTTGAATCAGTTTTCAAAAGTGCTAGGTTACACAGGGGGCATTGATATTCAAGACTCATGAGCCTAGGTAGTCCTTATCGTAAAAAGTTTTTACCCAATGCGGGCGATAGGTGATCATAATTGTTATAGCCATGCCGTTGAGCATTGCTTCAGGAAACCAAATTATGGCACTTAAATAAACGTAGTTATCTGCAAGTTCTTGCCAATTGTATTGCCCTATAGCTAAGTAAAATAAAGCACCTAGGCTTATTTTTATACAGGCTATAAATCCTGCGGTTATAAACGCACAAACAAATATATAGACAAAAAAATGACGAGGTAAATATTGGTAACTAATTATAAAGCCAAGATAGCTCAATAAAATAGGAATAAACGCACCAATAAGCAGTTGTACTGGTAACAGCTCAAGTTCAATTTGACCAAAGGCAGCGAGTAGGGCTGTGGCAAGTAGGCTACTTAAAATAGTCAACCGCCAGCCTAAAATTAATGTAGCAGCCGTAACACCTAGTATGTGTAAATCAAGGCCAGTTAAAATGCCAGCCTTTATTCGCCAAAGCACTGCAAACACTAACGCACACGCAAGTACGCCAGTTTGACGGACTGGCGTATTAAGCAATGTTTTATATGTTTTTTTATCAAAGCTTAATAGAGCAATAATAATTACAAGAGCCAAAAGTAGCCCCTGCATTGTTAGGCTGAGCATAATAATTACTTAAATGTTGACCATATAGGGGCATGATCTGACGGTTTTTCAATACCGCGAAGTTCGTAATCAATACCTGTATCTATGCAGCGTGCTGCAAGCTCATTGGTTGCAAGCACTACATCTATACGAAGTCCTCGATTATCTACAAACCCTTTAGAGCGATAGTCAAACCATGAGTATTGATCGTCTGTTTCGGGGTTTTGCTCTCTAAAGGTGTCTTTAAAACCCCAATTAAGTAATGTTGCAAGCCATTCACGCTCTACCGGTTGAAAAGAACATTTACCCGTTTTTAACCAACGTTTAGCATTTACTTCGCCAATACCAATATCTAAATCGGTAGGTGATATGTTGATATCACCCATAACGATGACGTCTTGATCGGGTGTGTGATTGGTTTCAAGGTGTGTCATTAAATCTTTATAAAATTGACGTTTATAAGGGAATTTAGTTTCGTGATTAATATTATCACCTTGTGGGAAATAGCCATTCATGACAGTAAGGTCGCGACCGTTTTCTTGTTCAACAGTGACGCTTATCATGCGTTTTTGCGATTCATCTGTATCGGTGGCAAAACCTTTTAAGACCGATTTAGGCTCTTTTTTGCATAACATAGCTACGCCATAATGCGCTTTTTGACCATGAAAGTAGACGTGATATCCCATTTTTTGAACATCTTCTAATGGGAATGCTTCGTCGTGAACTTTAATCTCTTGCAAGCCAATAACGTCTGGTTGATGTTTGTCGATAATTGCTTGTAATTGGTGAAGACGAGCACGCAGACCATTGATATTGAAAGAAATCACTTTCATAAAATTTACCTTAAAATTGGTTCTATTTAATAGATTAAATTGTATCAGTAAATACGCGCACATAACATGACTGAATTGAGATAATAGCTGCGCAAATGTTGATCAAATGATGGGTAAAGTTTAAACATTGTGAATACAATATTAATTATTTAAATAAATAAAAAATTCAATTGAACTTAACTTTATTGAATATATAATGCGCGAAATTCACTTGTTTAGCTCGTTCAAATAGGATCTCTCATGAAAACTCAACTACTTTTAGCCACTGCTTTACTAGCATCTGCAACTGCGTCAGCTCAAAGCAATACTTACTTTAGCCAAGATAACAAAATTGAGTCTAAGTTATGTGTACTAAGTGCAAACGAAGGCTTTAGCGTTGCTCGTAAAGAAGCTGCCCAGCACGGTGTTTACCTATCTCGTTTTTCTAAAAGCATTTTATGTAATGGTGAAGATATTCGTGATATTGCTAAAAAAACGACATTAAGCAACGCATCAGTTGAGAAAGTAGAAGTATTTGCAAAAGACGCTCAACAAGAAACTCAATTATGTATGACGGCTTTAAAACAAGGTTTAGCACCTGTTCGTCAAAAAATTGGTAACCTAAACTCATTAAAATGTAATGGTCAAAACGTTACTGAGTTTGTTAAACGCTACCAAAACGCAGCAATCTAATTATTAGCTTAACTATAATAAGTAAATTTGAAATGCCTGGTTTTTACCGGGTATTTTTTTGCAAAAATTACAAGGTTGTTTGCAAAGCTTGCAAGCTTAACTTATTGAAACTGTTTAATAAATATACCGATCGAGATTAAGTTATTGATTATTATAAGTTAACTATTATTGGCATTGGATTTGTATTAGTTAAAGTGACATTTAATTAATTACGAAGGATACGTCTTATGAAAAAGTTAACATTAGCAGCCACTATTTTAGCATCATTAAGCTTAGCGGCTTGTTCATCTAATCAAGGTCTTGAAAGAATAGACAGTGACTTTGCAAGTTTAGATAATGATAGCGATGGCTACATCTCAAAAGTTGAAGCTGATGACGATAGCATTTGGGGCCATTTTTCAAATATTGATACCAATATGGATAACGAAATTAGCCGCAAAGAATTTAACACTTATATGAAGCTTAATAATGGCAAAGTAGCCACTGATTCTGAAGTAAGTGAGTCGGCATTTAAAGCTGAAATTGCTAAATTCGATAAAATTGAAAGCAGCTTTGCAAGTCTAGATAACGACAGCAATGGCTATATCTCGGTAGTTGAAGGTAACGATGATGATATTTCAAATCATTTTGGTTACATGGATAAAAACCAAGATAAGCGCATCAGTAAAAGCGAGTTTATGGGTTACATTAAAAAATACGGTAACGCAGTAGCTGAAGATGATGCATTAGAAGCTTTTAAAAGTAACTAATAGTTACCATTTTAGTAAGTAAGATTAAAGCCAGTGCTAGGCACTGGCTTTTTTGTGTTTTAAATTTAGTTATTTGATAGATATATTTTCCTAGTTTGGTGTTGTTCTGTCATAATAGATGGCTGTGTATTTTTATTTGTTAGGAGTGTGTATGGCGGGTCGGCGAATTAGTGATGAACAACTAGTTGAGATCATTGAAGCAGCTATTTTTGTTGCAGATAAGCCTGTTAGTAAACGCCACCTTAAAGACATCGTATTAATAGATTTAGCTATTTCTATGGCACGAATAAATGACGCAATAGATACAATACAAGAGCATTTTCAAACTCGTGGTATTCGCTTAGTTGAAGTTGGTAGTGGGTATCGGTTTCAGGCATGCAGTAGTTTAAGCCCTTGGTTAAATAACTTGTGGCAAGAACGCGCACCAAAATACTCGCGTGCTTTACTGGAAACATTATCACTTATTGCATACAGGCAGCCCATTACACGCGGCGAAATTGAGCAAGTAAGGGGTGTTACTACGGGTTCGAATATTATTAAAACCTTACTCGAAAGAGAGTGGGTTAAAGTGGTAGGGCATAAAGAGGTTCCGGGAAAGCCGGCTTTATATGCAACTACTAAGCAATTTTTAGATTATTTTTCGTTAACTGGACTTGAAAATTTACCTGCGTTGCCAACAGAGCAGCAAAGTAAAATTAACCAGTTATTGAGCGATCCTTCTGTGAGAGAACCATCCGAATGAGTATTATACAAGGTGAAAAGTTACAAAAAGTCTTAGCCCGTGCAGGCGTAGGCTCACGCCGTGAAATGGAAAAATACATTGACGCAAACCGCGTTAGTGTAAACGGTAAAGTGGCAAAGTTAGGTGACCGTGTTGAAGAAACCGATTTGATTCGTGTTGACGGACACAGTGTAAAAATCGAAGAAAAAGCAGACCGAATCTGTCGTGTGATTATGTATAACAAACCAGAAGGTGAGTTAAGCACACGTAAAGATCCTGAAGGGCGTCGTACTGTATTTGACCGACTTCCTCGTATTGATGGCGATCGCTGGATTGCGGTTGGTCGACTAGACGTTAATACATCGGGTTTAATGCTTTTTACAAACGATGGTGAACTGGCAAACCGTTTAATGCACCCAAGCTATGAAGTAGAGCGTGAATACTCTGCACGTGTATTTGGTGAAGTAACCAACGAGACGGTTAAAAACTTACTACGTGGTGTTGAGCTTGAAGATGGTCCAGCCAAATTCACGACTGTAACCCCTATGGGTGGCGAAGGCGTTAACCGTTGGTTTAACGTAACGTTAAATGAAGGGCGTAACCGTGAAGTTCGTCGTTTATGGCAGTCTCAAGATGCGGAAGTATCTCGTCTTATTCGTATTCGTTACGGTAAACTAGAGCTTGATAAGCGCGTGCCACAAGGTGGTTGGATGGAGTATGATTTAGAAACAGTAAACTACTTGCGTAAAACCGTTAAATTAGGCCGCGAAACACAAACTAAGCTTTCTGTTATGCCTGAAAAACGCAAAGATAAACGCGCTAAAATCAACCAAATTCGTAAAGCAGTTAAAAAACACAATCAGCGTGTTAAGCCGACTAAACGTAAATAATCAATTAGTTATTTATTGAACACAAAAAAGCCGCTAATTGCGGCTTTTTTAATGTGAGTTGTTTAAACTATTTAAACTCCAAACTACTTTTTTACTTGAGCATCTAACGATTTGCCATTCACTTCACTAGAATCATCGCTCATCAAGTATAAGTAGGTTGGCATTAAATCCTCTGGTGTAGCAAGGGTATCTCTATCTTCGCCAGGATATGCAGCTGCACGCATAGATGTACGCGTTGCACCTGGATTAATACAGTTTATACGAATATTCGTTTTACCTACTTCACATGCCCATGTTTGCATCATACCTTCTACTGCAAATTTTGAGATGGCATAAGGCCCCCAAAATTCACGACCTTTGCGGCCTACACCTGATGACGTGAATACTATCGATGCATTATCAGATTTACGAAGAACGGGAAAAAGTGCTTTAGTGATCATAGCTTGTGCAGTGACGTTTACTTTCATTATGTTTTCGAACGTAGATGAGCAAAAATGTTCAAGTGGACCAAGCGACCCTAAAATACCTGCATTATTAAGCAACCCATCAAGGCGTCCAAACTGATATTCGATTGTTGCAGCAAGGTCACGGTAGTTTTGCTTCGTTGCGCCTTTAAAATCCATAGGGACTATTGCAGGTTTAGGGTAGCCAGCATTAACAATTTCATCGTAAACACATTCAAGTTTATTAGTTGTTTTTCCTAATAAGATAACTGTAGCGCCGTATTTTGCATACGTAATTGCTGCAACTCGGCCAATACCATCACCGGCGCCTGTTATTAAAATAACTTTATCTTTAAGTGCGTTTTCAGCTGCTTGATATGTGTGCATAAAAGTACCAATTCATATAATTTTTTTGATTTTAACATAGCGAAACGTGAAGTAATCGAATTTATTGTAAAATTAGGTGGCGAAAATAGAAACTTTACGTTAAGTTTAACTGGTCTAATGTCTCATTAATAACCTGATTACATTGTTTTAACTTAATACACTGATTAAACACACTATAAAAATAAAATACGTGCGGAGCCAACAATATGAAAAAAATGCTACTTTCACTCTCGGTTACAGCTGCTTTAGCAGGTTGTGGCGGTGGAGAAACGTTAACAGATGTCAAGAACGACACAGCACCAGTTATCCCAACAGCAACAGTTACATTTGATCCAGCAGCAGGTATCTTATCGGTACCTAATGATTTATTAATGAGTGGAACTCAAGACGGTACACTTAATATTCCTGGTGAATTAGATGACAACAATGTGTCTATTTCGCGCGCAGCTTATGCAAACCCTCAACTTGCACTAGGTGCACTTGATGGTTGGTCTTCGCAGGTTCCTTATAAAATCGATTTAACATTCCCACCAAATGTGAGTTTAGATGAAGCGTCTGCTGGGACCCCTGGTACAGTAAGAATTTTTGAAGTTGTAATGGGTGCAAGTTTAACTGATGCAGAATGTTCAGTTGTAGCTGCCGGTACTGCTTGTAAATTGGTCGGTGAGCTTACTTTTGGTGTTGACTTTGTTACTCAAGCTTCAGGTGATGGCGTTGCAATTATTCCTTTAAAACCATTTACGGCAGGTAGCTCATACATCAATGTATTAACTACTGGTCTTAAAGATTCATTAGGGCGTTCTATTGAGCCTTCTTCTACTTATGGGCTGGTTAAACAAGAAGCGCCATTAATTACAGAAGCTCAACTTGGTTTGCAGGGTGCTGTTAACAGTTACGAAAATGTAGTTGTAAGTTCAGGAAATATCGCAAAAGAAGATATTATTTTTTCTAGTGCGATGACTATTCAATCAGCAGGCCCGGTACTCGGGACAATTAAAAAATTGCTAGCTGCAAGCTTGCAACAGCCTGCGTTACCAACTCCTGCGCTTCAAGTTCCTGAACAGCCTATGGTAAATGTACAACAAGTATTTGCTTCTCAGGGTGTAGAAGTCTCTGCTGCTTTCTCTGGTGTGCAATATCAAAAAGGTAGCATTATGTTACCGATGTATTTAGGTACGCCAACGGGTACTGATATTAGTGATTTAAGTGATACATATTGGCAAGGTATGTGTGATAACGCGGTGGCAATAATTGGTTATAAGGCCGTTGCAGGCGATGCATTTCCGACAGATCCTATTAGTGAAAATGATGGTTTATGTTCTGCATTAAGTGACGGACAATTACGTGACTTAGGACTAGACAGCACACGTCATTTAACAAAATACAACTCAATTCCAAAAGTACAAAGCATGGCAAATGTGCCAGTGCAAGTTACTAAACCTATTTTACCGATAATTAATGGTGTCCGTGCACAGTTACAATTAGATCCTATCGCTATGCCTGAAGGTGGATGGCCTGTTGTGATTATGCAGCACGGTATTACAACACAAAAAGAAAGTATGCTTGCTTTAACTGCGCAGCTTTCTATTCAAGGCTTTGCAACGGTTGCTATTGACCATCCAAGACATGGTGAGCGCGGGATAGATGTTGATGGTGATGGAACAGACGACTTTAATGCAACAACAGGTTCTGTGCTTAGTTACATGAACTTAAGTTCATTACTTGTTGCACGTGATAGCTTACGTCAATCGGCTGCTGATTTATTAGGCCTTCGTTTAGGCTTAAACTTTATTAACGATACAACTATTAATAGTAAAGACGTTACCTACATTGGGCATTCGCTAGGTTCTATTGTTGCTCCAGCATTTATTGCTCAAGCTAATACGCCAATGGCAGAAACGCTTGATCCGCTATTTAATGTAAACACAGTAGCTCTTGCAAGTGGTGGTGGCGGTATAGCAAGCTTCTTACTTGAATCTGCTGCGTTTGGTCCATTTATTCAAGGTTCAGTACTTTCACAAGCGGGTACAACAGAAGCTGATGAATTTACTGCATACTTACAAGGAGATGCAGTTTCTAACTGTGGCTCATTAATACCAGACATGGAAGCTTACTTGACGTGTGGTTACAACGAATATATTGCATCACTTACCACTGCGGGTGAAACGACTAAACTTACTAACATTCAAGGTGTATTTACACAGTTTGCTTTTGCGGCGCAAACAGCGCTAGATAGTGGTGATCCAACGAACTACGCAGCCACTGTGAAAGCATTAGGTACTCCTGTTTATACTAATGTTGTTGTGGGTGATGGTGTTGATAACAAGCCTGACCAAGTGATACCACCAATGGCAGCTAATAATCCTATTTCTGGCACAATTCCATTAGCTAACTTGATGGGTCTTGAGACAGTAAGTTCTTCGCAAGCATTGAGTGAAACACCAGCAAGCTACTTAGTTAAATTTACTAAAGGGCATCATGGTTCTATATTAACACCAGCTCAAGATGCTGCACAGGCTGCAACTGTTGAAGGCAGTGCTGCCGCTAATGCAGAAATGCAGTTGCAAGTAGCTACTTACTTAGCTGCTCGCGGACGGATGTTATTAGTTTCCAACCCTGAGGTTGTGACTGATTAATAACCAGTAAAATAATTAACCTTTAAAAGCCACTGAAAAGTGGCTTTTTTTTGCTTTAAAGCATGCTAAATTAGCTGAAATTTATAAATGGAGAAACCAGTTGGAATTTTTATACGAATACGGTTTGTTTTTTGCTAAAACAGTTACTTTTGTTATCGCTATCGCAGTTGTTTTAATGCTAATAGTTGGCGCTGCAGTTAAGCCAAAGGCCAAAAAAGGTGAAATACAAATTGATGATATATCAGAGCAGCTAGTTGAACTTAAAGAAAGTTTTTTACAAAATACGTTGGGTAAAAAAGAGCTTAAAGCGCATCAAAAACAACTTAAATCAAAGAGTAAAAAAGCAGATAAAGATGAGCCTAAACCTCGTTTATATGTAATTGACTTTGTGGGTAGTATGGACGCTCACGAAGTAGAAAGCTTACGAGAAGAAATAACGGCTATTATCTCTATTGCCGATCCAAGTAAAGACAAAGTACTTATTCGTTTAGAAAGTGGTGGCGGTGTTGTACATGGCTACGGACTTGCTGCATCTCAGTTACAGCGTATTAAAAGTGCGGGTATTCCTCTGAGTGTTGCAATTGATAAAGTGGCAGCAAGTGGCGGTTACATGATGGCGTGTGTCGCGGACGAGATACTTGCAGCGCCTTTTGCAATAGTTGGATCTATTGGTGTGATAGCTCAAATACCTAACTTTAATAAAATATTAAAGAAAAATGATGTTGAATTTGAGCAAATAACAGCAGGTGAATTTAAACGCACACTTACTTTATTTGGTGAAAACACAGATAAAGCCCGTGAAAAATTTCGTGAAGAAATTGAACAAACACATGGTTTATTTAAAACGTTTGTAAGCACTCAACGTCCAAGCTTAGATATAAACTTAGTTGCGACAGGTGAGCATTGGTTTGCAACTCAAGCAATTGATAAAGGTTTGGTAGATGTTATAAAAACAAGTGATGATGCATTGCTAGAGCAGCAACATGAGCGCCAAATTTATAAGATTAAATACAAAGTTAAAAAAGGGTTGAGCGATAAGCTAGCTCTTGGCTTGAGTAGTGGTGTAAATAAAGTGGGAATAAACTTACTTTCTAAGTTTAAGTCGTTAAATCCTTAGATTAGAATCTTTTTCAGGATTCAGTTAAATTATTTTTACTCGAAAAAAACCTTGATGGATTGCATCAAGGTTTTTTTATAGCTATATAAATGTAGCTTATGAGTCAATAGATTTATGATAATCTTCTAAGTCTTTAGCTGCATTAGGGTCGTTAAAGATGCTCTCATCTAGCTCACCTTCAGACTTGGCAACAACACAGGTAACCATACAATCGCCGGTTACATTAACTGCTGTACGTGTCATATCAAGTAATCTATCTACACCGATAATAATTGCAATCCCTTCTACAGGTAAGCCAACTTGGGTAAGTACCATTGCCAGCATTATTAAACCAACACCAGGTACGCCTGCTGTACCTACAGAGGCAAGTGTTGCTGTTAATATAACCATTAAATAATCAGATATTGTCAAATCGACACTAAACACTTGTGCAATGAACACGGTAGCCACACCTTGCATGATGGCAGTGCCATCCATGTTAATGGTAGCACCCAGTGGGATAGTAAATGAGGCAACCGAGTTATTAGCACCTAACTTTTTAGTAGCAGTTTCAAGTGTAATAGGCATAGTTGCGCTTGAACTCGAGGTACTAAATGCAAATAAGCATGTGTGCTTCATTTTTGCTAAGAAAATAAGCGGGTTTAAGCCCGTTAATATTTTTAAAAGCAATGTGTAGTTTACAAAAGCATGTAATAACAGTGCAAGTACTACAACGCCAAAGTACTTCGCTAAGCTCACAATTAAGTTAAGCTCAATTGTTGTAAACAGTTTTGCCATTAAAAAGAACACGCCATAAGGGGCAATATTCATTAAAAGCGTAACTAGTTTTAAAATCACAGTGTTTAAATCTTCAAATACGGTAGCAACGCGTTTTCCTGCTTTACCACTTAATGCCATTGATACACCAAATAAAAGTGCAAACACAATAACTTGAAGCATATTGCCTTTGGCCATTGCTTCAAAAGGATTTGTAGGAAACATGTCTATAATTACACGTGCAAGGGTAGGTGCTTCTTTAGCATCGTAGGTTGCATTAGATGGCAAGCTTATACCTTCACCCGGGCTAAATAATAAGGCAAGTGTAATCGCCACTGTTATAGCAATAGCTGTAGTTAATAAATATAAACCAATAGATTTACCACCTAATCGACCTAGTTTTTTAGGGTCGCTTAAGCTACAGGTACCACAAACAAGCGATACAAAAACAAGAGGCACAACTAACATTTTCAAGCTGGCAATGAATATTTGACCACCAACATGGAAAATACCATCAACAAAAAAGGCTTTAATTGGCAAAGAGAATAACCCAAGTGGTATTAGATAATCGTCTTCACCAGCTAATATAGCCTGAAATATAAAACCTACTGTAACCCCAAGCGCCATACCAATCATGATGCGAGTGGTTAAACTCATTGAACGGATTTTTGACATATTTCCTGATCTACATTTTATAAATTTGCCATAGACTACCAGCAAGGAAATATTTACTACAGAAAAAGTTAGTATTTATTTAAAAATATTTTGCACAAAAAAGTAATAAAAAACTGTGATTTTAGACTAAGTTATAGGTTAATATTAAGTGTAAATTAATTTTAATTATAATAACAACGCTAGGGAGAGGTTCATGCCTTTAATGCGACTGCTCGGCATTTCATTGCTAAGTTTTTTACTCACAGCCTGTGGTGGCGGTGGGTCACTTGAAAAAGACGGTTCTATAAGTGATGGTGATTCCACTACAGAGGCTGCTACATACTCGGTTTCATTAAAGGGGTGTTCTCAAACAGACGCAACAGAGTCAAATTCTGTTACCGCTACCTCCTCTTTAGATTTACGCGCAATTCTTACTCAAGACGGTGTAATTGTTGCGGGTAAGCGCATTACGTTTACATTAGAAGATGAGATTGGTGAACTGTCTCCATCAAGTGCATTAACTCAAAACGATGGTATTGCAACGGTTGAACTTACAGCCGGTGCTCAAGCCGGTGCTGGAGAAGTAACTGCTACTTATACAGTCGATGGTGAATCTTATACAAGTACTTTTGCTTTTCAATCAAGCGGTGGGCAGGGTGATGATACTGGTGTTAGTGGGTCAACAACTCTAACAGTAAATATTGTCGATGAAAATGGTGCTAAGTATTCGGATACAAACCCGGTTACAACTGACAACTTAGGCACGGTTACAGCGACTTTAAAAAATGATGGAGTTGCACTTAGCGAGCAGCTTGTTACTTTTACTACAAACTTCACAGGTAAAATAACGCCAGACTTAGGAACTGCAATTACAAACTCAGCGGGTGAAGCAAAAGTAACTCTCTCTAGTGGTAGTTTTAAAGGTGCAGGTCAAGTTGTTGCAACTTATAACCCTACTAACTCTACAGAAGTGAGTAATACAGCTGTATTTTATTCATCAGGTGATTCTGCACCTGTTGATTTGGCACAATTCTCTATATCAGTAAAGCTTTTAACAGGCTGTAACGTTGGCTGGGACGATAATCGTTCTAGTGTAAAACTTGACCCTACACAAATAGCGTCGGGTTGTACGGTAGCTAATACTATCTCTTCATCAGAACTAGGTGAATTATTTGTTGAAGTCATTGATGAGCAAAGTGGTGAAGGTAGTAAAAATTCGCTTGTTAATATTTCAACAAATTTAGGTTCTGTTCTTCCTTCATCTGGAACAGCCCTTACCGATAACTTTGGTATTGCTTTACTAAAATTGCAACCTGGTAATACTGGTGGTGCAGGTACTGTTACTGTAACGTCTGTAGGTGAAAGTAATTCAACTAATTTTGCTGTAGGTATTGCTGATTTAACCCTAGAGGTTGATAACGGGCTTAATACAGATACTTCAGGAAATGTTATCCCTTTAAAAGCAGGTGGTAGTACCGTTATTGAAGTAACGCTTTTAGATGAAGATGGTAATTTATACTTAACTCCAACAGATGTTGAGTTCAGCTCAACGTGTGTAATTAGCGGCGATTCAGTAATTGATGCATCAGTAAAATCATCAAGTGGTATCGCAACATCAACATACCGAGCTACAGGTTGTAGTATTGACGATGATATTAATATCACGGTTGAGACAGGTGGTAAAAACTTTACTGCTACTACGATTATTCCTGTGGAAACATCAGCGGTACAATCAATACAGTTTGTTGATGTCAGCGAAACATTTATTGCATTACCTCCAGGTGAAGGCGGCGCCCCGACTCAATCGATTGTTAGATTTAAGCTAATAGATGCGGATGGCCTTGCATCCACGCAGCAACGTATTGATTTTAAGTTAACAGATTCAGTGGGTGCAGCTAAACTGTCACTTAGAACAAGTGATACAAATAATGAAGGCTTTGTTCAGACAACGGTTGAATCTGGCATAGTGCCTGGTCCATTAGTGGTAAAAGCGTGTTTTATTTCTAAAGAAGATGTTAATAATTTACCTGAAGGTGATGATTTAACGTGTTGGGTTGATGATGTAGAACTGTGTACATCAGAACCAAGCAATGAAATTTGTCCAGACGGAACACTTACTTTAGTACCATTGAGCGAGCAGATAAGTTCTGTATCGGCTCAATTAACGCTCGCTTCAGGCGTAACAGACCAAAACAGTTTTGATGCAAGCCCAAATACGTTCAATACTAACTCACTTAATTATAACGGTGTTTTAAATGATATTACGGTATATTTTGGTGACCAATTTAATAATTATAACGGTGACGGTGTAGAGGCAACTATTTTAGCTGAAGCTGGTGTCATTGGCTCATCTAGCAATGAAGTTACTTGTAAAACTGACGATGCTACTTGTGTTGTAACCTGGCGCTCTCAAGGAGACCGTCCATTTTATGATTACAAATGGGGTAACCGAATTGGCGATATTGACGGGGACGCAACAACTACAGAAGGTATTAATCCAAAAACAGGTATTATAAATTGTGACCCATATTTTGGTATTGCAGCTCCTTGTATAAATGGTATTACACGCGCTAAAAATAATGCTGATGGCGTTGTTATGGGAGGACGTGTAAGTGTTCTCGCTGTCACTAAAGGACAAGAGAACTTTGTAGATGAGCAAACCACTGATGATGTTAAACGCACCAATGGCTTGTTTGATATTGGTGAGTATTATACTAGTTACGATTTACCTGAAGCATTTATAGATCACAATGAAAATGCAGCCTTCGATAAAGCAAACTGTAGTGATGCGCGTGGTGGTGATTATAATGCTGATGAGGATGCGTGTTCAGAGAAAAACTCACGGGGCGGCCATAATGAAACGTGGCGCGATTTAGACAATAACGGTACCTATAACTTCGCTGATGGCTTATATAACGGTTTGTTATGTAGTGAAGCTGCACAAATAGATGAAAAATGTTCTCGAGAGCTAATTGAAGTACGTAAACAAATAGAATTGGTTATGTCTGGAGATGATCCATACGTTCGTTTTTCTGTACTGAAAACTACGGATATTCTTGATGCGCCGTATCCTGTTTACGTACCAGCAGATTGCTCAAGCTCTATTGTTGCTTCTCTGGAAGGTTCTGATGTGCTAGAACGTTGTGATGCTGAATCTATTAATTTATCTACGGTTAACGTTATTATTGATAACCCAGATTATGATGATACGGATCCAGATGAAACAGATCCTGAAACACTTACTATTGATATAGGTTTAAGTGGTATTACAGTTCGTATTCACTACACAGATGAGTTTGGTAATCCACTACCAGCGGGTACAACTGTATCTATAGCCTCTACAAATGGCGACTTATCTATTATCGAAAATAACGCTATTATTCCAAGTACGAATACGGATAAACCAATGTATTCAGATGTTCGTATTTCTCGTGAAGCGGATGGTAATGATAAATTTGACGGTGTACTTTCAATAACATTTGAGTTTACTACTCAGGCTGGTGGCACTAAAACAGTCTCCAAAGGAATCGAAATTTACGATAGTAAATAAGGCTTTATTTTAAAAATGCCAACCTTTAGGTTGGCATTTTTGTTTCTGTTCTATATATTCCACATCAATTAATCTAAAAACACTAGTTTGTTTAATTTAACGACAAAAATTGTTCGTTTATTCAGTAAATACTGAAAAGTTTGTATTAAAAGCTTGTAACAACTAGTGTTTGTAGATATACCTATAAATATTCGCGCCGCTTATGTCGGCAAAACACATTTTCAATATTTGGTTAGAAATAGGCAACTATGGGCAAATCGCTAGTAATTGTAGAGTCTCCTGCTAAGGCTAAAACAATTAATAAATATTTAGGTAATGACTTCATCGTAAAGTCCAGTATTGGGCATGTACGAGATTTACCTACTTCAGGTTCGAGCAAAGCTAAAGTGCCGGCAACTAAAACGCCAGCAGAAGTTCGTAAAATGGAACCTGAAGAGAAAGCAGCGTATAAAAAGCAACGAGATTATACAAACTTAGTCGCGCGTATGGGTATAGACCCAAACCAAGGCTGGGATCCGCATTACGAAATACTGCCTGGTAAAGAAAAAGTTGTTCAAGAATTACAAAAGCTGGCTGAAAATGCAGACCAAATATATCTCGCAACGGATTTGGATAGAGAAGGGGAAGCAATTGCTTGGCACCTTCAAGAAATCATTGGTGGTGATCCTGCTAAATATAAGCGCGTAGTTTTTAACGAAATTACTAAAAACGCAATACAGCAAGCGTTTGAAACACCTGGCGAGCTTAATACTGATATGGTTTACGCTCAGCAAACACGTCGCTTTTTAGACCGTGTTGTTGGCTTTATGGTATCACCTTTATTGTGGGCTAAAGTGGCCCGCGGACTTTCTGCAGGACGAGTTCAGTCTGTTGCTGTACGTTTATTAGTAGAGCGTGAACGTGAAATTAAAGCATTTATTCCAGAAGAATTTTGGGATATTCACGCTGACGTTAAAAATACTGAGTCTGAGTTACGCTTAGAAGTAGCCAAACAAGCAGGAAAGCCATTTAAGCCTGTAAATGAAGCTCAGGCTAGCGCAGCGGTTAAAAGCCTTGAGAATGCAGAATATAAAGTAATTAGCGTTGAAGAAAAACCAAGTAAAAGTCGCCCAAGTGCGCCATTAATTACTTCAACCATGCAGCAAGCGGCAAGTACACGTTTAGGTTATGGCGTTAAAAAGACCATGATGCTTGCTCAGCGTTTGTATGAAGGCGGTTATATTACGTATATGCGTACCGATTCAACTAATCTTTCAAAAGACGCGGTTGAAATGTGTCGTGAGTATGTAACAAACGAGTTTGGTGCTAAATATTTACCAAAAGATCCAATTAGCTACAGCTCTAAAGGTAATGCACAAGAAGCGCATGAAGCAATACGTCCTTCAAGCGTTACCGTGTTATCTGGGCATGTTGAAGGTGTAGATGCTGATGCTAAAAAACTGTACGAGCTAATTTGGCGTCAGTTTGTAGCGTGCCAAATGGTACCTGCTGAATACGATTTAACAACACTAACTGTTGCAGCTAACGACTTCCAGCTTAAAGCGAAAGGCCGTGTGCTCCGCTTTGATGGTTGGACAAAAGTACAACCTGCGATACGTAAGAAAAACGAAGAAGATCAATCACTACCGGCTGTTAAAGAAGGTGAAGTCCTTACTTTAATCGAACTTGATCCTAAGCAACATTTTACTAAACCGCCAGCGCGCTTTAGTGAAGCAAGTTTAGTAAAAGAGCTTGAAAAACGCGGTATTGGTCGTCCATCTACTTATGCGTCAATTATATCAACGATTCAAGATCGTGGTTATGTACGTGTAGAAAATCGCCGTTTCTTTGCTGAAAAAATGGGTGAAATAGTTACCGATCGTTTGGTTGAAAACTTCACTGATTTAATGAATTTTGATTTTACAGCAAAAATGGAAGGCCGTTTAGATGACATCGCTGAAGGCGAGCGAGTATGGACTGAAGTTCTTGATAAATTTTATGCTGATTTTTCAACGCAATTAACTGTCGCTAAAGATGAGCCAGAAAATGGCGGTATGCGTCTCAACGAGATGGTTGAAACGGATATTGAATGTCCTACGTGTAGCCGAAAAATGGGTATACGCACAGCATCAACTGGTGTTTTCTTAGGGTGTACTGGCTATAGCTTACCACCTAAAGAGCGTTGTACAACGACAATGAACTTAGTGTCGGGCGATGAAGCGGTTGCAGCCGATGTCGAAGACGAAGAAACTGAAAAGCTAATGCAGATGAAACGTTGCCCGATTTGTGAAACGGCAATGGATTCATACCTAATTGACGAAACCCGTAAATTACATGTGTGTGGTAATAATCCAGCATGTAAAGGGCATATAGTTGAAGAAGGTACCTTTAAAATTAAAGGCTATGACGGACCAATTATCGAATGTGATAAATGTGGCTCTGACATGGAGCTTAAATCTGGTCGCTTTGGTAAGTACTTTGGCTGTAATAATGACGAGTGTAAAAATACACGTAAACTACTTAAAAGTGGCGAAGCTGCTCCACCAAAAGAAGACCCTGTTCACATTACTGAATTAGAATGTGAAAAGTCAGATGCGTATTTTGTATTACGTGATGGCGCCGCGGGTATATTTTTAGCTGCAAATACTTTTCCTAAGTCTCGTGAAACACGTGCACCTAAAGTAGAAGAGTTAAAACGCTTTAGAGACCGTATTTCGCCTAAGTTTTATTACTTAGCAGATGCACCTGCTAAAGATCCTGATGGTAATCTTGCTGTTGTACGCTATAGCCGTAAAAATAAAGCTCAGTATGTTATGACTGAAGTTGACGGTAAAGCTACTGGCTGGACTGCTCATTATGAAGCAGGTAAATGGACAGAAGAAGCGAAGAAAAAGGCAGCACCTAAAAAGAAAGCTGCTGCAAAAAAGGCACCAGCTAAAGCAAAGCCTAAAGCGAAAGCTAAAAAAGAAGATGAATAAGCACGTTATCGCTTATTCATAACTTTTTATAGGTTTTAAAAAACCATAAAAAAACCGGAACGCACAGCTTGTGTCTATTCCGGTTTTTTTGTGCTTAGTTGAATGTTTTCGCAACGGCTTTATTAGCAGTACATTCAACTAAGCGTATTGGAGATACCAATTTTATTAAAAAATGGTCATTATATTGCACTAAATAACCCACTCACTGCGTTAAAAAACATTCATATAAAACAACTATATGTCATGCTATTTCACTTGCTATTGAGCTATTTTCTTAGCGGTATAATAGAACATTAATTTAATGCAATTGGTATGATTAAATCTTAACAGAAGATACTTTTTTATAGCCTTCAGATTCAAGCTCATCATTTACGCATTTTAATACGTAGGCATTTAGCTCTTCATTGCTTACGTCATCATCTTTAGCCCAGTTAACACACATTTCTGTGTATTCTTTTACCATTTCGGCTGAAGCTGTTGGCGCATCGTCTGCTACCGCGTAAGTCGCAGATACTGCAAATAGTGGAGCTACGATTAATGCTAGCAATGCTTTTTTCATTCGTTTATTCCTAAAAAAATGGTGTGATGACTGATTTACCCAGTTTAAGATTAGGTTTAAACCAGTAGTGCCCAATCCAGAACAACTCTGTTGGTATACTGATTTTTAAACGAAAACGAAATAAAAGATAACGAAATTTTTTTATCGTGAGGATGAGTAATTTACTTGTCAGGATTTCGCAGCATTGTGTTGCAGTGGTTTATAAGCTAAGGTCGCTTTTTTAATTAAAAGACAAATCAATGTCATCACACACCCCTAATAAAAAACCACGCCAAGCTAATAAAGTAGAGCATGCATTAGAATCTTTTATTTTTAAAGGGCGTTGGCTACTAGCCCCATTTTTTGTGGGTTTACTATTTGCAGTTGTACTGTTGTTAATAAAGTTTTTTAAGCAGCTTTATTTAATGGGTATTGCGACATTTACAGCAACCAATCAAGAGTTACTTGTCGGTATTCTAACTTTAGTTGATACAGCATTATTAGCGGGGTTATTGCTGATCATTACATTTAGTGGTTACGAGAACTTTGTTTCTAAGCTTAATATTGATAATCACGAAGACAGACCATCTTGGATGGGAAAGGTTGGTTTTTCAGGTCTAAAGATGAAATTAATAAGTGCGATAGTCGCTATTTCTGCTGTTGAGTTATTAAAAGTATTTATAAACTCAGGCGCATATCCAAGTGATGAGCTACTTTGGAAAGTGACTATTCATGTCACGTTTGTAATGTCAGGCGTTTTATTTGCTTTAACTGACTACTTAAACAGTAAAACCCAAAGTCATTAGAAAAATTAAATGCACAAAAAAGCCCAAGTAATTTACTTGGGCTTTTTATGTTTAGAACTTAGCTGTAATATTAAGTGTAATTCTTGATGTCATTAACACTTTGCATAAAAGCAAGCGAAAGGCTCAAGCGTAAGTGTGTCTTGGCTTAATTTTGCGCTGTGGTGGCTAAGCTCATTGTATTCTTTAACGATTGATGTTGGCATATCAATACTTGTTTGTTGAGAGTTTAGATTAAATATGCACAGCATTTTTTGCGGTCCAAGCGTTCTATAAAAAGCAAGCACAGGCTCAGGCGTTTCAATAAACTCAATATCACCCTCAAGTAAAACAGTTTGGCTCTTGCGCCACGCCATAAACTCACGGTAGGCGTTTAAAATTGAGTTGCTATCATTAGTTTGCACAGCGACTGATTGCTGTTTGTGTGCATCATCAACAGGTAGCCAAGGTTTTACGTCACTAAAACCCGCATGAGGTGAATCAGCTTGCTCCCAAGGCATTGGCGTTCTACAGCCATCACGCCCTTTAAAATTAGGCCAAAATGTTATGCCATATGGGTCTTGTAAGTCTTCAAAGGCAACACTTGCCTCACCTAAACCTAATTCTTCACCTTGGTACATACATACACTGCCACGAAGGGAAGCAAGTAGGGCGGTTAGCATTTTACATTGCTGAGGGTTTATTTCGCCATTTTCACTCCAGCGACTTGCTACGCGCTCTACATCATGGTTGCTAAATGCCCAACACGGCCAACCCTCAGTCATACGTTGTTCAAGAGTTTGAACCGTAGTTCTAATATATTCACTTGAATAATCATTTGTTAAGAGCTCAAAGCTATATCCCATGTGTAGCTTATCGCCACCTTGGGTGTACTGCGCCATTGTCGCCAATGAATCCTCTGATGAGATTTCGCCAAGCGATACAGTACCTGGGTATTTATTAAGTAATGTGCGAATGTCTTGCATAAACTCAATATTTTCTGGCTGAGTGTTGTTGTAGTAATGATACTGAAATGCGTATGGGTTATCTTCACTAAAACCACGACCCTGGCGCTTATCTTTTGGTTTAGCTGGGTTATCGCGAAGTTGTGCATCGTGATAACAAAAGTTAATAGCATCTAATCTAAAGCCATCAACGCCTTTTTTAAGCCAAAACTCTACGTTATCAAGTACAGCTTGTCTTACGTCAGGATTATGAAAGTTTAAATCGGGTTGTTCGGTTAAAAAGTTATGCAAATAATATTGCCCACGGCGAGGTTCCCACTGCCACGCGCCACCACCAAAAATAGACAGCCAATTATTAGGTGCTGTGCCGTCATCTTTAGCTTCAGCCCAAACATACCAATCCGCTTTATCGTTATTTTGATTTTCGCGGCTATCTGTAAACCATTGGTGTTGATCTGATGTATGGCTTAGTACTTGGTCAATTATAATTTTAATGTTGCGATCGTGGGCTTGGCTAATAAGTTCATCAAAATCGTTTAAATCACCAAAAAGCGGGTCAATGTCACGGTAGTCACTAATATCGTAGCCAAAGTCTTTCATCGGCGATTTGAAAAAAGGTGAAATCCAAATTGCATCAACGCCTAAGCTTTTAATGTAATCAATACGATTAATAATCCCTTTTAAGTCACCAATACCATCGTTGTTGCTATCTTGAAAGCTACGCGGATAAACTTGATAAATAACCGCACCTTTATACCACTGCTTTTGGGTCATGCTTTTCTCCGTCATTCCACACAGTATTTAGACTATTCTTTATTGTGATTACGATTAATCACGTTATTTTCAAAAAGCATACGTGAAGCCTGTAATTCTGTAAAAAGTCTGCATACGTATGCACTAAAAATAATGCAATAAAATTATTTAAAATAAGCGCTTAGCGCCTCTTTGGCGGTGTTCGTTTTGTGTGTTTAATGTTTACCAATTATGTTATTCATTCATTTTTTAGTTAAATTTAACCTAACAGTTTGTACTATAAAGGAAATATACCCTTGGTTTTACTAGAAATGGTCTGACCAATTTAACACTTAGTAAATGTGCAATTATTTAAACGTTATATAACAGTGCCAATTAATTTCATCTTGTTTACATTCAAGTAGAAAGGCTATTAGTTTTCTACAAAATAGATTTAATCTGTCATGCTCTTTCAGTGTTTTTTGTTTTGTTTATTTTTAATAAAATCATATGGTTAAAGTTATGTGTGTGTAATGTATGTTAATGTTAGGCTACATTGAAATTGTTGAATACGTATGCATAAAGTTGTTAATAAAATAAATCTGGCGTTAATATTCATCCTGACAACAAAATTAGCTCGCCTTGTTTAACTATCACTTAAACATTGAACGCGGGTATCACAATATGGGTAACGGGAAAACATTATGTCTATGTTCAAACCAAGTATATTAACTTTGGCATTAACAGCTGCAGGCTTATCAAGCTTTGCTACACAGGCTGCTCAAGAAGATACAATAAAAAAAGATGATGTAGAAGTTATCGAAGTTAAAGGCTTTCGTGGCAGTGTGGTTGAGTCTATTAACACAAAACGCTTCTCTACACAGGTTGTAGAATCTATATCGGCTGAAGACATTGGCAAATTGCCAGATTCTTCAATTGCTGAATCAATTGCACGTTTACCAGGCTTAACAGCTCAGCGCTTAGACGGGCGAGCAAGTCGTGTCTCTATTCGTGGTTTTGGCGAGAATGAAAGTGGCACAACGTTTAACGGTCGTGAGCAGGTATCGATTGGTGATAACCGTGGTGTAGAGTTTGACCTTTATCCATCAGAAATAATGAGCGGTGTAACCGTTTATAAAACGCCAAATGCAAGTATTGATGCTGAAGGTATTGCCGGTGTTATTAATATGCAAACCGTGCGCCCTTTAAGTAAAGGCGAACGTGTTGTACAAGTAAATGGGCAGTATGAGCAAACCAGCTTTGGTAAATTAAATCCAGACGGTAATGATGACGGCTATCGAGGCACTATCTCATACATTGATCAGTTTGCTGACGATACAATTGGCGTTGCATTTGCTTTAAATACAATGAGTTCACCAAATCAAGAAAAACGTTGGAATTCATGGGGCTACCCAGAATTCACCGAAAATGGTAACGATTATTCAATTTTAGGCGGCGCTAAACCATTTGTACGTTCATCAACCCTTGAGCGTGATTCGGCAATGCTAGTACTTGAAGCAGCCCCTACTGACAAATTAAACATGACGTTTGATGCATTATATGTAGATTTTACAGATGAAAAAATTCTACGCGGTATTGAAGTTCCATTTGCATGGGGTCAAGGTAGTATTGATGCAAATAGTGTTGTAGTTGATGAAGCATCTGGCTTTATAACAAGTGCAGTAACACAAGGCCAACGTGTAGTAGTTCGAAACGATTATGAAGAACGCGAAGCGGAACTTACAGCTTTTGGTTTTAATACTAAATATGATATTGACGATTCGTGGTCAGTAGAGTTTGATGCAAGTTATTCACAAGTAGACCGCAAAATCTGGAGTGTTGAGAGCTACTCAGGTACAGGGCGTGGTGATGCTCGCGGTGTTGCAGATAACTTAGGTTATACATTTAATGGTGGAAATACCGGCGCAAGTTTTACTCATGACTTAGATTATAGCGATTATGGTTTAATACAGTTAGGTGGCCCGCTATCGTGGGGTGCAAGCTCTGCACTTAACGATAAATATGGTTTAACTGGTACTGAGTATGAAAACCAAGCGCAAGATGGTTTTATTAATGCACCGACCATTGAAGATGAGCTATCAACATTAAAAATAGCGGCTTCAAAGGTATTAGAAAACGAGTACATAAGTTCTATTGAATTTGGTATGTCTTACAAAGAACGTGAGAAAACAAAAGATTCAGAAGGTTACTTTATGACGTTATCTAGCTTTTCGCTTGATAACCCAGGCATGCTTAATGTGCCAGAACAGTACCGTAACGGAAGTGTTGATTTAGGTTTTATAGGCATGGGCGATATGATTGCTTATGACGTAAATGGCTTAGTTAACGACGGTTATTACGACTTACTGGCAGAGAGCTTAACAAATACAAGTCATGCGACTAAATCGTGGACTGTAAAAGAAGAAATTACTTCTGCATTTGTTCAAGCTAATATTAATGCTGAAGTAAGTGGCCTTGCATTAACGGGTAACGTGGGCGTGCGTTATGTACAAACTGATCAATCATCACAAGGTAATGCATTTAGTACTGTTGATGGTGTGGTTGTTACATCACCTACAAACATAAGTCATGATTACTCGCACGTATTACCTAGCTTAAACTTGTCACTTGCGATTGATGAGCAACAAACGATACGTTTTGGTGCTGCTAAAACAATTTCTCGTGCACGCTTAGATGAAATGAATTCATCAGTTAATGCTTCATATAATCAAACACCTGATGAAAATGGCAACTATTGGTCTGTATCGGGTGGTAACCCAAATTTAGAACCTAAAGAAGCAACCGGCTACGATTTTACTTACGAGAATTACTTTAGCGATGAAGGTTACTTCTCTGCTGCGTTTTTCTATAAAGATTTAACTCAGTGGATTTTTGACGGCACGTATGCAATTGATATGTCAGGCGTAGCTGACCCTTCAACAGGTGAAGTTCCTGCAACATCATCAGGTACAGGCAGCGGTAAAATAAATGGCGGCGGTGGCGATTTATATGGTTACGAGCTTTCACTGGCGTTACCATTTAAAATATTCCATCCATCTCTTGAAGGTTTTGGTTTAATTGCCAGCCATACTGGTATTGAGTCTGATATTGAAGATCAAAACGGTAACGATTACGAGCTACCAGGTCTTTCGGATAAAATTCAAAGCTTAACAGTTTACTACGAAATGCATGGTATGCAATTACGTACCAGTATGCGCAAACGCAGTGCCTTTAAAGGTGATGTATATGGTTTAGGTTTTAACACTGAACAAGTTGATATTTTAGGTGAAACTATTTGGGATGTTCAAGCAGGTTATGACTTCTCTGAGGCCGGCATTGAAAGCCTTGAAGGTTTATCAATTCAGTTTCAAGTACAAAACTTGACAGAGGAACCGTTTACGTCGCTTTCAGGCGATAATGCTCTACAAGTACGTGATTACCAAGATTACGGGCGTACTTACTTGTTAGGCTTTAGCTACAAGCTATAATAAAAACTGTGTGTAGAAGCCCTTGTAATTTGTGTTACAGGGGCTTTTTTATAGCTAGTTTACCTAACTTTTTAACCGTACTTAAATTTAATAAAACGTGGATAATAATATGAAACCAATAAAACACGTGGTAATTGCAGGCGGTGGTACCGCAGGTTGGATAACAGCAGCCTTGCTTAATAAAGTGTTAGGTAAAGTAATTAATATCACATTGATAGAATCATCGTCTATTGGGTCCGTGGGGGTTGGCGAAGCCACTATACCGCCGATTGTTCAACTTAATAACGCGCTGGGTATAAACGAGCAAGATTTTATTAATGCCACTAATGCTTCAATAAAATTAGGTATTGAGTTCGAAAATTGGAAAACGCCAGGGCATAGCTACATGCATGCGTTTGGCTCGTTTGGTAAAGACTTTCCTTTTTGTGATTTTTATAATTTTTGGTTAAAAGGCCAAGTTACGGGGTGCGAAGACGAACTATGGGATTTTTCACTCAATTACCAAGCGGCTAAACAGCATAAATTTGCCCCTTTAAATACCATTCCTAATACCCAACTACCTGGGCTGAGTTACGCATATCATTTTGATGCGACGCTTTACGCTGAATACTTAAAAAAGTTGGCTATATCGCGCGGTGTTAAACACATAGATGCAAAAATAAGCCATGTTGAACAATGCGATACAGGCAATGTTAAAAGCCTAGCACTTGATAACGACAGTCAAATTAGTGGGGATTTATTTATAGATTGCACCGGGCTGCGTGCACTATTAATTGAACAAACACTAAATACAGGTTTTATTGATTGGTCTCATTACTTACCATGCGATAGTGCAGTAGCCGTACAAACAAAAAGTACTCATGAGCTTAAGCCCTATACGCGATCTATTGCACATAGTGCTGGTTGGCAATGGCAAATACCACTGCAAAATCGTATTGGTAATGGCCTTGTTTATTGCAGTAGATACTTGTCAGATGATGATGCTAAGCAGTTACTGCTAAAAAGCTTACCCGCTGAGCCAATTACAGAGCCCCGTATTATAAAATTCAAAACAGGTCGGCGTTTAAAGCAATGGCATAAAAATGTGGTGTCGGTTGGCCTCTCAAGTGGTTTTTTAGAGCCGCTAGAGTCAACCAGTATTCATTTAATTCAAACTGCGGTTACGCGTTTAATTAAGCTATTTCCACACAACGGTATTAGCGATGCGTTAGTAACGGAGTTTAATAAACAAAGCGTTATTGAATTAGAGCACATACGTGATTTTATTATTTTGCATTATAAACTCACCGAGCGAGAAGACTCCTCATTTTGGCGCCAATGTAGGCAAATGGATATACCTAACTCCCTGAGCCAAAAAATGAATTTATTTAAGCAAACAGGCAAGGTAGTACGCGAAGACGACGAGCTATTTGCTGAGGTTGCTTGGCAGCAAGTAATGATAGGGCAAGGGCTTATCCCTGATGACTACAATAGTATTGTGGATTCGTTAAGTGATGAGCAACTGAGCGATTTATTTTCTACCTTAAAAACATTGATAAACTCAACAGTTGCGCAGCTACCAACTCATCAAGATTTTTTAGCCAGTATTAAAAAGGTTTAATAATGCGATTTTTAAACACACTTTTACTAGTAAGCGCATGTAGCTTACCAAGCTTTAGTTATGCACTTAATGTAGAGCCGGCCAATTGGTGGGTCGGAATGAATAAAAATAACATTACAGTACTCGTGCATGAGCAAAATATAGCTAACGAAGAATTTAAATTAGATAAGTATAAAGGGGTTGAACTTAATAACGTAACACGTACCGACAACCCTAATTATGCTTTCCTTCATTTAAATATTAGCGATAACGCCAAAGCAGGAACGCTCAAGTTTAACAGCACTAATACAGCGCATAGCTTTGAGTTTCCTTTATTTACTCGAGATAAAAATAGCGCGCAACGCCAAGGTTTCACAAGTGCAGATGCTTTATATTTAATTAACCCAGATCGCTTTGTAAATGGCGACTCCACAAATGACACCGTTAAAAGCATGCTAGAAGCTGCAAATCCAGGCTTTAAAGGCGGGCGACATGGAGGGGATATTCAAGGTGTTATTAACGCATTACCGTATTTAAATAATTTAGGCGTGACACAGCTTTGGCTAACGCCAGTACTTGAAAACAACATGCCAGATTATTCTTATCATGGTTACGCGATCACAGACTTTTATAACGTTGATCCACGTATGGGTTCAAACCAGTTGTACAAAACGTTATCTGTAAAAGCAAAAGAGCAAGGCATAGGCCTTGTTATGGATATGGTACTTAATCATTTTGGCTCTGAACATGTTTGGGTTAAAGACAAACCCACCCAAGATTGGATTAACTTTAATGGCGAATTTAAAAATGGTAAAAATGCGACAAGCCATGCGCGCCAAACAATTCAAGACCCGCACGCTAGCAACTACGATAAACGCCAATTTAGCGATGGTTGGTTTGTTGCTAGCATGCCTGATTTAAATCAGCGCCAACCATTATTAAGTGAATATTTAATTCAAAATGCTATTTGGTGGATTGAATACGCGGATTTGAGTGGTATTCGTGTTGATACTTACTCTTACTCAGACAAAGCATTTTTAAGTGATTGGACAAAAGCCATTATGGACGAATACCCACACTTTAATATTGTTGGTGAGGAGTGGACTTCAAACCCTGCAATAGCGTCGTATTGGCAGCGCGGTAAAGTAAATCAAGATGGGTATGTGTCAAGCTTACCCAGTGTGATGGACTTTTCGTTGCAAGAGGCGGTAATTCGAGCTTTAAATGAAGATGAAAGTTGGAGCACAGGCTGGGTTAAAGTATATCAGTCATTAGCTAACGATTTTTTATACCCAGACACCAATAACATTATGGTGTTTGCTGATAACCACGATATGAGCCGTGTATATACGGAGCTTGGGCAAGACTTAGCTAAAACTAAAATGGCGATGACTTTGTTTTTAACAACGCGCGGCATTGCTCAAATATATTATGGAACCGAAATATTATTGGATAATACGCCGAGTAAAGATCATGGTGATATACGCATTGATTTTCCTGGTGGGTTCAAAAATCAAAACGCTAATGCGTTTACTGGAGTCGGGTTAAGTAAAGATCAGCGCGATATGCACGAAACTATAAGCACGCTACTTAACTTTAGAAAGCAAAGCCCGGCGCTTGCAAAGGGTAAGCTCGTTCATTTCAGTCCGAATAATGGTGTTTATAGTTATGCTCGCGTTAGTGATACGCAAACAGTATTAGTTTTTATGAATAAAAACAAAGTAAAACAAAAGCATAATCTTGATTACATGCAAGAAGCCATACCAAAAAATGCCAATGCGCAGGCATTATTCACACAACACACTTTTAAACTAACTAACAGTATTAACTTAGAGCCAATGGCTGCTACGGTATTAGTGATTAATACGCCGTGAATGTTTAAGTGAATACGTATGCAGCAACTGTATGCTTGCTGCAGTTATCTTTAGTATAAAGCTATAACACTACTGACAAAAAGACACACAATGAAAAAATCAGTTTATGTACCCGCATTACTGTGTAGCGCACTTATAACAAGTGCGTGCTCAGACAATAATGAAATCGAACAACAGCAAATGCCTAAACAGGCGCAAAATGAGTTAACAAAGCCTGTTGTATACCAAGTGTTTACACGTTTATTTGGTAACACACAAACCGCAAATGTACCTTGGGGTACAAAAGAGCAAAATGGTGTAGGCAAATTTGCTGACTTTAACGATGCTGCATTAGCTGGCATTAAAGAGCTAGGGACGACCCATGTTTGGTATACCGGTGTTTTGCACCATGCGTTAGTGGGCGACTATACACAGTACGGCATTAGCCAAGACGATCCGGATGTAGTAAAAGGCCGTGCAGGTTCACCTTATGCAATCAAAGATTACTACGACGTAAATCCAGATTTAGCCATAAATGTGACCAATAGAATGGGTGAGTTTAGTGATCTGATTGAGCGTACTCATGAGCATGGCATGAAAGTGGTTATAGATATTGTACCTAACCATGTGGCTCGTAATTATAAATCAGTAGCAAAACCCAAAGGAATAAAAGACTTTGGTGAACAAGACGACACCAGCAAAGAGTACGATAAAAATAATAACTTTTATTATGTACCAGGCCAGTCTTTTCAGGTTCCAACATCACAAAGCTATACAGTTTTAGGGGGTAATACTCACCCTTTAGCTGACGTTTTTTTTGATGAAACGCCAGCAAAATGGACGGGTAATGGTGCGCGTGCACCCAAGCCAGATATTAACGATTGGTACGAAACCGTAAGAGTGAATTATGGCGTTAAGCCTGATGGCAGCTATGACTTTCCTGTATTACCTAAAGAGTTAGAAAACCAAGATTATCGCGCTCATTATGCGTTTTGGCAAAATAAAGAGCTTCCTAATAGTTGGTATAAATTTAGAGACATCACTTTGTACTGGCTTGATAAAGGCGTAGATGGCTTTAGGTACGATATGGCCGAAATGGTGCCGGTTGAATTTTGGAGCTTTTTAAATTCATCAATAAAAATGCAAAAGCCCGATGCGTTTTTATTGGCTGAAGTTTACAACCCACAAATGTACAGAGCGTATATTCAGCAAGGAAAAATGGATTACTTGTATGACAAAGTCGGCTTTTACGACACATTAAAAGCCATTATGCAGGGTAAGCAAGCTGCTAATACTATTTTTGCAGCCCAAAGCCAAGTGGGTGATATTGAAGCGCACATGCTGCACTTTTTAGAAAATCACGACGAACAACGCATTGCGAGCCCTGATTTTGCAGGTGATGCACGCTGGGGGAAACCAGCAATGGTCGTTTCTAGCTTAATGAGTCGCGCACCTACTTTATTATATTTTGCCCAAGATGTGGGGGAGGACGGATCTGAAAACGCAGGTTTTGGCACATCTACCCGCACCAGTATTTTTGACTACATTGGTGTACCAGCGCATCAAGCATGGATGAACAACGGCAAATTCGACGGCGCTAACTTATCGAGCGAGCAAGCATCACTTCGTGATTATTATAAATCAATAATGGCTCTCAATAGTTTGCCCGCTGTTGTAGGTGGAACCATATCAGAGCTTTTACTTAGCAATAGCGAACGCGTTGTTGGTTTTGTACGCTCGCTGGGACAGCAATCTGTTTATGTTTTTAGTAATTTTAGTGAGGAGCCACAAACGGTATTAATTAATTTAACACCAGAGCAAGCTAATACCTTTGAGCGAAATAAACCGCTACACGACTTACTTGAACAAAACACGGTAAAGATCATCACTGACAAAGAAGTTACAAAGCTTATGCTTTCGCTAGATGCATTTAGTAGCGCAGTTTTAACTAATAAGGCTAATCATGAATAATCAAAATAATAATTATGACAGCAACAAACCAAATCTAAGTTTTTGGCAAATATGGAATATGTGCTTTGGCTTTTTGGGTATTCAATTTGGTTTTGCACTACAAAACGGCAATGTGAGCCGTATTTTTCAAACCCTAGGCGCACAAGTGGATGATATTCCTATTTTATGGGTTGCAGCACCGCTAACGGGCTTAATAGTGCAACCAATAATTGGTTATTGGAGTGATAAAACATGGGGGCGTTTTGGTCGTCGTCGTCCATTCTTTTTCATAGGGGCGGTACTTACTACTATCTCACTCTTTATCATGCCGCATTCACCAACCCTTTGGATTGCTGCAGGTATGTTATGGATTATGGATGCCTCAATCAATGTCACTATGGAACCTTTTAGAGCACTTGTAGGCGATAACCTGCCAGAAAAACAACGTGCTACGGGCTATGGCTTGCAAAGCTTTTTTATTGGTATTGGTGCGGTATTAGCCTCAGCGCTACCATGGATGATGACCAATTGGTTTGACGTAAGTAATACCGCTGCGCCAGGGCAAATCCCTGAATCTGTTAAATATTCATTTTATTGGGGTGGGGTCGTATTGCTAGTCGCAGTTCTTTGGACAGTTATGCGAACCAAAGAATATAGTCCTGAGCAATTAGCTGCTTTTGAAAACCACACTGCCAAACCGACTAACACCGCATTAGTAGATATCAACTTTAATAAAGGTGCCATTATTTTTGTGGTGCTAGGTTTAGCAACCCTTGCATTAGTAATGGGTTTATCGCTTGAAAAAGAGTTATACCTACTTGCTGGTGGCTTACTAGCGTTTGGTATTGTGCAGTGGATAGCAAGCGCATTAAAGGCTGCTAACAAAATACAAGGCGGTTTTTACCAAGTAGTACAAGATGTATTTACCATGCCAGAGGCAATGAAGCAGCTTGCTTGGGTGCAGTTTTTTAGCTGGTTTACGTTATTTGCTATGTGGATATACACCACAGCCGCAGTAACAAGCTTTCATTACGGCAGCAGTGATGCAACAAGTAAAGCCTTTAACGATGGGGCTGATTGGGTCGGCATTTTATTTGCAGCTTACAATGGCTTTGCGGCTATTGCCGCTATGTGTATTCCATTCTTAGTTAAAAAGATGGGCTTAAAAGGCGCACATTGCTTTAACTTACTACTAGGTGCATTGGGCCTTGCGAGCTTTATGTTTATAACAGACCCAAAAATGCTTCTTATTCCAATGATAGGCGTTGGTTTTGCATGGGCTTCTATTTTATCACTTCCTTATGCAATGTTAAGTAATGCACTACCGAGTAATAAAATGGGCGTGTATATGGGGATTTTTAACTTCTTTATTGTTATACCGCAATTGCTTGCCGCTAGTATTTTAGGGCTTATTTTACGCCACGTATTTTCTAACCAGCCTATTTACGCATTATTAATTGGTGCTGCATCATTCGTTGTTGCTGCGATTGCTGTAATGCGCGTTAAAAATTCAAACTAAGGGTCACACAATGAAAAAATATAACCTTATTACTACCGCTCTTTTAACTTTGGGCTTAACAGCCTGTGGTGCACAAAATACGAATAACGAAAATATTGACGCTACAGTTTCAGCAGCTCCTGGCGCACCAGGTGCACCAGGTGCTGAACCATATTGGGCTTACGCGGGTAAAACCGGAATTGGTACTTCTTTTGAGCAATACCAAAACGGCCAATATAATAACAATGCTGCGACAGGTGAAGTATCAAAAGTATGGTTTTCAATTGCCAAAGGTATGATCACCGAAACTATGTTTGGACTCATTCACCAAGCTCAAATTAAAGATATGCAGTTTGTAGTAACCGGTAAAGATTTTACAGTCACTGAAGCTGACGACTTAGACGTTACAATTGATTACTTACATAAAGACGATAAAGGCAGACCACTATCGCTTGCTTACAAAGTAACAAGTACAGATAAGAAAGGGCGTTTTACCCTCGAAAAACACATATTCACCGACCCTGACGGACAAACATTGTTTGTACGCAGTATTTTTAATACATCACTTAAAGGCGTGAAAGCGTATGTTGCTGTTAACCCTTATATAAACAACAACGGCTTAGGTGATTTTGCAAAAACCACTGAGCAAGGCTTAGTAGCATGGGAAGATGATAATTTTTTAACGTTGCAATCATCTACGCCATTCAAAATGCAAAGTGTAGGCTTTACAGGTGTGAGCGATGGCATCACCTCACTTAAAAAACAAAACACACTAAGCAAACAATATTCAAACACTGGCGATAAGGCCGGTAACGTCACTCTGCTGGCAGAGCTTGGTAATATCGATAGTAATACCACATTTGATTTAGCACTAAGCTTTGGTAAAACGCAGCAGCAAAGCCAGCAACAAGGTGCACAGAGCTTATCTAAAGGTTATCAAAATGTGCTTGATGCCTACAACGGTAAAGGTGAAGCGCTAGGCTGGGAAGATTATTTACAAAGCCTTGAGCCATTAAATACAATGGTTAAGCAAACAGCCGATGACGGTAAGCTACTTTATACCAGTGCAATGGTACTAAAAGCGCAAGAAGACAAAACTAATGCGGGTGCGCTCATTGCCTCACTTTCTAATCCTTGGGGTGAAACTGTTTCAGCCAAAGAGGGTTCGACTGGTTACAAAGCGGTATGGGTTCGTGATTTTTATCAAGTAGCTATGGCATTTATGGCCTTAGGCGATACAGCGACTGCAAAAACGGCCTTCGAATACCTTGAAAAAGTACAAGTTACTAGCAAAACCCCCGGTAACAATGGTGATACAGGATGGTTTTTACAAAAAACACATGTTGATGGTGAACTTGAATGGGTAGGGGTACAGCTAGATCAAACGGCGATGCCAATTATGCTCGCGTGGAAGTTACATCAAGCAAACGTACTAAGTGATAACGAACTTAAAGATTGGTACGCACGCATGCTAAAACCGGCAGCTGACTTTTTAGTTGATGGCGGAAGAGCTAAAATTTTATGGAACGACATGCAAATCACTCCACCCGCAACACAGCAAGAGCGCTGGGAAGAGCAAAGTGGTTATTCTCCCTCTACAACGGCTGCCGTTGTTGCTGGCCTTATAACAGCCAGTGACATAGCAACACTCAGTGGTGATACTCAAAATGCAGAACGTTATTTAGCAACGGCTAAAAAGTACAACAGTGATATAGAATCGCAAATGTTTACCACCGAAGGTAATTTAAAAGGTGATAGCACCGATGGCGAGTATTTTATTCGTATAGGTCAAGACACCGACGCTAACTCTAATACTAAAATTAACGCCAACAATGGCCGTGAAGGTTTTAACAAAAAGCAGATTTTAGACGGTGGTTTTTTAGAATTAGTCCGCTATGGAGTAAGAAGTGCCAACGATTCAAGTATAGTTAAAACCCTGCCTGAGTATGACGACGAAACGCTTGAAGATAACTTACAAGTTAAATACAGCTTTAACTTTACCGATGGTAGCGGCACATTTGCAGGCTATCGCCGTTATGGCAACGACGGTTACGGCGAAGATGAAACCACAGGTACTAATTACGCCGAAAGCGGGAGCAACACGCCAGGCCAACGTGGTCGTGTATGGCCATTTTTTACAGGCGAACGCGGACACTATGAAATAGCGGCCGCAAACGCAAATAATACGCTAGATGATGCAAAACAAGCGGACATTAAAAATAGTTACGTAAAAGGTTTAGAGCAGTTTGCCAATAGCGGCATGATGCTACCTGAGCAAGTATGGGATGGCGTTGGCGTAAATAAAGCAGGTTATGCGTTAGGTGAGGGCACAAACTCAGCAACACCTCTGGCTTGGACACACGCAGAATACATCAAGCTTGTACGCTCACTCAGTGATAAACAAGTTTGGGACTATTATCCGGTGGTTGCCGAATCGCTTAAAGACTAATATAAAGCATGCTGTAGTTATTAAAAAAGGCTTCTAAATAAATTTAGAAGCCTTTTTGTTATGTACTCACTTAATATTAAAAGAAAAGAATGCTCTTCAAATAAAATGAGTGTCACTTTTTAGTTACATTATTTGAGGCCACACTTATTATCAAACCATGATAACAACTCGGTATAAAATTCTTTTTTATGATCGTAGAAAAGCGTATCAGAAAAGTGATCGGCATCTTCAAGCTCAATATATTTAAAGTCTTTTTTGTACTTTTCAAGCTCAGATACGAAGTCTCTACTGTGTTTTACTGGAACACGACTGTCGATATCACCATGCACAACCAGTATAGGAATATTTACTTTATTTACTTGCTCTACAGGGGATACACCTGTAATCGTAGGGCGTTGTAAAATACTTAAAAAGCGATTTTCGTTAAGAGTTGCATTAATACGGCTTAAATCACTTACACCCGCACCGGCAACAACACATTTATATATGTTGTTTTCACGCATAGATGCAGCAAATGCAGCATAACCGCCATAACTCCAACCAAATAAAGCAAGCTTATCTTTTGTTGCTAAACCTTTATCTATTAAATATTGTGCCGCGTCGTCTAAATCATCTTGTTTTTTCAAACCCCAGTTATTATCACCGGCTATCCAATGCTCCAGACCGTACCCCGTAGATCCACGATAGTTTGGTTGAATAACTACGTAACCATGATAGGCGAGTAACTGCGCCCAGTCATCAAATACAACAGAGTCACGCACCCAAGGACCACCGTGAGGAAGTACTATCGCAGGGTAAGGACCTTTAGTCGCAGGGATGGTTACATACGCTTTTATTTTGCGTCCATCTCTTGCTTTATAAGAGATATATTTAACGGATCCTAATTTACTTTTATCAATAAACGGAAGTCGATCACCAATTTTAGTCAGCTTCTGCTTATTAGTAACAATGTAATAGCTGCCTGGGTTATCGTCAGCAGATACTCTCACCACTAATACGTTATCGCTATCAGAGCTACTAATGATTTGTACAAATTTATCTTTAAATAAAGAAGCAACAGATTCGTTAAGTGCTTGAAGGTTTGGGTCTGTGAAATAAAACTTAGGCTGCTTGGTTGTATAGCGAAAGCCTTGTAAAGTACCGTCGGTATCAAGTATAACACCGTCTGTATCTACAGATTTAAGACCAAATTGACGTTCAGAATACTGACCTGTTTTAATATTGTAAATATAAATGCCAGTCGTATTTTCGCCTAAGTTGGCGTTAACATAAACTTCGTTAGGATTACCTTTTGCAAATCCTAATATCTCAAAGTTTTCACGCTTTTTAGGACTAACTTGCTTAATTACTTTCCAATCATCATTGCCTTTATCTCGGGCATAATAATCGATTGCGTTATCAGATTTATTCCAACCTTGGGCTATTCTTATTTCACCATCGTAGTCAGAAACAAACGAGCCTGATACTTTTTCATTTCCGCGCATTACAGTAACGCTTCGTCCAGTGTTAATATTAAATCTCACTACATCTGGAATGTAGTTATTATTAATATCAACTTCTACAAGTACTTCATCTTTTTTGTCTGGAAGTATATTTATTATATTAAATTGAACATTTCGCTTTTTCTTAAATGGTAATAACCAGTCGCCTTTACCATCAGCATCAGTTATTGCAAACTTATTAACCCAGTATTTGCGACTTCCATCTTCTAGTATTTGTCTAAACATAACGCCAATTTTTTCATCGTTTAACCATACGATGGAAGATATCAGCATTTTATCAGCGCCCAACCTTACGGGGTCTGCTTCTAGGTTATTTGGATCTCTTATCTCAATTATATAGTCACCATTTTTGGTAGTCGCTCTTAAAATAGCAAGCTTCTTACCATCAGGTGATGCTACAACACTACGGATAGCCGATGACATTGAGAAAGCATCGATACTGCTCACTTGTGTCGCATCTTCAGTTTCGCTATTAGCGAAAGAAGATAGGCTTAGTAAGGTAAATCCTACTAACATTCTTTTTTTAAGTTTCATTTTTTATTCCCTCAAAAAAATGGCCTAAAATTTTAGGCCATCTGGATTGAATATATACTCAGCCAATTCTAATTAAAAAGAAGCTGTAAAACTGATGTATGGGCTACGTCCTGAAGTATCATAACCAACACCTAGAGGGATGTTAGTATTTGAGAAAGAACCATTTGGATCTACTTTTGGTGGAGCTTCATTAAATACGTTACGTACACCAAAGTTCACTTTATACGCATCGTTAGACCAAGTCATACCGATGTTATGTACAAAGTAGTCATCAGTGAAACCAACAGGGCGACATTTAAGTGGAGCACCATTTGCGTCAGTTAAACCACGACAACCTGCAGTACCTTCTTCGAATTCACCTAAATCATCTTCATCTTCACGACCTTTACCGATGAAACGTGTTTCCCAGTTAAACCTAAAATCAGAATATTTAAGTTGTAAGCGTGCTGTACCGCGCCATTCTGGTGAATCTGGCTCACCCATATTGTCATCAATAGTACCAAGTACATCAAAAACTTGCTCTGTCATACGCGTAGCTTGAAGGTCTAGTGTAATACCTAAGTTTTCTTCTGCAATTACCGTATCTGTTTCAAAGTAGATATTGTAATCAAAACCTTTAGAAGAGATTAAACCAATATTGATAAAGCTAGCATCAACTAAATCAATTTGACCATTTTCGTCACGCCCTATACGGCTACAAAAAGCATCATTACCATCAGCAGAATAACACTGACCAATACTGTAACCAGCGCTTGGCTCTGCAATACTATTTGTTACTTCAATATCAAAACGAGTTAATGACATTGTTAAATCAAATGCATCAGTGAACGGTTGTTCAAAGATAAAACCGTATGTTTTAGCCACTGATGTTTCAGCACTAAGCTCAGTTGTACCGCCAGTTTCAATCTCAGCGCTATAAGTTCCAGTATATGAATCAGTCCCACCTTGACCTAAACCAAGAGTGGTTGGATCAATACCTGATGCTTGACAAGCGTTTAGTACCGCTGTGTCACGTGTTTCTTCAGCTGCATTATATGTAGCTGCTGAACCTGGGTTCAATGGGTCAATATCACGAGCATCTTCCGGAACAACACATGGATCGGCAACTGTATTAAAACCAGACGTACCGTTTAAGAAACGTTCACGTAAGTTTGGCGCTCTATAAGAAGTACCTTTTGTAGCACGAAGAGTAAACCAATCAACAGGACGGTAGATAGTTTTAAGACTATAAGTTGATTCAGCATCGTAGAAAGATTCTTCAGAAACACGGCCAGAAGCTGTAAATGTAAGTTCTTCAGCACCTTTAACTCCTTTAAGTAAAGGGAAGTCAACTTCTGTGAATATTTCTTTTAGATTACGAGAACCATCAGCGCCTTGGTCAGCAAAGTAGCCCCATAGTAAACCTTGTGATGCTGCTGCATTAGGATTTGATTCAATCTCATCACGACGATATTCAATACCAACGATACCTGCAACAGTTTCGTTATTCCATGGTAGTGCAAAGAAGTCACCACCCATGAATGCATTAAAAACAAACTGGTTTACTTTAGTTTCGATGTCGCGATCAATAAATAAATAGGCCGCTTCTTCAGGTGAAAGCGTACCGCCACCTTCTTGGTAAATACTGTCTGCAAATAAATTAACAGGAACACATCCATCAGAACCGGTACCACAGGTAACAGTACCATCATCATTAAGAACAGCGGTTTCTAATGAGTTAATTAAGCGCTCTTCATCAATGCCAACACGGTGGTCAGTACCTTTAGATGCGCTGTACGATACAGACGCGTCGTAGTACCAATTGTCTAAACCAATGTTTTCGAACATACCAAGATTACCAGTAACACCGGTAACTAAACGATATTGTGATACTTCAACCTCAGTTTGATCACGGTCACCACGAATGTTGATGATTGGCTGAACGGCTTCTGGTCCACCAGGGCCCACACCTAACACGCCAAAACAGTCAATACCGTTTGTTCCACAAGGGTTATATGGGTTTGATGCCGCTACTTGTTGAAATATTTGTGCACCTGGGCTAAAAATTGGTGATTTACGACTCGCATATAAACCTTCGTAGTAGAAAGTTGTATCGTTATCATCTTGGAAGTTATATTCACCATTAAGCATTAGTGAAATACGTTCATTTTTACTTCTGTAATCACCACTTTTGTAGTAATCAGATTGTTGGAAAGCGTATAGAGGGTCTTGGAAATCAACGTCACGAAAACCATCTCCGTTACCATCAACAAAGACACCATCATTAATACCATCGCCATCGAAATCGCCAGCTACCCATGAAGGTAAAAATCCTTCAAGACTTGATGGTACAGTTGATTCGCTGAAGTTTGGAATACCAGTGTTTGTAAAGTTAGGAGTGTAATAAACACTACCAAAGAAAGAAGGTACGCTAATACGATTTGTTAGAGGGAAAATATCACATGAATCTTCACCACTCGCCACAGGACCATAGCCACTGTTTCTCGTTACGATACTGCCATCTTCAGCTTCCCAAATACGCTCTTCACACCCTTTAACAAAAGGGTTACCAGATAAAGATTGAGATTTTTGTTCTGAATATTCAACGCCTACAGTGATAAAACCATTATCCATGGTTTTGCCCCACATACCCGAAAGTACAGTTTCTTCACCGCCTTCACCTTTAGGTTGACGATAAGATGCATCAAAAATAAAACCTTCAACATCTTTTTTCAATATTACGTTAGCTACACCCGCTACCGCATCAGAACCATAAACGGTTGATGCGCCATCAAATAAATTCTCTACACGCTCAATCATTACGCCAGGTATTAAATTCAAATCAGGGGATGTTGGTGCACCACCAACGCCAGCAGGAGCCATTCTTCGGCCATTAATAAGCACAAGAGTTCGTTCAGCACCTAAACCACGAAATCCGATTGTTGCAGCGCCCGGACCGTTATCTAGTACAAAACCACCAAATGTATTATCTATTTGAGCACCAGCCGCTTGGCTGGTCGATTGAAGCATTGAGCCTGCATCAAATAAACCCATTTCACGAGATAAGTCGCCATTGATAATTTGAATTGGTGATGCATTTGAAAATTCAGCTTTTCTTATACGTGAGCCTGTTACAACTATTCGTTCAGGTGCTTCTTCTTCTAATTCTACGTCTGAATTCAAGTCATTTTCTTGAGCTAGCGCGTTAGGCGCTAAGGCTACAGAGCCTAGCAATAAAGAGTACCTTATTGCATTTGATAGAGCTTTAGTTTTAAACATATGTAAATCCCTGAGATATTGTTGTTATTTAGGCTATAAAGTTACAGATCAAGATCATAGCGGTACAATAAATTTACATTATAGAAACAAAATAGTAAATACAGTTAACAATTTACTGTTGCTAAGGAATGTGTAATTGATGTTTTTTTGATGAAAAAGTATAGTTTTTTGGGTGGTGTTTTTTTTAATTTATTGTTTATTATATGATTTTATTGTTTGTAAATGAATGTGAACAGATGTAATCAGTATTTGCTTAATTAAGAAGGCTCAGCTTGACCTTCTAGAAGTGAGAATAGGATTTACTAGGGCACTTTGTACTTATTCACCACATATCAATTTTAATAAGTTCTCTACTACATTTGCCCAGCAACAGTGGTGTTTCGATCTATTGTAGTTAGTTGTGAGTTTACGTAATTTGCAATGACTGTAATAACAAAGCCGATGCAACAAATTTTGGTACGTTAATATTAGCTTCTTTAAGTGCACGTATAGCGCCAATAGCAATTAAGTCGCTTGCAGCAAATAAGGCGTTAAATTTAATATTATTAGCGATAAGTGAACGGCGTGATACTTCAATTATTCAGTGGGTATAGTATTAGCCATTTTTCGCTCTCTTATTTTAACGTTATTAGCAAGTAATGCGCTAAATGATGTAAAACAAGCTGATATTAAAAATAGTTATGTAAAAGAGTTAGGGTAATTTGCTAATAGCGGCATTTTTTTACCAAAATAAGCGTGGGATGTATAGGTGTAAATAAAGCAGGTTATAAGTTGGGTGAGGACACAAACTCAGCTACACCTAAAGTTTGGATACATGCAAAATATATTAAGCAGGTACGTTTACTCCGTGGTAAACGAGTTTGGGATCATTATTTGGTGGTTTTCGAGTCATTTAAGTAATGATTTAGAAATTATATGACATAAAAAAAGATTTTAATTAGGCGTTTTTTTTTCTAAATTAAATTCCGTTTTTTGCAACGGTATAGGGTTTGTGAAGTGTAGTGTGAATATTTATGCTAATTAAGTGGGATAGTATTTTGATAGGGGTTTTAAGTCAATTGTATAAGAGTTGTTCTTTAATGGTGTTTATGGCGCTGTTTTTATAAATAATGGAGCCTGCTTTTTATTCATTTTGTTGGTTTTGCAAACAACTAACAATGTAAATTATATGTTTGTTTTTTTGTTTTTATTTTGTTTTTTGGTTTTATCCTTGGTTTTTTGTTAATTTATTGTTTTTTATGGTAATTTTACTGTTAATTGCTGTCGCATTTTGTTGGCAAGTTTGTTTTTATTGTGTTATTAATTTGTTTCTCCTTACACGTTAAGGGGGTTAAATACTTTAAATTAGTAGGCGTTATATAAAGTATTTAACGTAAGACATAAAAAATAATAATCTAATTATCTAGGGATAAATCAAAAATGAACCATAATTTTTCTAAGACATTTAAACGCTCATTCACTGCTGCAGCAGTTGCAATGACGTTAAGTGCGGCAATGCCAGCAATGGCAGATAACGTTAATGGCGCTATCAAAGGTAGCTTAACGGCTCAGTCAGGTGTTTCATTAGCGGGTGCATCAATAACAATAACAGATAAAAGCAAAGGTTATTCTAAAACACTAACTGCTGATGCAAATGGTGAGTTTGATCTTAAGCAAGTGCCAGTAGGTAAGTATGATATTACAGTATCCCAATCTGGTTTTGACCAAGCTCAAGTTAAAGATGTTGTTATAGGGGTAGGTAAAACAGCTCTCATTCAAATTCCACTAACTACAGGTAATATCGAAAGAATTGCTGTTGTAGGTGGCTCTATTCGTGCAATAGATGTTTCTGCATCAGAGTCTTCATTAAATATTAGCTCTGAAGAACTAGCGCTACTACCAATATCTCGCTCAGTAACTTCAGTAGCATTGCTTGCGCCTGGCGCAACTGAAGGGGATAGTCGTTTTGGCGACCAAGCTTCATTTGGTGGTGCTTCTGTAGCTGAAAATGCTTATTACGTGAATGGTCTAAATATGACTAATTTCCGAAATGGTCTTGGCGGTGCAACAATCCCATTTACCGCGTACGATAGCTTCCAAGTTAAAACGGGTGGTTATTCTGCAGAGTTCGGGCGTACTACCGGTGGATTAATCTCATCAGTTACTAAATCTGGTTCTAATGATTTTCACTTTGGTGTTGAAACGATTTATTCATCTGACTCGTTAAGTGAGCAAGCTCCTGATTCACTTTACAAGCAAAATGATCGCTGTGAAGACGCGGATGGCCATTGTATTGGCGATTTATATGTTAATAACCAAGACGACTACGACAATTCATTTGAAACAAGTATTTATGCTTCAGGTGCAATAGTTGAAGACACATTATTCTTCTATGGTATTTACACTGCAAGAGATAATGACTACGAATACGGTAATGCATCTCAAACAGATTTAACAGTTGAAAAAGATGATGACCCATATTACCTAGCTCGTTTTGACTGGAATATTAACGAAGATCATCAACTAATGCTTTGGGGCTTTAGTGATAAACGAACTTATTCTGAAAAAACAATTTCAGACCCTCAAGGAAATGGTAATTACACTGAAGATGGTGGTACAGCTTACCATAAGCGAGGCGGAGAAAGTTTTGCATTGCGTTATACTGGTAACCTTACAGATGATCTAAGTATGTCAGCAATGTTTGGTCAGGTTAAGTTTTCAGAAACTGATTACTCAGACTTTGATGATTGTCCTACAGGTTATGATGCCGATTTAGGTGAGGATACTACGTGTTATGTAAACTTTACCGTTGGTGAAAATGAAGATAAACGTGAGCAATTGCGCGTTGACTTTGATTATTACCTAAACGATGAGCATACGTTAAAATTTGGTTATGATTCTGAAACTAATACAGCTGATTCAACAACACAAAACTCTGGTGGCGTTTACTACTATTATCGTACATACGAAGAAGGCGCTAGACTGGCTAATGGTTATGTCTTACCTGAAGAAATGAAGACAACACGTGTACGCGATTATAAAAATGGCGGTTCGTTTGAAGTAGAAAACTGGGCTATTTATATTGAAGATCAATGGTCAGTTACTGAAGATTTAACATTAACATTAGGCCTTCGTAATGATAGTTTTACTAACTACAATGCAGATGGCGAAGAGTTTGTTTCTATTGATAACCAAATTGCCCCTCGTATAGGTGGTTCTTGGGATATTAATGGAGATGGCGATAGTAAGTTGTTCTTCACTGCTGGTCGTTATTACCTACCAGTTGCAGCTAATACAAATATTCGTTTAGCGGGTGCAGAGACTTATATTCAAACATGGTATGCATATGAAGGCTTAAACGCAGACGGTACTCCTGTTGGTTTAGGTACTCAGCTAGGTGATCCTGCTATTTCTAATGGTGGTGACGGTACTGCAAAACCATCAAATACCTTATCTGATAAAGATCTTGAACCAATGTATAACGATGAGTATATGATTGGTTATCAAGCAGCAATTAATGATGATTGGTCATGGGGTATCAAGGCAACTTACCGTGTTTTAGGTAATCAAATTGATGATGGTTCTTATATCTTTAATGATGAAAATGGTGAATATTTAGGTGAGAACTGGTTCTTATTTAATCCTGGCAATGGCGCTACTTTCAATTTCGATCTTGATGGTGACGGCACCACTGAAGAATATAGCTTTACTGCACAAGAGTTAGGTTACCCGGAAGCTAAGCGTAAATACGCATCAGTTGATTTAACATTAGAAAAAACATGGGATCAGGTTTGGTCTTTAAAAGCGCTATACACATGGTCTCACAACTATGGTAATACAGAAGGTTTTGTTAAATCTGATAATGGTCAAGATGATGCTGGTCTTACGCAAGATTGGGATTACCCTTATTTAATGGATGGTGCTAATGGTAATCTACCTGCAGATCGTCGTCATAACATTAAAATTTATGGTGCATTTGCTGTTACAGAAGACTTCTTAATTGGTGCTAATGTTAATATCGCATCTGGACGTCCTTGGACTGCTTTAGGTCAAGGTTATACTCCAGACCCTGATCAATACGTATACGGTGATACTTACTATGTAGGTGACAAACGTTTCCCTCGTGGCAGCATGGGTACTACACCATGGACAGCACGTTTAGATCTTAACTTTACTTATAACCTTCGCTTTAATGATCAGAAAGTTCGTTTAGCTATGGATGTATTTAACGTATTTGATGCTTCTACTGAAACTCGTTACGACGAAGCTGCAGAAATAGCTGCTGGCGATGGAAATGCTACATTTGGTTTAGCTCAGTCTTACCAGTCTCCTCGTAGAATTCAATTATCAGCGTCTTACGATTTCTAATAACTTGCTAGTATGAGTTAAAAGTTGTTTAATAAAAAAGCCTCGTTAGAGGCTTTTTTTATATCTAAATTTTGAATTTTTGTGAGATATGAATACATCAGAAAGAAAAGTGAAATGAATAGATAAAAATATACTGAATAAAATTTAAGTAGTTGTAACTGCCAATTAAAACCGTTTGTTAATTCTGATTTATTTTATCAGGCAGGCTCAGCTTGACCTTCTAGGAATTAGAATAGGAGCTAATAGGGTACTTTGCACTTCTTCACCACGTATCAGTTTTAATAAGTTCTCTACGAGCATTTGCCCAGCAACAGTGGTGTTTTGCTCTATCGTCGTCAGCGGTGGGTTTACATAACTAGCAATGGCTATGTTATCAAAGCCGACTACCGCAACATCTTTTGGCACGTTAATATTTGCTTCTTTAAGTGCACGTATAGCCCCAATAGCAATTAAGTCACTTGCAGCAAATAAGGCGTTAAATTTAATATTATTAGCGATAAGCGAACGAGTGGCGTGATATCCAGATTCTTCAGTAGATATAGCATTAGCCATTTTACGTTCGTTTATTTTTACGTTGTTAGCCAGTAGCTCATCTTTAAAGCCCTGAAAACGACTAAAGAATTCAGGGCTATGATCAGATGCATCACCAATAAAAGCGCAGTCAGTTCTGCTGTGAGCAATAAAGTGCTCAGCGGCAAGCTTACCGCCACCGTAGTTATCACAACAAACAGTTAAATCTGGGCGATTATCGACCGTTGCACCCCAACAAACAAACTTAGTGTTTTGTTCAAGTAAGGTATTAAATTTTGGTTGGTAATCAATGTAATCGCCATAACCGAGTAAAATAATACCATCGGCTCTGTGGCTATCTTCATAGTCTGCTTGCCAATCAGCACTGGCCGATTGAAATGATACTAATAAATCGTAACCTTCTTTAGCGCAAGCACGGGTAATGCTGCCAAGCATGGCTAAAAAGAAAGGATTAATTTGTGACTCATCAGAAGTAGGGTCTTCGAAAAGAAGTAATGCAAGTGTGCTGCTTTGTTGTGTACGCAAGTTGCTGGCATTTTTATCAACTTTATAATTAAGCTTTTTAGCTATATCGAAAACACGTTTACGTGTTTCTTCATTAACAAGATGGCTGTTACGTAAAGCGCGAGATACAGTTGATTGAGATACCCCTGCATAGTGGGCAATATCAAATGAGGTGGCTTTACCTTTCATTGTTACAACTTAATTAATTTGATAAATAATTGTGCCATTTTCGGTTATTAATGAATAATTTCAAGCTTTTTGTGAATTAACGTATATTTTTATTGATAAACGGCTGACACCGGTGTCATAATATAAATGTTTTATCATTTTGTTGTCAAAACGTATTCGCTGTTTATATATTTTATAGGCAGCATTTTTTACTGTGATAGCTACTTTGAGGTGATAGCTCAAAGTATAAATAACAATGGTATACCATTGTAAAATAATAAGCACGAGTCGCTTAACAAAAGAGATAATACTATGAGCCTAAACTCTTCTGCCCAATTTGATCCCATCTTAGTTGCTGATGTTGGCGGCACTAATGCCCGCTTTGCTTTAATAACTGCTTTTAATGAACATACTAACCAATTTGTAATAGAGCACATTAATATTTTTCCTAGTGCTAATTTTGGTTCACTTGAAAGTGCGCTTGAGCAATATTTACAAACAGTCTCGCATATTACACCTAAACGCGCATGTTTAGCCGTTGCAGGTCCAATAAAAGCTGGGCAGGTACATTTAACCAATTTAGGTTGGCATTTTAGTGTTAGTGAATTTAAAACTCATTTTGATTTACAGCAACTAGAAGTCATTAACGATTTTGCTGCCTTTGCATATGCGGCTCCTTACTTAGATCCTAAACAAAATGTCATTGTTAAATCAGGCCAAGCTGATGATAATGCAAACATTGGTGTTATAGGTCCCGGTACTGGTTTTGGTGCCGCGTGCTTAGTTAGAACGTCGCAATCTACCGCTGTTTTAAGTTCAGAAGGGGGGCATATATCGCTTGCACCAGTTAATGAACTCGATACTTTACTATTAAATGAGTTACGTAAAGATCATCCCCATGTTTCTATCGAAACTGTATTTTCAGGCCCTGGTATAACGCATTTATACAAAGCGATGTCTGCGGTTAAGGGTGTAACAGCTAAAAATTTAGATGCTGCGCAAATAAGTAGTCTAGCAAATAGCGGTGAGTGTGCTGTGTGCGATGCAACGCTCAATCAATTTTGTGATTGGATCGGCAGTGTAGCTGGCGATTTAGCCGTTGTTTACGGTGCTTTAGGCGGACTATTTATTGGCGGTGGAATACTGCCTCGTATGCAAGCAAGACTTCTAGAGAGCCGTTTTGTTGAACGATTTTCTCAAAAGGGTATTATGTCGCAATACGCAGGGCAAATTCCTGTAATACTTGTAACACAAGATAATATTCCACTAATTGGTGCCGCAGCGTGTTTGCACAACAGCAAATAAGGAGCTTTCCTTGTTCGCATTTGGAAAAATAGAGTGATGAAAAAAGTAACAATAAACAGTGTGGCAAGTCATGCTGGTGTTTCTAAAAAAACCGTATCACGCGTTTTAAATAACGAGCCTAATGTTAGTGCTGCAACCCGAGAAAAGGTGCTTGCGGTATTTAAAGAACTCGATTACACCCCAAATCCAATTGCACGAGGCCTTGCACAAAATCGTAGCTTTATTATTGGGTGTCTTTACGATAACCCAAGTAAAAGCTACATTACTCGCGTGCAAACGGGTGCTTTAGAAGCATGCAAAGAAAATAACTATAATTTATTGATACATCCTTGTGAGTTTCGTGGTGAAGCCCTTATAAATAATATTGAGCAATTACTACAGACTTCTCGATTAGATGGCATAGTGCTAACACCTCCTTTTGGTGATTTTGCTGAGCTTGTTGCTTTTTTAAAATCTAAAAAAATTCCTTACGCAAGAGTTGCGTCAGCTTTACTTCAAGATGATTCTATTTCAGTTCGTAGTAATGATGAACAAGGCGCATTTGAAATTACTGAGCATCTAATTAGCCTTGGGCATAAATCTATAGCGTTTATTAAAGGGCACCCGGATCACAGTGCCACGCAACAACGCTTTAAAGGCTACAGGCGTTCACTTGCAAACCATTCAATAGAGTTTGATGAGCGCTTAGTAGAGGAGGGTAACTTTAGTTATCACTCAGGTGTAGATAGTGCACGCAGTATTTTAGATTTATCTCCTAGGCCAACAGCTGTATTTGCATCAAACGATTACATGGCGGCAGCGGTATTAAAATTAGCTACCCAGCGCCAATTAAAAGTGCCTGATGACATTTCAATAGCCGGCTTTGATAATGCACCCATTGCACGTCATATTTGGCCTGGTTTAACGACTATTGCACAGCCCGTTGAAGAAATGACTAAACAAGCCGTAACTCAACTTATTTCACACATAGCTCAACCGCAAGAACAGCCGTATCAGGTAACGCTTGAGTCACGCTTGATTACACGCGAGTCTACCGCAGCTGTACAATAGTAAGTTAAAAACACTTTCACAGTAGCCCGAATATGAGTGACGCTTATTCGGGCTTTTTTTTGCTCTGAACTTGCTACAATATACTTTGTGCCTAAAAATCAATTAGGTCATTATTCGGTCATGTTAAAATATTAAACTATTTTTGTTACCCGGGGTTGACACCGGTGTCATTGCTATGCGTTAATACAGTGACACCGGTGTCAGGGCTGTTGTGAGAGGCTCCCTGGTAGCGTACCTTTGAACGGGTAAATCAAAGATGCTCAGTACAGTTATTTACGTGGAGTCTGTAGTTGCTACTGAGCCTTTATCCTCTAACTAATAGAGATGAGTTAAATTATGTTACACCCTCGTATTCAAGAAGTTACCCAGCGCGTTATCGAACGCAGTAAAAATACCCGTCAAGATTATTTAGAACGTATTTCGCACGCAAAAAAACAAACAAGAGTTCGTGCCGGTTTAGGTTGCGGAAATATAGCCCATGTTATGGCTGCATGTAGCAGTGATGACAAAGCGCGCTTAAAGGCTGATGAGCAGCCAAATCTTGCTATTATCAACTCATATAACGATATGCTATCGGCTCATGTGCCATACAAAGACTACCCAGATTTAATTAAAGACATTGCTACCAAATACGATGCTACAGCACAAGTTGCTGGTGGCGTTCCTGCAATGTGTGATGGTGTTACGCAAGGGCGTGACGGCATGGAACTTTCGCTTTTTTCTCGTGATGTAATTGCTATGTCTACGGCAATATCGCTTTCACACGATGTGTTTGATGGCGTTTTTTGTTTAGGCGTTTGCGACAAAATCGTCCCGGGTTTATTAATTGGTGCATTGTCGTTTGGTCATTTACCTGTGTTCTTTTTACCAGCAGGTCCAATGCAATCAGGTATTCCTAATAAAGAAAAAGCACGTATTCGTCAAAAATTTGCACAAGGTCTAGTAAGTCGCGAAGACTTATTAGAGGCTGAAAGCGCGTCTTACCACAGCGCAGGTACTTGTACGTTCTACGGTACTGCAAACTCAAACCAAATGTTAATGGAAATAATGGGCTTACACCTTCCTGGTAGTTCGTTTATTAATCCTTACACTGAGCTTCGCGATGGTCTTACAGGTAATGCTGTAGAAACTATGCTTAAGCAGCTTACAGATGATAAAGAAAGCCCGTGTTTGGCCGATGTGATCAGCGAAAAAACGATTATAAACGGTTTAGTAGGCCTGCTTTCTACAGGTGGTTCTACTAACCATGCAATTCATATTGTTGCGATAGCAAAAGCTGCCGGCATTCAGGTTACGTGGAAAGATATGTCTGATTTATCAGAAGTTGTACCACTACTTACACGTATTTACCCTAACGGCTCTGCAGATGTAAACCACTTCCAAGCAGCTGGTGGTATGGGTTTCTTAATGCGAGAGCTAGCAAGCGCTGGTTACTTACACACAGACGTTAAAACAATGCTAGGCGATGGTTTAGCACCTTACATGACAGAGCCTCGTTTGGATAAAGACGATAGTCTGATCATGAGCAACTCAACCGGCCCAACTAAAGTTAAATGGGTAGATTGCCCAGCAAACTCACATGATGAAGAAGTACTTCGCCCAGTGAGTAACCCTTTTAGTAAGCAAGGTGGTCTGCAACTTCTAACGGGTAACTTAGGTAAAGCTGTTATTAAAGTGTCAGCTGTTGCTATCGAACATCAGGTTGTTACTGCTCCTGCAAAAGTATTTAGCTCACAAAGTGCTCTGCAAGATGCATACACGCGTGGCGAATTAAACCAAGACTTTATTGCCGTGCTAAAAGAGCAAGGTCCTAAAGCGAAAGGTATGCCAGAGCTACATAAATTAACGCCAGTAATGGCAACGCTTCAAGATGAAGGCTTTAAAGTAGCCATTGTTACTGACGGTCGTATGTCGGGTGCATCAGGTAAAGTACCAGCTGCTATTCACTTAGCACCAGAGGCAGTAGAAGGCGGCATTATTGCTAAAATCCGAGAAGGTGATTTAGTGACACTTGATGCGCCAAACGGAATATTAAAAGTACACGTTAGCGACGAAGAACTTGCTAAACGTGAAGCAGAACTTAGCCTGCCAAGTGCAACATTTGGTACAGGTCGCGAATTATTTACTGGATTTAGAAATATCGTAAGCAGTGCCGATTTAGGCGCGAGTGCTTTTGGACTTGAATAAATATTAGCCATACTGGGTAATGAGGAACAAGTAATGAGTATTGAAAAAATCTTAGCATCGGCACCCGTAGTGCCAGTGGTTGTAATCGAAAAATTAGAAGATGCAGCACCACTTGCAAGAGCGTTATATAACGGTGGCTTAAAAGCCTTAGAAATAACACTACGTACACCTATTGCTGCAGAAGCTGTAAAGCTGATGAAAGCAGAAGTACCTGAAGCCTATGTAGGTACTGGTACGGTAGTAGATAAAGCAAGTTTTGATCTTTCGGTTGCCGCAGGTGCAGATTTTATGGTGAGTCCAGGTGTGAGCGATGAGCTTATTGCTTTGGCTAAAACATCAGATATACCATTTTTACCAGGCGCTGCAACTGCAAGTGAAGTTATGCAACTTGCGTCGCATGGTTTTAAGTATTTAAAATTCTTCCCTGCAGAAGCAGCAGGCGGAACAGCAATGCTTAAATCAATCGGTGGCCCATTACCACATATTACTTTTTGCCCAACTGGCGGCATTAGCCTAGCAACCGCACCTAATTATTTAGCGCTTAATAACGTTATATGTGTTGGTGGTACGTGGATGCTAGATAAACAACTAATTGAAAATAAAGACTGGCAAGCAATTGAAGCGCTTGCTCGCCAAGCAAGTGAACTTAAATAGGAGTCTAAAATGATTAATGTAGCAATTAACGGTTACGGCCGTATCGGTAGAAATGTTTTACGTGCACTTTATGAGTCAGCTCAAAACAGCGAAATTAAAATTGTAGCAATTAACGATTTAGCACCTGCTAACGTTAATGCACATTTAACGCAGTATGACTCAGTTCATGGTCAATTTTCTAAAAAAGTAACACTTGAAAATAACACCATGTTAATTGACGATGACGTAATTACGTTAACGCAAGAGCGTGACCCTGCAAATTTACCGTGGAAAGCACTAAACGTAGATATCGTTTTAGAATGTACTGGTTTTTTCACTAAACGCGAAGATGCAGCTAAACATATTACTGCAGGCGCTAAAAAAGTAATCGTTTCTGCTCCAGGTAAAGATATGGATGCAACAGTGGTTCATGGTGTAAATAGCGATGTAATTAACGCTGATAGCCACATCATCTCAAATGCTTCTTGTACTACTAACTGTTTAGCACCGCTTGCAAAAGCAATTAACGACACAGTAGGTATTGAAAAAGGTAGCATGACTACTATTCATTCTTATACGAATGATCAAAATTTATCTGACGTATACCACCCTGATCTATACCGTGCTCGTAGTGCAACTCAATCTATGATCCCAACTAAAACAGGTGCTGCGGCAGCTGTTGGTTTAGTATTACCAGAACTTGCTGGTAAATTAGACGGTATGTCGGTACGTGTACCAACAATCAACGTATCTTTAGTTGATTTTACGTTTATCACCAAACGCGACACGACTGCAGAAGAAATCAATGCAATCATGAAAGAAGCGTCAACGGGTTCAATGAAAGATATTTTACAATATAATGAGCTTCCGCTTGTTTCTATCGACTTTAACCATAACCCTGCGTCATCTATCTTTGATGCTACGCAAACTAAAGCCGATGGCAATCTAGTAAAAGTAATGGCTTGGTACGACAACGAATGGGGTTTCTCAAACCGCATGTTAGACCAAGTTAAAGCATTAGGCGCGTTTTTATAATACAGCCCTAATGATGTAAAGTTTTAGCTTTATCCAACCAAGCCACGCATTGCGTGGCTTTTTTGCGTTTGGTTTATCTGTATATTTGCAACTCAGACTATGGAGGGAACTATTTGTATTTTTTATACCCTAAATTTTGTTAATATGTGGGTGTGTAAATCAATGGAATTTCGTTGTATTTAATCAACTCAACGAAGCAAGGAATAATAAAAATGATCAGAGCTTTATCACGAAAGGTATTTCGCACAAATCATCTTCAGATAGGTGAGGGCAACATAAGTGGTTACATAGCCTGCTTTTTAGCAATACTGAGTTGCTTAGGCGTATTAGCGTTTCACTTTCCTGAATACTTAACCACACCAGAGCTGAGAAAAAGCTACAGTGTCGATTTTTTACGTCAGCTTATGTTTGCATCATTATTGGTCTCGGGCAGTTTGGGGCTACTTAACTTTGTACGTAATACCAATAAACGCTTAGGAGCTACAGCGTGGTTTTTTATTATTCTGGCAATTATGTTTGGCGGACCAAACGTTGAGGTAAACGAGTTTGCCAGCGACACACCTTACATAGGGCTTGATTGGTTTATTTTAGATTTACTCGGCTCAACGCTCATATTTATCGTGATTGAAAAGCTACTACCCCATCGAAAAGAGCAAAAAATATTACGTAGTGAATGGCGGGGCGATTTAAACCACTTTCTTGTAAATCATTTAATTATTGGCTTTGTATTACTCGTTACTAACCACTTTGTGCATTATGGCTTTGGCTGGGCTGTATCAACGACTATTCAAGGTTATATAGAGCAAACACCATTTGTAGTGCAGTTGTTTTTAATTATACTCGTGGCCGATTTAATGCAATATTGGGTGCATCGCGCTTATCACGAAGTCCCTTTACTATGGCGTTTTCATGGCGTACATCACAGCGCCAAAGAAATGGATTGGTTAGCGGGCTCTCGCCAGCATATTCTTGAAATACTGGTTACTCGCAGCTTAGTGCTCACGCCAATATTTGTACTTGGATTTTCACAGCAAATAATTAGTTTGTACGTCATTATTGTAGGCTTACAAGCGGTATTTAACCATGCAAATGTACGCGTTAGATTTGGTTGGCTAAAATATTTTATGGTTACACCGCAGTTTCATCATTGGCATCATGCATCAGATAAAGCCGCGATTGACCGCAATTATGCTGCGCATTTTTCGTTTTTAGATTACGCGTTTGGTACTGCTGTTAAAGGCCAAAAAGAGTGGCCAAAAGCATACGGTGTAGTCGGGGATTACATGCCAGTAGGTATGTTTAAACAACAGGTTTACCCGTTTAAGCGCACTAAATAAATTCGAATTTTCGAATAAATACACAATATAAACTAAAAAGGAGCAACGTGTTATACGTTGCTCCTTTTTGCAATTTATTTAATTAATACTGAGTTATATATTTAGCTCTTCTAATAACTCAGTAAATGTAGGTCTTTGATTTAATAAAGGTTGCATCGCACGTTTTGCCATATCGGACATTTTACCAAATAGCTCACTTTGCCTATCATCGCCAGTTACCGTGCCTAATAAGTCTTCAATTAAACACCCTAATGCACGTACTTCTATAAGCTCTAACTGCTTTTGTTGATACTCACTTAGCATTGTTAAATTAGTTGCCGCACCAAAATCACCAAACAAAACATCATGGTCTTGGTTTACCATAGTGTTGTGCGCATAAATGTCGCCGTGACTTACTTTAAAAACATGCAAGTGATGTAAGGTACTTACCATTTGCTGTGCAATTTTTAAAATAGCCTGAGTTGAGTAATGGCAATCATTGTTAAAGGTATCACGCGTACAGGTTTCGAGGCTTGGAGGCAGGCCTAAATTAGCGAAGCTCTTATCTATTAGTTCCATCACTAAGCCTAGCTGATCACTTTGTTCAATATAAGCAAGCACCTTAATTAAACTAGCGTGGTCGCCTGCTTGTAAGCAGCAATTTACTTCATCAAGCGGGTAGCCGTCGCTGGTAATTGCACCTTTAAATAATTTAATTGCTACAGAGTTATCAGCCGATTTTGCTAAATGAATAACGCCCGAGGCACCTTGACCAATAACATGGCTAAGCGTGTAATCGTTAAGCGGTTTATTTTCTAAGCTGCACTTTGTAAGGCACTGAGCTTTATTAAAATCGTTACCGGCAAACGCCAGCCAAGCAAGTTTAGGCAGTTCAAAAAGCCAGTCGTCTACGTGTGTTAAGTTATTAGCAGAGAGCCTAACAAGCTCAAGGTTTTTACACTGCGCCATGCTACTTGGCAGTTGCTTAAGTTGATTGCCCGCAAGTGCGAGCTTTTTAAGCTGTGTAAATTGGCCAAAAGTTTGAGGCAGCTCAGTAATGTTGTTGTCGGTGAGTATGAGCCATTCAATATTTTTTGGTAAACAATAATCACTAAACTCAGTTATTTTACAGCCCTTAAATGCAACCATTATCAGAGCAGGGCACTTAGCTAAAACCGCAGGAATATGCTTAAACTGATTAAACGATAAAAATACTCGCTTAAGGCGTGTTAAACAGGCAAATACATCAGGTAGTGTTGATAATTTATTATTTGATAAATCGAGCACTTCAAGCGTGTTAGCTAAGCTAAAAATTTCTTCAGGAAATGTGGTTAGCTCTTCTACTAATTGCAGGCGAGTAGCACCAACAAGCTTGCCACTTTTAAGCTCTTCAAGGGAATTCATATATTTATACCACGTTCTAAAAATAAAAAAGCCAACATAGCTGTTGGCTTAAAATCGTTCTAACTTACTAAATTGTTCTTTAGAATTGCGCGTTATGGTAAACGTTTTGTACGTCGTCGCAATCTTCTAGCATGGCTAAAAAGCGTTCCATAACTTCAACGTCTTCGCCTTCAATTGGCGTTTCAATTTGTGGCACAAAGCTAATTAGGTCTTCGTCAAATTCAGTCACGCCCATTTCTTCAAGCGCTGTACGTGTATTGTTATACTCTGTGTGAGGAGCAAAAACAGTGACTTTACCGTCATCTACTTCTACGTCAGTTACATCAACATCAGCCATCATAAGGGCTTCAAGTACTGCTTCGTCGTCATCACCGTCAAATACAAAAATAGCAAGGTGATCAAATAAATGTGAAACAGAGTTTTGAGCGCCAATTTTAGCATTTGCTTTGGTAAAACAAACACGTACATCAGCAAAGGTACGCTTGTTGTTGTCTGTTAAACAGTCAACAATAATCATACAGTTACCAGGGCCGTAACCTTCGTAACGTGTTGCTGAGTAGTCTTCGCCGCCGCCACCTTTTGCTTTGTCGATTGCGCGGTCAATAACGTGTGCTGGTACTTGGTCTTTTTTAGCGCGTTCAATTAAACGACGTAATGATAAGTTACCATCTGGATCTACACCGCCGTTTTTAGCACAAATATAAATTTCTTTGCCGTACTTAGAATAAACTTTAGTTTTAGCACCCGCAGTCTTAGCCATTGAATCTTTTTTGTTTTGGTAAGCTCTTCCCATCTGCGTTTCGCCTTAATATATGTAAATAATAGAATAAAATTATAATGCGTATTCTAAAGGTAAATGCATTCAAGGGCTAGTAAGTATTAAAGCCGATTAAAACTGTAGCGTTTAAAGTCCATCTAAAGTGCATTTTAGTGAGGGATTATCGAGGGATTTAGACGTTGGAATTATATCTATTATTGTAAATTTAACTCAATAAAAAAGGCAACCTGTATAACAGGTTGCCTTACTAAGTAATAAAATGTAAGTATTACTTACCAAATACGTACACGTTCATCTTCAGGAAGGTATAACTCATCGCCTTGCTTTACATCAAACGCTTTGTACCATGCATCGTGGTTACGTGGCGCTTGTGCTCTAAAGCGACCTGGGGCATGCGTGCCACCACGCAGTTGGTTAAGCATGCTTTGCTCAGTACGTTTTTCTTTCCATACTTGTGCCCACGCAAGGAAGAAACGTTGATCGCCAGTCACGCCGTCTATTACAGGCGCTTCTTTACCATTTAAACTTAGCTTGTACGCATGATAGGCCATTGACAAACCACCCACATCACCAATATTTTCGCCAAGGCTATTTCGACCATTAACAAAATTACCTTCAATTGGCTCGTATTTACTGTACTGCGCAGCCAGTTGATCGGCTTTTTTGTCAAATGCAGCGCGGTCAGCATCAGTCCACCAATTACGTTGCACACCGTTTTCGTCTGATTTTGAACCCTGATCGTCAAATCCATGACCCATTTCGTGACCAATTACAGCGCCAATACCGCCATAGTTTACAGCCGGATCGGCATTTGGATCGAAAAACGGCGGTTGTAATATCGCAGCCGGAAATACAATTTCATTAAACGAGCTATTGTAGTAAGCGTTTACGCGTTGTGGCGTCATGCCCCAGCGGTTACGGTCTGTTTTTTGTAGCTCTTTTTCAACACTTTCTGCGTGGAAAAAATCACGCATGTTTTTCACATTACCAATCAAATCGTTTTTAGTAATGCTTAAACCATCATAAGACTGCCATACATCGGGGTAACCAATTTTTGGTACAAATGCAGCCAGTTTAGCGCGCGCATTTACTTTAGTTGCATCGCCCATCCACTCTAGGTTATCAATACGTTCACCAAGGGCTGTACGAAGGTTTTCAACTAGCTCTGACATTTGTTGTTTTGATGACTCAGGGAAGTAACGCGCTACGTATATTTTACCAATAGCAAAACCAAGCGAACTTGTGCCTGACATTTCACTTATTGCACGTTTCCATCGAGGACGAGGTTCTTGTTGTCCGTTTAGTTCTTTACCAAAAAAAGCAAAATTAGTATTAAATACGTCCTCTGATAGTAAACCTGCGTTACCGCTAATAGCGTGATACGTTAGGTAGTCTTTCCATACTGCAATATCTTCTTGATTGATTAGCTCAATCATCGCTTTTATTGGCTCAGGCTGAGATACATTTAACTGAGGTACTTTATAACCTGTTTGCGCAAAGTATAAATCCCAGTTAAAGCCAGGATAAGCAGTGCTTAAATCGGCACGTTCAACTTGGTTTAGGGTTAAATCGCGATTACGGCGCTTTTCACGAGGCCAATGACCTTGTGCAATTTTAGTTTCAAGATCAACAATTGCTTGAGCACGCTTAGCTGTATTTTCAGTGCCTGCAAACTCAAGCATGTCAGCAATGTGAGCAACATAAGCTGTACGGGTTTTTACAAAGCGCTCAGCGTCTTCAAGGTAGTAAGAGCGATCTGGTAGGCCTAACCCACCCGCACCTAGTGACATTTCATATTTGTTAGGGTCTAGGCGATTAAACCACATACCGCCGCCAAAAGGGGCTTTATTACCGGTTAACCAAGACTTACCAAACATTTCAGCTAAATCGTCAGTCGACGATATATCACTAATTTCACTTAACAATGGCTTGATAGGCGCTACACCTAGTTTATTAAGTGTCTCGGTATCCATATAGGCGTTGTAAAAATCAGCAACGAGTTTTTCTTCTGCGTTTAAATCTTTACGTGCTGCTATTTCTTCAATAATAGCTTTAACATCGCCTTCGCTTCGCTCAGCTAACCCTGAAAATGCACCGTAGCGGGTTTTATCTGCAGGCATTTCGTAGTTGTCATACCATGTGCCACTGGCATACATAAAAAAGTCATCGCCTGGTTTAACGGCTTCGTTACGGGCTGTTAAATCAACACCAAAACTACCTAATTCTGCTTTTTCTGCCACTGTTGCTGTGGCTACTTTAGGTTGTTGCTCGTCTGTTTTTGTTGTTTGCGGCTCTGAACAACCGGTAATAAATGTGGCAGCTAATGCTGCGGCAATTAAACTCTTTTTCATTATGTTCCCCTGAGGAGCTTTTTTGGATTCAAATAGGTATGAATCATTTTTATTGTTATGAATATTTAACTTATCGATTGTTATTGATATTAATCATACAAACAAACCTTTTGAGGTGAATCACCACAGCGCTCGATAAAGCTTAGATTAAGCAAGAAGAGCAAGATTAAAAGCGCGAGGTAAACTCCCGCCCACAGTTAATAGCGATGTTTCGATTTATTCGTGGGCTTGAGGCTTAAATTTATGTGTAGGCGGGGCTTTATGCCGCGCTTGTTTAAGTTAGCTCAAAAAGTGCGAGGTAAACTCACACCTACGGTTTAACAGCAATGTTTCGATTTATTCGTGGGCTACGGCTTTAATTTATTTGTAGGCGCGGCTTTATGCCGCGCTTGTTTAAGTTAGCTCAAAAAGCACGAGGTAAACTCACGCCTACGGTTTAATAGCGATGTTTAGATGTATTCGTGGGCTGGGGCTTAAATTTATGTGTAGGCGGGGCTTTATGCCGCGCTTGTTTAAATTGGCTCAAAAAGCGCGAGGTAAACTCCTGCCTATATTTAATAGCGATGCTTAGATGTATTCGTGGGCTGGGGCTTAAATTTATGTGTAGGCGAGGCTTTATGCCGCGCTTGTTTAAATTAGCTCAAAAAGCGCGAGGTAAACTCACGCCTACTATCCCTTATTTTTTATGCTGTAGTTCCCACATACGGGCGTATTCTCCGGCGAGTGTAAGTAACTCATCGTGCTTACCTTGCTCAATAATTTGTCCGGCTTTGAGCACAATAATGGTGTCTGCATCGGTAATAGTAGAAAGGCGATGAGCAATAACAATACTCGTATGGTTACTGGCCACTTCACGCATTGCTGCGAGTATTGCTTGCTCAGAATGAGAGTCGAGAGCAGAAGTTGCTTCATCAAAAATTAAAATAGGGGACTTTTTCAAAATAGCGCGCGCAATAGCAATACGCTGTTTTTCGCCGCCGGATACTTTTAAACCGCGCTCGCCAACAAGCGTTTTATCGCCTTTATCAAGTGTGGCTATAAAGTCTTTTAAATGCGCCATAGCAATGGCTTCATCAATTTCTGCATCGCTAGCTGATGGCCTACCGTAAGCGATATTTTCACGAATAGTCGTGTTAAACAGCACAGTATCTTGCGGGACTATTGCAATGGCTTTTCGTAAACTATTAAGTGTTACTGAATTTATAGCTTGATTATCAATACTAATTTCACCAGCGCTTACATCATAAAAACGATAAAGCAGTCGGGCTAATGAGCTTTTACCTGCACCACTGGCTCCAACAATGGCTACTTTGCTGCCTGCTTTAACACTAAAGCTAAGGTTATTAAGAATAGGGCGATGCGCATCGTAACTAAAGCTTACATTGTTAAATGTTATTTCACCTTGGCTAATATTGAGTTCTTTTGCATTAAGTGCATCGGTTATTTGTGGTTTTTTGTTAAGTAGCCCAAGCATATTTTCAAGATCGGTTAGGGCGCGTCTTATTTCGCGGTACACAAAACCTAAAAAGTTAAGCGGTAAAAATAGCTGAATCATATATGCGTTAATCATCACAAGTTCACCAATAGAAAGCGTACCTGCAACTACCTCGGTTGAGCCCAACCACATTAACGCGGTAATAGCACAAGCAATAATAAGTGCTTGGCCTGAATTGAGCGCGAGCAACGACATTCTATTTTTTAAACGGGCTTTTTCCCAGTTTGCTAAAAAGGTGTCGTACGTTTTTGCTTCAAACTGCTCATTATTAAAATACTTTACAGTTTCATAATTAAGTAGGCTGTCTATGGCGCGGGTATTACTTTGATTGTCGGCAGCATTTGCTTCTCTAATAAAGCGGTTTCTCCACTGAGTAACCACCACAGTAAAGGTAATATAAATAGCAACTGCCAGTAATGTAATAAGCGCAAACCAAACAGAAAACAACGTGCCAAAAATAATCGCAACGGTCAGTATTTCAAATAAAGTAGGCACAATATTAAACATTAAAAAGCGCATTAAAAAGCTTAAGCCACTCGTACCGCGTTCTATATCGCGGCTAATGCCACCGGTTTGCCTATCTAAATGAAAAGCCAGCTCAAGTGAGTGCAAATGCTTAAATACTTTTAAACCAATATCACGCATGGCGTGCTCGGTTACACGAGAAAATACAGCATCCCTTATCTCACCTAAAAATACACTGGCAAAACGCAGTGCACCGTACATCAATAACAATAAAGCGGGAATAACCAACAGTGGGTTAATCGACTTATCTACCGAGTCTATAATTTCTTTAAGTGCCCAAGGCATTAAAAGCGTGGCACCTTTTGCGCCTATAAGCGCCATAAGTGCAATAAAAACACGGCCTTTAAATTTTGTAAGGTAGGGCCACAGTGTTTTTACACTTTGGCGTAAATTCATGGCGTCTGGTCGTTTTTCACTGCTTTGTCTGGGGCGCATTAAAAGTCTCAGTAAAATTAAATTAGATAGTAAATAGCTAAGGGCTATTGTATTTCAAATACTAGCCCTTATATACTACGCATCCCTTATTTTAGTTTTAAAACGTGAATGTTTAAATTTAGAGTGTTTTTAACTGCCTTTTTGCTACTTGCTGCACTTTTTAGTGTGCAGAGCAATGCTATGGGCGCCTCACAAAATTTAAATATCAATATTAGTACGCAGGTTTCGCTTACTGATATTGCCGATTTAACTAAAATACAGCCTATTAGTAAGTCTGTAGATACTTCGCAGCATAAAAAAACGCATCAAACCGATTTTGACGCGCACCAACCAAGGTTAACAGCCAATAATTCATCATTGTTTTTGCACACTGTTCAAAGTGAGCCAGAATACGATGTGGTTTTTGAATTTTTTGCTCAAAATCTTGTTAGGCATATATTCTTACGACCAAGAGCGATTAATCCTATACAGCCTTGGTATACGCTTGTAACTAATAGTAAAAAGTCGCGCTTGAGTGGCTGGAAAGACGTAAACTTACTCTACAGAGCTGTAACTACCTACCACGCTTAATTTTCCTTATTTAATTTTATTAGGTTTTAACTTTTAAAGTTTTAGCCTGCAGATTAATTGTGCTTTTAAAAAGCACGTTGCTAGCTTTGCTGGCAATAAGGATTCAACATGTTAAGTTTTAAAAAAGATAAAAAGCCGTCTTCGGCTAAGTTCAAATTAAGCTATATAGCCATGCTAATAGTATTGGTTTTATTAGCTATCAGCGCATTACCAAACCTATATCCAAATAAATCGTGGTTGCACGTAAGTAGTACGCCGCACAGCGAAACGCAATCTTTACCGAGCACTAAAACGCTAGTTACTTTTTTAAATAAACAAGGGCTAGAGGTTGAGCAGGGTTTAGATAAGCAATCGACTATTAATATACTTTTAAACGAGCCAACTAAAAGCGCTCAGGCGCAAGCGGCTATAAAAGCGCAATATCCAAACACGCAAGTTAAAATTGTTGAGCATGCAACCAGCCCAACATGGTTACAAGATTTTGGTTTATCACCAATAAAGCTGGGCCTTGATTTAAATGGCGGTGTGCTATTTGTACTAGACGTAGATTTAGATAAAGCCGTTGATGAGCAGTTAGTCAGTGCGTATCAACAAGCTAAATCAATTATTATTAAGCAAAAAGCACATGGCGTAAAAACGCAGCAAACTCAGCAGGGGTTTGAAATAAACGCATTGCCTAATGCAACCGACAAGTTAACCCCCGTTATTGAAGAGCTACAAAGCCGATTTGTTAATTTAGCCGTTGTAACAAGCAATAACGGCAGCGTTAAAACTGCCAAATTTAGTTATTCAGAGCAAGGCCGCAGCAGCTTTGATAAAGAGGTTATGGGGCAAACACTTACAACCCTTCGTTCGCGTATTGAAGAGTTAGGCATTACCGAAGCGGTAACACAGCAACAAGGCAAACATCGCATTCGTATAGAGCTACCAGGCGTGCAAGATCCAACCGAAGCAAAACGTATTATTGGTGCAACAGCATCGCTTGGTTTTTATCAATTAAAAGAAATTGGCGGGCAAACATTTAATATGCAATCGGGCGGAACGATAAAGCTCGATCCTGTGCCAATTTTTACAGGCGATCATATTAATAATGCAAACATAGGCCGCGACGATTGGGGTAAACCATTGGTACAACTAAGCTTAGACGGCCAAGGTGGTGATGCAATGTCGGCGTTTTCAAAAGCCAATATTGGTAAGCCAATGGCGACGGTCTACTCTGAGTACTCTCAAAATGCTAAAGGCGAAGTAGTTAAAAAAAGCGAAGTTATTAATGTTGCCAATATTGCTCAGCATTTAAGTTCGCGTTTTAGTATTACCAATATGAAAAGCCAACAAGCTGCAGCCGACCTAGCATTGTTATTACGTGCAGGCTCGCTTACCGCGCCCGTTACAATTGTGCACGAACAAACAATAGGGCCAAGCCTTGGCAGCGAAAACATTAGTAATGGCTTAGCCGCGCTTATGCTAGGCATGGGTATTACGCTTGCATTTATGGCGCTTTGGTATCGCCGTTTAGGCCTTATTGCAAACGTGGCACTTATATTAAATTTAACGTCGCTTGTGGGCTTAATGTCATTATTACCAGGGGTTGTGTTAACGCTGCCGGGTATTGCAGGCCTAGTACTAACCATAGGTATGGCGGTAGACACTAACGTAATAATATTTGAACGCATTAAAGAAGAACGCCGCCAAGGCCGTGCACCGTATCAGGCTATTCAAGAGGGTTATAAACAAGCCGCAAATACAATATTTGATGCCAATATAACTACCATGATCACTGCACTTATTTTATACGGCATAGGCTATGGGCCAGTTAAAGGTTTTGCCATTACACTCGCATTGGGGCTTTTAACATCTGTATTTACAGGTGTGTACGTATCAAAAATATTAAGCCAAACGTTGTATTTAAAAATGGGTAAAAAAGCAGGAGTAAAAGCACATGCTTAACACTTTTTTGAAAGGTGAAAAGGGCACACGTTTACGTTTTATGGGCATGCTTTTAAGCGCCATCTTAGTGCTACTATCAGTATTTACACTTACGCAAAAAGGTCTAAATTTTGGCTTAGATTTTACAGGCGGTTATTTAACTGAGTTTACAACCAGCCAAAGTGTTGAACTAAAAGAGCTTCAATCGTTTATTGCTAAAAATCACAACGGTGAGTTTGAGCTAACTGCGCAAGGTAATAGTCATTTTCAATTAAGAGAAGCGCCAAGTGCATCAACTACATCAACAACAGCTAATAGCCTTGATTGGCAAAGCGCTGTTACACAAAACGATTATATAAACGCACAGGTTTTATCGTCGGCCTATATTGGCTCGCAAGTGGGCGATGAGTTATTTGATCAAGGCTGTTTAGCAATGTTTGCTGCAATGATTGCAGTAATGATCTACCTTGCAGTACGTTTTGAATGGCGATTAGCCGTTGGCTCTGTGGTAGCGCTAGTGCACGATTTAATACTCGTACTTGGATTATTTTCACTATTACAAATTGAATTTAACCTAACCGTACTGGCAAGTTTACTGGCTATTATTGGTTACTCACTTAACGACTCAATAATAGTAGGGGATAGAGTACGCGAGCTTTTACGTGTTCAATCAAACAATGTACTTAGTCCAGCGACTATTATTAATAATGCGATTAAAAGTACGCTAACACGTACCTTAATAACGTCGGGTACCACACTTGCAACGGTTGCGAGCGTTTGGTTGCTTGCAGGTGCACCACTGCAAGGCTTTGCTATTGCATTATTTACCGGCATTGTAGTGGGTACGTTCTCGTCTATTTGTATAGCGGCAACCTTGCCGGAACTATTGGGCTTAAGCGCTAAAAACTACGAAGTTAAAGTAGATGCCCACACGCAAACATTATTAGATATGCCATAAGGTTTTTAATAAAACACAAGCAAAGAGCTGCACCAACCAACGGCTCTTTGTTAGTTTAATGCAAATTTAAGCCCCACTAGTATTCCCACCAAGCTTGCGGGGTTTAAAACAATGGTTTTAAGCCCCGCAAAAATGTTAAACTAGCTGCCTTATTTTTACAGCCTGTATTGTACTAATCCCCATGAATAAAACCCACGTTATCGAACATCTTCGCTTTGCGCTAGAAGCGCAGCTTACAACAGCAAAAGTAGCGGCAAAAACTGCGCACGACACCGCCACACATGAAGAAAATATAGCCGAAAATAAATACGATACTCTAGGGCTCGAAGCCGCTTATTTAGCACAAGGCCAAGCCCAGCGCGTAAACGATTGCTATAAAAGCATAGAATTGTTTGAGCCTGCATTTAACGAAAAACCAACCGACAAAATAGCTATCGGTTCGCTGGTGTGTTTAGAAGATGATAACGCAGCCCAAAAATGGTTTTATTTAGGCCCTGCAGCTGGTGGTTTAACAGTAAACGTTAAACAGCACGCAATTGCTGTTGTAACACCCGGCGCACCAATGGGTAAGCAGTTACTAAATAAACAGATTGATGATGAAATTACGTTAACAATTGCAGGTAAAGCCCACGAATATGTGGTGGTAGAGATTTTATAAAGCTTTGGTTTTTAAGAGAAGCGTTTGCTGGCAGAGCCATACCAACGTAATAATCGCTTATTTATATTCATAAATTAATTGTCGGATGGTATGGCTCCGCCATTTATCCAACCTACAGCTATGTTTTTATAGCGTAACGTGGTGTTTATTTCAATTTCTACAAAGGCATATTATGAGAAGTACCTAATAGTTTAAAAATGAGCAGGGTTGACGTTAGGTGCTCCCTTTTTAATTGATTTTAGTGGTTATACAGCCTCGTTAGTTGTATTTCCCAAGTTGGCTACTCGGTGCTACTATAGTGATACATTTGTTTGGGGATTATTATGAGAGTAGAACTAGTAACAACATTGAAGCGTCAAGCAACGAAGATATTATCTGAACTTCATTCCTCTAAAGAACCTGTGTTGATAACTGAACATGGACAACCATCTGCATACTTAGTAGATGTTGATGATTATGAATTTATGCAAAAGCGTATGCAAATTCTTGAGTCTCTTGCAAAAGGAGAGCAGGCAATAAGTCGTGGTGAAACTATGTCGAATGTTGAAGCTAAAGATAAAATGAATAAATGGCTGAAATAATTTGGACTAATCCAGCTTTGGATGATCTTAACGATATCGCTGAATATATCGCATTAAGCAATTTGCAGTCAGCGAAAAAATTGGTTTCCAAAATATTTGAAAAAGTTGAACGTCTCGAACTCTTTCCTGAATCAGGTAAAAAACCAATTGAGTTAGCTAACCTAAATTATCTTGAACTGGTCGTGAATCCTTGTCGTATATTTTACAAAAAAGATAACGATAAAGTATATATTTTGCACGTAATGAGACAAGAGCGAGACTTACGAAAATTTTTGTTGTTAACGCAATATACAGCTAACAAGTAGGTAATCCCTGAGTGAAATTAGTATGACCCCCATACTAATTATTATAAAAAGCAATTATTAAAAAGCCATCCAAACATCTATCAAAATTCCAACTTAACCAATATAAGAACTAAATTATAGTTTGTTTATTAAAAAAATTGCTACACACGTTCCTTAAGTGTTTAATATACCGTACATAAATAATATGGAGGTTGAAATATGAGACATAACAATTGGTCTTGCTCTAAGTGTAATAATAACGAATTTGATACCGGTGAAATAAGAGTTTCGGGTGGCTTTTGGTCAAGAATTTTTGATGTTCAAAATAAAAAGTACACCGCTGTGACATGCAGTCGATGTAGTTTTACTGAATTTTATAAAGGTTCATCATCAACACTTGGTAACGTATTTGATTTCTTTACTGGGTAATCAAAGCTTAAAAAGCACTTTAACTGAAATGTAAACTGATCAGTTCAAGAGATACCTCCTCATTAAGGTGAGGAGGTTAAATGCTTAAACACACCTAAGCGATAATTCGCCTTATTAAATGTAGGTGGACCTTTAGATATACACCAACTAATAGCAGTTAAACAAAATCTATTACACGCACTAATAATAAGCTTCAATAACAGACCATAAGGCTTGGATGAATTTATTTTTATGATTTTTCATCTAACATCCTTATATTTTAAATATCTAATTTTAGGTAGCTTTTTTCACAAACTTTGCTGTTACCATCATTTCGCCAATGCCTTCTACTTTACAATCAAGTTCGTGATCTTTTTTATCAAGTACTCTTCTAACTACCGCTTTGGTGCCAATTTTAATTACTTGCGAGCTGCCTTTAATTTTTAAATCTTTGGCTACTGTCACTTTGTCACCATCATTTAGCAAAGTGCCATTGGCATCTTTAACTAAAATTGCGTCTTCATCGCTTGTATTATTTGGGTTCCACTCATGGGCGCACTCGGGGCAAATAAGCAGTTGTTGGTCTTCGTAAACATATTCACATTGGCATTTTGGGCAAGCAGGCAGCGACATTTTTAACTCTCATAAGGTATTGTTTTGCGTATTTTAATCTGCGTTATTAGTTAATCAATATTTTTTATCTTCACGCTAAAAATATCTCGTTTGTGCGTTTTTAAAAAAGGGTATATAAAGCACATGTCGCTTAAGCAATTTAAGCGCTAACTCGTACAGTAGGTACCTGTTAAAGCACCCATCGTATTAAGTGATTTGCAACAATGCTCCACTTAGTACGATGGGTGTTTCTATTTATAATGCTTAGTAATGTTACTTAAGCATGCTTTTTATATTTTGACTTAACTAGGAAAAGTCGTGTTTAAAACCTTAATTGTGGTTGATAACAACGAGCAAACGCTTGCTCAATCGTTCGAAAATGTAATTACGTTTAATACCTACTTACGTGATTACCCAAAACAAAATGAACCAAAAACACGCATTATTAATCTGTGCGACTCAAGCCAATACTTGAGCAAAGGTTACTACTGCTCGTTACTTGCTGAGGCGCGCAAGCACCAAGTTTTGCCAAGTGTAAAAACAATAAACGCACTTCGTAGTGGCCAAGCCCCTATGTTAAATGTGGGCCAAATAGACGGCACACTTTACTTTGGTAATGCACTAAACGATTTACAATCAAAAGCAGCAAAGTCGGTATTTAAACAATACCCAGCGCCTATTTTATTTGTTGATGAGCAAGGCTTATTACAACAAGGTTCGTTGTCGTCTTTAAATGAGCAGCAGTACAGCGACTTTGTTGCCAAGCTAGATAACTTTACTAAAACACAATGGCGCATTGGCTCAGTGCAACGTCGTTTTAGATGGGACATGGCAATACTTGTTGATCATAACGAAAAAGTACCGCCGAGCGATAAAGACGCCATTGCACGCTTTATTAAAGCCGCTGCTAAACACGGCATTAATGCACAAGCATTAAGCTTTGACGAAATTGATAATATTGCTCAGTTTGATGCGTTATTTATTCGCCAAACTACAGCGATTGACCACCCAACGTATCGCCTTGCGAGCAAAGCGCAAAGCCTTGGTTTAGTGGTTATTGACGATGCTGAGTCTATTTTACGTTGTTGTAATAAAGTGTATTTACACGATGCATTTAATTATCAAAAAGTGCCAAGTTTAAAAACGGTTGTAGTCGCTGATCAATCAAGTGAAACGCTTGCTCAATTAGAAGACGCGTTTACGTATCCGCTTGTTTTAAAAATGCCTGAAGGGTCTTTCTCAAAAGGTGTTTATAAAGTGTCAAACCGTGATGAGCTTGAAGCTAAGCTTACAGAGCTGTTTGAATTTAGCGCATTAGTGCTCGCGCAAGAGTACATGTATACCGAATACGATTGGCGAGTGGGTGTGTTAAATGGCCGTGCTATTTATGCATGTCGTTATTTAATGGCGCGTAACCATTGGCAAATTTATAACCACGACGCTAAACGGTTTTTCTCTGGTGGCTTTGAAACATTGCCAACCTTTGAGTTACCAAAAGCCGTGTTAGATGCAGCATTAAAAGCGTGTAAAACGGTAGGTAGGGGTTTATATGGCGTAGATGTTAAAGAGCATCAAGGCAAAGCATACGTGCTTGAAGTAAACGACAACCCAAGTATTGATCACAAGGTAGAAGACGGCTATTTAGGCGACGAACTTTACATGATCATTATGGATGAATTTAAACAACGTTTAGAAGCGCGAGGCCGTGGCTAATAACATGAGCAAGCTTGTTATTCGAAAAGCTATTGGTAGTGATTTAACTGCACTGATTGACGTTGAAAGCGCCTGCTTTAATAACGATAAATTGAGCCCACGTAGTTTAAAACGCTGGCTAAGTGCCAAACACGGTATTTTGCTCGTTGCAGAGTGTGGCGAGCAAATATGCGGCTATGGGCTAGTGTGGTGCCATAAAGGCACACGTTTAGCGCGTTTATATTCGCTTGCTGTACTACCCACAATGCAAGGTAAGGGCATTGCAAAAGCGCTGCTTACTAGCCTTGAAAAAGAAACGTGTGAGCGGGCTCGTATTTACCTTCGCTTAGAGGTAGCTGTAAATAACGAAAGTGCAATTGGGCTTTATAAAAGCCTAGGTTACAGGGTGTTTGGTCAATACAGCGATTATTACGACGATCACAGTGACGCACTACGGATGCAAAAAAACATTCGGCAAACGAGTGAGTTAAAGGTGGCGCGTTTAACGCCGTGGTATCAGCAAACTACCGAGTTTACGTGCGGGCCTGCTGCGCTATTAATGGCTATGGGTGCACTTAAGCCAACTACAGAGCTTACTCAATCACATGAGTTAGCACTTTGGCGTGAAGGTACCACTATTTTTATGACATCGGGTCATGGTGGTTGCCATCCGTTTGGTTTGGCACTTGCCGCTAACAAGCGGGGTTTTAAAAGCGAGGTAATGGTTAATACCACAGAGCCTTTGTTTTTAGATGGCGTACGTAACGAGAACAAAAAAGTGGTACTTGCCACAGTGCATCAGCAATTTGTAGATGGTATAGCGCAAGCAAATATACCGCTTACGTATAAAGATGTAGAGCTTGAACATATTGAGCAGTGGTTAAGTAAAGGCTTTAGTGTGCTGTTATTAATTAGTACATACAGCTTTGATGGTAAAAAATCGCCACATTGGGTGTGTGTTACGCACCTTGATGAGCATTGCGTGTATGTTCACGACCCGTTTTGTGAGCCCGGTAACGACAAACAACTCGCAATAGATTGCCAATATGTGCCTATTGCACGAAGTGATTTTAGTAAAATGTCAGCATTTGGTAGCCAACGTTTACGAACGGCGGTGGCTATAGCTAATAAAATATAAGGTTAACAGTGACTTTTTTAGATTTAATTGATGTAGCCCCGTATTCGTGGGCGGCAATTGGTACTGCGGCTTTTTGCGGTGCCATTATTGGTATAGAGCGCCAGTTGCGCGGCAAGCCTGTCGGTATTCGTACCTCTGCGTTAATAACCTTGGGTACGTATTTGTTTTTATCCACTGCGTTTAATTTACAAGGGGATGTAATAGATCATTCTCGTGTAGTTGGGCAAATAATTACAGGTATTGGTTTTTTAGGCGCAGGCGTTATGCTCGCAAAAGATGGTGCGGTAGTGGGCGTAACCTCTGCTGCAACCATTTGGGTGCTAGCATCAATAGGCGTTATGATAGCGACTGAAAACTTAGGCGCTGCTATAAAGCTCTCGGTACTGGTGGTGGGTATTTTATATGGTGTAGACGTGCTTGAGGCTAAATTTAAAAGCTTAAGTAAAGGCGTTCACACTAAAGTAAAAAATTATCAAAAGCGCTACTATCGAAAAGAGTTTAACGAGTCAGAGCGCCACTAAAAGTGGCGTTTTTTAATTAGAGCGTAACTGTTTGATATTGAATGGCATCTTCAAGCGGAGCTGGGCGCCCAATAAAATAGCCTTGCACGTTATCAACGCCTAGCTTTCTCAGTGTGCTTAATTCTTCTTGATTTTCTATCCCCTCTGCAACTATTGAGCAATTAATTGCTTTGGCAAATCCGCATAGTGCTTTAGCTAATAAAAACTTTCTACGGTCTGTGTTTATATTTTGAGTGAGGCTTATGTCTAACTTAATGATATCTGCCTCTAATTCTAAAATATGCTGAAAAGATGAAAATCCAGCACCTACATCATCGATAGCTAGCTTTACACCCCGGTTTCTTAATGGTCGAAGTGCGGTTCTCATAGCTTGGTAGTCTAAAATAGGTGAATGTTCAGTCACTTCTAAAATTATTCTATTACAATCGATGCTTTGTAATACTTTGTCTATTGAGCCTGATAAAATATGCTGAGGTGAAGTATTTATAGTGATATAAGCTTTTTCATCAAATTGATCTAAGTAACGTAATGTATTTTGTATAGCAAGTATTTCTAATGCTTCTCCTAAACCCAGTTTTTCAGCATCTTTAAACCAAATATCAGGTGTTTTATAGGGTTCAATAAAAAAGCGTGACAGAGACTCATAACCCGAAAGTTGATTGGTTGATAAATTAAATATGGACTGAAAATAAATCGTAATATCGTTTGTTTTTATAATATTTTCAATAAGCGACTTTGACTCATTATTTAAAATGTCAGATTGAACCTTTTTTTCGATTAACTCAGTAGCTATTTCAGAAATCAGCCTAAGAAATGACAAATCTCTGTCGTTCAAGGTATTGTCTAATACGGTTTTATAACAGCAAAAAGTTCCATAAATTTTCCCGGTGGATAAGATAATGGGTACACCAATATAAGAGCCAATATTTAGCTTTTCTGTGACTGGCATGTTGCGGGTTATTGGATGCTCAAGAGTATTAGGGATTATTTGTTCTAGCTCGTTATCGGATATTTTTTTACAGTAAGTTTCGCAAATTGGATCTGAATTACCTTCTGATACGCAGGTATTTGTAGTTTGATTATCTACCACTTTAAAAACGCGATCAGTATTGGTGAATTCTGAAATAAACGCGACTTCCATACTCAAATGTTTTCGTACAAGTGAAAGTAACTTTAATAACTTTGATTCAATAGAAGCATCGCTTTGTGGATCAAAAAGGTGCTTACTAAGTTTATCTCTCATGCAGTTACCTTGGTATAGCGTAAATTATATTATTGATAAGAGTATAATTTATGTATAAAAAAATGCCAATTTAGAGTGTCGTCCCTGGTTATCCAAATAACTTTCGTCTAACTACTTTTCTATAACCACTAGGCGTTTGGCTTAATACTTTTTTAAACACGCGTGTTAAATGACCTTGGTCGTTATATCCCACTTCTAAAGCCACTTCTTGAATTGATAAATTTGATGATGCTAATAACTCCTTCGCACCCTCTACGCGTAATTGTTGCCAATACTCAATAGGGCTTTGATTAGTGGCGGCTCTAAAACGGCGGGTAAAAGTACGGTAGCTCAAGCTAAATTGGGCAGCGACTTCTTGCAGGTTTAACTCGGTGGCTAAATTTGTTTTTAGCCAAAACTGAATTTGCGCAATTAGCTCGTCGGGATGACGGTCAACTGCACCTTCTAAGTAGCGTTGATCTTCGTAGGGTTTACGTATTTCGTGCGAAAAGTTTCGCTCTACATGTTGAGCGGCGGCTTTTCCATAGTACTGACTAATAATATGTACGATCACATCTGCAAGGGCATTAAGGCTTGCTACGGTGTACATGCGTTCTGACTGGGTTATAAAAAAGTCGGGTTTTAAACGCACTAACGGGTAGTCGTGGCTAAATTGATTGGCGTAGTGCCAATGGGTTGTAGCAGGGTGCCCATCAAGTAAGCCAGCCTCAGCTACTAAGCAGTTGCCAGTGCCTACACCAATTATATGGCTGCCTGCGCTAAAGCTCTCGCTTAGCCAATCAACTACGCCTTGATTTGTACGCACTACAGGGCGCGGGTTTCGCCAAATTCCGGGCACTATAATTAAATCACTGTAGGGGGCGTTAGTTGTTATGCAATCAGGAATTATCGCAAGGCCTGCGCGAGTGGGTATAAATTCAGCATTTTTAGCCACTAAATTTATAGCAAGCGGTCTAAAGCTTTGCTTATCAAGATGGCCTTTAGCAAAGGCCTCGCCGGCTCTTAACATCTCGATAGGCAGCGTTAAACTGGTAACTAATAAATGCGGATATACCGCTATAGCAATGTTTAGTGGTGGATTAGTGTTTTTTTCAGTCATATAAATGCTCCGACCAGTATATTTTGGCCTTTTGTGCTGAATATTTGGCTATTAAAGCACAATGCATAGTGCATAATCCATTTAAACTGCCTGTTCTTCTAATAACACGTTTTTAAAGGTAAATTATGACAGCATTACCCGTTATAGTAGGCATGGGTGGCATTAACGCCGCTGGCCGTACTTCTTTTCATCAAGGTTATCGCCGTATCGTGTTAGATAGTTTAAATGCTCAAGATCGCAGTGAAACATTCTTAGGCCTCGCCACACTGATGAATCTAGTAAGCGTTGTAAACGGCCAATTACAAGATACACAAGGTAATAATGTTGAGCAAAGCGACATAGAAGCACGCTTTGGTGAGCAAATTATTGCTGGTACGCTTATTCGTAAAATTGAAAAAGAACACTTTGATGCAGATGCCACACCGTGGCAGCAAAAAATGACGCTAAACGCATCAAGCGATAACGCAATTGTGTTTGAAACGCGCGCTCGCGACTTACCTACACCTGTTCCAGCTAGCTGGCAAGTTGAAGAACTTGAAGGCAAAAAAGTAAAAGTAACTATTGCAGCCGACTTAGATGTTAAGCATGACTCAACACGTGATAACCCGATTAAATCTGCAGGGCAATTTCCGACTGGGTTTGATCCGTCTGTTATGTATAACAGCCGCTATCAGCCTCGTGGTCTGCAAGCTACTATTTTTGCAGCTACCGATGCTATTAAATCAACAGGGCTTGATTGGCAGCATATTATGAATAGCGTAGAGCCAGATAAAATTGGTACCTATTCAGCATCGGTAATTGGCCAAATGGACGACAAAGGCCTAGGCGGTTTAGTAAAGGCGCGCCAACAAGGCGACCGTGTTAGTACTAAGCAGTTAGCACTGGGTTTAAATACAATGTCGACCGACTTTATTAACGCGTATGTTACGGGCAATGTAGGTACTACGTTTTCGACCTCGGGCGCCTGTGCTACGTTTTTATACAACTTACGTGCAGCGGTTAACGACATACAGGCAGGGCGTACACGCGTTGCGGTTGTCGCAAGTGTTGAGTGTGCTATTACACCAGAAGTGATTGAAGGCTTTGGTAACATGAGCGCACTTGCAAATGTTGAAGGTTTGCGCCGTTTAGATAACTTATCAAGTGATGAAGAACCAGATTATCGCAAAAGTAGCCGCCCATTTGGCGACAACTGCGGCTTTACATTAGGTGAAGGCGCACAAGTTGCTATTTTAATGGACGATGCCTTAGCCCTTGAACTAGGCGCTGACATTATGGGCTGCGTACCGGATGTATTTGTAAATGCAGATGGCATAAAAAAATCAATCACGTCACCTGGTCCTGGTAACTATATTACCATGGCTAAATCGGCTGCTTTAGCAACGAGCCTTTTAGGCAAAGAAGCTTTGCAAGAACGTAGCTTTATTTTAGCGCATGGCTCAAGTACACCACTAAACCGCGTAACAGAGTCGCTGATATATCACAAAGTGGCACAAACGTTCGCTATTGATAATTGGAAAGTGACAGCGCCAAAAGCCTATGTTGGTCATACTATAGCTCCTGCAAGTGGCGACCAATTAGCGATAGCTTTAGGTGTATTTAGCCATAATATTATGCCGGGTATTACCACAATTGATAAAGTGGCTGATGATGTTTACACCGATCATCTTGATATTCGTAATAGCCATTACGAATGCGCCGATATGGATATTGCTTTTATAAATTCAAAAGGCTTTGGCGGTAACAATGCAACAGCTACCGTACTTTCACCAAAAGTAACAATGCAAATGCTCGCTAAGCGCCATGGCGATGAAGTTATGAGTAGTTACGCGCAGAAAAACGTGGCAATTAAAGCCGCGCAACAAACGTATCAAGCTCAAGCCGATTTAGGCCAGTACGAACTTATTTACCGCTTTGGCGACGGACTTATTGACGACAACGATATTGTAATAGACGAGCAAAGTATTCAGTTACCTGGCTTTGAAAAAGCAATTACGTTTAGCACAACAAATTCCTATCAAGATATGTTTTAAGCACACATACTTGTTAGCAAGGCGCTTTTTAAGCGCCTTTTTTAATGCCTCAAATATATTTACTATTAAGTTTTTTCTAAGTAAAGCTCATTAAATGAACTAATCTTTTGTGTTTACACTTGCTTTTATGTTGATCGTTTGTTTCTATTATATAAACACTATCTAGGATGGATAAAACTGATGAAAAAACTCATATTAGCGCTTTCTTTAACTTGTACTTTTACTCAACTCTCTGTTTTTGCTGACGACTTTATTCCTGCAGAAGTAATTAATAAAAACTACGATCAGCTCACTAATACTTCTTCGCGCGCTTCGAGGTTAGAGGGGATTAATTTGAGCAGTTACTTGGTTGATAAAAGCGGGCAGGTTAGTGATATAGAAATTGTAGCTACGGTTGGGCAAAAAAAGTACCAAAGAGAAGTAATGGATTACGTGTCTAAGCTCAACTACAAAAGTGCAAAATTAAATGGTGAGACTATACCTGTAGCAAAAACCATTACTGTAAGTTCGCAAAATTTACATATTAATTTTTCAAACGATAAAGCGTCTCGCGGCTTTTTTAATGATTATGAGCAAGCTAGTAAATTAATCGACGAAAAGAAATACGATGAAGCTAAAAGCCGTATCGATGAATTAGAAAATGAACATACAAAAAATACGGTTGAGATTGTTTTGCTTGCATGGCTTAAAAGCCAGCACAGTTATTTTGTGCAAGACTGGAAGAGCTTTGATCAGCATATCTACGAAGCGTTTTTATTTAGAGCTAATCTACCGGATCAAATTCAAAAACGTGTGATTAAAAACGCTTTACAGTGGTTTATATCAAAACAAGATTATGTACGTGCTTATGATGCAATAGATGCACTAGGCAATATTGAATCCATAACCTTTACAGAGCAAAACAAGGAACAGTTGTTAACTCAAGTGAACGATATTTATAAAAACTCGGGAGATATTAAGCAACAATTTAGTTTAGCTTCAGAACAAGCTGTAATGCCTATGATGTCGAAGTCTGAAGTTAAATTAGAATCAGAATTACCACTGAGCAAAGTGCAACTTAGATGCGAAAACAAAGTCGTTGACTATGACACTAATACAATTGATAAAATTGTTATTTCGAAAAATGATTTGCGTTGTGGATTATTAATAAAAAGCGCTCAAGCACAAACAATTACACTTAAGCAAAGCGGTGAAAGCTTTTTATAAAAATTGTAACTCCCCACATATAAATTATGGGGAGTTATTGCATTAATAAGTTTTGGCTATTCAAATAATGCATTGGAATTTTGCTGCAATACTTATTAAAAAAACTGTTACTTAAACTTTTTTACATACCTAAGCGTTATAAAATTAATAATGGCAAGTAAAATGGCTATTTCGTAACGGCTGTACGCTACAGCTATACCAATTAAGCCCATATTCCAAATACTGGCTGCGGTTGCTGTGCCGGAGGTTGATTTGTTATTTTTCAAAATTGCGCCACCGCCAATAAAACCAATACCAGTAATGATGCCTTGCAACATTTTTGATTGAGCTTCTGCGCCATCTAAAACCGACATAGCAATTAATGCATACCCACACGATGCAACAGCAACAAGAGGAAAGGTACGAAGGCCTGCGCCATCATTACTACGCTCTCTGTCGTAAGCCATGGGTAGTGCAAGTAGGTATGCAATACCTAAGTGTATTAAGTTATCGATGATTTCATTCCACTGTAAATCAATTTCCATTATTGAGCCTGTGCTGGTTAACTTTGTTAATAATAAGCAAACAGCAAGCCATAGAATAAATGACTATTAATCAATTAGTTATTGTTAATACCTGTATTTAACAAGAATTATTGAGGAAACTTTTACATGTTTTTATTACTATTTTACGCAATAGTTAATTTGATCTGAGTTTTAAAGCCCCGTATTCTTTTATCCAGACTAAAAGACACCTATGTGAATCTCTTGCCTTTAAATAAAACATTAAGCACACCCACTAAGCTTGAAAAAACAGCCTTACTATTTTGCGTTGGGTTATCTGTTATTGCTTTTTTATTTCCTGAATTACTCACAGAGCACTTACAACCCGCTATTAATAAAATTTTAGGTTATTTAGGCTCGCCATTTTTTATATTGGTAAACTTGTTACTTTTTTCTGTGATAGCTATTGCTATAAGCCCATTAGGGCAACGAAAAATAGGAGGAGCGCAAGCACTTGTTGAGTTTAGTACCTTTGGTTGGCTTTCTATGTTGTTTGCAGCAGGAATGGGCTCAGGACTTATATTTTGGGGAGTAGCAGAGCCTGCACTACACACGGTTAATTCGCCTTTAAAGCAAAGCTTGTATCCTAACAATCAAACAAGTGGTTTGGCACTTACCTTAGTTAATTGGGGCGCGCATGCATGGGCGCTCTATGCAGTATTTGGCTTGTTATTAGGTGGGCTTACTCGCAATAGTGGTAAAGCGGGCGATATTAGTGCTCCTGTGATCAGTGCAACTAAAGGCGTTATTAATCGGGCTTGGCAGTTACAGTTGAGCTTTAGCATTAAATTAATTGCCATACTTGCAATATTTTTTGGTGTCGTGGGCACAATTGCTAATTCAACTTTATTACTGCGTAAAGGGCTCGAGCTTGAGCTAGGGGTTGAATCGGCTTTATTTTCGGGGTTTATTATAATTTTTCTAATTGCGCTGCTTTATACCATTTCTGCAAAGTTGGGGCTTAAAAAAGGAATTCAAACTCTAAGTAAGTTTAATGTGTTTTTAGCATTTTCACTTATAGCATGGCTATTAATTTTTGTGCCTATAAAGCCAATTATAGACATAGCTGTAGGAGGAACATTGGATTACATTCAGCTCATAACCACAGGTACATGGCAGTTTGAAAGCGTACTTAATGACCCCGCATGGGCAACAGGTTGGACATACAATTACTATTTTTGGTGGTTAGCTTGGGGCCCGTTCGTTGGTGTGTTTTTGGCAAAAATTAGCCAAGGACGGCCGGTTTGGCAATACATTTTAGGTGTTGTATTTGTACCAACTTTTGTGACAATTATTTGGTTTAGTGTGTTTTCGGGCTCTGCAATTGCGTGGGATCAAACGCACAATGCAGGCATTTTAGTGGCTATTAAAGCCGATTATACGCAAGGGCTGTTTGTATTTTTTGAGCAATTAGGGTGGCAAGGCGGTTTATTAATTTGGTCAAGTTTATTACTGTTACTCATTTTTGTAGCCACATCAGCAGACTCTGCTGTTTTGGTTATTCGCCAATTAAGTGGTGCAAGTGAAGTTCAAACATGGAGCTTGTATGCTTGGTCGTTTGCACTAGGTTTATGCGCTTTTGTTTTGCTAGTACAAAATAATGAACCATTAAACAGAAGCGTTGCTATTATTGGAGCGCTTCCTTTTTTGGTTATTTTTATTTTACAGCTGGTGGGTTTTATTAAAGAGTTCATACGTGAATTTAAGCACTAAGGCTTACATTTTTTTACAATGCTATTTTTAAAATTGTATATAATTTAGGTAATTATATTGGTGGGGTTAATAATGCGTACTTTATTGATTATTCTATTTACAAATGTATTAATTGGTTGCGCTGCTGCGGGTATAATTTTAGATGGGGCAGCGCGCTCTCAACCTGGCCCAGTAAATGCGGGGCCTGTTGTAAAAGATAAAGAGGGCTTTAGCTTTACTAAACTCGGTGTTGAAGCCGATATGGCTATAGTTGAATTTATTAAAGGTAAGGGCAATAACAATACGGTACAAGTATGCAGGCAAGTGAGTAAAGTATTGAAAGAGTGTGTAGAGTTAGAAAAGTCATCCCTACACACTAATGAGCCTATGCAGTTAAAAACTGATGATGAAATAATAAGTGTTGGTCAATAAAACTGCTTATAAAAAAGTAACTATGATCATAGCCTGCTTGCATTTCAAGTGTAAGCGGATAGCCTTTTTTATCAGCAATAGCGACTAAGCTTTCTGGCTTAAGTTGCTCTTGTAAAAAGCCATCAGCATCACCTTGACTCACTAACATGGGTAAGTAATGAGCTTGCTCTGCGTTTTTCATCAACTCGCAGCTATCATATTGTGCCCAAAGCGCTTTATCATTTCCTAAATAACCAGTAAATGCTTTTACACCCCAAGGGGATTCAATCGGATTTACAATAGGGCTAAAAGCCGAGGCACTTACAAACGCAGTCGGGTTTTTAAGTGCAGCCATTAATGCACCGTGTCCGCCCATAGAGTGACCACTAATTGCTTTTGTGCTTGTTATTGGAAAATGTTGTTCAATAAGTGCTGGTAATTCACTAACAACATAATCGTACATATTAAAATGGGTGTTGTAAGGAGCTTGCGTGGCATTTACGTAAAAGCCTGCGCCTTGTGCAAAGTCGTAGCTGTCTTCATTAGGTACGTTCTCGCCACGCGGGCTAGTGTCTGGCGCTACAATAGCAATACCCAGCTCTGCTGCTTTTTTAAATGCACCGGCTTTTTGCATAAAATTTTCGTCTGTACAGGTTAAACCCGATAACCAATAAAGTACCGGTACTTTGTTTGTCTCACTTGCGCCAGGTGGTAAAAATACGGCAAAGCGCATAGTGCTATGTGTACTTTGCGAGCTGTGAGTATATTGTTTATGCCAACCGCCAGACACTTTTACACTTGAGATATTTTCTAACATACTTAATCCTTAAAAGCCGTAAACTTAAAAGTATTACGGCTTATTAATAAGCTATTTTACGAATGCAGTTTATTAGTAATGAATGACTGTACGAATACTTTTGCCTTCGTGCATTAAATCAAACGCTTCATTAATATCTTCAAGGCCCATTGTGTGAGTAATAAAGTCGCTAAGAGCAAATTCACCCGCCATGTAACGCTCAACAATTTCAGGAAGTTGTGAACGGCCCTTAACACCACCAAATGCACTACCACGCCATACACGCCCAGTTACTAGTTGAAACGGGCGGGTTGATATTTCTTGGCCTGCACCCGCCACCCCAATAATTACTGACTCTCCCCAACCTTTGTGGCAACACTCAAGCGCTGAGCGCATTACGTCAACATTACCGATACATTCAAACGAGTAGTCAACGCCGCCGTCTGTCATTTCAACAATAACTTCTTGAATTGGCTTGTCGAAATCTTTTGGGTTAATTAAATCAGTTGCACCTAGTTTTGTAGCTAAATCGAATTTAGTGGTGTTTATATCAACACCAATAATACGACCCGCACCGGCCATTTTTGCGCCAATAATCGCAGACAAACCAATACCGCCTAAGCCAAATATAGCAACAGTGTCGCCAGGCTTTACTTTAGCTGTGTTGGTAACTGCGCCCATGCCTGTTGTTACACCACAGCCGAGTAAGCAAATCTCTTCTAGTGATGCTTCTTTATTTACTTTAGCGAGTGAGATTTCTGGCAATACAGTGTACTCAGAGAACGTTGATGTCCCCATGTAGTGATAAATTGGTTGGCCATCTTTAAAAAAGCGTGTAGTGCCGTCTGGCATTAGGCCTTTACCTTGTGTTTCGCGCACGGCTGAACACAGGTTAGTTTTACCTGAAGTACACATTTTACATACGCCACATTCTGCAGTGTATAAAGGAATAACATGATCCCCAACTTCAACACTCGTTACGCCTTCGCCAACAGCATAGACAACACCAGCGCCTTCGTGACCTAAAATAGCAGGAAATATGCCTTCAGGATCTTGGCCTGATAATGTAAATGCATCGGTATGACACACACCTGTAGCGGTAATTTTTACCATTACTTCGCCTTTTTTAGGCATCATCACATCAACTTCTTCAACACTAAGTGGTTGATTAGGACCCCAAGCAATGGCAGCTTTTGATTTAATAAATTCAGACATGTGTTTTATTTCCTTTAACTGGCTATTAAAAAATAATTGTAGACCCAATTTGCTTGGGTGATGTGCTTATTGTATTTGTTTCTCAAATAATGATAATCTCAATTTTATTAAAACACTTTTACAGTATGGTAATAATGGCGCGTTGGGATGGAATAGATGAGTTTATAGCTGTAGGGGAGGAGGGCAGCTTTACTGCGGCTGCAAAAATGCTTGGGCTTTCGGTTGCGCATATTAGCCGCCATGTTACGGCGCTTGAGAAACGTTTAAATACCCAGCTTTTAACCCGTACTACTCGTAAAGTGGTTTTAACTAAAGAAGGCGAAGTGTATTTACATCAAATAAAGCACTTACAACATGCTATGGATGAGGCAACTCAAGGTCTTGCCACGCACCAAACTACACCAAAGGGTAAAATTAAGCTCACAGCCCCTGTTATGTATGGGGAAACGTTCATTATGCCTATAGTGCATAATTTTATGAAGGATCATCCCGAGGTAGAAGTTGTTGCCACACTAAGTAACGAGCAAGAAAACTTATTAGAGGGCGGATTTGATTTAGCAATAAGGCTTGGGCACTTAAAAGATTCGAGCTTAAAAGCGCGTAGGTTAAGTGCGCGGCGGTTTATTATGTGCGCGGCACCACAGTATTTAGCGCGATTTGGTGAGCCGCATACTTTAGGCGAGCTAAACAGCCATGAATGTTTAATTGGGAATAGTAGCTACTGGCGCGTAAACGAAAATGGGCGCGATAAACACATTAAAATAGCGGGGCGGCTACAGTGTAATAGTGGTTGGGCGCTGGTGGATGGCGCAAAAAAGGGGCTCGGTATTGTACAGCTCCCAGACTACTACATTGAAAACGAAATTAACTCAGGGCAATTGGTGCCTATTTTAACACCCTATCAACCACAGCAAGAAGGGGTATGGGGCGTATATCCACCAAGGCAGTTTGTGGCCACTAATGTACGGGTATTGCTCGATTATTTAGTTAAAGGGCTGAAAACTTAACCGCGAATTAATGGTTAAATACATATTGCTGTAAATATAGCCAAGTATCAGATTTTTAAATTATTTCTTACATTTTACGCCATACCCAAAGGCACTTTTTTCGTGCTACTATTGCTCAATACTTTTACGATAAGTGTTAAAAATAATATGTTTCAACCGGTTAGCTTATTTATAGGGCTTAGATATAGTCGCTCCTCTAAAGGAAATGCGTTTATATCGTTTATTTCGTTTTTTTCTATTGCCGGTATCGCTATTGGTTTAATGGCATTATTTACGGTAAGCAGTGTAATGAACGGGTTTGAAAATAGCCTAAAAACCAATATGCTTGGACTTATTCCACATGTTGAAGTTAGCGCAGGTAAAAACACTGCCACCCAAATGAACACCCTTAAAACCGACCTCGAACAATCTCCTTATGTTGATCATGTAAGCTTATATCGCCACGGCGAAGCTATTGTGCAAACAAATAAAGACTTGCACGGCGTTTTATTACAAGGCCTTTATAACGACAGCGGTTCTTTGTATAAAATTACCGGTAAAATAGTGCAAGGCGATTGGAAAACTGTATTAAACAAAAATTACAACATTGCTATAAGCCGTTATTTGAGTCGTAAATTAGGCGTTAGCGTGGGTGATAAGCTTCGCGTTATTATGCCTAATGCTTCAACGTATACACCTCTTGGGCGAGTACCCAGCCAGCGTTTATTTAAAGTTGCCGCAATATACGAAACCGGATCTGAGATAGATATGGCACTTGCGTTTACGAGTGGCGCTTCGCTACAACGGGTATTAAAGCTGGATAAAAACACCGCCCCAAATTTAAGTGTTTCATTGCACGAACCTTTCGAACTAGATGAATTTATTGAAGCAAGCCAACGTATTTTAAAAGATCACAATTACAGTGATTGGCGCAGTACCCAAGGTACTCTATTTGCAGCCGTTGCTATGGAAAAGCGCATTATGTCTATGTTGCTTGCCCTCATTGTATTGGTGGCTGTATTTAATATTGTATCGGCATTAACCATGATGGTAAGCGAAAAACAAGGTGAAGTAGCCATACTACAAACGTTAGGTTTAACACCTTCGCAAGTGCAAAAAGTGTTTATGGTGCAAGGCCTATATAACGGCGTAATTGGTACTGCAATAGGCGCATTTTTAGGTGTAATATTTAGTTTATATATAAATGAGCTACTTGCATTAGTGGGCTTAAACTTATTGGCGGGTATAGAGCTTCCGGTAAAATTTGATATTTTGAGTTTAGTAATAATAGCGTTTGCCAGTATTGCTATGAGCTTTTTAGCTACCTTATATCCTGCGCGTAAAGCCGCAAAAGTAAAACCAGCAGAGGTATTACGTTATGAATGATTTAGTAATTAGTTGTGAAAATTTAAGTAAGGTTTATCAAGATGGCAGCAACCAAGTTGAAGTATTAAAAGGCGTTGATTTAGCGCTTCAGCAAGGTGAAATGCTCGCTATTGTGGGGAGTTCAGGCTCTGGTAAAAGTACGCTTTTACACATACTTGGTACATTAGATACCGCAAGTTCGGGTAGCGCTAAAATCAAAAACCAAGAAGTTGCCAAGCTTTCGCGAACAGAGCAAGCCGCATTTAGAAACCAAAACTTAGGGTTTATCTATCAATTTCATCATTTATTAATGGAGTTTAGCGCGGTAGAAAACGTAGCTATGCCATTATTAATTAAAGGCTTAAGTGCAAAAGAGGCTAAAGTACAAGCGCTCGATATGCTCGAAAAAGTAGGCCTTGCACATCGCAGCTCGCATAAACCGTCTGCGCTTTCTGGTGGAGAGCGCCAACGCGTGGCAATAGCCCGTGCACTGGTTACTAAACCTGCGCTTGTGCTTGCTGATGAACCAACCGGTAATTTAGATAAACAAAATGCGATTAAAATTTACGATTTAATTAATGAGCTTAACCAAAGCTTAAACACCAGTTTTGTGGTAGTTACACACGATTTAGAACTTGCCGATAAGCTAGGCAAAATAGCTTATTTAGACGATGGAAAACTAGCTATTAAAGAGTCGCAGCATGTTGCTTAGTGCATTTTTAAGTAAACGTTTTAGAGCCTATTCAGGCCACAAAGATGAAAAAAACGGCTTTGTTAGTTTTATCGCTAAAGCGTCGACTATTGGTATTTTATTAGGTGTCGCGGTTTTAATTGTGGCGCTGTCGGTAATTAATGGTTTTGAGCAGCAACTAGTACATAGATTGCTAAGTGTTGTGCCGCAGGTTGAATATGTAGCACCAAGTAGACCCATTGCAAATTGGTCGCAAAAAGTTGAGGATTTACAAACACAACCGCATGTAACAGGGGCTGCGCCATTTATTGCAGTGAATGGGATGGCGCAATATAAAAGCCAGCTAAAAGCGATAGAAATTCGAGGTGTTGAGCCATCGCTCGAGAGTAATGTATCGGCGGTAAACCAGTTTACCAGTGGTAAATTAGTGAGTCAGTTAGCCCTTGACGATGTAATTTTAGGTAAGCAAATAGTAAAACAGTTAGATGCAAAAGTAGGCGACAACATTACGTTACTTATTCCGCAAATAGGCCAAAAAGGTCAGTCATTATTAGCGCCTAAACGCGTAACACTTAACCTTGCAGGTGTTATAGAAATGGGCGGCCCCATTGATAGTACCGCTGCGTTTATACATCTTAATAAAGCGCAGCAAACATTGGGTTACGATGAAACTCAAGTAACAGGGCTGCGGTTAAGTGTTGATGATGTGTTTTCGGCGCACCAAATAGCGCTAAAAGTGGGCCAAACTATTGACGACTACGTGTATGTTTCCAGTTGGTTTAGAACCCAAGGCAGCCTTTATCAAGATATTCAAATGGTACGTACCATTGTTTATATTGTGGTGTTTTTAATTATAGCGGTAGCCAGTTTTAATATTGTGTCCTCCTTGGTAATGGAAGTACGCGAAAAACAAGGCAATATCGCAATTTTAAAAACCATGGGCGCGAAAGACAGTACTATTTTAGCCACCTTTGTAATGCAAGGCTTAATGCAAGCATTTGTAGGCGTGGCACTAGGAACACTAATTGGTGTGGTATTAGCGCTTAATATAAGTGAGCTTTTTACGTGGATAAGCCAATTATTTGGAGCCAATCCACTTGAGGGCGTTTATTTTATAGAGTTTTTACCAAGTAAATTAGTACTTGAAGACATTGGTATTACAGTGATTGTTACGTTTGTGCTTGCGATACTTGCCACTATTTATCCTGCATGGCAAGCAACGCGCGTAGATCCTGCCAAGGTGCTTGGTAACTAGGTATAAGAAGCTCAGATAAAAATTAATAGGGTGGTATTAGTAAACCTGTTAAACTAGGTGCTTATTTAAAATTAAGCAATAACTGCTTGGTTGCTATACCTCACTTTGGGATTTACTTTGACTAATAACGATATTTTACGCCGCATTCGCTACACTTTTAACTTAACTGATACTGCTATGGTCAATGTTTTTGCATCAGCAGAGCATACGGTCACCAAAGAGCAAGTAATTGCATGGTTAACTAAAGAAGGTGAAGAGGCTTTTACCCCAATAAGTGATACTGAGTTTGCTAGCTTTTTAAATGGGTTTATTAATACCCAACGTGGCAAACGCGAAGGTGAGCAACCAGAGCCTGAGAAAAAGCTAAACAACAATATTATCTTTATGAAGCTACGTATTGCTTTAAATATGAAAGCAGAAGATGTTATAGCAACACTTGCACTTGTTGATTTTGATCTAAGTAAGCATGAGTTAAGCGCGTTTTCTCGAAAAGTAGATAACAAACATTACCGTGTTTGTAACGATCAAATATTACGCTTGTTTTTAACCGGCGTACAAAAGCAGCACCGTCCAGAAGAGCCTGCTGAGTAACTGGTTTTAGCTAATTAGCTTTTAGTTAATGGGTTTTTTGCGAGCGCAATGCAGTATAAAGCCCATTAATTGTTATATTTTTAAACAAATCCACACCTAACCTAATACTTCTAAAACTCCCTTTTGAAAATATAAAAACTCACTTGGCACTGTTTCGATTTTAAATCTGTGAATTTAAATTCATCTTTAATAAATAAAAATCAAACTTCCAATCAAAAATAATTCACGTAGCTGGCGTTAAATATCTCAATTTTTCATGCTAAGGTAATAGTTAATTATATTAAATTAAGACCTTAAAGCATGAATCATAAACTTGATCACGTTTACTTTAACATCTGATAAATACTTTTATTATTAACACGGAAGAATAATTATGAATTATATCCATAGCACAATCGCACAATTAAAAAATAGTAGTCCTGCACAATGCGAGTTTTATCAAGCTGTTGAAGAAGTACTTGAATCACTCGAACCTATCTTAGAAAACTCAGAAAAATACAAAAAAAATGCCATTATACAACGCTTAGTTGAGCCCGAACGCCAAATTATGTTTAGAGTTCCCTGGGTTGATGACGAAGGCAATATTCAGGTAAATAAAGGCTACAGAATTGAGTTTAACTCTGCACTTGGCCCCTATAAAGGTGGCTTACGTTTTCACCTAAGTGTGAATGCCAGCATAATTAAGTTTTTAGGGTTTGAGCAAATATTTAAAAATGCTTTAACAGGTTTACCGATCGGTGGTGGTAAAGGCGGGGCAAACTTTGATCCCAAAGGGCGCTCAGATGCTGAAATAATGCGTTTTTGCCAATCATTTATGAGCGAGCTCTATCGCCATATTGGTCCTACAACCGACGTACCCGCTGGAGACATTGGAGTAGGGGCAAGAGAGATAGGTTACTTGTTTGGTCAATATAAGCGTTTGACTGGGCGCTATGAAGGTGTTTTAACAGGTAAAAGCTTATTGTGGGGTGGATCGCTTGTACGAAAAGAAGCCACTGGATACGGCGCTGTTTATTTTGCTGACTACATGCTGCAAGCGCGCGGCGATAGCCTACAAGGTAAGCGCTGCTTGGTCTCGGGCGCAGGTAATGTTGCTATTTATGCTATGGAAAAGCTTTATCAAATGGGGGCAACACCAGTAAGTTGCAGCGACTCTCGTGGCACTGTGTATCATGAATCGGGTATAGATTTAAATCTTATTAAATGTTTAAAAGAGCAATCGCGTGATTGCTTGAGCGTATATAAACAAACTCACCCCGATGCTATTTATATTCCTGTAAATGACTACCCTAAAGATGGGCATGCTGTTTGGCGTTTTAATGCTGCAGCTGCTTTTCCGTGCGCCACACAAAATGAATTAACACAGGCAGACGCTAACGCATTATTATCCGGCGGTTGTTTATTAGTAAGTGAAGGCGCAAATATGCCTTCTACAAAAGAGGCTATTGATTGCTTTATTGCTGCAAAAATTGCGTATGGGCCAGGTAAGGCCGCCAATGCTGGCGGCGTTGCAACAAGCCAATTAGAAATGGCGCAAAATGCGAGCATGCAAAGTTGGACCTTTGAAGAAGTTGATGAAAAGCTAAAACAAATTATGAAAAATATATTTGTGACAGCCAACGACACCGCAATAGAGTTTGGTGAGCCTGGAAACCTTTTATTGGGTGCTAATATTGCAGGCTTTAGACGTGTCGCCGATGCAATGATTGAGCAAGGCGTAGTATAAAAAACACGATTAAATGCCAAATCTAGCCATAAATTTATACCTAATTGTGGCTAGATTTAGTTATAAATGTGATTAGTTAATTATAACTCTATAAAGCTGAGCTATAACAGCGTAGGATCAACTTACTTTCGAATGAAAAATAGGTTTGCACCTTAGTGCATTAACACAAAAATTTATGCAAACAACTGCAAAAGCATCACTTCCAAACGCCTTACTTATTTCTATTAGCACACCACAGTTTAAAGGAGACGAAGCTACAGAGTCGCTTGCAGAACTTGCGCGCTTGGTGACTACTTTAGGGTTTAAAGTAGTAGGTACTCAATCGCAAAAGCAAAGTTCTACCCAAAAGGTTAATGTACTTGGCTCAGGTAAACTAGCAGAAATAGCGCATCTTACGGGTAATAAAGGGTCTGCTGCAGAAGAGCAAGAGGATGAAAATGTTCTTGATGACGATCCATTATCCGACATGCCGTCAGAAATCCCATCAGACGATTTAGATTTTGCATGTGCCGATGTAGTGGTTTTTGACTGCGATTTAACGCCTTCTCAACTACGTAATGTTGAGAACCAGTTAGGTGTAGAAGTATTTGACCGTACCGGCATAATTATTGAAATATTTAGCCGTCATGCGCGAACTAAAACAGCAAAATTACAAGTTGAAATCGCTCGTCTTAATTATGTAGCGCCTCGACTTCGTGAAACATCAACCGGTGATAAAGAACGCCAAATGGGTAAAGGTGCGGGTGAAACCACACTTGAGCTAAATCGCCGTAAGGTACGTGACCAGCTAGCAGAATTAAAGCGCGAACTTGTTAGTGTTCAAGATGTAATGATGGACAGACGAACGCAGCGCTCTGAGCTATTTTCAGTGGCTTTAATTGGTTATACCAATGCGGGTAAGTCATCAATGATGCGTGCTATTACAGGCAGTGATGTAGAGGGCGAAAATAAGCTTTTTGCTACGCTAGATACTACAGTTCGTGCGTTATATCCCATTACACAGCCTCGTATACTCGTATCAGATACTGTTGGTTTTATTAAAAAATTACCTCACGATTTGGTTGCTTCGTTTCACTCAACGCTCGCTGAAGCACATGATGCGTCGCTACTTTTGTATGTTGTAGATGCGTCAGACCCTTCTTTTCGCTCACAACTTGAAGTAGTACATAAAGTACTGGCAGAGGTCGGTGTTGAAGGCAGCAAAAAATTATTAGTGCTGAATAAATCAGACCAATTAAGTACTGAGCAACAGCAATCGCTGATGGAAGAGTTTCCTGATGCGATGATGACCTCTACTCGTAACCCTGATGACATTAGTAAACTGCACAAATATATTGTTGATATTGCTCAAGAGGACATGATTGAAGAAGACGTTATTATTCCGTACACCGCGAAAGGTATAGTAGGCGAAATTCGATCAAGTATGAGTGTGGTTAAAGAAGAGTATGAATATAGCCATATTAAATTAACAGTACGCTCAAGTGCGATTGATTTAGAGCGTTTAAAAAAGAGAATGTTAGATTTATAATAAATCCAGCATACAAAAAGCACAGCCAATTGGCTGTGCTTTTTAATCGTTACTTGAGATAGATTTATGATTTAGAGTTCAGGTTTTTGTAGAGGAAAAATTAAGAGAAGGCTTTGTCGCTTAGCTCTTCTTGCATTTGCTCTCGCATTTTAAATTTTTGCAGTTTACCTGTTACTGTCATTGGGTAGTTTTCTACAAAGCGGATATGTCGTGGCATTTTAAAGTAGGCTAGTTTGTCTTTTAAAAACTCACGAATTGCTTGCTCATCAAGCACTGCATCTTCTTTTGGTTGGATCCAAGCGCACACTTCCTCGCCATACTTTTCATCTGTTATACCAAATATGGCAGCATCTTGAATGCCCGGGTAGGTGTAAAGTACTTCTTCTATTTCGCGAGGGTAAATGTTTTCGCCGCCGCGAATAATCATATCTTTAATACGGCCCACTATGGTGACAAACCCTTCAGTATCCATTACACCTAAATCACCGGAGTGCAGCCAACCGCTGTCATCTATTGTGGCTTTTGTTTTTGATTCGTCATTCCAATAGCAGCGCATTATACCTGCACCTTTACTACACACTTCTCCAGGTTGACCAATTTTTTGAATGTTACCCAATTCGTCAATAATTTTAACTTCGGTATGCGCAAGCGCACGGCCAACAGTCGTTACTTGGCGCTCTATTGATGAATCTGTTTCGGTAATGTTGTTTATGGGGCTGCACTCAGTTTGCCCGTAAGCAATGAGCACTTGATGCATGTTCATTTGTGTTTGTACTTTTCGCATTACTTGCTCAGGGCACGTTGAACCGGCCATTACACCCGTGCGCAAAGTACTTAGGTCGTAATCGTTAAAGTTACTTAGTTCAAGCTCACTAATAAACATAGTGGGTACACCATGCAGCGCTGTACAGCCTTCTTGTTGCACTACATCAAGGGTAGTTTTTGCATCGAACGAATCACCTGGGTAAATGGCTGCAGCACCTTTACTAACACATAATAAGCTACCTAGTACCATAGCAAAGCAATGATACAGCGGGATCGGAATGCATAATTTGTCATCGCTTGTAAAGTGCATAGACTCAGCAACAAATAACGCATTATTTAAAATGTTTTTATGTGTAAGCGTTGCGCCTTTTGGGTTGCCTGTTGTACCCGATGTAAATTGGATATTAATATCTTGCTCTGCATTTAAGTTTGCACCAATTGCTTTTAGTTCAAGCTCATGTGCCGATGTTGGCAAGTTAATAACATCATTAAACGCATGCATACCAGGAGATTCTTCATCACCGATACGAATTATATTTTTAAGAGTAGGCAGTGCTTTTAAATTAAGTTTGTTTTTATCGCAACTTACAAGCTCTGGAGCCAAACCATTGAGCATTTCTAAATAATCACTGCCTTTGAAGTTTGATGCTGTGATTAAGGTTGAACATTCAACACTATTTAAGGCGTATTGTAATTCGTTAGGGCGATACGCAGGGTTAATACACACCATTATTGCGCCAATTTTAGCTGTTGCAAACTGGGTTAAGCACCATTCAATATTATTGGGAGACCAAATACCAACGCGCTCTCCTGGTTTTACACCAAGGGCCAGTAAGCCCATAGCAAGTTGATTAACTTCTTTTTGAAACTCTTTATATGTTAAACGAATATCTTGATGATGAACGACAACGGCTAAAGCCTCTGGGTTTTTGTCGACAATAAGGTCAAAGTACTCGCCAATGGTTGAATTTGTTAAAGGTGTGCTTTGTATGCCTTTAAAATAGCTTTGCGATAACGGTAAGTGATTTATTTGTTCTACTTCTTTTACCGCAATAGTGTGTGTGTGCATTGCTCTCTCCATGAAAATGTGTGTGAGTTATGTAAACTACAAAGTTAAAATAAACACATATTGTCGACAAAGAGAAGAGTGGTTAGACTAATGTATTATACCAACCTGCATAAATCTTTGATCAATTTAACGAATTAAATTGCACTATGACGTCGTTAAAAATTTTTTATTTAGAACAACTAGATACAAAAATTTTAGCCTAGTTCTAGCGTAATTTTCTTAACGTTAAATAGACCCCGTATATAAGCAGGTTGGTATGAGTACCTTTATAAAATCTAATCATGTTTTTTAGATACAAAAAAACGCGTCTTACAAAGTAAGTACGCGTTTTTAAACGAGCAATGAGTTTACATTTCGTCGCTGCGGTATGTTTTTTTCATTATATAAACGTAGGCATTTACAAATGCATTTTCTTGGTACTTTTTAAGACCCGTTTCTTCAAAATCAATAGGAATAGGATTACGCTTAACCTGTTCTTTAATTTCGGTCGTGGTAAATAAACGCACATCTAAATTGTCGATTAATTGAATCGCGGTTTCCATTTTGAATCCTTTTGCGCTGCCAGCAAATTTACCTTTTGGCTGGCGCTCACGAATTGCAACAGAATCAATTTGGTAGTCTTGCATTAGTTTTGCAAAATCAAATTGAAATTTACGCATTACTTCAGTGTCGTTACCGTTACCTAAGGTAAAGCGTGTTTGGCGCACATCGCGAATATCAAATACGTCATTATCTTTACTTAAAATACAAAGTAGTACATCACTACCGGTAATTTCTACACCACATGTTCTCATGTCTATTCTCTAAAATAACTTAATTACGCAGTATTATACGCAACACACATTAAAATGCGAGTGTAGGTATAGTTGTAGGTGCGTAATTAGTGCGTTGATGCTTTTATATTTTAATGAAATTATTTTTTTTGCTCTAAAAGTTACATTTTGTGCTCAAAACGGGTGGATTTCACCCCTTAAAACTTGTAATTAAATGCGCAGCACGCGACAATATATCTTTGTAGTTGAATAGACTCTGCATCTACATTAATTAGTCAATGCTTATTCGTAAAAGCGTTGTCGAGCCATTCTCATTTAATTTAATAAAAATACACGTGATACATTGTAGGTGTCACCACTGTAGTAAGGATTTATAATGCCAGTTATTACTCTTCCAGACGGAAGTCAACGTAGTTTTGAAAACCCTGTAAGCACGCTTGATGTTGCAAACGATATTGGTCCTGGTTTAGCTAAAGCGACCATTGCCGGTCGTGTTAATGGCGACCGTGTTGATGCATGTGATAAAATTTGTGAAGATTCTCGCCTTGAGATCATCACTGCAAAAGACGATGACGGCCTTGAAATTATTCGTCACTCTTGTGCTCACTTAATTGGTCATGCAGTTAAGCAACTTTTCCCAGACGCAAAAATGGCAATTGGTCCTACTATTGATAACGGTTTTTACTACGATATCGATATGGAACATTCATTATCACAAGATGATCTTGAAGCAATTGAAAAGCGTATGTTGCAACTAGCTAAAACAAACTACGACGTAGTGAAAAAAACAGTAAGCTGGCAAGAAGCACGCGATACATTTGAAGCGCGTGGCGAAACATACAAAATAGAAATTTTAGACGAAAACATTGCTAAAGATGACCGTCCAGGGTTATATCATCATGAAGAATATGTAGACATGTGTCGTGGACCTCACGTTCCTAACATGAAATTTTGCCAAAACTTCAAAATAATGAAAGTGGCAGGTGCATATTGGCGTGGTGATTCAGACAACAAAATGCTACAACGTATTTACGGCACAGCGTGGGGCGATAAAAAGCAACTTAAAGCGTATTTAAAACGCCTTGAAGAAGCTGAAAAACGCGATCACCGTCGTATTGGTAAAGCGCTTGATTTATGGCATTGGCAAGAAGAAGCGCCAGGCATGGTATTTTGGCACAACGATGGTTGGAGCATTTACCGCGAGCTTGAAGAATTTGTACGTGAAAAATTACGTGAATATGAGTACGAAGAAGTAAAAGGTCCAATGATGATGGACCGTTCACTTTGGGAAAAATCAGGTCACTGGGAAAAGTATTCAGAAGCAATGTTTACCACTGAGTCTGAAAAGCGTGAATACGCAATCAAACCAATGAACTGCCCAGGTCACGTGCAAATCTTTAACCAAGGTTTAAAATCGTACCGTGATTTACCACTTCGTATGGCTGAATTTGGTTGTTGTCACCGTAATGAGCCATCAGGCGCATTACACGGCTTAATGCGTGTACGTGGCTTCACACAAGATGACGCTCATATTTTCTGTACCGAAGAGCAGATAATGGACGAAGTTTCAGCGTGTATTAAGATGGTTTATGATACATATGAGACATTCGGGTTTGAGAAGATTGTAGTTAAGCTTTCAACTCGCCCAGAACAACGCATTGGTGAAGACCATATGTGGGATAAAGCAGAGCTTGCTTTAGCCGAAGCACTTAAGCTAAACGATATTGAATTTGATTATCTTCCAGGCGAAGGTGCTTTTTACGGTCCGAAAATTGAATTTACTTTGTACGATTGTTTAGACAGAGCGTGGCAGTGTGGTACAGTGCAATTAGACTTTGCATTACCGGGTCGTTTAGGCGCTACTTATGTAGCAGAAAATAACGAACGTCGTACGCCTGTAATGATACATCGTGCTATTTTAGGTTCTATTGAACGCTTTATTGGTATTTTAACAGAAGAGTACGCTGGTTTATTCCCGACGTGGCTTGCGCCAAAGCAAGCGGTAATCATGAATATTACCGATAAACAGGCTCCTTATGTTAAAGAAGTTGTACAAAAATTAAATAAACTTGGAATTAGAGCCGCTGCTGACTTGAGAAATGAGAAGATTGGCTTTAAAATCCGTGAGCATACACTTAAGCGTATTCCATACTTGCTTGTTGTTGGCGATAAAGAAGTCGAACAACAAGAAGTAGCAGTGCGTACTCGCACAGGTGAAGACCTAGGCAAATTTAATGTCGATGATTTTGTAGCTAAAATTAGCGAAGAAATTAAAAATCGACAGTAAAAATCGAGCGTGTAAGGCATTAACAAACAGCCAATTACACGCTTATATTATTGATATTCTTGGAGGAACGTACTATTAGAGGCGGCAAGAAAGGGCAACAAACAGCTCAAAAAAATCGTATTAACGAAGAAATTACAGCGCAAGAAGTTCGTTTAATTGACATTGAAGGCGAACAAGCTGGAATTCAGTCATTACAAGACGCGCAAACTATGGCCGATGCAGCGGGTGTTGATCTTGTTGAGATCAGTCCAAACGCTGAGCCGCCTGTTTGTAGAATCATGGATTACGGTAAGTTCATCTTTGAAAAAAGCAAAGAACTAAAAGAACAGAAGAAGAAGCAAAAGCAAATCCAGATAAAAGAAATCAAATTCCGTCCTGGTACGGATGAAGGTGATTATCAGGTTAAGCTTCGCAACTTACGTAAGTTCTTAGAAGCTGGCGATAAAGCTAAGATTACTATCCGCTTCCGTGGTCGTGAAATGGCTCACCAAGAAATTGGTATAGAATTATTAAACCGTATCAAAGCCGATTTAGAAGAACTTGCAGTAGTTGAGTCTTTCCCAAATCGTGTTGAAGGTCGCCAAATGGTTATGATGATGGCGCCTGTTGCTAAAAAATAATTTTTAAGCGATAATACGCACCGAAATTAGCTCAGGTCTGCAAGTAATATGCGAATATTCACCTGAGTTAACCGGTTTTAAAGTAAGATTGCGGCATTTATGCTGGGTCTTCACCGGAACATGGCAGTAAGTTAGGCCTAAAAGTGGAGCTATAGAAATATATCTCACGCCTGCTTACTAATTTAAAAGCAATACAATTTGGAGTTATTGCAATGGCTTATAAGCTAAAAAGTCACAGTGGCGCTGCTAAGCGTTTCAAAAAGACTGCTTCTGGCGGTTTCAAGCGTAAACAAGCGCATCTTCGTCATATTCTGACTAAGAAAACTTCTAAGCGTAAGTTACACCTACGTCCTAAGATGATGGTTCATAAAAATGACCATGGTCTAGTTTCACGTATGTTACCGTTCGCTTAATAGGGGTTTTTAGAAATGGCAAGAGTTAAACGCGGCGTTGTCGCACGTGCACGTCACAAAAAAGTTTTAAAACAAGCAAAAGGTTACTACGGAGCACGTTCACGTGTTTACCGCGTAGCTTTCCAGGCTGTTACTAAAGCGGGTCAATACGCTTACCGTGATCGTCGTGCGAAGAAACGTACTTTCCGTCAATTATGGATTGCACGTATCAATGCTGCTTCACGTCAAAATGGTCTGTCTTACAGCCGTTTTATCAATGGTCTTAAAAAGACATCTGTAGAAATCGATCGTAAGATCCTTGCAGATATCGCTGTTTATGACCAAGTTGCATTCGCAGCGCTTGTAGAAAAAGCAAAAGAAGGCCTAGCCGCTTAAGCTTTTTCATATAAGTATTAAAAAAGGAGCCTATGGCTCCTTTTTTTGTGCCTGTAATTTAATAACTTACACTTTTTTATAGCTGAGCTAAATTGGCTTTTTCAAATTAATACCCATCTACTTATATGAGCTCTATTTACCGATAAAAAATTACGTTAGAGCAGGGCGAAATTCACTATTTAGTTGTTCTTGGCAATTGCTCCATCATTACTCACTCTCCTGGATCCATGCAGACGTATATCAGACATTTTTGACGCTGTTAGCGTCAGATGTAATCCCTTAAATTGATTAAGTATTTTTACGAGTTGGTATAAATAGTTATGTAATGAATTACTGTACATTAATAATGTTATATAGCCTTAAAAGACAGGTGTGAATGAGTGAGATGTAGTTGGCTGCATTTTTTTGTTGAATCACCGCAGTTTCCTCATTATAAAAAATTTAGTTGATATAATTTATATAATTAAGGCGTTTGTTAGAGAATTTTATGTTTGCAAGTTTACTATTTTTATCTGCAAGTGTGGCGTATGACGCACACTTACCTCCATTAATTGAGTGGCAGGGGAAAAGCGTAGAGCTTTTACAAAAACAAGGGCCGCTAACTACTGATTTTGAGCTGTCAGCAGGTGAAGCGTCGCCAGATTATGCAAATACAATGGCATTTGTTGATAGGTTAGTTGCTGCAAACCCTACTCAGTTTCAATCTCAAACCATTGGCTATAGTAATAGCAAGCGTGCAATAAAAATGTTGATTGCCAGTGAGCAAGGCTTTTTTGAAGCAAGGCAAATGGCTAATAGCACTAAGCCAACTATTTTTATCCAGGCAGGAATACATTCTGGTGAAATAGACGGTAAAGATGCCATGTTTATGTTACTCAGAGATATAGCGACGGGTAAGCGCCGTGACATTTTAAAAAAGGTAAACATATTATTTATTCCTATTTTAAATGTAGATGGACACGAACGTAGCAGTGCATTCAATCGCATCAATCAACGGGGCCCTACAAAAATGGGCTTTAGAACAAATGCTAATAACCTTAATTTAAATCGTGATTTTACTAAATTAGATACCCCAGAAGTTAGAAGTGTTCTAAAGGTTATTAACGACTACAACCCAAATTTATACATTGATGTACACGTAACCGATGGCGCAGATTACCAATACGATGTGACTTATGGCTACAATCCGGTATTTTCAAGCGAGTCGCCTGCGGTATCTGATGCACTAAACCAGTTTTTTAAACCTCTGATTGACGATACGCTAGCTAAGCAAGGGCACATGCCAGGGCCACTTGTTTTTGTTATGGACAAGCGCGACTTTAAAAAAGGATTAGCGGGATGGGTTGCTACGCCGCGCTTTTCAAATGGTTGGGGTGATTTAAAGTCATTACCGACTATTTTAGTTGAAAATCATTCATTGAAGCCTTACAAGCAACGTGTATTAGGAACTTACGTATTTTTAGATGGTGCTATTACTGCGCTATCAAAGCACAGTCATGAATTAGCTAATGCAGTAAAAAAAGAACAGGAATTTGTTCCTAAACAGTTAATAGTAAAGCGTGGCTATTCCAAGCAAGCTGATACGATTGCGCAGTTTAAAGGTATTGAGTATTCATCAAGCATGAATGCGCTCTCAGGCCAAAATGAAGTGAAGTATTTGGGTAAAGCACATACATATACCGACTTACCTATTTATTGGCAAAAAGATGTACAACATACAGTTGAAGTACCTAAAGCTTTTTTTATTCCGCCTGTATATCGCAATATTATTAAGAAACTAAAGTTACATGGTGTCTCTATTAATAAACTTGAAGGGGCAAACACACAGCCTTTAAAAGTAGCAAAGGTGGCAGACTACACGTTTGATAAAGCACCATTTGAAGGCCGTTTTAGAGTGTCAGCAAGTTTTGATTATGTCCCTGCTATAAATGTAGATTTAGATGGTTGGTATCAAGTCAATACTCAACAAAAAGCAGGTGAGCTTGCTGTGCATTTATTGCATCCTGAAGCACCAGATTCGTTTTTTGCATGGGGGGAATTTAATACTATTTTTCAGCGTACTGAGTATATGGAAAACTATGCACTAATTCCGTTTGCACGCCAAATGCTAAAAGACAATCCAAAGCTAGCGCTTAAGTTTGATGAAAAGCTTAAAGATAAATCGTTCGCAAGCGACGCTGATGCGAGACTAAACTGGTTATATGAGCAAAGTCCATTTTATGATCAAGCGTACTTAAAGTACCCAATATTGATGTCATTTGAAGAAGAAGTTGTTATTCCAGATCAAAAAAGTAAAGAAATCTAATATGCAAATTATAACCATACCCGTCACTGCATTTGCACAAAATAGTCGTATTATTTGGTGTAGTGAAACTAAACAAGCCGTAGTCATAGACCCAGGTGGCGACCCTGATAAAATAGTAGCTGCCCTTAATGAGCATAAACTAGAATTAAGTGCTATTTGGTTAACGCACGGGCATTTAGATCATGTGGGTGGGGCTGATATTTTACGTAATCAATTTAACGTACAAATTATTGGCCCACAAAAAGATGAGTACTTCTGGTTTGAAAACTTACCTATGCAAGCACAAATGTTCGGGTTTAAACCCATTGAGCCTTTTTACCCGGATATTTGGCTAAACCATAACGACACCGTTAGCGTAGGTAAACTTAGCTTTTTAGTGAAGCATTGCCCAGGGCATACACCTGGTCATATTGTGTTTTATCAACAAGACAATGAATGCGTTATTGTAGGTGATGTTATTTTTAAAGGCTCAGTAGGGCGAACTGATTTCCCTAAGGGGAATAGCGAACAACTTATAGAGTCGATTAAGACGCATATTCTAACCTTACCTGATAATACTAAAATATTGGCAGGGCATGGGAGCGACACTACGGTTGGATTTGAAAAACAAACAAATCCTTTTGTGAGTGGTAAGTTTGGTTAAGTTACTTATTTGAAGTTTGGTAAACTGCATAAAAATTAAAAATAAGCAGACTGAGTTTTAAAATGGTTGTATAATTTAACCAGTTTATTTGATAAATAAGAAATAAAATGTCTCTAAATCACGTAGATCGCCAAATATTGGCACTTTTACAACAAGATGCTAGTTTATCAACCGCAGAAATTGCTGATAAAGTAGGCTTGTCTCAATCTCCATGCTGGCGTCGAATTGCCAAGCTAGAGCAAGATGGTTATATAAAAAGCAAAGTGGCTCTTTTAGATGAGAAAAAACTTGGCTTTGATATGCTTGTATATGCACATGTGCGTTTATCAAATCACGGTAAAAAGAACCTTGCTGAATTTGAAAAACTTATAATGAGTTATGATCAAGTAACAGAGTGTTACACCATGGCTGGAACAATGGACTTTATGCTACGCATAATTTCACAAGGCATAGAAGGTTATGAGCACTTTGTACGCGATAATTTACTAAGCTTAGAATATGTACAAGAAGTACATTCTAATGTAACAATGACATGTGTAAAACGTAGTACTTCCCTCCCTTTATAAAAGCACTTTTTTTAAAAGCTAAACCTCTTTTAGTTTAGTTTAACCACATAATGACAATTGTTAACTGAGCGCTAATTTGGTAGAATTTAGCGCTTTTTTGATACCCATTACACCATTTGAGGAACTCAATGTTTAACTTACTCAGTAGGGCGCCTAGCTCTGCTAAAAACGATATTTTATCTGGATTAACTGTGGCGCTAGCCTTGGTGCCAGAAGCTGTTGCGTTTGCCTTTGTTGCAAATGTAGAACCTTTAGTTGGTCTATATGCCGCGTTTATCGTTGGTTTAATTACGGCTATATTTGGTGGCCGCCCTGGTATGATTTCAGGTGCAACCGGTGCACTAGCTGTTGTTATGGTAAGTTTAGTGCTTGATCATGGTGTTGAGTATTTATTTGCGACCGTATTGCTCATGGGCATACTGCAGATACTCGCGGGTGTATTTAAACTCGGTAAATTTATCCGCATGGTTCCTCATCCGGTAATGCTTGGTTTTGTAAACGGCTTAGCTATTGTTATTTTTCTCGCTCAGTTAGGACAATTTAAAGTGCCTGATGGTATGGGCGGACAAGAATGGATGACGGGTAACCCGTTATATATTATGCTTGGTTTAGTGGCTTTAACGATGGCTATTATTCAGTTTTTACCTAAACTAACAACGGCTGTACCCTCTACATTAGTCGCTATTATTACAGTGACCGCTTTAGTTATTGGTTTGGATTTAGAAGCGCATACTGTAGTTGATTTCTTAAAAGGAATGACAGGCGACGAAGCTGCAACAATTGCAGGCGGTTTACCTCAGTTTCATATTCCTATGGTGCCGTTTACTTTCGAAACGCTACAAATTATTTTTCCTTATGCACTTATTTTAGCGGCTATTGGTTTAATTGAATCATTATTAACGCTTAGCTTAATTGACGAGATTACAGAAACTCGCGGTCATAGTAATAAAGAGTGTATAGGCCAAGGCGCTGCAAATATTACTTGTGGTATGTTTGGTGCTATGGGTGGTTGTGCAATGATTGGTCAATCAATGATCAACATTAACTCAGGTGGTCGTTCTCGCTTATCGGGTATAAGTGCTGCATTGATGTTGCTTGCGTTCATCATATTCGCTTCAAGCTTAATTGAGATGATCCCACTAGCTGCACTTGTTGGTGTTATGTTTATGGTTGTATTAGGTACGTTTGAATGGGCCAGCTTTAAAATGATGAAGCGTGTGCCTCTATCAGACGCTTTCGTAATAGTACTTGTATCGGGTGTGACTGTTATTACCGATTTAGCGATTGCAGTATGTGTAGGTGTTATTGTATCTGCATTAGTATTTGCTTGGCAGCATGCTAAGCACATATACACAACTAACTATATTGATGAAGAAGGCGCTAAAGTATATGAGTTACATGGCCCGCTTTTCTTTGGTTCAGTTAAAAACTTTGCAGAGTTATTTGATGTTAAAAATGACCCTAAAAATGTAATTGTTGAATTTAAGCATAGCCGCGTATCTGATCACAGTGCAATAGAAGCAATTGACACACTTGCTGATAAGTACACAAAAGCAGGTAAACAACTTCACTTACGTCACTTAAGTAAAGACTGTACGCAGTTGTTGCATAAAGCACGCGATTTGGTTGAAGTGAATGTGATTGAAGATCCAACATACAAAGTAGCATCAGACAAACTAGCTTAATTTACACAAAGCTATTTATATTTAAAAAGCGAAAGGTGAATAACCTTTCGCTTTTTTAGTGTATCTACTATTTGTTTGCGGTAAGACTATTAAAAAGCAAGGTAGGCTGTAGTGCTATGCAAACTCATAAATCTATATAATAAGACTATCTAATTTTATTAAAATTAGCCCTACATAGGTAAAAATAATAAAGAATAACAAGCGCCTATTTTATGGAATTAGTCTTTAACTATACGGAGTAAACATCTATTTTGAACTGGCAATCTTTAGTCGATAACAGACAGCGCTTTTTTTGGCTTTTGCAAATTGCAGGCTGGATTGGTTATGCGTTAGTAAATTATATTGGCTCTAAAGTATTTGAAATGCGTGATATATACGTATTTGTTATTTTATTAAATGCTTACGCTGGTTGCTTAATGACAGTACCGCTTAGGTATATTTACCGTAAAATTTGGAATGCCTCGCCTTGGGTATTAATGATTGTGGTATTTGGTGCCTCTTATGTAACAGGTACTTTATGGGCTGTCGTTCAAAAATTTAATTTGTGGGAAATATACCGCCATGGTTATAGACCAGAGGAGTGGTTTTATTACCTGCAGCAAGGTTTAGATTCGGTTTATATTATTTTATGTTGGAGTGGTCTGTACTTTGGCGTTAAATATTATCAGTTATTACAAAGTGAGCGACAAAAAGCACTAAAAGCCACAACTATGGCACACGAAGCGCAATTAAAAATGCTTAGGTATCAGCTTAACCCCCATTTTTTATTCAATACACTTAACGCTATTTCTACTTTAATTTTGGTTAAAGAAAACAAAGATGCTAACTTAATGGTAGCAAGGTTAAGTGACTTTCTACGTTATACATTAAATACCGATCCAATAAAAAAAGTACCGTTAGAGCAAGAGTTACATGCGCTCATGCTTTACTTAGAAATAGAACGTGTACGTTTTGATGAGCGATTAAAGGTAAATGTAGATATAAGCGAGCAAGCTAAAGAGGCTTTAGTACCGAGCTTAATCTTGCAACCTATTATAGAAAACGCGATTAAATATGCTATTGCCCATCTAACAGAAGGTGGAGTAATTGATATAAAAGCACAGGTATTTGCGAATGAGTTATTACTAGAAGTGGGCGACAACGGCCCAGGTACTGACATACTCGATGGCCAATTAGTTAACGCTCAAGGCGTAGGTGTCGCTAATACCAAAGATAGATTAAAAACGTTGTATGAAAATAATTATTCGTTTGTATTATCACATAATACGCCAAGTGGATTAAAAGTTAATCTGCGAGTACCTTTTGAGAAGGCTGTGAAAAATGACTAAAATAAAAACACTCATTGTTGATGATGAACCGTTAGCACGAAAAGGTTTAGCGGTAAGGCTCGAAGAATACTCTGATATTGAAGTAATTAAATTGTGTAGTTCAGGCGCTGATGCAATTGAAATGTGTCAAAGCGAGAAAATTGATTTGGTTTTTTTAGATATTCAAATGCCAGGTATGAATGGCTTTGAAGTAGCAAGAGCCCTTAGCGAAAGCTCAAAAGCATTACCAGCGATTGTATTTGTAACGGCCTTTGATCAGTTTGCTGTAAAAGCGTTTGAAATTCATGCTCTCGATTACATTTTAAAACCCGTTGATGATAACAGACTAAAACAGGCGGTAGAAAAAGTGCATACCTACTTAAAAACGCAGCAAGACAACGCCCATAAGAAAAAACTAGCGAGTTTTGTAGCCGGTATTACTGGTAACAATTGCGAAGAAATACTTAAAAAATTAGCCACTGGCGATATGCTAACAGACAGACGTTACCCAGAATCGCTTGCTGTAAAAGAGCAGGGTGAAATTATACGGGTACCTGTAGCGACTATCCAATGGGTTGATGCAGCAGGTGACTATATGTGTTTACACTGTGAAGACGGACAAACGCATATTCTACGTAAAACAATGAAAGAGCTTGAGCAAGAGCTCGACCCTCAGTTATTTGTGCGTGTGCACCGCAGCGCAATAGTAAATACAAAACAAATTAGTAAACTGGTTACACAAGTAAGTGGTGAGTATTTATTAGTACTTGAAAATGGCCAAGAATTAAAAGTGAGCCGTAGCTACCGAGATAAGGTTAAAGCGGCATTAGCAAGTTAAAGCCAACGCTTTTATTACAGACACAAAAAATGCGAGCTAAGCTCGCATTTTTATATTCGGCGTTTAATTACGCAACAGTTACAATTTTCATTGTGTTAGTTGCGCCCACAGTTTCCATTGAGTCACCGTGAGTAATGATTACTGTATCGCCAGACTGTAAAGACCCTTGAGAAACTAAAGTATCAAGCGCGGCTTTTACCATACCGTCTTTTTCAGTTTTTGTAGAATCAAAAAATACTGGGTAAACACCACGATAAAGTGCTGTTTGACCTAATGTACTGGCATGACGTGAAAGCGAGTAGATTGGTAAGCCTGAGCTGATACGCGACATTAATTTAGCCGTACTACCAGATTCAGTAAGTGTGATAATTGCTTTAACAGAATCTAAGTGATTAGCTGCATACATAGCAGAAAGCGCAATTGATTCAGCATTGTTAGAAAAGCGACTATCTAAACGGTGTTTAGAAACGTGCGTTTCTTTTTGCGATTCAGCGCCTAAACAAACGCGTGCCATAGTCGCAACTGTTTCTTCAGGATAATCACCTGCAGCTGTTTCAGCTGAAAGCATTACAGCATCTGTTCCATCAAGAACAGCATTTGCAACATCCATAACTTCTGCACGTGTAGGCATAGGGTTATCGATCATCGATTCCATCATTTGCGTTGCTGTAACTACAGTACGGTTTAATGAACGAGCACGACGAATAATTAGTTTTTGCTTGCCCATAAGAGCAGCATCACCAATTTCAACACCTAAATCACCACGAGCAACCATTACTGCGTCAGACGCTAAAATGATGTCATCAACAGCTTCTTGGGTTTCAACGGCTTCAGCACGTTCAATTTTAGCAAGTAACTGTGCTTTTGAACCAGCAGCTTCAGCAAGTGAGCGTACGTAGCGCATATCGTCGCCACTACGTGGGAATGATACGGCAATGTAATCTACGTCAATTTCAGCGGCAGTTATTAAATCTTCTTTGTCTTTTTCAGTAAATGCTGGAGCAGTTAAGCCACCACCTAAACGGTTAATACCTTTATTGTTAGATAAAACACCGCCAACAGTGACTGTACAATGCACTAAATGCCCAGCTACTTCATCAACACTTAATTGAATAAGGCCGTCATTTAGAAGTAGTAAATCGTTAGGGCTTACATCGTTAGGTAATTCTTTATAATCAATACCTACAGAGTTTATGTCGCCTTCGCCTTTTTCCATTTTTGCATCAAGGGTAAATTTTGCACCCACAGCAAGCGTTACTTTACCTTCTTTAAAAGTAGAAACGCGGATTTTAGGGCCTTGAAGGTCAGCAAGGATAGCAATATGCTTGCCTAATCTTTTTGCAATATCGCGTACAGCTTGTGCACGGTCTTTATGATCTTGGGCAACACCATGTGAGAAGTTTAAACGTACTACATTAGCCCCAGCGATAATAATTTTTTCTAAGTTGTTATCTCTATCGGTAGCAGGTCCAAGGGTAGCGACTATTTTTGTGCGTCTTAGCATCAATTTCTCCTGTTTGCTTGGTGAAAGCATGTTGACGTTATTTTGTTGACTTAAAATATCTATATTAGAATAAAATATTTTAGTTATGTGCAAACTTCAAAGGTTTGCCACTATTTTATACAAAACTATTGTGTCATCATTATGACACCGGTGTCAGAATGCGTCAATGATCTTAATTTCAATTAGCTTTGCTTTTAGTCACCCCGAGACCATTGATGTTTGATATAATTACGTAGCTTATTTATCTGTAATAAAAAAGCATGTTGTATTGACTCATAATTAGTATTTTATGACTGCATGAGTATAATGCACGCGGTATTATTTAATTTATACACTGAATTTTCTAACCAAATAGTTGTTACCGAGGAGGACACTAGATGCAAGTTGCATTAGTAGGGTTAGGCGTTATGGGAAAAAATCTTGCCCTAAACTTGATTGAAAAAGGGATAACGCTAGTCGCTTATGACAAAAACCCACATGCGGGTGAAGAGTTACTAAGTTGTGCTAAATCTCAAGGCATGGCTGATAGGCTTCACATTGTCTCTGATTTAAGAGACATGGTAAGGCGTTTAGAGGCACCTCGTTCTATTTTATTACTTGTTCCTGCTGGTGAGTTAGTTGATACAGTTTGTAATGAACTTGTAGAGGCCGGCGTTAACTGTGACGATATGATTGTCGATTGCGGTAATAGTAATTATAAAGACGGTATAACGCGTAAACTTAAATACCAAAATAAATTTGAATTTGCCACTATGGGAATTTCTGGCGGTGCAGAAGGCGCTCGCCATGGTCCTGCAATGATGGCAAGTGGTTCTGAGGGTGGTTGGGAACGTATTGAGCCATGGTTTGAAAAAGTAGCTGCTAGCTATAATGGCGACTCGTGTTTTGCACGTGTTGGTCAATCAGCAAGTGGTCATTTTGTAAAAATGGTTCACAACGGTATTGAATACGCACTTATGCAACTTATTGCAGAAGTGTACCAATTACTTCGTTTAGGCACTAATCGTTCTCCAAAAGAAGTGGCTGAGATATTTAATGACTGGTCAGAAGGTCAATTAAATAGCTATTTACTGTCTATTTCTAGCCACATATTGTCACTTGAAAATCATAATAATGTACCGCTTGCGGACTTAATTGATAATAAAGTTGGCGCTAAAGGTACTGGTCTTTGGACTGCGCAAAATGCACTAGAACTTGGTATCGCAGTTCCTTCACTTGTTGCTGCTGTACAAGCTCGTCATTTAACTAATGCATGTAATACAACGGCTGCACAAGAGATGACGTATGCATCTAAATCAACTAACAATGTTGAAATTGATTTAGAAGAGCTAAAAGAAGCGTTCTTACTTGCAAGCTTACTAGCGTATCGCCAAGGTTTAGCGTTAATTAAAGGTGCATCACGTACTCATCAGTGGAAAGTTGATTTATCTAAAACGCTTCAAACGTGGCGTTCTGGTTGTATTATTCGTGCTGACTACCTTGATAGCGTTGCACAAGGTGTTGAATTTATTGATACCCTTGAGAAAGAGTCTAACTCTTTGCGCAAAATTACCGGACAAGCAATAATGACTGGTTTAGCATTCCCTGTATTGGGTGCTACACAAACGTATTTAGCAACATTAACCACACCGAGTAATGGGCATTTAGTTCAAGCCCAGCGTGATTACTTTGGTGAGCACGGCGTTAAAACCCATAGCGGTGAAACATGCCATTTAACTGACTTAGTAGATATCGACGCTAAAGTTAGGTAATAAACAGTTGTTTAAAACGATAAAGGCACGCTATTTAGCGTGCCTTTTGTATTTTAGGCGCGGTGAGATTTAACGGCTTAATTCACCACGTAAATTGTCTTGCATTAAATGACGAATCGTCTCTACTTCTAGCTTTTGGCTAAATAAATAATGTAATTTAGTTAAACACGCTTCAAGGGTCATATCGTATCCACTAATAACACCAATATTTAACAGTGCATTACCCGTTGCATAGCCGCCCATATTTACATGGCCTTTTAAGCACTGGGTTAAATTAACAATAACGACGCCACGTTTACTTGCTTCTTCAAGTATTGATAAAAAGTTAGGATCTTGCGGTGCATTACCTACACCAAAACTAAGCAACACCAAGGCTTTAATATTGCCATTAACTAAGCTTTTAACCACTTCTTGACTAATACCAGGGTATAAATAAAGCACACCAATGGGTTGAGGTGTAATAGGAGTAACTTGCAGCTCATTTTCAACATAAGGACTAAGTTGGCCTTTAATAAGTTGAATACTAATACCCGATAACGCTAAGGGATCAAGATTAGGCGACGCAAATGCATTAAATCCATCGGCGTGGGCTTTAGTTGCTCTGTTACCTCTAAACAGTTGGTTATTAAAAAATAGACTTACTTCTGCAATTGGATAATTTGCCGCTAAATACATTGCATTCAGAAGGTTTACTTGACCATCTGAGCGTAATTGAGAAAGCGGAATTTGTGAGCCAGTTACAATCACAGGTTTAGTTAGGTTTTCGAACATAAACGATAGTGCTGAGGCTGTATACGCCATTGTATCAGTGCCATGAAGCACAACAAAACCATCATAATCTTGGTATTTATCTTTAATGTCATCAGCAATAAGTTGCCAATGCTCAGGAGACATATCTGAAGAATCTATAAGAGGGCAGTATTCGTGAATATCAAACAAAGGCATTTCATCACGGTTAAACTCTGCGTTGTTCACTACGGTTTCTGTTAAAAAACCTTCAGCAGGAATATAACCTCGACTCGATTTTTTCATACCTATAGTACCGCCAGTATAAGCGATATAAATGCGTTTACGTTTCATAAAAAAAGCCCAGTAAAAAAACTGGGCTTAGTATAACGTTAAGTAACTTTAAATACAGCTGATTAGGTAAAGCTATGCACTTTTATTGTGCAACATTACACACTAAACAACGTGCATATACACCTTGTGGATCGTTGTAATCTTTAAGGTTTTCAACTTCAGTACTTAATTGGTTAATAACGCTTTGCAAGTTAGCTTGCGTTGCTAACACAGATGTTTTTTGTGTTTGTAAACCAAGCATCGATTTAATAGACGCGTTACCAAAAATATTTTGAATCATTTTTTCTTGCGAGCTTAAATCTTGTTTAATGGTTTTAACTTCATAGTGATTAAGTTTTGCAAGTGCTGCAGCTGCTTTTATAGCATCTTGTTTATCACCAAGTTTGTCTACTAAACCTAGTTCAAGTGCTTGAGATGCAATCCATACGCGGCCTTGGGCAATTTTATCAACTTGCTCAGGCGTCATATTACGGGCATCAGCGACAACGTTTAAAAAGCGACCGTATGCTTCTTCAACGCTCATCTGAATTACTTGACCCATTTTTTCGTTTAGGGGACGAGTGATAGAAAAACCAGCCATTTCGGTTGTTGCAACGCCATCTGAATAAACACCAATTTTAGATAAGGTTTTTTCAAATGTCATAAACGTACCAAACACACCAATCGACCCTGTAATAGTACTCGGTGCTGCCCAGATTTCGTTTGCAGCAGAGGCAATCCAATAACCACCTGATGCAGCTACAGAGCTCATAGAGGCAATAACAGGCTTACCAGCAGCTTTAAGCGCTAATACTTCTGCACGAATAACTTCAGAGGCAAACATACTACCGCCACCTGAATCAATGCGCAGTACAACCGCTTTAACTTTGTCATCAAGGCGTGCTTTACGAAGTAGGGCTGCTGTAGAGTCGCCACCAATTTCGCCAGCTTTACGCTCACCATCCACAATTGTACCTTTAGCAACTACAACGGCGACTTTTTCGGTAATAGGGTTATCAAATTCAATCGGTGGTTTAACCAAGCTTAAGTATTCACGAAATGAAACTTGCTTAAATGTTTTGCCATCTTCTTGTGCGCCAACTAAATCAATTAATTGTTTGCGAACTTGTTGATTTGTTTTTAAAGAATCAACCCACTGGTGGTCAAGTGCATATTTACCTGCATCGCCATCTGCAGCTTTCATTTTTTCAAGATATACGTCCATTGTCTCGTCGAAATTTGACTCATCAAATGGGCGAACCGCAGCAACATCTTGTTTGTATTCACTCCAAAGAGCGCCCAACCAAACACGGTTAGCTTCTTTGGCTGCTTCAGACATGTCGTTCCGAATGAAAGGTTCTACTGCTGACTTAAATGTACCAACACGGAAAATATGCTGCGTTACTTCAAGCTTTTCAAGTGCATCTTTAAAGTAAAGCGGATACATGCCGTAACCTTCAATACCTACGCTACCGTATGGGTGCATAGCTATTTCATCAGCATGTGATGCAATATAGTATTGTGCTTGGGTATAGTAATAACCCGATGCAATCACTTTTTTGCCAGCTTGTTTAAATGCATCAATAGCATTGGTAATTTGCTTAAGTTTGTTTAAATGTGCTTTAGGCATTTCTTGTAAATCAAGCAGCATCACCGTAATGCGATCGTCTTTAGTCGCTTCGTTTATTACTTCAACAATATCGTCGAGTAATATTTCGCTTGGCGCTTCAGAACCAGAAGTTGCATCACTAATTGCAGCTTCGACCGGATCTATGTATGTTTTTTCTTCAACAATAGGGCCATTTAGGTTAAGCCTAAGCACAGAGCCATTTTCAACTATTATTTTATCGTCGTCACTTGAGAGTGACACTAAGAAAACAATTACCAGTAATAAAAACAGAATGTTGAGTATTAAACGACGAGAAAAGTTAATTCCAGCCCAAATACCTTTAAATACCTTTGCTATCAAAATAGCTCCTTAATTTGGTACAGTTAATACATTAGTTCCATCTTAGCCTAGAATAAAAATAAATTTAACTGCTAAATCGTAACGAAGTGTTTATGAGGTGCTATTAATACATGTTTTTATGGCTTTTTTTAATTAAATGAAGGCACATATTGCTTATTACTTGCCATTAAAGCAGAATTAGCTAATGTATACAGGTTAGACCAGTTGACGGGGCACAAGATGTTAGAACAACAATTACAACTAAAACACACACAATTACGTAACCGCTTAGTGATGGGCTCAATGCATACAGGCCTTGAAGAGGGATGGCATAACCGCAAACGCTTACGTGCATTTTACGAAGCACGTGCAAAAGGCGGCACTGCAATGTTAATTACGGGCGGATACAGCCCAAATTTACGTGGCAAATTAACACCTATTTCATCTTCATTTAATAGTTATTACGATGTATTTAAGCACCGCGCTTACACAGATGCTGTGCATAAACACGGCGGAAAAATTTGTTTGCAATTATTACATGCTGGACGTTATGCGTACCATCCATTCAATCAGGCACCAAGTGCAATAAAAGCACCTATTAATCCTTATAAACCTAAAGCTATGACGCTTGGCTCGATTAAAAAAACAATTAAAGACTTTGCGCACTCTGCCTATATGGCTGAAAAAGCCGGCTACGATGGCGTTGAAGTTATGGGTTCTGAAGGGTATTTGATTAATGAGTTTATGGCGCCACACACCAATAAACGTGAAGATGAATTTGGTGGCAGCCTAGAAAATAGAATGCGACTTGCGCTTGAAATAGTTAAAGCTGTAAGAGCAAAAGTATCTGAGCAATTCTTAATTATTTTTAGATTGTCGGTCATTGATTTAATCCCAAACGGTTCAACACCAGAGGAAGTTGTCATACAAGCTACCGAGCTTGAAAAAGCGGGTGTTGATATATTTAACACAGGTATTGGTTGGCACGAAGCGCGTGTACCAACTATTGCGAGTATGGTGCCGCCAGGTGCATTTAAAGAAGCATCAAAACGTTTAAAAGACGTGGTGAGCGTGCCAGTGATTGCTGTTAACCGAATTAATACTCCAGAAATTGCTAACGATATTTTAAATGCAGGCGAGGCTGATTTAATTTCGATGGCAAGGCCGCTACTTGCCGATCCAGAGTTTTTTAATAAATACGCAAATAATCAATCTAAGCAAATTAATATTTGTATAGGGTGTAACCAAGGTTGTCTAGATCACGTATTTAAAAATAAACGTGCTACGTGTTTAGTTAATCCACAAGCTGCATTTGAGCTAGATTACCCGTTAGAGCAAGCAACCAAAGCTAAAAACGTATTAGTAGTCGGTGCAGGCCCCGCTGGTTTATCGGCAAGTTGTTACTTGGCTCAAAAAGGGCATAACGTCACGTTAATTGATCAAAAACCGCAAATGGGTGGCCAATTTAATTTAGCTATGCAAATACCAGGTAAAGAAGACTTTAACCATACTCTTACTTACTTCACTAATGAGCTTGAGCGATTAAAAGTAACTGTAGAGCTTGGTAAAGCTTATGACGATTCAATGCTTAAAAACTATGATGACATCGTATTTGCAACTGGCGTTAGGCCGCGTGAAGCCTCTATTAAGTGTAGCGATGATAAGCGTGTATTTGCTTATGACGAAGTTATACGCGGCGAAGTAGAGCTGGGTAAATCAATTGCTATTTTAGGTGCCGGTGGTATAGGTTTTGATATGGTTGCGTTTTTAAGCGAACATAAATCGCAAACTATTAGCGAGTTTAAAACGCAATGGGGGATTGAGTGTGAAGCCCAACCTCATAAAGACGAACGTCAATTGTATATGTTAAAACGCAGTACGGGTCGTTTTGGTAGCGAGCTTGGTAAAACAACGGGTTGGATACATCGCCAAGTTGCTAAGCAGCATGGCGTTAAGCAAATTGCTGATTGCCAATACCAAAGCTTTGATAAAAGCGGACTAACTATTAATGTTGCTGGTGAAACTCTAGTACTGCCAGTAGACACTGTTATTGCCTGTATTGGCCAGGTTTCTAATAACGAAGTGCTAGAAAATTACACAGATAACGCAAAGGTACATGTTATAGGCGGAGCTAAACTAGCTGCAGCTATTGATGCTAAACGCGCTATTTTTGAAGCACTTCAGGTCGCTAGAAGTATTTAACCTTTGTAAATAAATTGAAATAGTTTATCAATTCATGCGGTCTTTGCTGTTTATAGTCTATAACTTAATAAACAGTGAACACACAGGATACGCATGAATAAACTAACCAATCTTTATGATGCAATATTGGGTAAACTATCATTTTTAGATGGTTTACCTGCATTGCTATTTCGCTTGATTTTAGCCCCTGTTATGATCATTGCAGGTTATAACAAACTTGCTATAAGCGGTGAGACAGAAGGTTTCTTTGATAACTTTTTAGCATCTCCAGATGTAGTTCAATGGTTTGGTAATAATGAATGGGGTTTAGGATTACCGTTTCCTGACTTACTAGCTTTTTTAGCTGGCTGGAGTGAATTTTTAGGAGGTTGGTTTTTATTACTTGGCCTTTTAACTCGCTTGGTCAGTATCCCACTTATGTTCACAATGGTTGTCGCTGCAACCTCAGTGCATTGGCATAATGGTTGGTTTGCAATAGCACCAACTAATCCAGAAACAAGTGCTGCGCAAGTGCTCGATTGGTTATCAATTCCGGGCGCTAAAGAAAGCCTTGAAAACTCACTAGAAGTACAAGACCGAATAGGTAAAATTCGTGGCTTAGTTGAAGAACACGGGTTTCCTGATTATCTATACGAAAAGGGCAAGCCGTCTATTTTAAACAACGGTATAGAATTTTCGGCAATTTATTTTGCTATGCTTCTTAGCTTGTTTTTTATGGGCGGTGGGCGTTTTGTTAGTATAGATTACTGGTTAAGGCGAAATATTGTAAAAGAATAACGTATTTAATCTACTTTACTAACGGCCGCATAGCTTAACCCTTTGCGGCCGTTTTGCATTTTAATTTCTCGGTATTTATTTTTTAAGGGTTTAAATGTTACTCTAGCGTTTTGAATTTTGAGGAATCGTTATGAACGCTATCGAGCTTTTACTTACCCGCCAATCAGACTCTAAACTAACAGAGCCGGGCCCTACGCCTGAGCAGCTCGACATAATTAAGCAAGCAGCATTACGTGTTCCTGATCATGGCTGTATAGCACCGTGGCAGTTCATTGTTGCTCAAGGTGATGCACGCAATAAACTGGGTGAAATTTACCATCAAAGTGCAGTGGCAGAGCAACAAGAAGAAAAAGTAATTAACCGTGCTAAAGAGCTTCCCCTTCGTGCGCCTATGATTGTAATAGCAATTGCTAAATATCAAGAACACCCAAAAGTTCCTCGAATAGAACAAGTACAAAGCGCAGGCTGTAGTGTATTAGCGATGCAACAAGCTGCATTTGCCCAAGGGTTAGGCGGTGTTTGGCGCACAGGCTACTTTGCACAAAGTAGCGCGGTTAAAAAAGCGCTTAACTTACATGAGCAAGATGAAATAGTAGGGTATTTATATATAGGTACACCCGAAGTCGATTGTAAAAAGTCGCCTCGCCATAAGCCAGAAAACTATTTTAGTAATTTGTGAAATAGTATGAACTTTGCGCAACTTACATAGTCATAATTCATTAAGGTTACAAAGAGTATTATTTAAAAGTTAATGACTTGGCTGTAAGAAGCGCTTGGAAGCACTAAATTTACTAAATCTTCTTCAGTTTGTTTTTTAATCGGTTGTTTTTTGATACATTATGGAAAGTCTTAATAAAAATAACGATAAAGAAGACGAAAACTATGGGAAATTTATTTTTACGTGAAAAAGAGAATTGGCTAGCATGGTCAATTTGGGGAATCATTGGTGCTTTTGTAACACTGTATGTTGCAATGAGCACAAATGCATCACACTTTATAGCCGGTTCAGCGATGGGTATGCTTGTGTTGTTAACATGGTGGATGCACCAGTCCAAACGTTTCGACTTTGGGCGTGCATTTAAAGTATGTTGCTACGTTTTATCGCTTAGTGTGCTACCTGCTTTTATGTTTGTTGTAGTACCAAGTGATGATTTAAATCGATTCGATTTAATTTTTCAAGGCGTTACCTTTACCGCACTGAGTATATTGGCTTGTTTAATCTGCTCTTGGATTGCACGTAGACCTAAACAATATTATTAATGTGTTTAACTTTAGTCCATTAACTACACTTTTATTAAAGTGAAGAGCTTAACAAAAGAACAAAGTGGGTCTATTTTATCCAATATGTTAATATTTTATATTAATTTCTATTTAGCTCTTTACAAGTTATGTATTTAGCCATATTATTCGCGCCGTGCGGAGAGATGGCAGAGTGGTCGAATGCACCGGTCTTGAAAACCGGCATGGGTTTATAGCCCATCTAGGGTTCAAATCCCTATCTCTCCACCATTATTTAAAAAAAACCGCCTTATGGGCGGTTTTTTGCTTTGTGGAGTTTCTAAATGACTAAAGCAACAAACCTACCAACCTCGCAGAAATTAATAAAACATCTTTTATTATGGACGGTATTTGGTTACTGCTATCAAAGTGCTATTAGCTTATTAGTAAAAATGGCTATAGACGCTCAACCAGAGTATCCATTAATTACCGGTTTAATTTATGGTGTTGGTTTTAATGTTTTAGCTGCCCATCTTATTACCAAATACGATAAGCATTGGCCAGTTATTGGCTCTGTTTTTATTGGTTGTATAGGGCTGCTTGTAGTGCCATTTTTACTGTTTGGCGAATCAGGATTACTAACAATGCCTCTACTTGTTGGAATTTTATTCAGTTTGCCGCTTTGTAGTTATATTGTTGGCCTAATTAAGCTAAAACTCAGCAAAAACTAGCCCCAAACGCGGTTTATTTTGTGATAGCATAGTCGCGTCTTTTAACTAACAAAACGTGAAAAACACATTATGTCAGATAATTTTACTACAGATGCTGAAAAAGCAAGTTACGGTATTGGCTTACAAATGGGTGAGCAACTTAAGTCTAATCCTTTTGAAGGCTTAAACCTAAATTCAGTATTTGAAGGCATGAAAGATGCGTACGCTGGTAGCGCATTTCAAGTTGAGATCCCTGAGATCCAAGCTGCATTTGAAAAAATAAACGAAGAGATTCAAGCTCGTCGTGAAGAAGAGTCACAAGTACTTTCTGCAGAAGGTATTTCATTCTTAGAAGAAAACGCAAAACGTCCTGAAATCACAGTAACTGAGTCTGGTCTTCAATACGAAGTACTAGCAACTGGCGAAGGCGAAAAGCCAACAGCTGAGTCTACAGTACGTGTTGATTACCACGGTACACTTATTAACGGTACTGTGTTTGATAGCTCATACGAGCGCGGTCAACCAGCTGAATTTCCAGTTGGTGGCGTGATCAAAGGCTGGACTGAAGCATTACAAATGATGCCTGTAGGTACTAAATGGCGTATCTACGTTCCTCATGAGCTTGCTTATGGTGAACGTGGCGCAGGTGCTGCAATCGCACCTTTCTCAACGCTTGTATTTGATGTTGAGCTACACGAAATCATTTCTTAAATTAAATACATTTTAATTTAAAAGTGTAAAAAGCCGTATTCAATTTGAATACGGCTTTTTTGTGTTTGTAATTTAAGAGTTTTATACCAATTAGCTTAATTAAGTGATCTATTTTTCGCTAAGAAAATTGTGTCGATAACAAGGCAAAAATTTCGTTGTTTAGTTGTTACCACTAATTGCTTTTGCATTGCTCTACCTCCTGCATCCATGCAGTCGTATATCAGAAATTCTTAACGCAGTTAGCGTCAGGTTTAATCCTTCAAATCGATTAAGTATTACTGCGTGTTGATATTATATATTCTAAAAATAAAAAACCGCCTTAATAAAATGCGGTTTTTAAATATATAAACTAAAGAGCTTGTCAGCTATTAAAAGTAGCCACGGATACCAAAGCGGAAGTTTCTGCCAGGTAGTGGGGCTTTATCTTTAATAAATGAGCTATGCACAAAGCCTAACTCATCAGTAATGTTATCCACGTTTATATAAAGCTGTGCATCTACACTGCCTAAACCTAATTGGTAATTAGCTTGTGCATCAAATAACGTATAGCCGTCCGTTTTTGTTTCAAATGCAGTTACATCGTTTTGATCAAAGTAATGAGTACCTGTAAGCGTTAGTTGTAAGTCACCTAAATCGTACTGTAACTCAGAGCCTAATTTATTGGCAGGGATACGCGGTAAGTTGCCTTCGTCGTCTTTTAGTTTTGCACGAGTTGAGTCACCAAATACTTTAACCATAGCGCTTGGGGTTACTTGGTAATGTGCGTCAAACTCAATTCCATAAAGCTCTGCGTCTTTACTTGTAAACTGATAAACCGCAACAGCATCGTCATGTGCACCAATAGCTGATTCTAAACCATCTTCTTCATCGTAAACTAAACCTGTATTTTCTTGGAAATAAAAGTTCTTAATATCGTTATAGAAAAAGTTAACGGTGTAACCAAAATCACCGCTAAAACGTCTAAAGCTTAAATCTAGGTTTGTTGAGGTTTCTTGCTTGATATTCTCTGGCCCAAAATGCGCTTCATTATCTTCAATGTTGTAACCAAGACCTAGTTCATAAGTGCCAGTTGCAATGTGTAAACCATTTGATAAAAGCTCTGCAGAAAGCGGAGCTCTTTCTGAGTGAGAAATACTTGTCGCAATACTATGACCCGGCTTGTACTGCCAAATGGCACCGGCAGAGGCGCTTAAATTGGTAAAGCTTTTATTGTATCCAATAGTTTCTTCGTCGCTATGATCTATTTCTACTTCATCGTGGCTATGTTCGTGTGCCGTGATTTGGCTTTCAATTTTGTAATCTTCTACACGTGCACCAAGCTCTATTGTCACGTCGCCAAATTCACGCTCTTCTAGTAAATATAATGCGTTAGTTGTAGTTACACTCGCGGGTGTAAATGCTTCTTCACCAATTGCATCGTAGTCAGAATCGCTGTAGTGATAGCCCATCATTCCGTGCCAATCAGCAAACTTATGCTCTACATTTAAACGTGCTTCAGTCGTTTTATTTTTAAAAGTAGTACCAATTTCGCCATCTTCAATTTCGCTGTGTGAATAATCTGTATAGCCAACACGTAGGTTGATGGTTTCAATCCAGTTATTATGAAGAGCGTAACTTACAAGCCCTTGCCAGCGGTCTTGCTCTAAATGTGCGTAAACTGGCTCTTCAGCAGCTTCATCTTCATGTTCTGCATGCTCTTCTTCAGTTTCACCTTCGTGATCGTGATGATGCTCATGCCCAGGAATACCGTAATCAGTATCAATGCTACCGTAAGAAAAACCAATCGTTAAGTGATCGCCAACATAGCTGGTACCAAAGTTGAGTGTTTCGCTATCAATAAAAGTATTTTCTACCGAGCTTTCGGTTTCAACATCGCCATCATCGTCGGCAATAGTAAAGGTCGGTGTTTGGTAATCATCGCCGCTGCGCTTAGTACCATCAAAATGAAAGTTAAAGCCTTCATTACCTGTTTCAAGTTTTGCAGCTACGGTGTTTGAATTTGACACCGTATCGTGGCTGTATTCAGCAGCGCCTGTAAGCTCGTCGATATTGCTAGTAGGAATACGGTTATCAACCACGTTTACAACGCCACCAATTGCACCAGAGCCATAAAGTAGGGTACTTGGACCGCGCAACACTTCAATTTGCTCTGCCGCTAGGCTGTCGCTTGATGTCGCGTGGTCTGGGCCAATTCGCGACGCATCGCTGGCATCTAATCCATTTTGTGTGATTTTAACGCGAGGGCCATCTAAACCACGAATAATTGGGCTTGATGATACAGGGCCAAAGTAACTTGCATTTACGCCTGGTAAACCTTTAAGAGTTTCGCCAAGTGTTGGTTTAGATTTATTTCTTAATTCATCACCAGATAGCACACTTACAGGAGAAATCATTTCTAGGCTGTTCTTATGAAGTGCAGAGGCATAAACAACCACTGTTTCAACCGATGTTGGTTTAAGTGACACAGACAGATTATTTGAAGATTCGGTAACAGTAATACGAGAGTCTATGTAGTTGTCTTTACTAATATGTAATTGGCTGTTTGCATCTATATCGATAGCAAACTCGCCTAAATCATTACTTTTAACGCTTTGGTTTTTGCCATGGACATGGATAGAGGCATTTTTAATTGGTTGATTTTTATCATCCATTACTTTACCGGTAACGGTTGCAGCCAAAGCTGATTGAGAACATAAAACAGAAAAAATAGCAGAGGAGATTAATGTTAACTTTGTCATGGATATATTGGTTCGTGGTTATTATGTTGTGATATAATATAACACCGCAAAATTAACGAATCAACAATGTTATAGTATAACCTTGTGTTTTGCGTTCAAACCACTAAAAGTGCCGATAAACTGTTTGCTTTACAATAGAAGTTAATCTGGCATTAACTCTACTTTACTGTAACAAATCTACTCGTAGTACCCTCAAAGAATATCTGCTAATGATTATGGAGAGTAGTGTTTAAAGTATTGAATTTTATGTTTTTTACCTATAATTTATATTTTTTAATAGCTCCCTCTATTATAAAACACTTCTAAAATCCATTGCATTGTTAACAGTTAATTGTTTTATATCGTCGTTTGTGTAATTATCTTGTGTAGTTTTAACGCTTTTTAGCTATCAATTATTGCTCAAAAGTACACATTTAAACACGCACAATAGTAGGCCAACATGTTTCTCAATCCTTATAGTGTAAAATTAGCATCCTCGTTTTTTTGTTTATCGGTACTTGCAGGGTGTCACAATGCGAAAGCTTCAGATCAAAATTCAACTAAAGGAGCCACTCCATTAAAAAAAGAGCATATAATTTTTGATTTTGAACAGGATAATTACAGCCAATATATAAATACAATTAATGGCTTTAGTACATTAATAAAGGAAGGTGGAAACCATAAACTAGCGGTTACATTAAAATCTAAATCTAATGTAGAAAGTGACTTTGAATTTATAAACCCAAAAGGATGGGATTGGCAAGCAACAGGAAACTTTGCCCTTGCACTTGATATACAAAACCCTGATGAGGCTTCTACTCACCTATACATAAAGACAATAGACAAGTCGGGACAATTTCAAACTCGAAGTGTTGTTGTGCCAGCAAAGTCTCAAAATACGTATTACATAGAATTAAAAGGCGCAAATTTAAATGTTAATTCAGGTATTCGCTCAAACCCACCAAGTTGGAAAAGCAGTTATACGCCAATAATCTATAGAGGCGGACAAAAAAATATCGACGTTAGCAGCATTGTAAAAATATCATTTGGAGTAAAAGGGCTACTTGACGATAAACGAATTTTAATAGACAACTTACGCCTTATAAAGCCAACTAATTTTGATACTAACTATCTAAAAGGGTTAGTTGATAAATTTGGGCAAAATGCAAAATTAGACTTTACCAATAAAGTATCTTCAACAGAGCAGCTACAAGTTATTTCTCAAAAAGAGCAAATTAACTTACAAAACTCACCAATGAAAGGACGTTCTAAATATAGTGGCTGGAAAAACGGCCCACAATTAAAGGCAACGGGATATTTTAGAACCGAAAAATACAAAGGGAAATGGAGTTTAGTCGACCCAGAAGGTTATCTGTTTTTTTCAACCGGCATTGATAACGTTCGTATGGCAAATACTTCAACTATTACCGGTTACGATTTTGACCAAAGCTATATTAAGCAGCGCGAAGCTAATGATTTAACACCAGAGGATTCATTAGGATTAAATCCAGCTCCAAAAACTGCGTGGTCAACACGTTATAAAAGCTCAACACTAAGATCTGATATGTTTAATTGGCTACCCGAGCAAAATAACCCTTTAGCAGATAATTACGGCTACAGACGCGAAGTTCACAGTGGTGCAATTAAAAAAGGTGAAACGTTTAGCTTTTATCGCGCTAATTTAGAGCGAAAATATCAAACCCATAACAACAACGACTTAATGAAACAGTGGCAAAATACCACTGTAAAACGCATGCTTTCATGGGGCTTTACTTCTTTTGGCAATTGGATAGAAGAAGACTATTACCATACTAACCAATTACCTTACTTTGCTAATGCGTGGATCATTGGTAATTTCAAAACGGTAAGCAGTGGTAACGACTACTGGAGCCCATTACCTGACCCATTTGATCCATTATTCGTTGAGCGCGCAGATGTAACGCTTGCAAAAGTAGCCCAGCAAGTTAAAAACAGTCCTTGGTGTGTTGGTGTATTTATTGATAACGAAAAAAGCTGGGGCATGATGAATTCTGACGCCTCACGTTATGGTATTGCTATTAATACACTTAAAAATAACGCCCAAAATAGCCCGACTAAAGCACAATTTGTTACCTTAATGAAAAATAAGTACAGCCAAATTAGCAAACTTAATAAAGCATGGAATACACGTATTGCATCATGGGATGAGTTTGCTGCAGGCGTCGCACTCACGCAGTTTAACGAGCAAACTAATATCGATTTATCAGCGATGTTATTTCATTATGCTAATCAGTATTTTGCAGTGGTTGACGCGGCTATAGCTAAACACCTTCCAAATCAGCTGAATATGGGAGCACGTTTTGCTGACTGGGGTATGACGCCTGAAATAAGAGCCGCCGCTGCCGCGCATGTAGATGTGATGAGCTACAACTATTACCGAGAGGGATTAAATGAAGATTTTTGGGCATTTTTATCTGATATAGACATGCCAAGCATAATAGGTGAATTTCATAATGGTGCGCTTGATTCTGGGCTATTAAACCCAGGCCTTATACACACTCAATCTCAGCAAGAGCGTGGTACTAAATACAAAAAATATATGAATAGCGTTATAGATAACCCATATTTTGTTGGTGCGCATTGGTTTCAATACATAGACTCTCCACTAACTGGGCGAGCATACGATGGTGAAAACTACAATGTAGGCTTTGTAAATGTAACGGACATTCCTTACAAACCGCTTGTAGATGCAGCTAAAAGCGTGAATAAATCGTTGTATGAACGCAGGTATAATAATGCAAAAAATTAAATATATACTAAGCGCTGTGTGTGTTTTCTGTTTGGGTGTATCTGCTAAGCAAAGTAACACACTTTTATTCGAGCAAGGCCCCTACAAAATATTTAATGAGCAAGCGCTTGAAGTGCTTAACTTAAATAGCCATGTTAAAACCCTCGCTTCGGGTTATGACTGGCTAGAGGGGCCGGTTTGGGTTAATCAAGGAGGATATTTATTATATTCTGATATACCTAATCATCAGGTTTATAAATATACACCAGGTAAAGGTGCAAGTTTGTACTTAGCGCATAGTGGCTATTCAAATGGTTTAATTGTAAATAAACAAAATGAGCTTGTGCTTTTGCAATCGCGCTCACGTGTTATATCAAAAATGAAGACGCCATTAAGCACGCCTAAACCACAATACCTACAAATTGTAAGTCATTATAATGGACAAAAGTTTAACAGCCCAAACGATGGCGTTTTTAACGACCAAGGCATGCTTTATTTTAGTGATCCACCCTATGGTTTACCTAATCAATTAGATGATGAAGGCAAAGAGCTTAAGTTTCAGGGGGTATATTCACTTAAAAATACAGGGGAGCTTACCTTGCTAGATCGTGATCTTATTTATCCTAATGGGGTCGCATTATCAGCTGATAATAAAACGTTATATGTGGCGGCATCTAATGCTAATAAACCTGCGTGGTATCAGTATGATTTAAATGACAGCGGTGCAGTGATAAGTAAATCTTTATTTTATGAATTACCACCAGCAATTAAGCATGACCAAGGCTTACCAGATGGTTTAAAGGTACATAAAAGTGGGATTATATTTGCTACAGGTCCCAATGGGTTATGGTTATTTAATAAAAATGCTGAGCTACTAGCTCAAATTGAAATGCCAAATATTAGTGCTAATCTAACGTTTAACCAATCACAAAACCGCGTTTATATAACAGCGCATACACAGCTATTGGCACTTGATTTAAAATAGTCTTGTTATTCTATTGTTAAATTAAAGCCCCTATAAGCACGCTTGATAGGGGCTATTTACTCTTTGTTGCCTACATGAATGAAGGTAAGGGGCGTGAGCAGGACGCGGAAGCTTTGCTCGGTTTTTACTTAGCCCACTAGGTTACAAATCTCACGCTGCGATTAAATAGCCTCGAGTTTGAACAAATTTTAATTCTCAAAGATAAACAGACCTTCGGATAATTTCGCTTAATTAAACAGATAACCTTTACAACAACAAATACCTGTTGTAAATTGTTAACAATGAACAGTGTTATGTTAACTAATTCGGTGGCTTAATGAAAGTATCATCACAAACAATCAAAAGTGTAAAAGTCGAGTATTACCAAATTCCGCTAGCAGAAGTGTTAAGTGATGCAAAGCATGGCGATCACACTCACTTTGAAGTTATTACAGTGCATATTATGACTCACGACGGGTATGAAGGGATGGGATATACCTACACTGGCGGCAAAGGTGGTCGCGCAATTTATTCACTCCTTAACGATGAAATAAAGCCCGGTCTAATTGGACAAAATTCAATGTCTATCATGGCAATTTGGGACAAATTGCAGTGGGATCTTCATTATGTTGGCCGAGGTGGACTACTTAGCTTTGCGATTTCAGCAGTTGATATAGCGCTGTGGGATATTAAGTGTAAGCGCTTAAATGCACCATTATGGCAAGTTGCGGGTGGTAGCAGTGACCAAACAAAATGCTATGCAGGCGGAATAGATTTAAACTTTAGCCAAGAAAAACTGCTTAGTAATATAGATGGTTATTTAAATCGTGGCTTTAATGCAGTAAAAATTAAAGTCGGTAAACCCAACTTTAAAGAAGATATAGAACGTGTAGCCGCAGTAAGAGAGCTAATAGGTAAAGATAAAATACTTATGGTAGATGCCAATTACTCAATGACTGTTGAGCAAGCTATTCGTTTTGCTAAATCAATTGAAAAATACGACATAACCTGGTTTGAAGAACCGACTATACCTGATGATTACAAAGGCTTTGCTCGCATAGCACAAGCGACTTCAATACCGCTTGCAATGGGTGAAAATTTGCATACATTGCACGAATTTGGCTATGCGATTAGTCAAGCTAAATTAGGTTTTTTACAACCAGATGCATCAAATATTGGTGGCATAACAGGGTGGTTACATGTAGCGAGTATGGCATATACCCATAATTTACCTATTTGTAGCCATGGCATGCATGAACTACATGTATCACTGTTGGCATCTCAGCCTCACGCTGGTTTTTTAGAAGTTCATTCATTCCCTATAGATGAATATACAACACGTCCTTTAAAGCTTGAAAATGGGCAAGCGTGCGCGCCAGATATAATTGGGACGGGTGTAGAATTTGACCCTCAACTAATGAGAACACATTTAATTAAACAGTCGTAACTAGAAAAATTAGTAATAAAAGAAAAGAGTTGTTGTGTGTCCACAAATTCAGTGTAGAAATTATTTATCAAGGAATGAATGATAATCTCTTTGTCATAAGTTTTAATTTATGAGTACTGATTTTGTGGACGCTTTTATAAAGGTAAATAGTTATTGCCATTGCAAATATTGATTGTTTTACACAAACCCAAATTGCTTAGTCTGCTGTAAAACTGTTGGTTGCAATTCACACCGAGAATAGCTTCATTACCTAGATTTTAAATTAATTAGTTAGGGGCTCTCACAACTCCGTCAAAAGCCAGCTTTAATTGCTGGCTTTTTTATATTTAAAATAGCAATAAAGAGCATCAAATTACCATTTTTAAGCAAAATCAGTGTATTTGTATAATAAAGTTGCGATTAAAATGGTGTAACAAAAATAGATTAATAATAGAAATTAGGTTTCATTATGACGTCAAAAGTAACTGGTATTAGCGAGTTTCCCGATGCGTTTGTACAGCAACGAAAAGTAACAGGAATGGGTCAAATGGATGACCAAAACGATCCTGTAAATATGATCTTAGGCTTAAAAGATGTACGAAAAGCAGCGCATAATTGTGCTGTTTTTCAATCGGGTGCTAAACCTGGACGTATTGTAATTCCATCAGAAGTGGCAATACGTGAAACACGCCAAATTCCGTTTGAAGTAGACCCTCCTCAGCACGGTGGCTTTCGTGAATTATTAAACCCTTGGTTTAAACGCCCATTAGATGAATGTTACCAAGCGCGTTTACAAACCATTATTGATGAAACTATTGAAAACGCCTTTAAAGCAGAGTCGTTTGATGTGGTGTCACAATTTGCTTTACCACTTCAATCTAAAGCGTTAACGCTGTTACTTAATACCTCAATGGATAAAGCACAAACATGGATAGATTGGGGTACTCATGTATTTAGAAGTGAAGACAGTGACCTTGATGGCGATAAAGCCAATATTCTATACAACTACATTGATGAGCAAATAGAAAACGCCATTGCAATCCCGGGTGATGATTTATATTCAGTGCTTTTAAATTCACAGGCGAACGGTAAAAAGCTGAGTAAAGAAGAAGTAAAAGGTGTGATGATCCTCACCTTTGCAGGGGGGCGCGACACCGTTATAAACGCGATCACAAACTCTATTGCCTACTTTAGCGAAAACATCAGCGATTTAAAGCGTATTGATGATGAGCCTGAAATATTAAACAGGGCCGTAGAAGAACTAATTCGCTATTTTTCGCCGCTTACGCAAATAGGCCGTGTCGCTACGCAAGACACAAGTGTATGTGAGCACGCTATAAAAGCCGACACACGAGTTTCGTTATGTTGGGCGTCGGCTAATCGCGATGAAAAGGTATTCAAAAACCCTAACAATGTCGACTTCGATCGAAAAGTTAACCCGCATATTAGTTTTGGTTTTAGCCATCACAATTGTTTGGGCGCAACGCATGCCCGCCAAATTTTACGTCAACTAGTGTTATCGCTTGCTAATAAAGTTGCTCAAATAGAGGCAATAAAAGCAGATGAAAATATTGAAAAACTCGGTGAGTTTTCAAGAAAGGTTGGCTTTAACAGTCTGCACGTTAGCTTTAAATCAAAATAAAAACACCGTAGAAAATAGTTAAATAAATATAGTAACAAGTAAAAGTAGAGGATTAATACGATGGCGAAAGTAATATTTATAACCAAAACAAACGATGCAATTGAAGTAGAGGGCGACAGTGGCTCGCTAATGGAACTGGCATCAGCAAATGGTGTTGTTGGTATTGATGGTGATTGTGGCGGTGTATGTTCGTGTGCAACGTGTCATATTTACTTAACACCGGATGACTTTAAAAAAGTAGGTACACCCGATGAGATAGAAAGCGACATGCTAGAGCTGGACGATAACGTAACGCAATACAGCCGTTTATGTTGCCAAATTGAGGTGTCTGAAAATATTGATGGTATGACCTTCAGAGTAGCCAATTAAAAGCGGGTACAGCATTATGCAAAACACACAATTAGAGCCAAACTCACTGCAGCAAAGCGTTGTTATTATTGGTGCAAGCCATGGCGGCGTTAACTTTGCATTTAACTTACGCCAGCAAGGTTGGCTGGGTAAAATTACATTACTCGATAGCGATCCTGAACTGCCATATCACAGGCCACCGCTGTCTAAAAAAACGCTGCAATCGTTAGAGGTAAAATCAATACCTTTAAAGGTGCAAAAATCCTACACAGATAGCCATATAGATTTATGTTTAGGTGAGCGTGTTACTGCAATTAATAAAGATAACAAAATAGTTACTCTTGAAAATAATAAGCATCTAGCATTTGATAAATTAGTAATCGCAACCGGTTGCTCAGCTTTTATTCCTCCAATTACAGGCCTTAGTGAAACTGTAGATGAATATGGCACCTCTCAATATTTCGCAATGCGAACACATAGTGATGCCGTAGCAATAAAAAAAGCGCTAAGTGCAAGCACTAACAAAGAAGTGGTGATTATTGGTGGAGGTTATATCGGCCTTGAATCGGCGTCATCCTTTATTGCACTTGGCGCTAAAGTAACGGTTATCGAAAAACAAGAAAAAATACTATCGCGAGTCACATCATCTGCTATGTCTAACTTTTTAACTGATTTACACAAAACGAAGGGGGTAGACCTGCAAACAGCAAAAGATATTGTACAAATTAAGCACACAAACAATAAACATTATGTGCAATGTAGTGATGGCAGTGAGTATCCCGCCGATTTTATTTTAATTGGCGTAGGTGTAAGGCTAAATACACAACTTGCAACAGATGCTGAGCTGGTGGTTGAGCAAGGCATAAAAGTAAATGACGTATGCCAAACATCACACCCTGATATCTACTCAATTGGTGATTGCACTATTCATTTTAATAAAATTTATAATCGTTGGATCAGACTTGAGTCGGTACAAAACGCAGTTGACCAAGCTAAAGTTGCTGCGCAGTTTTTAGCTAAAAATAATACGTCAGCTCCTGCACTCCCTTGGTTTTGGTCAGATCAATACGAATATAAATTACAAATAGTAGGTTTATCACAAGGCTATAACGAGATTATTAAGCGCCAAGAAGCTCCCGGTCAATTTTCACTTTGGTACTTTAATAACGACACACTGCTTTGTGTGGAAGCTGTTAATTATGCAAAGGCCTATGTACTTGGCACACAGGCTATTAAGCAAGGTTTAAAGGTAAACAAACAGGTATTGAACAATTTGACTATAGCACTTGCAAAACCTCAGTTATTTCAGGCGTAACTGCTGTCGATACTGATGCGGAGTCACTTTAAAGTGATGTTTAAACTGCTTAATAAAATACGACGGGCTAGAAAAGCTTAAATCGTAAGATATATCAGTCACCGAAACATCACTTTGCCCGAGTAACCGTGCGGCATTATATAACTTGTGCTGAATCAGGTAGTCGGAATAAGGCACTCTAAAGTGCTTTTTAAATACCCTTGAAAAATACGAAGGTGATAAATGGCAAAGGGCTGCGGCTTGCTCAAGTGACAGGTTAAGGCCGTTATTTGTTTTAAGCTCATTAATTACCGGAGCAAGCTTTTTAAAACTTGCTGAGCTACTTAATGACGTTTGCTGCTTAGATAAACTGCTTTTACCATATTCGCACACCATAGTGATTAAGCTATCAAACAGTTGAGCACAGGTTTTACTTTTAGGATTTTCGTTAAATTCGCTAAGCATCCAAGCGAGCAACTTATGAATCCTTTTTTGTATTTCAATGCTAAAGCTTAAATGCAAACCAGTTTTTAGTAATTCTATAAATTCTTGTAAGGCCTGATTATTAAGGCGTTCAGGCATAAATTGCACAATATACCAAGATTTAGGGCGCGGATTTAAAGCAAACTCGTGGGTTTCCATAGCGGGTGTAAAAACGGCCTCAAAATCAGAAAGAATCGATTCACCTTGATGATAAAAATAAGTGCCGTCAATTTGTTCAAAAAATATAAATTCATGCACCTGATGAAAGTGCATAAAACATGAATAGCTATCGTGCTGAAGATAACTTACATGATGAATTTCGAAATCGTAACCGTCTTTTATACAAAACGGTTCACAGTAAATTGTCGGTTGCTTCATAACATAATACTTATATTTAGAGACTTAGGAGTCTACATGTACAAGGCAAAAGCTGCAATTGCAGATGGAAAAGGCGGTTTTTTCTTCGATATCGTTAATGTCGGAAAACCAAGTGCTGGCGAAGTAAAAATTAAAATAAAAGCCTCAGGTATTTGTCATACAGATTGGGATTCAATTAAAACGTGAAATAAAAAATTTATCATTGGTCATGAAGGCGCAGGAACCGTTGTTGAGTTGGGCGAAGGTATAACGGAATTTACTATCGGCGATAAAGTAATACTAAATTGGGCGATTCCGTGTGGTGAGTGTTTCCAGTGCCAAGAGGGTAATTTACACATTTGTGAAGTAAATAGCCCCGTAACTGGCAATGGTTTATGCGGACACGCAGGTAAACAAGCGTGTGAGCATAATGGCAATAGCTTAGAGCGCTCATTTCATTTAGGTACGATGAGCGAATACACCGTCGTTAAGGCTGCTGCAGTTATAAAAATACACAGTGACATTCCTTTTCCAAGTGCAAGTATTGTTGGTTGCGGCGTAATGACCGGTTACGGATCAGTAGTTAATGCAGCTAAAGTAAAAGCAGGTTCTTCAGTGGCCGTATTAGGCTGTGGAGGCGTAGGACTAAATGCAATACAAGGGGCTGCAATTTCAGGCGCCGCTAAAATAATAGCAATTGATTTGTCACCGGAGCGATTAACACAAGCTAAAGCATTTGGTGCTACACATACCGTACTTGCTAAAAAGTATGACCCTGATTTAGTTCACATGATAAACGAAGTTAAAGCGCTAACAAATAGTCGCGGAGCCGATTATGCCTTTGAGTGTACAGCAGTGCCGGCACTTGGTTCAGCGCCATTAGCATTAATACGCAGCGCGGGAGTTGCGGTACAAGTGAGTGGCATTGAGCAAAAAATAGATTTTGATTGCGAACTATTTGAGTGGGATAAAATTTATATAAATCCGCTCTACGGGCAATGTAATCCTAAGCGCGACTTTGCTCAAATACTAGACCTTTATGACGCAAAAATGCTCAAGCTCGATGAGCTAGTCACAAAAACTTACTCGTTAGATGAGTTACAAACAGGCTTTGACGACATGCTAGCAGGGCGTATCGCTAAAGGTGTCGTCGTGTTTGATGATTAAAGGAGTATAAAATGGCAATTCATCGTTTAGAAATATCAAATAGCAGCTACACCGCTGATAACTTTGTAACGCTAACCGCGTATAGCAGCCACTTAAAAGGGCGAGGTGATATAAGCATTTACCAAGAAGCAACCAGTAATAAAAATGTACCTATAATTGTATTACTGCATGGTGTGTATGGTAGCCACTGGGTGTGGAGCCAGCTAGGGGGCGTACATAAAGTGTATCAGCAGCTTCGTAGCAGTGGCCTTAACGAGTTTGTATTAGTGATGCCATCAGATGGCGCGCACGCCGAGGGCAGCGGGTATTTGCCACTTAAAAATGCAGATTATGAAGCATGGATAGTTGATGATGTGATTAGCGCTGTTATTCAAACTCAACCAATGTGCTCGAGCTCATCAAATATTTATATTACGGGCCTTTCAATGGGAGGGTATGGAGCATTATGTTTAGGTGCAAAGCATCCAACTATTTTTAGCGGTATATCAGCGCATTCATCAATTACTGAGCTTGACGACTTTAATCACTTTGTTGATGAACACACTCTAAAGCCACTAAAAAAAACCACTGATAAGTACAAAGGCGACGTGTTTAAAACATTGAGCGCGAATAAAAAGACATTACCGCCACTGCGATTTGATTGCGGAAAAGACGATGTACTTTTTAGTGCTAATACTGCGCTTGCAAAAAAGCTAGTTGATGAAAATGTTCCTCATACGTTCGATATTTTTGCAGGCACCCATTGCTGGGAGTATTGGCACGAACATGTAGCTAAAACTATGATCTTTTTTGCTCAATTAGAAAGCAAAACTCACACACAATTAAAATAAGGAAATAACCCATGAAAGTCATTAGCTCACTTTTAATTGCATTTGCATGTACTGCATCAAGCAATTTAGTCGCACAGCCAGAAGTATCCGTAAATTTAAACGTAAAGCGAAGTATTGACGGCCTATCAACCTTTGATAGAAGCAAATATATTGTTATGCACTCGATGCTAACAACAACCGATTGGAAGGGGGAAGAAGATAAGCTCGACTACTTACTTAACGACCTTGATGTGTACTTTGGTCGTGATAACGGTTCTATGCCGTATTACGCGACTCAAGTTGAGCAAAACCCAAATAATCTAGGGTACGCAAGCCCTGAGAGTATCGCTGCTTATGGCAAAACTGCTCGCGAAGATTATTATGGTAAAACGTTGTCGAAGCTTCATAAATACGACAATAGAGCCCATGTAATGATAGGCGGGCAAATTAATCAGTTTTGGATTGGTAATCATAAAGGCAAAGGCGAATGGAGCTTTGCTAATACCGATGCCGTGGGTCAATACATGGGACATTTTGTAAATGAATTTTATCGAAATGACAACCAAGGACCGAACAAAGGCCCAGCACGCCCACAATACCTTGAAATACTTAATGAGCCACTTTACGAACTTGTTGATGTACATCACGGTAAGCCTATCGATACATTTATTTTTCATAACGAAGTAGCCCAAGGCATACGAAAAGTTAATACACGTATTAAGATTGGTGGGTACACCACTGCCTTTCCATGGTTTGACGATAACAATTTCAATCGTTGGGATGAGCGAATGAAGCTATTTTTAGATACCAGCGGTGAATACATGGATTATTTTTCGATTCACCTTTATGACTTTGGCTACTTAAACCGCGATAAAGGCGTTGCTAACTTTAAAGGAGCCCGTATAGAAGCCACTATGGATATGATGGAGCAATACGAAAAGCTTAAACTAGGTAAGGTAAAACCTTTCATGATTTCGGAATACGGCGGGCGTGACCATAAAACAGAAGCAACGCCATGGACTGCAATAAATGACTGGCAAACTATGAAATCGTTTAGCCCTATGATGATGCAATTTATGGCTAAACCGAATCTCATACTTAAAGCCATTCCATTTAGTTTAGCAAAAGCAGAGTGGAGTGGTAATGAGGGACGCGATTATGCTTGGCGCTTACTACGCCACAATGACGAAAAAACAGGTGAAACAGGCGATGAATATGTATTCACCGACATTATTAAATTTTATCAATTGTGGTCAGATGTAAATGGCACACGTGTTAATACTGAATCAAACGAAGCCGACTTACTAGTAGATAGTTATGTAAACAATAACAAAGCATATGTAATTATCAGTAATTTAGAAACAAGTGCTAATAGCGCCTTGCTAAATTTAATAGAGCTACCAAGCAATCCGATTAATAACATTAAAATTAAGCACTTGCACTTTGCTAATGGTGAGCCAACACTTACAACAACATCACAAAATATTGGTGTAAAAAATGAGTTACCAAAAAGCATTAACATAGGCGCAGAAGCCACAGTAATTATTGAATATACGTTCAGCGACAATATAAAAATTATTGCTGAGTCTGACGAGCATAAATACTATGCAACAACCTACAAACAGGCAATTAAAGCCAATACAGCGCTTAAATTTAACATTAACGATGTAAAAATAAGTGAATATGGTAAAGGTATATTGCGTTTAAGTTTTGGTAGAGAGCATGATTTAGCTCAACAACCTATCGTTAAAGTAAATGACACTTTAGTTACTGTACCAACCGATTATGCCGGTGATGAGCAAGTATTTCGCCCACAAGTATTTAGTATGCTAGAAATCGAAGTACCAAACGAGCTGTTAAAAACCAATAATACAATATTAGTTACATATCCTGATGATGGCGGATTTGTTAGCAGCGTGACGCTCCAAGCGTTTGAGTACAGTGATGATATTTAATTTAAAAAACTAACTATTTGTTATGATATAAAAAGCAAGGTCACTAATTATTAGTGGCCTTAGTTGTTATTCGTCCGCTTTTTAAATTCATAGACAATCTTTAATTATCACAGAAGTCTTATTAAATTTTAAAAATAGATGGCATAATTCGTATGCATTAGTGATTGATCTTTATGTGTATTATATTTACTTGTGCTATTGGCCGAAAAGAAAACAGATGCCTTAATGGTTGGCGGAAGCTTATTTTATGTTTATCCCGCACTACTTGTTTATGGGGTACCAATATCAATTTTATTAAAAAAATTTAATGTTTTTAATTTACCTATGGTTCTTTTAGCGAGTGTAACTCCATTTATTATAATTATTCCAATGGGATGGAATGAGCCTATAATACCCTTATTTGTAATTTGCTTTGGCTCTATTGTTGTGGCTATAGGTTGTTGGTATACACGTTTACTCTTATTTAAAAATAAAAAAATAACCAATAACCTGTTGCAGTTTAAAAGAGAGTTACCGACTATCAATCATAAGTATATCTAGTTTATGTTGAGCCCTGGTTTGATTTTTTATGTCGATAGGTTCAATCATTTCGCATTCGTCTCTGATCATTTCAGGAATGAGGCTTGGGTAGTGGCGACAGTCCTCTGGGCGGTCGAGGTAAATACTGCAGGTATACATATTTTTAGCGAGAGGATCTTTTTTAGGCGCAATTTCTAAAAATGGGCACACTTGAAGTCTTAAGCCTGTTTTTGGGTCAAACCAAATTTCGTTGTTTTTAACGTATTCATAAATTTCGGGGTTAAAGAGCTCCCATAAATCTATTTCCTCTTTCGTTGCGCTTAAATCGCCGCCGCCATATTTAATACAGCATTTACCACACTGGTTGCATTCTTTCATAATTTGCTAATTTGGTTGGCTGTTAACGAGTTTAAGTTAGTTATTAGTGTAGCACCAAATTTATTATTAACGCTCTACTGAATTTACCCATCCTTTAATTTTTGGGTGTGTAAACAATAGTTAGATACAATAACTTAAGTTAAAACCCTTTGTTACATTTTATATAGTACAGGCTTTATTTAATGGTTTACTCTAAAGGTAGCGAAAAATATTACAAACCCCGCTTGAGCAACTGTGTGATTGTTAAATGTTGCTGAGCGCAGATACCTAAGCAGGGCGTTATTATGAAGGAGGCTGTCACTAAGTTAAAAACAGAATTTAATGCAAAGCTATTGTATTGGAACAATCTTAAAAGTAGCAAAGCCAAAGCGGCAATCATCCTATTATTTTTAGTTGTCATTGCACTTAAAGTCTTTACGACCATTTTTACGTTGGATTGGGTTGCAAGTTTATTCAGCGTGTAAGTTTACCAAGAGTAATTGCGATAAAGTTTAATCTCAGAGTGTTTAACGCCTACGCGATGTTCATTATTAATGTATTATTACGCTATACACCAAATTAAATAAATCAGTTGTTTAAATACGTTTTATAATGACTGTAATGATACATTTTAGCTAAATTGAGTGAGTAAATGAGTTTAGCTGCATTAAAGGATAACCAGTGATGATGAATACAAAAGTATATAAAGCGGTACATGATCTAGCAGAAGATTTAATGGCGGCGGCTAACAAAAATAACCGTGAAAAGTTTGAGTCGTTATTTGCTCAATTAAAAGCTATTTGTATTGAAAACGAAAACACCTCAAAAGATCACCCTGTACAATGGGAAACTTTAGCTGATTTTACCGAAGAGTTAGAAGAGGCAATTACTACTTACGAAAAAGCATTAGAAAAGTCGATTGCGATTAATAACAAAGATCACATGTCGTCGGTTTCTTTTTCAATGGCTACATTACAGCTTGAGCTTGGTCAAAAAGACGAGGCCATTAAAAATCTTCAAAATGCTAAAGTTAGCGCTAATAAAATTGAAGACAAAGAGCTTAAAGCTGAAATACATGACCTACTAGAGTCACTTATTGAAGAAGAAGGTTAAGCTGATTTAGTGAGTATTATTTAACGTTTTATTTAGCTTTATATTTAACAAGAAAGCGCTGGTGGGTTATTTCATACCTTCAGCGCTTTTTTGTATTACAAAGTAAATTAGTTTTGTTTGTTTTTAATCGCTAATTTATCCATAAAGTCCACAATGTACTTTGCTATTTCAACTGGTTTTTCTTCAACACTAAAGTGCCCAGAATCGAGTAAATGCAGTTCTGCGTTTGGTACATCTTTTAAATACGCTTTAGCGCCTGCAGCTATAAATGCTGGATCGTTTTTACCCCATACAATTAATGTAGGTGGCTGATGCTCTCTTAAATATGCTTGCCATTTGGGGTAGTCGAGTAGGTTGTTGTAGTAATCTTGTAGTAGCTGTACTTGAATTGATCGATCAGTTTTAGTTTGTAAAAAATGAAGGTCGTGAGTCCAGCTATCAGGGTTCATTATTTGAGTATTATTTTGCACATCGCGTAAGTACTGTTTATTAGTAATGGCTTGTTCAGACGTGAACGAATAAATTTTATCTTGCTGAGCTTTCGAACTATCTTCATTCGCGGCTTTAAAAAATGCTTGCCTCGGTAGGGTTAGCCCCTCTAAATACGCATTACCATTTTGTACAATAAGTGCATCAAGTTTATTAGGATTATTTAACAGCATTCTAAAGCCTACGGGCGCTCCAAAGTCTTGTATATATAGGCTGTAGCGCTTTACTTTAAGCGTTGTGAGTAACCCTTCAACGTATTGAGCTAGTAATTCAAAAGTATATTTTTGAGTTTCTGGGTTTGGGCGGTCGCTATAACCTGAGCCTAAATAATCAGGTGCTATCACATGATAACGCCCAGATAAAAGCGGAATAAGCTCACGGTAGCTATGTGATGACGACGGATAACCATGTAAAAGTACAATTGTTTGCTCATGTTGCTTGCCTGCTTCTCGATAAAATATTTTTTTACCATTTACGTTTGCATATTTGTAAGTGGTTTTTGAAGGCCATACAGCATCTGTGGCGTACACTTTGGCGGTAAGTGTAGACATAGATACTAATAAAAACACAATAAATGAGGCGATGTGAGCAGGTCTTATTTTAAGATTGTTTTGTATATCTGGGTGCATAACTAAACTCGTTAATGTTTTGGTAATACTGCTTTATTAACAAATTAGACCAGCCATCTTAATAATTACATTCATTAAAACTTCCAATTTACTTAAATGTCTAAGTATAAAATATAATAATTGTTAACAGTTTAACCTCTAAAATATCAATTCGAATCTGTCGTAAAAAAATATATTCTTAAAAAACTAAGTGCATATATAAAAATTTAATTCTTGTACTTATTTCATGCCGATAAATTAAAAAGTATTTAGTAACATATGCTTACGGTTGTTTTTTGTCGTGTGTGTTATAAGTGACTATTATTTGTAACTATAAATATTGTGTTCATGTTGTTCATTTAAACTTTAAATTCACGTGCCTATTTATGGTACTAAGGTGTGAAATTTGAACAAATCATTAATTTATTGTTGCATACAGTTAATTGTTAACATTATATTGATTGTGAATTCGATGCCTTTACACAAAGGATTAATTTTCACACCAAGATAGGTAACAAAAAATGAAAAAAAGCTCATTGTATTGCGCGATTTCGAGCGCGCTATTACTTTCAAGCGTTTTTAATGCACACGCTGGCACTGTTATTAAACAAACGTCTTCACAAATGTGTTTTAGAACCGCTGATAATGCAGTAAATGGTACTCAAGTAGTATTAAACAATAACTGTAGCGGTGATGCAGCAGGGTTTAGCTGGACATCTGGTGGGAGTATAAAGCACGTTAAGTCGGGTTTATGCGTCCACCCTGGCGGCTTAGCAAACCCCGTCGATGGACAGCAACTTGTTTTGTGGTCGGGTTGTGACTTTGATAACCGAGTGAAGTTTACTAAAACGTCGGCTAATGCTATTAAGCATGTATCAGGAGGTAAATGTGTTCAACCAACTAACACATCAGACGGTAGTAATTTAGTTGTTAAATCGCAGTGTGGTGCAAATCAAAGTAAGTTTGTTGTTGAGCAACAAGTAAATAGCGGTGCAAACGTTAGTAACGATACAGTCAAGGTACAGTTTAATATTGATACTAAGCATGCGGTGGGTCAGTTTGATAGTTTTGATCGTCGTAAGTTTATTACATTACATTCATCAAATACCGAAAGTGACTGGTTTGGAAATAATGCTCAAAGTTTAAATGCGCCTAATGCTGATCCTAATTTAATGACGAACTTTTTAGAAAATTATGATGTATATTTTGGCCGCGATACCGGCAGCATGAAATATCAATTAACACAGTTACCAGAAGATTCGGCTAAACCAGGTTATGCAAGTGCGGTAACGGCTACAACTAATGGTGGCGGTGTTAAATGGAATTACTCCAATATTACCACAGATGAAGCTAAAGCAATGCGAAAGCATGAAGGGCGTAACAGTGATTTAATTGTCGCAGCACAGCAGCACCCTTATTACCCAGATGGTACTAAAATTGGTAACCAAAACTGGTCTTTTTCGCAAACTGATACTGCCGGCGAACCACTAGGCACCGCGCTTGGTGATTATATGGCGCAGTTTTTACAAAAGTACTTTAAAGCTGGCGCATCAGATACTCTAGGTCAAAAGCGCCCAACATACCTTGAAGTTATGAACGAGCCACTATTTGAACTACACGACTTTCCTCATAAAGGTTATGACAAAGAAAGTCTATATGACATCTTTAGGCTACATAACTCAGTTGCAGATGTAGTTCATAATAATTCAGCATTGAACGATGTAAAAGTAGGCGGTTTTACAGTGGCATTTCCTGATTATGAAAAAGGGGCAAACTATTTTGATAATTGGAAGCAACGCGACAAGGCATTTCTAGATATTGCAGGAGATAAAATGGATTTTATTTCGATGCACTTATACGATTTTCCAAACTTTCCAGGCGGCCCTGGTGGTCAACATCAAGAGCAATACCGTAAAGGTAGTAACATGGAAGCGACTCTTGATATGGTTGAGCAATACATGGCTTATAAATGGGGGAGTATTAAACCAATAGTCATTTCGGAATATGGATCGCAACTGCAAGGGTCTTTTGGCACTAAATGGACACCGCAACGTGATTGGCTATGTTTAAAAGCAATGAGCTCTATGCTTATGAGCTTTATGGAAAGGCCTAACCGTATTGATAAAGCCATACCGTTTATTCCATTAAAAGCAGAGTGGGGCCGTATAAGCGATACCATTCCGTATTACTGGCGTTTACTACGTCAAGCTAAAGAGGGAGAAGGTGAAACCGGCGAGCAGTGGGTTTACACCGAAATGGTTAAGTTTTACCAGCTTTGGTCAGATATTAAAGGGACGCGAATCGATAGCTGGGCGAGTGATTTGGATATACAAGCAGATGCTTATGTTGATGGCAAAGATGTTTATTTGGTATTAAACAGCCTTGAAAATTCACCAACCAATATTGATTTAAGTGTTTTAGGCGGTGGTTCTAATAGCGTTACTGGCGTAAACATTAAGCATTTACATCCTGATGCTCAAGGTAAACCAGTCCTTGATGATAACGATAGTACAGTATTACCTGATTTAGTTAATTTGGGCACAGAGTCAACGATGATCATTAAAATTAGTCATCAAAGTAATGTGATAATTAATAATATTAATCAAGAAACTAAGCACTACGCAAGTGCTGTGGTTAAAGATATTGTTGCTAACTCAACTCAGTTTTTTACAATTAATAACGTTGATAAAGGAACTAATGGCGAGGCAGTATTACGCTTAGGTGTTGGTCGTCCTCATGGTAAGTCGCTTACACCTACGGTTACTGTTAATGGTAATAAAGTCGCTGTACCTACTGATTTTAGAGGGTACGACCAGGTTAATGGAGGGTTAGGACGCGAACGTTTCTTTGGTGTACTTGAAATACCGGTACCTTATAGCGACCTTGCAAAAACGAATAGTATTGAAGTGACATTTCCAGACACTGGCGGCGCTGTTAGTTCACTTACACTACAAAACTTTAAAATGAGTAAACGTATTACTCGCTAAAAAGGTGTAATAAAGGTTAAGTAATAAACAAACTGCGGGTTTATCTATATAATAGATTCGCAGTTTTTTATTTTTATCGAATCTTTCCGAGAAAACCCATTGTTCGACGCGAAGCGGCGTCGATGGGATGAATCGGAATAACTAGCCCTGATCTTGAATGTATTTTCGAATTGTATCAGCAGAAGCATTTCCAACTGAGCAAGCAAAATACCCGTCAGACCAAAAGGTTTTCTCGATCCAGAATTACTTTTTCAACTACTTAAATCTCGACCATAGGCTTTGTGTCGTTGATTGTTTAATTCTACGAACATAACTCGCAACACAAATGGTCGGGGAAATCGTAAGCAATATGTGTATATGATCTTTGTCTACCTCGATCTCTTCAATATTAAATTCTGAGCGCTCTGCAATTTCAGAGATTTTTTGTTTTACACATTCACCTAAGTTACCTTGTAGCAATTGCCTTCTATATTTCACAACTAAGATTAAATGTAACGCTATTAGATAGTTGCAGTGTGATTTAGTTTCATATTCCATCTTGACAACCCTTTCATATACAGTAGTCTATACAGTGTATGAACAAGACGCTTAGATACAATTACAGACTGAATCCTACGCCAGAACAAGAAGCTAAACTCATAGAGTTTGGCGCGACAGCGCGTGGTATTTGGAACTTATTGCTATCTGAAAATAGGCGTCGATATGAGTTCGATAAAACATTCTTGTTCTACAAAGATATGGCCTCGCTTCTTAAGGAAATAAAGCCTTTTGAAGAGTTTACGTGGATTAAATCTTTTGACTCGGCAGCAGCTCAGCAAGTTGCTCGCGACTTAGAAACAGCGTTAAAGAACGCAATCTCGAAAGGCCGTTTGCAGCGCTTTCCAAAGCATAAAATCTCATACAAACAGAAAAAACTTCACAACGATTCATTTCGAGTGGTAAACAATTCTAATTGCATCCGTATTGAAGATGGCACTATCAGTATTCCAAAAGTTGGTAAAGTGCCTATCATTTTACATCGCGAACTGGCGAGCAAAATCAAAACGGTAACTATTCAGTATCGCCACGGTAAATGGGAATGCAGTATTACTCAAGAAGTGGAGTGCAAAACAGCGCTTCGCGTTTTAAAAACAATCACAGGTTTTGACATTAACTCAAAGCAAACGGTAGTTGGCTCGAACGGCTACGTGGGCGACAATCCAAAGTTTTTAAAGCAATCAAAAGCAAAATTAAATCAATTGCAACGTCAGCTTGCTCGCCGAAATAAAGGCTCAAATCGCTGGCACAAAACAAAACAACGCATCAATAAATTACACGGTAAAATCTCAAGGCAAAGGCTCGACTTTGCACACCAAATCTCACGACAGATAACCAATGGAAATGACATTTTAGTGTTTGAAGATTTAAACGTAAAAGCGATGCAAAAATTCAATGGCAGCATGGTGGCCGACAATGTGATGGCTCTGATAACTCAGCTTTCAAAATACAAGGCTGAGCTTGAAGGCAAGCTCTATCATGAAATTGGTCGATTTGAAAAATCGACTGGGATTTGCGCAGAATGCGGCCAGCACCATGTTTTAACATTGAACGATAGACATTTCATTTGTGTGGCTTGCGGAGCGAATCAAAATCGCGACCTTTCAGCGGCTAAAAGCATAGCGAACACAGGTGAGTTAGACTTAATAGCGGCTGGAATCGTCGCAAGGGTTAATCCCACTTCTCAGCGGAAAGCAGCTAATAAAATAAAAGTCTTCGAGCTATCGAAGTTTGCTGTTGGATCTGAGAAAAAAGAAGCAGCCTAGCATTCAAAAGCTAGACTGTAGAAGCCGATTGATCGACACGTAGTGGCGTCGATGGGTAGTTCACTAGTATGGCTACAACCACCTAACACGATACAAATAAACTAATACTAAATATGCGAGAAATGGCTTTAGGTGTATTTTTGCTGTTAAGCCTGTGAGTTTTATGCTTCACAATGAGTACAAGGTACTCATTATTAAAAATAAACACTTTTCTCAGAGCGTTAAACTTAGCATGGTTGTTTTATTAATTTAATGGGGTATGTTTTAGAGGAGTTCCACTGGCCAACATACAAGTTATCGTCTTGATCTACGCAAATACAATGCACGTGATTAAAAATGTCCCCGTTACTTTGCATCGGTTGTAGTTCACCGTTTATGTACTGGGGTTGCGGTGCTCCTAAATTAGCTATGAGCGTGTTATTTTTATCAAATATACTAATAAAGCCAGAGTCGTCAGCATTTTTATTGTCAATATGCGACCAGCAAACAGGTGCATAAAATAGTTCGCCTTTGAACACGGGACCGCCAATATATGCCCCATTAGCGCTAATTCTATCAAGGTACTTACCATCAAACGAAAATACTTTTAAACATTGCTCAAAACGAGAGCTTACTATTAATGTGGGATTTGATGGATCGCGTAAGTCTACTTCAATACCGTGGGTGTTGTGTAAATTGTAATTTTCGTCATCATTATGGTGACCGCCCCAATGGTTTATATAGCGGCCTTGTTTATCATAATGCAGTAAAAAGTCGCTACCATAACCGTCGGTTACGTATAAGTCCCCATTGGGGGCAATGGCAATATCAGTAGGGCGAAAAGGTTGCTCGGGTTTATAAGCACCGCACGTTTGTGGATGGCCAATACTGTAAATCAGTTTGCCATCTAAGGTCATTTTGGAAATAAAGCCAGCCTGTGGAATGACATTGTTAGTAGGGCTATCCCATTGCTCTGTGCTGTGACCATCCCAGTGGCGATTAACAATCCAGCCACTATCTACAACGTATAAAAATTCTTGCTCGCCTTCTTTTACAATTTTTATAGCGTGTCCACCAGGAAAAGAGCTTCCAAAAGCGTCAAGTAATTCACCGTTTTGGCTATAAACTAAAATATTATTAGTCGTGTTATCGGTGATCATAAATATTCTCCCTTGTGAGTCCATCACCATCGCATGACAATTTTCTATAGGGTATTTATTTGGGTTTAACTTCCCCCAGTGGGCGTCTATTTTGTATTTAAATTGACCTTGGCCAATTATTTTCCCGTGCGGGTCTTCGTCATTTTTAGGAGTAGCGTGAGGTATAAGGTGTTTTTGCTCTGAGGTTAACATACAGAATTTTCCATATAAAAAAACCAGCTTATGCATTGGGCTATAATGCATAAGCTGGTTTAGGCTAGAAGGTTACTTTAAGTGCGTTCTTTTGCTTTAAAATTTAAAATAGCATCATCGTTAACGCGATTTAAAGGGTAATAAACAGCTTCGTTTTCTTTAAATGGTTGGTTGCTAATCGCATTGTAAGCACTGATCATTGACCAGCGAGGTTCTGCAGCACGGTTTTGATTTGATTTATGCAGTAAATTACAGTGGAAAAACAGTACATCACCTGGTTCAAGTTCTACATTGATAAGTTCATGGTACTTCATTGCTTCTTCTACAAACTCTAAACAGGCGCCTTTTTGGTCACCCGTTTTACTGTGATCTAATCGTCCCAAATGATGTGAGCCTTTAAGTACTTGCAAGCAACCATTTTCTTGCGTCGCTTTATTAATGGCGACCATACAGCTAATTGATTTTGGATAAAGCATGTAGTTATCACGATGCCAGTAGCCAAAATCTTGATGCCATTCCCAGGCGCCACCTACAAATGGTTCTTTCATCATAATTTTAGTGCTGGTGTGGTACACCTCTTCGCCAATAAGTGTTTCGCATACTTCAATTAAACGACGACCGCGAGAAAACATACTGTATAAATCGTCGCCTGTTTTTTGCCATAAACAGACTTTACTTACAGCGCCGTCGGCGTCTTTTTTGTCCCATGCTCGCTCATAGAGTGTATCGTCATTAAAAGCAGTTTGTTGTAATAGCTCAATTTCATCAGCGCTGTAGTAATTTTTGACAATAATATAACCATCACGGTGAAAATCAGCTATTTGTTGTGGTGTTAAATAAGTGTGTGACATAAATATATTTCCATTTTCTCTTACAGTTGTATATTGTTAACAATGATTGCTCGGTTAAGCATTTAGGTCAAGCGTAATTTATATAAAAATATAGAATTCATATATGAATGGGTTTTGTTTTATTAAGTTATTGATTTTAAATTATTATTGAAAATTTCAAGCTAAATAAAAGTTTTAAATTTATATATAAACAAACGTATTGTTTATCAATTTTAAAAGGCATAAATAAGTACAAATGAACGATAAATCAAAAACTAAATATGCAGTTCCTGCTTTAGATAAGGGGTTGGATATATTAGAATTTTTAGCAAAAAATAAAAGGCCTTGTACACAAAGTGAGATAGCGGCTGGTATTTTAAAAACACCTAACGAAGTCTATAGAGTACTTGTTGGGCTTGAAAAACGCGGTTATCTAATTCGCTCTGAAACCTCTGGTCGATATCATTTGTCATTAAAGTTGTATAATTTATCGCGAAGTATTTCACCAATGGATAATGTACTAAAATCGGCCTTGCCACATATGGAAGATCTAGCTGTAAATATTGAACAGTCATGTCATCTAAGTATGCTTTATCAAAGCCAAGCTATGGTGGTAGTGCAAGCGCGTAGCAAAAGCCCTATGCATTTGAGTATTGCAGAGGGGGCTTTATTTCCACTTAGTAGCTCAAGCGCGGGTAAACTGCTTTTAGCTAACAGTAATGACGAAGTGCGGCAAATGCTTATCGAACACGATGAAATTTACAGTGCTAGTAAAGACGCCTATAAAGCATTATTAAATGAGCTAAACACAATCAAAGTGCAAGGGCACATAATGCAAAGCAATCCACTTATCGCCGGAGTACACGATTTTAGTGTCTTAATTGGCAAGCCTAATGCAAATTTAATAGCTGCATTGACCATTTCTTCTTTTGACTCAACCCTAAACACTCACGCTAATAAACACAGTGTAATTAGCGAGCTTAAAAATACCGCCCAAAAAATAACCTCGTTATTAGAGCGCTAATACCAACTGGCGCTTTTGTAGGAAGCAACCCGCTCAACAATCATGCATAAGTCTCAGTACTTTACTGCTTGCTTACAATGTCGAATAAAAAACCAACGCTAACTGTAAAATAAATGGTCAATTTGTTTGACTTAGTTAGCTAAACTAATTTATTGTAAAGTTAATTGTTAACAATATCATGATAACAATAAGCATCCCGTAAATAATCCGTCAACGATTACACGTAATAAACACAATATTTAGGTGCAAAAATGACTAACACACAATTTAAATTAAATGCGATTTGCGCAGCAATGCTGATAACGTCTCCTGTAAGTTATGCCGCACAGGAAAACGAGACAACTGTACAAAGTGATGTTGAAGTTATCCAAGTAACTGGTATTAGAAGCGCATTAAGTAAATCTGCGTCAATAAAACAAGACTCATCGGGCGTGGTAGATGCTATTTCAGCTGAAGATATTGGTAAGTTACCAGATACTAACCTAGCTGAATCGCTGCAACGTATTAGTGGTGTATCAATCGACCGTGCAAACAATGAAGGCAACCAAGTTAGTGTCCGTGGTTTTGGTCCAGGTTTTAACCTTGTTACCTTAAATGGCCGCCAAATGCCTAACTCTTCTGTATTGCAAGAAGCGGGGGTTTCGCGCAGCTTTAACTTTAGAGAAATAGCAGCAGAAAGTGTATCGGGTGTGTCTGTTTATAAAACAGGTAAAGCGAATGTAGCCTCTGGAGGGATTGGCGCAACCATTAATATAAATACAGCAAAGCCGTTTGATTTTGATGGCTTTAAAGCCTTTGCTAATGCAAAAGGAATATTAGATACCAGCTCTGAAGATTCTAATTTAACACCTGAAATTTCGGGAATGGTTAGCCAAACATTTGCAGACGATACATTTGGTGTTTTACTTGCGCTGTCGCATTCAGAGCGAGAAAGTGGCCGAGAGCGCGTAGGTACATCGCAAGGCTGGGTACGTAATCGCGCTAACCCCACAGGAGTAGATAGCAGTGCAATTGATACAACAGCTAATCCAACTGGTACTTATTGGGTACCTTGGACGCCAGAAATGGAGCGATTTGAAACTAAGCGCGAGCGTCAAAATGCGCAGCTGGTTTTACAGTATGCTCCAAGTGATAACTTAACGGCTACGCTTGATTACACTTTATCGCGCTTTGAAGAAACTAGTAACACAAATAAAATGGCATTTTGGTTCGATAATCCAACCGGTACAACTGATGCCAACGGTACGTTAGTTGATATTAAAAATGCAAATGATGAGTTGAATTTTTGGGCGTGGGAACTCTACGAAAAAAAAGAAAATGATTCACTAGGCCTTAACTTAGCGTGGCAAGCCAGCGATTCATTGAAACTTACGTTTGACGCTCATAACTCTACATCGCACTCAAACCCTGATGGAGATACTGCCGAAACGATTGCTAACTTAAAAAATGTACCGGGTTCTGTTAAATCAATTGGTGCTAACTTTTCGGGTGATATTCCGAGTATTACTGTCGATGACTCTACATTGCCAGGCGGTGCATACGATCCTGCTAATATCGTATCTGATTTATATCAGCGCCGTGGCTATGAAATGAAAAATACCATTAAGCAGTATCATGCAAGTGGACAATGGGAGAATTTGAAGAGTGGGGCACTCAGCGCTATTAATTTTGGTGTAATGTATACCGATTACCAAATTGATACTTATCTTTCTGAGCAGTTTTCATTTGTCGATATTCCCCTAGACAACCTAGGGCTAACCTTTGATGAACAAGGTGACTTTGCTGATGAGTTTTCAGGTTCGGATCAGCTATTTCCATTTATTCCACGTTACAGTGCCAACGATTTTGTAGATATTGTCAGAGATGAAGGATTATTTATTGAGCCAAATATTTCTACAAATGGGGTTGAGGAGCAAACGCTCGCGATATATGTATCATTTGATCTTAAAACCGAATTTAACGATATTCCAATTGATATGAATGTCGGTGTGCGCTACGAAGACACCGATGTAACAGGTTATTCAGTCAAGCCTGGGGTTGTTGCTTTTAACTATCGTCATGCTGAAGAACTTCGCCCTGTATTTGCTGCAACAGCAACACCGCAGGAGCTTGAAGGTGGTTATACACGTATATTACCAAACTTTGATATAAGCGCCGACTTAGATGACGGCTTTAAAACTCGTTTTTCATATAGTCGTACATTAGCCCGTGCAGGTATTGGTGGTATGTTCCCATCAACTACCATTAATGCCCGTCCTGAAGGACCGTTTAATGCATCGCAAGGTAACCCTAACTTATTGCCAATTACGTCAGATAACTTTGATTTTTCAGTTGAGTGGTATGGAGACGACGGAAGCTATGCATCGGTTGGTTACTTTAAAAAGTTTGTTGAAAACTTCATTGGTGCAGGCGTAGTGCAAGGTACGCTAAATGATGTAAATGGCGAGCCGTTACGCGATCCAAGTGTTAACCCCCGCCCTGGTTGTCCTGATAGTTCAGATACACCTAACCCAGCATGTTTAAGCCAAGCGTCAGACCCGATTGTTAAATTTGATATTGCAACGCCAGATAATCTTCAAAATCGTGAAGTAGATGGTTGGGAATTAAATGCGCAGTACATGGTGCCTGATACAGGCTTTGGCGTCGTTGCTAATTATACGATAGTTAATAGCGATGAATCGTTTAAACCGTATGATTTTGACCAAACAATTGCACTAGCAGGACTAAGCGACTCAGGTAATTTGGTCGGCTTTTACGAAAACGATGATTACCAAGTTCGTTTAGCCTATAACTGGCGTGATGATTTCTTACTGTCTTTGGGAACTGAGCCTACATTTACAGAGGCGTACGGTCAGCTAGATTTTAGTTTTAATTACACCATTAACGACACCTTGGGTGTTAGCTTTGATGCACTTAATTTAACTAATGAAACAACACGCCGCCATGGTCGTTTTGCAGAGCAATTAGTATCTGCTGAGCAATATGGTCCGCGCTTTAGCATTGGCTTAAGTGCTAAATGGTAAGTTAGTTTTTGACAAATAATACAAAACGACAGCTCAGCGCTGTCGTTTTTGCCTTTTAACTAACGAGGTTGCTATGAACGATGATATTAAATCAATAGTAATAGTCGGCGGTGGAACAGCAGGATGGCTAAGTGCAGGAATAATTGCAGCTTATTTACAAAAGCATCACAGTAAAAAAATAAATATAACGCTGTTAGAGTCATCTGATATTCCAACAGTGGGAGTAGGTGAGGGGACGTGGCCTACTATGCGAAGAACCCTTAAAGATATGGGAATACGTGAGAGTGAGTTTATTAAAAAATGTAATGTGTCGTTTAAACAAGGCGCCAAGTTTGCCAAATGGATTACAGGTGAAGAAGACGACTATTACTATCACCCGCTTGAACTACCAACAGGGATGTATGAACATAACTTAGCTACTAGTTGGCTAACTAAAAACGAGCCAAAACTTCCTTTTGCCCAGTATGTAAGTGCGCAGCAATCAATATGCGAAAGCGGATTAGCTCCCAAACAAATCACCACACCCGAATTTAGTGCAATAGCAAATTATGCTTATCACTTGGATGCAGGCTTATTCGCTACATTCTTAAAAAACCACTGCATTAATAATCTTAATGTTAAACACATTGTAGGCACTGTCGTCGGTGTAAACAATTGCACAAATGGCGATATTAAAAGCGTTAGCCTTAATAATAAAATAGAGATAGCTGGGGATCTATTTATTGATTGCAGTGGCTTTAAATCGTTATTACTAGGTGAGAACTTAGGGGTGGGGTTTAAATCTTGTAAAGATGTATTATTTGCTGATAGTGCGCTTGCCATACACATGCCATACAAGGATGACGAACCAATATGCTCGCATACTTTATCTACAGCACAAACATCTGGCTGGATTTGGGATATAGGGTTACAAACACGCCGTGGAGTAGGGCATGTGTACTCTAGTAAACACATTAGTGATGAAGATGCTAAGCAGCAATTATTTGATTACTTAAATATTAATAAAGATCAGCAAAGCGAATACAAAGTTAAAAAGCTTAGTTTCGAACCAGGACATCGTGAAAAATTTTGGCATAAAAACTGTGTCGCAGTAGGCCTCTCAGCTGGTTTTTTGGAGCCACTGGAAGCCTCTGCTTTATTACTGGTAGAAATATCAGCCAATTTTGTTGCCCAGCAATTTCCGGCCAATAGGCATGTAATGAATATAACTGCGCAGCGTTTTAACCGCACATTTAGTTATCGATGGGAGCGAATAATCGACTTTTTAAAGTTGCATTATATGTTGAGTAAACGAACCGACAGCCCATTTTGGCAAGCGCACTGTCATCAAAGTACTATTCCACAAAGCTTAAAAGATAACTTATCACTTTGGGAATATCATACACCAAGCGATAACCACTTTGATCATTCACAAGAAGTGTTTCCAGCAGCAAGCTATCAATATGTGATGTATGGCATGGGGTTTACAGGCTCAAGCGAACTGTATGGCAACTCAGAAAGTTATTTTAAAAAGGCCATTGCGCTTGTTAACAACAACCAGCAAGTCACCCAAAAATTACTTAATAAATTACCTACAAATAAAGAATTATTAGTGCAAATTAATCAATTTGGTATGCAGCAAATATAGTTAAAACATAAGAGCGACACACTATGACAAACTCAGTATTACTCGATAAAAATACACATAAGTACACTCGCATTAAAACTGAGCGAGGTGCACAGTACGGTGAGGCAATAAACTACATTCCGGTTGTTGCCGATGAGCTTTCTCAACTTGCATTAGACTACCCAGTCTATTTTATGAAAAATAATCAGACTGGGCAATTTGAGCTGTTTGCTTTAACCGGTTTTGATGAGGGACAAAATCTATTTTTACAAAAGGATATCTGGCAAGCTACTTACGTGCCATTACACATTCAGCGACAACCATTTAAGCTAGGCGTAGGTAATAGGCTTTCAAATAATAGTGAGCAAACCCAGTTAGCCGTTACAATTAACGAGCAGCACCCAAGAGTAAGTAATAGCGAAGGGGTACAATTATTTGATGAAAATTCAGAGCCAACTGCTTATCTAACTAATGTGAGTGAGCAGCTAATTAAGCTTATGAACGGCGGCGAACGCACAACCGCGTTTATCAATACCTTACTAAAACACGATTTAATTGAAGCAGTGCAGCTAAACATCACTCAACCAAATGGCAAAACACAAGGCTACAATGGCTTGTATTCTATTGCCGCAGATACACTACAACAACTATCTGCAGAAACACTAAACGTTCTGCACTCAATGGGTTACATACAAGCTTGTCATCTAATTATATGTTCGAGCGGACATGTTCAAAAGTTAGTAAAATGGTTACACGATTTAAAATAAGTTTTTTATTAATTAGCGTTACTTACACCCACTGATTGTTCGTGTGAATTAGTTAATGCTCATACCTATGAAATAAGGAATGAACTACAACTCGAGACTATTATGTGTTCACTTCTTAGGTTTTGGAGTTCGATTATTTGCCTTGGTTTTGGTATCATTTAACTTATCGGCTTGTATCGCAATGGGAAATGTCAAGCCAACAAACATTGATGATTAAGAGAATGGACATGCTCGAACAAATAGAACAATGGATTGATGCAACAAATATTAAATATAAAAACCAAAGAATTAGCTGTGAAAAATTTGCCAGTGAGTTTGCTGGGTTTTATCCTACTGAATTTTTAAAAAATGCCTTTTACGTTATTGTCGATGAAATACCCAAACCTAACTTTCCTTTTTTGCGTGAAATGGGGCTAGGCGATTTTATTGACATGGATGCGGCTGGTACTACATACAAAAACACTTACTACATGCTTCCTTACGTGGCTGATAATTTAGCTGTGCATTTTCATGAACTTGTTCACGTAGCCCAATGGAGTGAACTTGGCGCCGAGGCTTTTATGTTGCGTTACATAACCGAAATTCAGCAGGTTGGTTATGCAGCTGCGCCACTTGAAGTAATGGCGTATGGTCTTGATAAGCACTTTACAAATAATGGCAAGAAAATAAACGTGCCTGAACACGTGGTTCAAGCGTTGTAGTTAATGAACATTTTCAAAGGATTGCATATGACACGCTTTACTGTTTTTTTACTGAGCTTACTTAGTGTAAATGCCTATGCGGCATCGTTTGATGACGATATTGTTGCAGCGCTGCTTGAAAGAACAACATACAACGTTACCTACGATGGGTCTTATCGCTCTATTACTTATCCGGGTGGCGATGTGCCCGCTAATGTAGGGGTGTGTACCGATGTAGTTATTCGATCATATCGACTTTTAGGTATTGATTTGCAAAAGCTTGTGCATGAGGACATGCTAAAAAGCTTTGAGCTATATCCCTCTAAGCGTATTTGGGGTTTAACCAAACCTGATAAAAATATAGATCACCGCCGAGTGCCAAACTTACAGGCTTACTTTAAAAATCATGGTCAAGTGCTCACTAAATCAAGTAACGCGAACGACTATAAAACGGGTGACATTGTAACGTGGATGCTGCCAGGTAATTTGCCGCATATTGGTATGGTTGTGAATGAGTTAGCAAAAGACACAGGGAATCCATTAATTGTTCATAATATTGGTCGAGGACCTGAAAAAAGCGACATGCTTTTCGATTTTAAAATTACGGGGCATTACCGTTTCGTCCCACAAGAATATAAATAATCAGATTATAAGTATGAGTTCTCTCATTTATTGATATGCAGTATAAAGAAAAAGGATTTTGAACGTGAATACAAAAACCGATTCAAAAGAGGCTAACCCAAAAGAGGTTAATCTTAAACAAAGTAAACTTGCTCCCAAAATAGCGAGCTTATTTATGAGTATTGTTTTTTCAGCCATAGGAACGGGCTTGTTTGGTTTGGTTGCAAGCTTACTTGGCAACGTAAATGTAACCGAAAAAACAGTTGGCAGTGTGTGGGTTTTACTGACCACATTTTTTGTTATTTTAAATGTATTTGGTGTCATTATTTGGCATAAACCGAAATGGTTAATTACTGCTATAAATAATGTGCTTAGGTTTGCTAAAGAGCGCAAAACAGCATTTTTTAGCGCCGTGCTAATGCTGATATTAATTATAGCAGGCTATTGTTTTTTCCTTTCCTTACCACAGCCAATTAATTACAAAGCAACTCACTCTACACCTGCTGTTACCACTTTATCTGATGTTTTAAACCCTGAACCGCTTTATATTGATTTTACTCCTGTTTTAAATGATGTAGAGAATACGGATGCAGTGTCTTACTCTGTCGCAAAGCTTGCGCTTGTTGGTAAAGTGATCCCCAAAGGTATTAAAGTCACGCCAGAGCTAATTGGACAGTGGTCTTGGAATAGTGAAAGCCAGCTTAAATTTATCCCAAAACAAGATTGGTCAGCAGGGCAAGAATATACAGTACGTTTTGATTCATCTATTTTTAAAAGCGATATACACCTAAGCGATAATGAGCATGTATTTAAAACTCCCGATTTTGAACTAACACTTAGCTCGCTCGCTTTTTATCAAGATCCTAACGTTAAAAAAAGTCACAAGGTGGTTGCAACATTAAAAGCGACTCACCCAACAGATATAAGCACCATAAAAAATAATTTAAAGCTGACTCAATCACTTGATCAAGATGGCAAAAACGAACTCGCGCAATATAAATTTGATGTTACTTACGACAAACATCAACGAGAGATTTACATTACTTCAGAGCAAATACGTATTCAAGATACCGAAAGCTATCTGTATTTTGTGCTTAATAGCGGTGTAAAGCCGGTTATGGGTCCTTCTAAAACAACAGTAGAGATTAAAGACGCTGTGTTGATCCCAAGTGTAAATAGCTTTTTTAGAGTAAATACTGCCAATGTGTTGATGGTAAAAAATACGCAAGGGGAGCCCGAACAAACACTTGTTTTAGACTTCACAGACGATATTTCATCGCAAGATGTGATTAGTAAAACGATTGCTTACGTATTACCGACTAAAGATTCAAAAGGTAATTATAAGTACTTCGGTAGTCCACGAGAGGTTACTGATGCAGTGCTTAAGCAATCTCAAAAAGTTAAGTTAAATGCGATTCCTACCGCGCAAGATACAACTAAGTTACACAGTTTTACGTTTGACGCCCCTCAAAACCAGCAAGTTTATATCGCGATTGATAAGGGATTAAAGTCGACGGGTGAATTTACAATGGTGAATAAATACGACACTATTTTAGATACGCCGGCGTATCCGACACAAGTAAATATTATGTCTAAAGGGTCTATATTATCAAAAAATGGTGACCATAAATTGTCATTTTTGACCCGTGGTGTAAACGCACTTCAAGTTAAAGTAGGTAGGGTAGAAGCCAATCAAATTAACCACCTTATAAGTCAAACCAGTGGTGATATTTCTAATCCAGAATTTAATAATTATTACTTTACAGAAGAAAACATAAGTTCAATTTTTACCAGACAAGTTAATTTAAAATCGGAGCACCCTAAAAAAGCGGTCTATTCATCTATTGATTTGAGTAGTAAGTATAATGAGTCAGTTGGTTTAGGCTTATTTTTTATAAATGCTCAAGCGTTAAATACAAAAGATAATTACGTATATGGACCCCAAGAAAAACGACTTATCCTTATTACTGATTTAGGTATTTTGGTAAAAAATAATGCAGATGGATCTCGCGATATATTTGTCCAATCTATTGAAACAGGAAAACCGGTAGCAAAAGCGAAGGTGTCGTTATTGGGTAAAAACGGATTAGTTATTTTAAATACTAAAACAGATTCTGAGGGGCACGCATTTTTCGACAACACAAAGTGGTTTACTGATGATCAAACTCCCATTGCTTTTGTAGTAGAAACTAAAAGTGACATGTCTTTTATTCCTTATAATCGCTATGCCCGAATGGTTAACTACTCTCGGTTTGATACCGGCGGTGTAAGTTCTGGGCTCAGTGGTAGTAATAAAATAGATGCGTTTGTTTTTTCTGACCGTGGAATTTATCGACCAGGCGATAGCGTTAAACTTGCCACGATTGTTAAGCAACAAAACTTTACAAAACTGGGCGATATACCGCTTGAACTTATAATTACCGATCCTAAAGGGGCAACTGTTTATAATAAACGTGTGAGCTTGGATAAGTACGGATTGCTTGATTTTGACTTTAAAACACAAAATAGCGCCAACACTGGAACGTATTATGTATCGGTCCAGCTTATTAAAAATAATAATAGCCGCGACCAATTAGGCAGTACTGAGTTTAAAGTTGAAGAGTTTGTACCCGATAGATTGAAAATCAGCAGTCAATTTTCTCAGTCATCTGCAAAGGGGTGGGTAAACAGCTCAAAATTTAAAGCATTGGTGAGCCTTCAAAATTTATTTGGTACACCCGCTCAAAATAGACGTGTTACTGCTGATTTACGTTTATCTCCAGCTGGTTTTTACTTTAATGAATACAAAGGTTATGTGTTTTCTGATCCCCACAGTGAAGGAAAAAATATTAGACACAGTTATGAATCATTAACCGAAACCAAAACTGATGAACAAGGCAAGGCAGAATTTGATATTGACTTAACTCGCTATGAGGCAGGTACTTATCAGTTAAATTTTGCAGTACAAGGGTATGAAGAAGGCGGTGGTAAAAGTGTTCGTGCAAGCAGCTCGGTGCTTGTTTCACCCGTTGAGCAGTTAGTTGGTTATAAAGCCGATGGCGATTTAAGCTACATATCAAAAGAGTCAAAACGTGTTGTAAAATTTATTAATATTAATTCAGAAACTGAGCAAGTAGCTCGTGATGATTTATCGCTAAATTTAATAGAACAACAATATGTATCTACGTTGGTGCAACAAAATAACGGCACTTATAAGTACCAATCGGTTAGAAAAAACAAACAGGTATCAAGCAATCCGTTTTACATTAAAGAAGATGGCGCAGACTACGAATTACCCACTGCTGAGCCAGGTGATTACTTAGTAGAACTCGTTGATGGCAAAGGGAATACCGTCAGTAGAGTATCGTTTACGGTAACCGGTACGGGTAACATAGCGGGTAAGCTTGAAAAAAATGCTGAACTGCAAGTGCAATTAAATAAACCGGATTACAAACCGGGCGAAACAATTGAAATAAGTATTGTAGCGCCTTATGTTGGCTCGGGTTTAATTACAATTGAAACCAATAAAGTACACGCTTTTAAATGGTTTGAGAGTAAAACAACAAGTAGCATACAAACAATAACGCTACCTAAAGGAATAGAAGGCAATGCGTATGTTAATGTTTCATTTGTTCGAAGCCTTGAATCGAAAGAAATATTTACAAGCCCATTAAGCTACGCAGTTAAACCATTTGCGATTGATCGTAGTAAACGCGCAATAGATTTTGACGTAAACATACCTGATAAAGTAAAACCAGGTGACGATTTAGTCATTTCATATAGTGCCAAATCACCTTCACGTGTTTTGTTATTTGCTGTAGATGAAGGTATTTTACAAGTGGCGAATTATCGGACGCCAAAGCCGTTAAATCACTTCTTACAAAAACGTGCATTAGAAGTTAGCACTATGCAAATTGTTGATCTTATTTTACCTGAATTTAAACTAGTGCAAGAGCTTGCAGCTGCCGGTGGTGGTTATGCTGAATCAATGGCAATGAACCGCAAGAGCAAGCAACTTAACCCGTTTTCTCGTAAGGTACAAAAACCAGTCGCATTTTGGTCTGGTATTTTATCGGCTGATGCTAAAACGAAAAAACATACGTTCACTATCCCAGATACTTTTGTAGGTCAGGTACGTGTAATTGCGATTGCCGTAAATGACGAGGGTGTTGGTGTTAAAGAAAGTACAACACTTGTAAAAGGGCCCTTTGTATTAAGCCCTAATATATTAACGACAGCGGCACCAGGCGATGAGTTTGATATTGTACTTGGTATTGCCAATGGCGTTGAGGATTCAGGTAAACAACTGCCAATTACGGTAGAAGCGCTTGCTTCAAGCAACATTGAAATAATAAGTGATAAAAAACTAACGCTAAATATTGATGAAAAATCAGAAGACACATTAACGTTTAGAGTAAAAGTGCTCGACAAGCTTGGCGCTGCATCAATTACATTTACTGCGCTGTCGGGAGACAATGTTAGCCAACGTACGGCTACGTTAAGTGTACGCCCTGCGGTTGCATTTGTTAGTAGCTTTGAAAGTGGCTTTAGTGAATCAGGTAAAAAAGAAATAGCGGTTTCGAGACAGCTATATCCTAATTTAGCACAAAATAATATTACCGCTTCACAAAGCCCGTTAGCCCTTGTTGATGGTCTTATTAGTTATTTAGATAACTTTCCTCATATGTGTACCGAGCAAGTGGTGAGTAGTGTGTTTCCGGTGCTGAGTTATTTAGAACACCCAAGTTATATGGGCGACGTATCTTATAAACATGAGCGTATAAACAACTTAATAGACACCCTTCGTCAACGTCAGTTACCTGATGGTAGATTTATGTTATGGCCGGGTAATTCTAGTGCATCTATTTATTCTTCTCTTTATGTTATGCATTTTTTATTAGATGCAAAAGAAGCGGGCGTCGCAATACCTTATGATATGTGGAACAGTGGTTTTGAAGGTGTGCGCAGTATAGCGAGCGGATCTTTAGAGACGAATGACAGAAACCGCGCTTATGCTATTTATTTGCTAACACGACAAGGTGAGGTAACAACTAATTACTTATCTGATTTAGAAAAAAGCGTAAATGCGAGTAATAGCAAAATATGGCAGCAAGATATAACGTCCGCGTTTATGGGCGCAACTTATCAGCTATTACGTGCAAGCGATAAAGCGCAAGCACTGATCAATAGCTATAAAATTGGGCAAAATACGCAACACGATAATTGGGGCGCTTACGACTCTCGTCTAGCTCACGACGGACAGTATATTTATTTGTTATCAAAACATTTTCCTGCTCGCTTAAAGCAGTTAACTAAAGATGATTTGTTTACTGTAGTTGACCCTATTTTTAAAGGAGACTACAACACGTTGTCGTCTGCTTGGTCTGTACTTGCTATGACGGCATACTCAAAAGTTGCGTTATCACAAGCCCAGCCTGAAGATGTAAAAATAATGGCAACAACGACAAAGGCAGATAAAAAGGCATTAGACGTAACTTATGCACCTTATCCTAAAGCCTCGTTTTTAAATGACGTTAAAACGCTTGATGTATTAGCGCCACCTCGCTCATTTTACATGATGAGCCAAGCTGGTTTTGATACAAACGTGCCACAAAAGTCATTAAGTAATGGTTTAGAAGTTGTCAGAGAATACCAAGACGATAAAGGTAATATTGTAACCACCGCTGTTCAAGGTCAAGAGCTAAACGTTGTATTACGAGTGCGTAGTACAACGGGTAAAAATATTTCGGATGTTGCTGTTATTGATTTGCTACCTGGTGGCTTTGAAGTGCTCAGAGACAGCGTTCGCAATAGCTATAACCGCTGGACCTCTGACTATAAAGATATACGAGAGGATCGCGTTATATTGTATGGCAGCTTTGGCGATAGCATGACTGAGCTGACTTACAAAGTTAAGGCTACTGCATCTGGCAGCTTTGTAGTGCCATCGGCTTATGCTGAATCTATGTATGATTTAAGTATTAAAGCGCACTCAAAATCGGGTCGTTTTGATGTTACCGCCGCTAAATAAAAAGTTTAGTTTTATAATAAAAACGGCTTTTTTTACAACAGCACTGCTTGCAGTGCTGTTGTATTTATTTACTCCAAAGCCTGATATTACTCAGCCTAATGCTTACTCAACGGCTTTTTACGATAGCAGTGGTAAATTACTTCGTTTAAATTTAGCCGCAGACGATAGATATAGATTATGGACGCCAATAGATAAAATCCCTTTGAGCGTTCAACAAGCGACTTTATTGTATGAAGACCAAGACTTTTATGAGCATACTGGTGTCGATTTTATTGCTTTAATAAATGCGTTTTATACTAGCTATATTAAAAGAAGTCACCGAGTTGGTGCCTCAACAATAACAATGCAAGTAGCCCGGTTGCACTTTGGGATGAACACGCATGTTATTTTTGGAAAAGTAGAACAAATACTTCGAGCGTTACAAATTGAGCGACACTACAGTAAAAACCAAATACTCGAGGCGTATTTTAATTTAGCGCCTTATGGATCAAATATTGAAGGTGTTGGTGCAGCCAGTTTAATTTACTTTAAGAAACCAGCCATTGATCTTAATTTACCTGAGTCATTATTACTTAGCTTAATTCCGCAAAACCCAACCAAACGAAATCCCATTAAAAAGTCGGCTAAATTGGTATTGCTAGAAACAAGAAAAAAACTGTTTACTCGTTGGCTTGAAAAATATCCAGAGGATAAACATTGGCTAGCAGCTATGCAATTACCGATAAAGGTATATGCCTCTTCAGACTTACCTTTTGAAGCCCCACATTTTATTAATAATTTACAAAGCGAGTACCCGCACCTAAAGCCGGGAGAATATAAAACGTCGATAGACCTTAATTTACAAAACTTACTTCAGCGCCATGCAAAAAATTATATTAATCGTAGGCAAAGAGACGGGCTTAGTAATACGTCTGCTATTTTACTAAATTATAAAACTATGGAAGTAGTTGCTGAATTAGGCTCTGTGGATTTTTTTAATAATGACATTAGCGGTCAAGTAAATGGTGTAAGAGCTAAACGGTCGCCAGGTTCAACCCTTAAACCATTTATTTATGCGCTTGCTATAGACGAAGGGTTAATTCATCCATTAACGCTTGTAAAAGATGCCCCCAAACGCTTTGGAGGATATACACCAGAGAACTACGATCAACAGTTTTTAGGCCCTATATCAGCTACTGAATCGCTCGTGTTGAGCCGTAATGTGCCTGCCGTTAATTTGATGTATCGCTTACAAAAAGTGGGGTTATACGATTTACTCGTTGCTGCCGATGTTAAAAAGCTTCAGCCTAAAGAGTTTTATGGTTTAGCGCTTGCGCTGGGCGGCAGTGAAGTAACGATGCTAGAGCTCGTTAAGTTATACGCCATGTTAGCTAATTTAGGGGTGTATAAGGATGAAGTTATATTAAAAAAAGACGCCGCTGTTATTAACCAAAACAACCCAAACAGCCCAAACAACCCAAACAAACATATCAAGCAACTCATCAGCCCAGAGGCAGCCTACCTGACTTTACAAATGCTAAGTAAAAATAGTGCAGTTGATGAGATCTCATTTCAAAAAGAAAGAAGGCAATCATATCCTGTATATTGGAAAACCGGTACTTCATTTGCTTTTCGTGATGCATGGTCAGTAGGTATTGTTGGCCCGTATGTTTTAGCTACATGGGTTGGTAATTTTTCAGGAGAAGGGCACCCATCTTTTATTGGGCGACAAGCAGCCGCGCCTTTATTTTTTGAAATAATACGTTCATTAGATAGTTACGGCTTAATCAAAGGCAATATAAAACCAGGTGGTTTAAATATTACAGAAGTAGATATTTGTTCAACAACAGGTGATTTACCTAATGTGCATTGCCCTAAAACAGAAAAAGGGCTTTTTATCCCAGGTAAGTCGCCAATTAAAGTGTCCGATATACATCGTGAAATTTATATTGATAAAGCGTCGGGATTACGTGCTTGTCAGTATGATGAATTTACAACGACAAAAGCAGTTTATGAATTTTGGCCATCTGACTTAGTCAGATTATTTAAGCAAGCAGGTATTGTTAAACGCCAGCCTCCACCTTATTTAGATTCATGCTTAATTAATAACACGAGTACACAAGGCTCAGCACCGACTATTACATCTCCGAGTAACTTAATTAGCTACACGATAAGAGCCAGTAAATTAAAGCAAGAAAGCCTGCCTTTTAGTGCAACCACAGATACAGATTCACGTATTTTATACTGGTTTGTAGATAACAGTTTTGTAGGTAAAGTAGAGCGAGATACGCCTTTTTTCTGGCACCCGCAAGTAGGCGAATTTGACGTAAGAGTGGTTGATAATTTAGGGCGTAGCGCATCAGTTTCAATGCGTGTAAAGCTCGTTCAGTGATATTGAGTGTTCATGCATTTAATGTAATAAATAAAGGGTAGTTTTTTATAACTGAAATTTATATAAACGAGAGCGATTTACTCTTTCTTACCTACATGGATGTGGATGATGGTAAGGGCGTGAGCTGGACGCGGAGCTTTTGCTCGGTAGCCCACTAGACTACAAATCTCGGGCCGCGATTAAATCGGCTCCTAGATTGAAAAAATTTCAATCTACAAAGATCAACACGCCCTTATGACTTCATAGCCGCTAGTTCACATAGCGGAGTATCAAAATGACTTCGAAAGTACGTTACTTAATATTATGTTTTACTGCTTTAACTGCTGCGGCGCTATCTTGTGCTTTTAGTGCTTCTAGAATAGCGCGGTGCTCGTTTACACATTCAGAACTTGAAGTAATTCGCTTATAGTTTAAGCGCATACGCATTACGTACGGATACCAAATATTAACAAGTTCTTCGCCACCAGCTTGGTATATTAAATACTGATGAAACGAAATATCAATTTTAGTTACTTCGGTATAATCTTCTCTATCGAGCGCGTCTTCTAAAGATGCTAAAATGCCTTCTAGTTCAGCAATGTTTTGATCAGTTAAATTACCGTTTAATTCAGTGATTGCGTACTCTTCAATACTACGGCGAAGTTTTATCATTAAGCGTTGTAATTTAGGCTCTAAAACACTATTTACAGACGCACCACAGTTATTGCGAGAAATAAGTAAACCTTCTTTTGTAAGCTGTAATATTACATCGCGAATAGGGCCGCGAGAAAGACCAAATCGCTCTGCCAGCTCTTTTTCATTTAACTTAGTTTGTGGTGGCATTTCACCAGAGATTATATCTGAGCGTAATTGCTCAGCTATTTGATCTTTTACAGATAAAATTTTAGTTGCTCTGTTACCAGCCATATTTATTCCTAAATTTGATTAACTTTATCTGACCCTAACATTAATTAATAAGCTTTGTTAATTTAGTCAAGATCATGTACTTATCTCAGTGTATATAAAAAAAGTGGAATGGTCTATTGTCAACACATTACAATAGACCAATAAATGTACAATTAATGGCTGTATTTACGATTATTTTTTAAAACGTCGTTCATACATAGACTCATTCATTGCTTTAGCTGCTTCAACCATTTCAGTATAGGGGCGATCTGTAACGCTAATAAAGCCAACATTATAGTTTTCGCCATCGTAGGCTCTACCAGTAATTGGCGAGTCGATATATTGAAACCAATGTGCGCCAATAAAGTAAGGGTTGTCGATGACTGAGTTCATGTAATCTGTATACATTTTTGCTCTGTCTTGCTGGTTAGCTGCATGTATTAACCCAGGGTGAAACAAACCCGAGTCAGATGCGCCAATATGAAATTCGCCAATAATTGCTGGTTTATCAAATTGTGATAAAAATGCCCATTTATCTTCTCTTAAGCCTTCTTTGTATGCATTAAAGCTTATTACATCTACATACTTAGCAGATGCTTTAACCACTTCGATTGGCATGCCCCAATCCGGAAAACGTGCACCTAAATACATATGATTTGGCAGGTATTTATCCATAGCAGCATCTACAACACTAAAATACTTGTCGGCATAGGCTGTAAGTAAAATAGCAAAATCACTCAGTTGTTCTTCATTTTTTATATCAACCGTTACACCTTTGTCAAACTCAACCCATGAGGCTAAGTTTAAGTGCCATACCTTATTAAGTTTAGCGACATCAGTATATTTTTCTTTCATTAAGCGAGAAAATTCAGCTTTAGTAGGCACTGTTTTAGCATCACGGCCTAAGGTATTAATAACAATACCATAATGGCTTTTAACGGAATCAGGGCGGCCAAAGCTTTTTTCGTTATCAATAAATACGCCTACTGCCCAAGGCGAATTTTTAACTTCTTTTGCAACAACACTAACGGTTTCGTTAGCACGCACTGTAAATTCAGGGTCGAATACATCCGGCATGGCTCCCCAAAAATCGCTTCCGCTTGATACGGTTTTAAAATCACCTATAATCCAACCATTGGCAAAGTAGGGCACTTTTTGATTATCGTAATAACTCGGATCAGTCCAATTACCCAGTGAGCTAAAGCCCCATGTGATCATTCTATCAAGAGTCACTTCTCGCCATTTTTGCATGTAATCTGCATTATTTTGACCATATTTACGTTCTAAATTAGCTGCGTAAAAGCTATATGTTTCGCCGTGTTCTAACGGACCCGAATGCGCACTTTTACGATAGCCAAAATGTTTACCTAGAGGCTCATTATAATCAGGTAGCCATTCAAATAAATTTTTACGCACTTGTGACGCTACAAAGCGGCTTTTAAGCGCTTCTTTATTTACTTGGTTTAACCCTTTTGAATCCTCAGGTGTTACCCCTGCATCCGCTGGTTTTGCCAATAATGCTTGATCAAAATCGTAACCAGTTAGTGTGGTTGAGTTTGCAAGACGAATAATATCAATTCCAGTTGCAAGGTATAAATAGCCATCAGGGTCGACTAATGACCATTTATCATTATATTTAGCCGTTCTAAAATAACCAGTAGCTTCTAATTTTGGACCTTCTGCCCAGCCACCAAAGCGTGAGCGATTAGTAGGGCGTTTAGAAAGTAACTGTGCTGCTTCTTGTTTTTTGTCGCTCAATAGCTCGGCTTCTGAATGTACCTTCCCTGAAAATTCTTGTTTGGCATTTTGGCCAAATTCATCAACAATTTTGGTTAAAAAAGCAGTATTAAATTGAGGGTTTTTACGAAGTGAAATAGATTTTATTGCCAGCTCTTTGTCATGCAATGTACTTTGCACGCTAATTGCTATTTTAGCGATGCCTTTTAAGTTAAGATTTTTTTTACCCCACATAGAAATAAACTGTACCTCATCAGACTCCCATGTATCAGGGTTTGAACGAAGTCCTGAGGTAAAGTTAAGTTCTACATTTTCTTTGCCATCGGGCGTTGCAAGGTCGTGGCCGTCAAGTTTTGCGTAATACGTGTTGTATCCACCTACCGGCACATTAACGCTACGCGTATAGTTAGCACCGTCAATATCGGAGATATCTAAATAAATTTGTACAGAGTGTGTTCCTGGGTTTGCCAATTCAAAGGCAAGATTAAAATCACTAAATTCACTCCAATCCCAAGGTTTTTCCGGTGAAAAAACAATACTAGCGTACGAATTTTTCTTAGATTGAAATGTCACATCTAATACAGAGTTTTCTGCCTTTACAGTGGCTGCATTACTTTTGTATTGAACTGGGGTTAGCTGTGTGTGTGCAGCATCAGCAAATAAATACATTAATGTATCTGCTGAATTAACCTCTGTAGGCTCATTGGTTGGTTTTTCAACCTTGATTTCTTGTTGGTTACAGGCACTTAGCGCAAGTAAGAGCGATGTGAGTAGTATGTTCTTTTTATATTTCATTGCTGTTCAACCTTTAATTACAATTTAACATACCATACAACAAAAAAACCAAATTGAATATTGTTGACAATATGCAATTTTTGTTTTTATGTGTTATTTATAATAAACTTTTGATTTTGTTTAACTAATTTTTAATGTTAATTGTAAAAGAGTTTAAGTTAAAGCATGATTTCTTAAAATAGATGTTGCAAGTGCGTTAATTTTGAAATAGTCTCGAAGTCATTACTCATGGTTAATTGTTAACAATGTTGGGTTTTGACACTAGCACTCGCTTTATTCTCTATATAAAGCAACACACAATGATAACAACAAAGTTGGATAGAAGTATGAATGGTAGCAAACGTAATGTGTTTTTCTTTGCATTTATCGTCGCCTTTGGTGGCTTTATTTTTGGATTAGACGCTGCTCTTATTTCAGGTACGGTTCGTTTTGTATCTGCAGAATTTAATTTATCTGACATCCAAATAGGCACTGTAGTAAGTGCGCCTGGTTTTGGTGTGCTATTTGCTTTAGTCATTACCGGTTACATATGCAATATGTTTGGCCGAAAAAATACCTTAATAGGCATTGCGTTTATATACATACTGTCGGCAATTGCATCGGTTTTCGCGCCAAGTTACGAGCTATTAGTTACTGCTCGTTTTATAGGTGGATTAGCATTCACGTCTTTATCGGTCGCTGCTATGTATATAGGTGAAGTTGCACCGTCTAAGTACCGTGGTAAATTAGTGTCTATGATTCAAATAAATATTGTTGTTGGATTATCCGCAGCGTATTTTGCTAACTACTTACTTGTTGATTTAGCTCACAGTAATTTTGAGTGGGTAACACAGTGGAATGTACAAGATAATTTATGGCGCTGGATGCTAGGCGTTGAGATTATTCCTGCTATTTTATGGTTTTTATTATTATTTACTATTCCCCAAAGCCCGCGTTGGTTAGTTATGAAAGGCAACGAAACACGCGCTATAACTATCTTGCATCGTTTAAATAAAAATACTGAATTGGCCCAAGAGCAACTTAAGAGTATTAAAGAGAGCTTGGTTGATTACAGCGAAACAGGTGGGTATTTTTCTTCATTTAAACAGCTACTCGAAAGTCGTGTTCGCACAGCTGTCATTATTGCTTTTACTATTGCTATTGTGCAGCAAGTGACGGGGATTAACGCCATAATGTTTTATGCTCCAACGGTGTTTGAACAACTGGGAGTCGGCACTGATGCTGCTTTTTTTAACGCTGTTTTAATTGGTTTAGTCAGTATTGTATTTACTGTGGTAGCTATTGCTTTGATAGATAAGTTAGGGCGCAGACCCCTTGTTATTTGGGGATTAGCAGCTGCAACAATTAGTTTGTTTATGTGTTATTTAGGCTTTAGCCAGGCAGAATATAGTTTGTCGGCTGAAGATATAACCTCGTTTTCAGCGTTAAACTCTATTACAGGACTGGAGCACATAATTGGTACCGTGTATCACAGTGATATTGAATTTAAGCAGGCTTTAGCGAGCGTACTTACAGCTTCGCAACAGCAATTATTTGAAAGCGATTTAATTTCACGCGCAGCAACTATAAACGCGCCACTTATATCATTTGGTATAGCGGGCTTTATTGCAGCCTTTCACTTTTCGATTGGGCCAATTATGTGGGTGATATTTTCTGAAATATTCCCGACTCGTATTCGAGGTGTGGCCATTCCTACCTTTGCATTTATTGCCAGTGTAATTAGCTATTTTGTTCAGCAGTTTTTCCCATGGCAGCTAAGTAATTTAGGCGCTGCAAACATCTTTTTACTTTATACCGTATCGGGTGTAGCCGGCTTTGCATTGTTATTTAAGTTTATGCCAGAGACTAAAAATAAATCGATAGAAGAAATTGAAGTCTACCTAGAAGGCCTACACACTAAAAAAGTAAAGGAGGGTGTGTGAGTACTTTACTTGCTATTGGCGAATGTATGGTTGAGCTAGTACCAACAGGTATTAGCGAATGCAAGCAGTCATTTGCGGGCGATACTTACAATGCTCTTGTGTATGCAAAGCGTTTTGCTAACACACTAAATTGCGCGCTATTTACAGCTGTAGGTAGCGACGTACTGAGTGCCAATATGCTCAAATGTTGGCAACAAGAAGGTATTAGCACGCAAAACGTGATTACAACAGCAGACTATAACGTGGGTATTTACGCTATTTCAACGGATGCTGATGGTGAGCGAAGCTTTGATTATTGGCGTAATCAATCAGCAGCGAAGCATATGATGAGTTTATATACTCAAAAGCCATTTAATTTAGGTTTGAAAGAATCAGACTGGGTGTTTTTCAGTGGCATTAGTTTAGGTATTTTAGATGATGAATCTAAACAAGGTTTACTCACATTATTAGCTGATCTTAAAAAACAAGGCTGCACAATTGCGTTCGACCCTAATTATCGCGCGCGTATGTGGCAATCAAAAAGCCACGCTATTGAATGGCTAGAGCGTGCTTATGCGCTTAGTAATGTAGTTTTACCAGGTCTTGATGATCACCGTGTGTTATTCGGTCATTCAAGCATTGCAGAGATTGTTCAGTACTGTACACAATTTGATATCGACGAAATTGTTATTAAAGCTGGTAGTGCCGGGATGCAGGTTTATTGCAAAGATGACCTTAAAGCGTCATGTCCGTTTACACCCGCTGCAAAGCAAGTTGATAGTACAGCGGCAGGTGACTCATTTGCCGGAACCTACTTAGCCGCCAGAATGTGCGCACAAAACCCTCAAAATGCATTAGAAATGGCTGACAGTGTTGCCTCACAAGTTGTGCAGCATCAAGGCGCTATTTTACCTCTTGACGTATACCAGTCGCTAAATATAAGCCTAGGTAAGTAAGGAATTAACATGTCTGATAAAAAATTAAGTTTAGCAAGTAAGCGTGCAATAGAGCGTGGCTACGATAAATATGGCCCGCAGTGGCTTACAGAATTTGATATAGAACCGTTGCTGGGTGATTTTGCCTATGAAGAAGGGGTTATACGTCGCGATCCTTCATCTGTTTTATACATTGATGGTGTTTACCATTGTTGGTACACCAAAGGTGAGGGGGAAACGGTTGGTTTTAACTCTACTAATCCGAATGACAAAGTATTTCCATGGGATTTAACGCAAGTTTGGCATGCCACCTCAAAAGACAGTATTACATGGCAAGAACAAGGCTTAGCTGTAAGCCCAGGTAAACCAGGTGATTACGACGACAGAGCAATTTTTACGCCTGAAGTGTTTGAACACCAAGGTCATTATTATTTGGTTTATCAAACAGTACAAACACCTTATACAAATCGTCAGTACGAACATATTGCAATAGCTCACTCTGAATCTGCATTTGGGCCGTGGATAAAATCACCAAAACCGATTGTAAGCCCAAGCAAAGATGGTAAATGGCTTGGTGATGAAGACAGTCGTTTTGCAGTAACAGCTAAAGGTAGTTTTGATAGTCATAAAGTACACGACCCATGTTTAGTATTTTTTAATAATAAATTTTACTTGTACTACAAAGGCGAAACCCAAGGTGAAGGAATGAACTTTGGTGGTCGTGAAATAAAACACGGTGTTGCTATTGCTGATGATGTATTAGGTCCTTATGTTAAATCGCCTTATAACCCTATTTCAAATAGCGGTCATGAGGTCGTTGTTTGGAATTATAAAGGGGGTATTGCTAGTTTGCTAACAACCGATGGCCCTGAAAAAAACACCATTCAATTTGCTCAGGACGGTATTAATTTTGAAATTATGGCGCATATAAAAGGCGGTCCAGAAGCAATTGGTTTATATAGGCCTGCACAAGGGTTTGAGCAAAATCCAGCACCTGGAATTAGCTGGGGATTGTGCCATAAATACGATGCCAGTTGGAACTGGAACTATATTTGTCGGTTTACTCCTCGTAAGCAAGTGCTCGACGCCGGTACCTTTCAAAACAGTAACTAGGGAAAGTAAAGAATGAGTGAGCAACAAAATCAATTTGACCCGACAGAGCATCCACACCGGCGTTTAAACCCATTATTAAATGAATATGTGTTGGTGTCGCCACACCGGGCTAAACGCCCATGGCAAGGTCAAGAAGAAAGTGTAGATATTGAGGTTAAACCAGAATACGACGAAAGCTGCTTTTTATGTAAAGGCAATACGCGTATTAACGGTGAAGTAAATCCAGATTACAAAAACACCTTTGTGTTTACTAATGACTTTGCCGCCTTGCGTGAAGGTGTGCCTGATGTGGAGCAAACCGATCCCCTATTTAGTATGCATACAGAGCGTGGCACTGCGCGTGTTATTTGTTTTTCGCCTAATCATGCAAAAACACTACCAGAGCTTAGTGTTTCGCAAGTTACAAATGTAGTAAGCACATGGCAAGAGCAATGCGTAGAGTTATCAAAAACTTACAAATGGGTTCAGGTATTTGAAAATAAAGGCGCTGTAATGGGGTGCTCTAACCCACATCCACATGGTCAAATTTGGGCACAAAATAAATTACCTAGTTTGGTTGCGCGTAAACACGAAAACCTCAAACGATATTACGAAAAGTATAAAAGTAATTTACTGCTTGATTACGCAAAACGTGAAATTGAAAAGCAAGAACGCGTGGTTTGTGTAAACGATGATTGGCTGGTGGTTGTGCCTTATTGGGCTGCATGGCCATTTGAAACACTGCTATTGCCTCGGTTTGCGATTACTCAAATGATACAGCTGACAGACGTTCAACAAAGTAGTCTAGCTGAAATTATTAAAAATATAACAACTCGTTACGATAACTTATTTCAGTGTTCATTTCCATACTCTATGGGCTGGCATGGCGCGCCTTATGATGGTCAAAGCCACTTATTTTGGCAATTACATGCGCAGTTTTTACCGCCATTACTACGATCAGCCAGTGTTAAAAAATTTATGGTTGGATACGAAATGATGGCCGAAGCACAGCGTGATATTACACCCGAGCAAGCTGCCACTATTTTGAAGAAACAATCACTAACGCATTATAAAGAGAACACTAAATGAATGTTGAACAAAGCGCACGGTTAGCTTTTTCAAACCACTTTGGACGCGATGCCGACTTTGTTGTCAAAGCCCCAGGGCGTGTTAATTTAATTGGTGAGCACACCGATTACAATGACGGTTTTGTACTGCCTTGTGCCATTGAATACGCTACTTACATTGCTGTGTCCCCTCGAACAGACGATGTAGTAAATGTACTTGCACTTGATTGCGATAACCAAACTGACAACTTTTTAGTAAATAAACCGCTTAATAGCCACAGTACGCAAACGTGGAGTAATTATGTTCGCGGCGTAGTTGATGAACTGCAAAAACGAAATCATAAACTCAGTGGCTGCGATATATGCATCACAGGTAATGTCCCGCAAGGAGCTGGTCTTAGTTCATCGGCTGCACTTGAGGTAGGTATTGCTTATGCATTTAATCATTTATGTGAATTGTTTATTGAGCGAAAAGACATAGCTCAAATTGCACAAGCCGCTGAAAACAATTTTGTGGGCTGCAACTGTGGAATTATGGATCAGCTTATATCGGCGTGTGGTCAGCAAGGACAAGCATTGGGTATAGATTGCCGCTCACTTGATTTAATTGAAGTGAGCATTGACCCAAAGATGACTATTTTAATGGTTAACTCAAACGTTAAACGAGGCTTGCTTGATAGCGAATATAACTTACGCCGAGAGCAATGTTATGCAGGGGCAGAAGCTTTGTCTAAACCGAGCTTGCGCGATGTAAGTATTGATGAGTTTGAGGCAAAAAAACATACATTAAGCGTTGAAGTAGCCAAGCGTGTAGAGCACATTGTGTATGAAAATGCGCGCACATTAGAAGCCATGCAAGCCTTTAGTAATAACGATATAACCAAACTAAGTACACTAATGGCACAAAGCCATGCCTCTATGCGTGATTTGTTCGAAATAACCACCTCCCAAATCGACACTCTTGTGAATATTATCGCAAAAGTAATTAATGAACACGGCGGCGTAAGAATGACGGGCGGTGGCTTTGGTGGTTGTGTAGTGGCGTTTGTTCCTAATTTTTTGGTAGAGAATGTAATTAGTGCTATTGAAACGCAGTACGAGCAACAAACAGGATTAAAAGAAACGATTTACACAAGCGTACCTTCAGCTGGTGTATCACTTATAAGAGCATAAGGACAATCTAATGAAAAAAGTACTGGTAACAGGAGGCGCGGGATATATTGGCAGCCACACTGTTTTAAGCTTATTAAAAGATGGTTTTGACGTAGTAGTAATAGACGATTTAAGTAACTCGAGTCGTGAATCGCTAACTCGCGTAGAAGCGTTATCAAAGCGAAAAGTTGAATTTATTCACGCCAGTTTACTTGATAACGATAAGTTGTCTGCCACGTTTAGCGAGCATAAATTTGATTCGGTTATTCACTTTGCAGGTTTAAAAGCGGTAGGCGAATCCATAGAAAAACCACTTGAGTATTATTATACCAACTTGGTGTCTACCTTAAATTTATGCCAATGCATGCTTAAATATAATGTTGATAAACTCGTGTTTAGCTCATCAGCTACAGTTTATGGACAAGGCGCATCGGTGCCTTATACCGAAAGTTTACCTCTAGGGCGTGCAGCAAGCCCGTATGGGCAAACAAAGGTAATGATTGAGCAAATACTACAAGAAATAGTCGCCTCAAATACCGGTTTGCAAGTAGCCAGCCTGCGCTACTTTAATCCTATTGGCGCAGATATTAGCGGCCAAATAGGAGAAGACCCATTAGGTATTCCTAACAATTTAATGCCCTTTATTGCTCAAGTTGCTGTAGGTAAACGTGACAAATTAGCTATTTTTGGAGGCGATTACCCTACTGAAGACGGTACATGTGAGCGTGACTATATACACGTTAGTGATTTAGCCAATGGTCATATTAAAGCCCTTAAATGGCTTGGCGAGCAACACCACAGTCTATATGAAGCATTTAACCTAGGCACTGGTACTCCTTATTCTGTGCTTGGCATAGTAAAAGCATTTATTGAGTATACCGGAGTTAATATTAACTTTGACATTGTAAAGCGCCGAGATGGCGACTTAGCTGCCTTTTGGGCCGATTCATCTAAAGCCCAGTCTGTTTTAGGCTGGCAATGTCAATATACCCTCGCAGACATGATGAAAGACACATGGCGCTGGCAAAGTAATAACCCTAATGGCTATCCAAATGTATAACTTCCTTATGTAAAGCACTGTCTACACAAGGCGCCCTAATCCACACACAATAATAAAGGTGATTAAAATGAAACGGAGAAGTTTTTTAAAACTCAGCGCTGGTCTACTAAGTTCAAGCCTGTTAAGTGGTTGCAGCGGATTATTTGCATCATACCGAGGTGACTTAACCTCAACTGCGCCATTAGATAATACTAATTTTAGTAAGCAGGTGTGGCTTGGTAAGCATTTTTGGGGCAACAGACTACAAGATTGGCAGCGTATAGGTAATGAGCTTTTATGTACCCGAGAAGGAAAAGATTTTGAAGCGCGTAGTGTATCGTTACTCACCAGGCAACTTAATGGCTCATTACAAAGTGGGCGTATAAAAGCCACCGTACGCAATTTAACACCGAATGAAGAGGGCTTTTGTGGATTTTTATTAGGAATTGGCAAAGGTGAGCTATCAGCTAAAGGTGCTGCTTTAGCACAGCGAGCTGGTGGCGAAAATGGCGGAATAATTGCCGCCTTTGACAGTTTAGGTAAATTATCATTTAGACAGTTTGATGATGAAAGCAAAGCGCTTGATTTTACTATTATTAATCGTGCTCCATTTAATATACAACAATATAAAAGCGGCGATAAAATAACACTCGATTGCCATTTAGACCCAATAGATGCACACCATTTTGATATTCGTCTTGTGGCAAGTAACACAAATACAGCCCAGGAATTAGGATTTGCAGTACTTCACAAAGTACCCGCAGATCAACTGCAAGGGGGGATTTCGTTATTAAGCTCCTCAGAGCCTTTTGTAGCAGGCGCACGTTGGGGGTTTAGTGATATTGAAACCGGTGGCGGTAAAATAACTCTAAATAATGCCAATACCTTAGGCCCGGTTATGGGGTGTATGTATAGCGTTAATAAACAGGTACTCAAGTTATCTTGTCAGTTAATGCCTATTAATATTAAAGAATTTTCACGCGTAGAGCTGCAATATAAGTTTGAAAACCAATTGGATTGGCAGCATGCAGGCACAGCAAAAATTGAAGATGGGTTTGTAGCAAGGTTTAGGTTAAGTAATTGGAACTATTTAAAACAAGCTCAATACAGAATTGTTAACCCACAAAAGCCTGAAGACACTTTATACTTTGGCACTATTGCTAAGGACCCACAAAATACTAAAGAATTCACGATTGCATTGTACTCTTGTATTATTCCTACCTCCAAAAGCTTAGACAACACACATTACACGCGCCTTATTAGCAGCGAGCGCGATTTAGGGCGTTACACCAAAGATAATATTTTATTCCCTCACACTGAGCTTGTTGAAAATGCCAATTATCATAATCCTGATATGTATGTTTTTTGTGGCGATCAGTACTATGAAACATACCCAACTCGTTATGGTCGGCACACAAAAGATGCCAAACTAGATACCTTATATAAATGGTACTTATGGTACTGGGCATTTGCCGATAGTATAAAAGATAAGCCTACACTTGTTTTGGTTGATGATCATGATGTACTGCAAGGTAACTTGTGGGGCGATGGAGCCGAGCACTCCGATATGCCAAAAGAAGAAGACGGTGGTTATAAGTGGGATAAAGACTTAGTTAGAATGATTTACCGTATGCAAAACGGTCACAATCCAGACCCTTACGACCCTACGCCTATTAAATATGATATTCCTGTAGCCTACGCCGCTTTTGAATATGGCGGAATTAGCTTTGCGATGGTTGAGGATCGTAAATTTAAAACGCCACCTGACTACAAAGCTAATAAGCTTGCCACAACGGGTGAGTTATTAGGTAAACGCCAAGAAGCCTTTTTAAAAGACTGGCAAACTATGCACCCGGGTAAACCTAAAATATGTATTACAGCTTCCATGTGGGGGTCGCCTCAAACCGATGAAAATGGCAAAGCATTAATAGATTACGATGCACATGGCTACCCGGCGGATGGGCGTACACGCGCAGTAAAACTAGTAAGTGACGCTAATGCATTAGTAATTGCGGGAGATCAACACCTCGGGTTGCTTGCCTACCAAGGAATAAATACCTTTGATGATGGCAGCTTATTTTTTGCAGGCCCAGCTAGTGCGGCGTTTTGGCAGCGTTGGTTTGAACCCCACGCACCTTTACCCAATCAGCGAAACAACGACAAAAATACCGGTGATTTTACCGACACGTTTGGTAATAAAATGCGTGTACTGGCCGCAGCTAATCCAAAAGTAACGCATAAGCTTTTTGCTAAACAAAATACAACGTGGGGTAAATTTTTAGCAGACCGAAACTTAAAAAGCGAAGGTTACGGAATTATTAAAATAAATCACGCTAAAAAATATTATCAGTTAGAGTGTTGGGAATGGAATACCGATCCTTCTATAGGCAAACAGTTTGCTGGTTGGCCGTATATAAAAGAATTTTGATTAGGCTAGGGCGTGTTGATCTTTGGTGGGTGAATTTGCAGCAGTATGTTTGGTTTTTAGGCAAGGCGGAGCCTATGTAGTGTGGTTATTCCCCATGAATAGGCGATAACGCAGCATAAATACCAAACATGCGCTGCCCTTTGGGTTCTTTCTAGGGACGATTAACTCTTTGTTGCCTACATGGATGTAGGTAAGGGGCGTGAGCAGGACGCGGAAGCTTTGCTCGGTTTTTACTTAGCCCACTAGGTTACAAACCTCGCGCCGCGATTTAACCGCCCCTAGATTGAACAAATTTCAATCCACAAAGATCAACACGCCCTAGATAAACTCTGTGTAAATATTTACTTTAACACTGTTAATTAAGAGTAATTTAATGCTTACGCATTAAGTTGCTTTTTTATAATTAAGTAAAGATTGTTAACAAAATACAGTTGACAATTGTTTGGTTATTATATTATTGTTTACAAAAGATTAACCTGACAACATAATAATACCTTAGAAAGGGAACACACATGACAATCATCAACAAAGCGTTCAAGTTGAGCGCGATTACAGCTGCAGTACTTGCAACACAATTGGTTTACGCCAAGCAAGACGAAAGCACACAAGAAAAATCGAAAGTAGAAGCCGATATTGAAATAATTGAAGTCAGCGGGTTAGCCGCCAGTCTTAAAAAATCTATTAATGATAAGCGTTTTGCTGAAAACGTTGTTGACTCCATAAACGCTGAAGACATTGGTAAGTCTACCGATCAAAATATTGCTGATGCGCTTTCTCGTGTAACTGGTGTGTCGGTGCAATCAGTTGATGGTGAAGGCGCACGGGTGACTGTTCGTGGCGCTAATTCACAACAAAATAACATCAGTATGAATGGTGTCCAGCTTGGCTCAACAGGTTATAGTCAAGGTGTCGATTTATCGCAGTATTCTTCAGATATCTTATCTAAAATAGAAGTGGTTAAAACCCCAAGTGCCGATCATGAAGAGGGGGCATTAGGTGCCAATATAAATTTAACAACAACTAAGCCGTTAGATTTAAACTACGAAATAAACACCATGACGCTCGAAGGTCGTTACAATGACTTATCAGAAGAAGATAATTACAAAGTGTCGGGTACATTTTCAAGAAAGTTTTTTGATGATACGTTTGGCGTGGTTGTAACAGCAGTTAAAGAAACCAATGCGTATCGTAAAGATCAATACTCGGCAACAGATTGGTATGCCTTAGAATCCCCTTTAGCGAAAGATACTAACGGTAATGTTATTGAAAATGCTGTAGGTATTACACCTCGAGCCGTACAGTATCAATATCAAGAAAGTCAAAATGATCGTGTGAATTTCAGTCTAGGTTTACAATGGCGCGCAACAGAAAATACAGAATTTAACTTTAATGCTATTGTTGGTAAGCAAGATATAAATAATTCTATGCATGGAATTAACACCCGCTCAGTAGAAACTAAAAACTTGGTTGAAGGTGAAGACCCTGGTTTGGCTGGTGTAACTGCTGAATATACAGATCCTGAACAAGACTGGCGTACCATTGATTTAGAAACGAATACATTTACTAAATTTGTTAACCGCTTTGGCAGTGGTGGCTTGGTGCAATCTGAAGGGGATTTTGAAAATAACAATCAAATATTTTCTTTAGATATGAACCATAATTTTAGTGATTCATTAACGATGGATGCGGGAGTTGGTTACTCTAAAACCGAGCAAATACCCAATAATTCTGTATATGTAGCATTACAAAATTTTGCAAACATTAGTGCATGGAGTTTAAAAAATGTTCCGCCTGAAGATATGGAACCTGTGGGTTATGACTGTATTAGTGGGAAGTGTAATTTAGTAACCGGTACGGGCTTAATTGACTATGGCGAAAATAATACCTTTGGTGATCCAGAAAGCCTGTGGGATAACTATAGCACTACCGGGTTTAACCCTGACGAATTAGATGCTCAGCATTTATCTTACATGGGCAGAACTTTAAATAGGGTAGAAGATGAACAAAAGTCATTATTTGTCGACTTTGACTACGTTCTAGATTCAAATAACTTTCGTTCAATCGAATTTGGTGCTAAATGGTCTAAACGTTCTAAGTATGTTGATGCACAGCAAGGGTCTTTTAACAGTGTAGGTGAAGGCGTTGTAATTACAAACCCAAATACTGGATTACCTGCGGTTTTAGGCAGTGGCTTACGTGATATCACCGGGGCAATGGTTACAGACGGCAATGAATTCCCAGTAGATGATTTTATGGCAGGCCTTGGTTATGGTCGCGATAATGTAACTGATGGTTGGAATAGCTTTTCAGCTTTCAAAGCGTTTGAAGTTGCGTTAGGTAGCCCTGAAGTGGCATTTAATACTGATAATTCAAATACAAGAAATACAGAATTCGATAACCTAGCATTTTACACAAAGCTCAACTTTGAGTTATTAGATGGACGCATTAGTGGTGATGTCGGTGTTCGTTATGTTAAAACAACGGTTGAAGTTCAAGGTGCATCAGGTGTGCAGTTTGCTTATGACCCATCAAATAATGCCCGTTTAATGGATCCATTCAAGCTTGCAGAACTGCGTGACCCAAGTTTACCGCTTTGTGCAGCGACTCCATTTTATGGCACTAATTATAATGAAGAAATTCGTTGGTCTAGAACGGATGGTTTGGGTTATGACACCTTAGGAACCAATGATAAGACTGATGATGTTAGGATACCAGATCAAGGCCCGTGTCATGATCCTAACGCGATACAAGGTAGCGAGTTTGAATCTGAGTGGTATTTATGGCGTCATTCTGATGTTTCGACAGAAAAACATTGGATTTACGGTGAACGAGTTTATGATGAAGCAGGAAATTTATTACCAACGGAAGACAGAAGTTTGCGCTCTTTTGCCGTTACGGATGAGCATGAATATGATTTATTTTTACCGAGTTTAAATCTAAATTACTTATACAGTGAAGATACTATTATTCGTTTCGCAGCATCAAAAACAATGGCACGCCCGCAAATTGACTCGCTTCGCCCTGGTTTTAAAGTGAGAGAAACGCAATGGGGTGGCGAAAATCGTAATAACTCAATTACACTGACTAATCCTAAATTAGACCCTCTTGAATCATTTAATTTAGATTTATCTTATGAATGGTACTTTAATGATTCCGGCTTATTAGCCGCGACGTTATTCTATAAAGATATGACTAACTTTGAAGAATCAGAAACAATCGTTACTTACATGGATGATTTACGTGACGTAGGTTTAACAGAAGGCGAAACCTATGATCCAAATGATTTAGTACTGATTGCTGGCCAAGATAGCTTAGAAGGGTGTATGCCTAAACGGTTCCAAGGTGGCCAGGATTATCAAAAAGAGTGGATGTATTCAGGTGACTTAGAGCAAATGTGTGCCAAATTTAACACTACCCGTATTAAAAATGGTAAAGGGGCAAGTATTAAAGGGTTAGAGCTTCAATACATGCAAACCTACGATAACTTACCGGGTATTTGGTCCGGCCTTGGCTTGCAGGCTAACTATACATATCAAGACAGTAAGTACGATCAAGAAGTATCATCGATTGATAATAATGTAAAAATTCCTTCATTGGCGGTTGCCTATACGCCAGAGCATAGCTACAACGTAACGGGTTTTTGGGAAAAAGATGGTCATCAATTACGTCTATCTTACCAAGGGACAACCGATCAGCTTGTACAACGCTCATGGGAAAACGGATCGCTGTGGGAAGAGGGACGTAAAACGCTCGACTTTTCTGCAAGTTATAAAGTAAATAACTACATGACGGTATCACTACAAGTTGCCAATGTAACCGACGAAGGCGTACGCCAATACTTTACGAGTCGTTTCTTAAATGCTGGTGGCCAAACGTTCTCCGAAGGCAGCCCACTAGAAGGGGATGCAACTAAGTCACGCACGGTCTACCAGTATCATACCGGACGTACATTTAGACTTAATACCCGTATTAATTTCTAAATTTTTAATCTAATAAAAAGCCCGCAGCATTTCTGCGGGCTTTTTGGCTTTTGTTACTTGTCTCGTCCTGAAATGTGTTTACACATTTAGGACTTATTATGACCAAGTCAAATAATACACCGATTAAAAGAACACACCGATTAAAAGAACACAACGAGATTATTCATTAGGCTTTAAATTGCAAGTTGTCGACGCTGTAGAAAAAGGCGATATGACTTATAAACAAGTCCAAAAAATTTATTAACTGAAAGTGGAGAATCTATCTCATTTTAGAAATTGTTACTGTAGTTTTCTCATAGTGAGAAGCTCTAATCGGTTATCTAAACAAAGCTTTATATAGGGCGGGTTAAGAAAACTATCAGCAATAATACCTTTTTATAACAAGCTAGGTAAAATATTTAGTGTCTAGGTAAACATCTCTGATAATACTTGCAATTAACTTTTATCAATTTGTAACCGTTTTTAGAAAAAAAAATGCTGATCTTTAGTAAAAAATCAAATATAGTTTGTTTACTGTTAACAATATTTGATTTGTGAGATTAAAACTATGAACAAAAACATATCTCGTCGTTCAGTCCTCAAAATGCTAGCTGCTGGTGTTGCTGCTACAGGAATTTCTGGTTGCACTAGCAGTTTTGGGACAGTGGCTTCAACAACTACCCGCGGTACTAAATCTCATCATGATAATTGGTATAAAACGTATGATAGAGTATGGCTTGGAAAACAATATTGGGCTAATCCAATGGAGGATTGGCGCGTAGTTAATGGTGCTGCTGAATGTAGAAGTAGAGGTGGTAATCGTAGTGTTCATTCACTCACTCACCAAATAGCGCATCTTGACCAAGCTTTTACAATGTCGGTGCAAGTGTCTCGCTTAGAGCAAAACAGCAACGATGGTGGCGCGGGTATTCGTCTTGGTGCTAAAAGTGAATTAAATGAATACCGTAGTAATTGTTTTGTCCAGCAGGGTTATGACCTTGGTATTAAAAACAACGATTTATTGTTAGGCAATAACACCGTGCCTATATCGATTCCGATAGAGGATCAAGCTGTTACTTTAACGCTGACTGGAACACCTCAATCAGGTGCCATGGCTTTAGAGTTAACGGCTAGTTTAACGTCGTCAGGAAAAGTGATAGGTACTCTCACTCATTTGGCTGCAGCCACTGAATTATTAGGCAATGTGGCGTTGGTGAGTAACTTTTCGATTCCATCCGTCACATATGAAAATGCACCTGAAGACAAGTTGGGCGCACGATATAAATTTAGTAATTGGACCATGCAAGGTGAAGCATTTTCAGTAATAGATGAACAAGCGTTTGGTCCGATACTTTGGACTATGTATTCGTTAAACGATACATTGAGTGATGAAGGCTTTGTGATGAAGTTAAGTGCTTACACAGGGCCTATAGGTGAGCAAGATAATCAGCAAATAGAACTACAAATACAGCGTGATGATCAGTGGCTCGCTATTGATTCGCAAGTCATAGACCATGATGGCTGGTTGGCGACCTTTCGTATTGCTAATTGGGATGAAACACTCGATACGCCTTTTCGGGTTGTATACCGTGAAAAACACACAGATGGTACACAAACCCCAGATATATATTCAGGGATTATAAAAGCGAACCCAGCGAGTGAAAAATTACGAATGGCCGCGCTCACGTGTCAAAATGATTATGGTTTTCCGTACCAACCGGTTGCTCAAAATGTCGAAAAACTAAACCCCGATTTGGTGTTCTTTTCTGGTGATCAAATTTATGAAAGTCATGGCGGATTTGGTGTAATTCGTACTCCAGATAATTTAGCGATTTTAAATTACTTACGCAAATTCTATCAGTTTGGCTTGGCTTTCAAAGAGGTAATGCGTAATCAACCGACAATTTGTTTGCCCGATGATCATGATGTACTCCAAGGTAATTTGTGGGGGGAAGGTGGTGCAAGGATGGAAAACATTTCCAAAGACCCTTCAGCAAGTGCATTAGGTGGTTATATTGATTCTGCACGCGTGGTAAATATGATACATAAAACCACTCTCAACCATAATCCAGATCCTTATGATCCAACGCCAACTAATGGTATTAGCTCGTATTATGGCACTATGCTATATGGCGGTGTCGGTTTTGCGATTCTTGCCGACAGACAATGGAAAAGTGGCCCAGAGCGTATTAATGTTGCGGTTGGCGAAACGGGACAAGATGAAGACCCACTTTTTTATAATCCTATATTCAATCCCCCCGGCTTAGACCTGTTAGGAAACCGCCAAGAGAACTTTCTTATAAAGTGGGGTAATGATTGGCGTGGACATAAATTAAAAGCGGTATTAAGTCAAACGGTGTTTGCTGCTATTTCTACTCATCAGCCCTTGCCTGATCGCTTCTTGAAATATGATTTTGATTCGAGTGGTTGGCCTGCATCTGCACGTAACCGTGCAATTGACGCAATGCGTGACTCTATGGCGTTACATATTTGTGGAGATACCCATTTAGGTTCTTTATCGCAATATGGCGTAAACCAGCAAAGAGATAGCAATTGGGCTTTTTGTACGCCAGCTATTTCTGCCGGTTGGCCAAGATGGTGGAAACCTGATTCGATGAGCATGCCTTACCAAAACCGGCCAGCACACGGCCTTGGCGAAACTGGCGAATATAATGACACTTTCGGTAATAAGATTTATGTCTATGCGGTAGGAAATCCACAGGTTGGTAAATCCAGTAATCGTTATGTAAAGGCACATGAGAAAGGGAGTGGTTTTGGCTTTATTACATTTGATTCTGAAAAGCTGACATACACAATGGAAGCATATAAGTTTTTAATAGATATAGCCGATGGTAAAGCAAGTAATCAGTATCCAGGATGGCCAGTAACTATTCATCAACAAGAGAATAAAGGCAAAAATATATTAAGTTAACTTATATGTATTAGTTCAGACAATATCTGACAATTCAACTTGAAAAAAGTGAGAGTTACCCGTTTTGATAAAGGTGTCGAATCTTTAAATCAAAACAAACAAAAAGGTAACTCTCATGTTGCATACTAACAACCCAACCATAAAACACAAAGCTGGTTTACTTAACCTTGCTGAAGAACTAGGCAATGTATCAAGAGCCTGTAAAGTCATGGGCGTATCACGAGATACATTTTATCGTTATCAAGAACTCTTTAATGAGGGGGGATTGATGCGTTAATCGAAAAGAACCACCGTACACTAAATATAAAGAATCGCGTTGACGAAGAAACAGAGCAAGCCGTCATTAAATATGCAGTTGACTATCCTGCTCACGGCCATCATAGAAGCAGCAATGAGCTTCGTAAATTAGGCGTGTTTTTTTCAGGTAGTGGTGTTCGTTCAATTGTTAGCTATACGCTTAAGGAAGAACTATAAAAAGATCTGGACGAATGGATGGATTACTACAACAATGATCGGACTCATCAAGGGAAAGTATGTTGCGGTCGAACACCACTTAAAACATTACTGGATGGAAAAACGGTTTGGGCAGAAAATAATTTAGCTCAAATCTAAACTAACAGTCATCATTAGAAAAATGGGTAACTGTCAGATCAAGCCTGAGCTAGTACATATTAAACAGGACTTACTTAAATTCTCCCACTTTTATTAGTGAGTCTACCTTAACATTAGTGAGCGTTTTTTGGCTGCCATCTCGCCATGTAATTACAACTGATGAAAGCGTATCAGCTTGTGCTAATCCAAAATGCACAATATTAAGTAAGCTTTGCGAGTGAGATGCGCTTTGCGAACCAATAACTTGATATTGAGCTGCACTTGGCGTTTTAATTTGTACTTTTGCACCATACGGATCAATACCACTTTTTGAGTAGCCAACTCTTATAAGGGTATAATGAGCGTCGCTTAACTCAGTGGTATTTTTATACAAATGCCACTGGCCGTTATCTGTATCTCCGCTGAGTAGGTCCAATTTACCATCTTGGTCATAATCAAAGGCAGCCCCCATATCACCATGAGAATCTTGGCCTATTTCAGTATTGGCATTATGTACTGTTGTTGCTTCAAACTTGTAATCGCCTTGATTTATTAAGAGTACATCAGAAATACGCTCTTTTAACTTACCAAAGCGATAAACCATAAAGTCTATTTTAGTGTCATTATTAAAATCTCCTGGTACAACACCCCAGTTATTACTGTTTGTTAATGCTGGTAATTTAGATGAAATATCAACTAGCTTACCGTTATCGTTACGTAGTAATACATCGGTAAGGACTTGATTTTGTGGCTGCCAATCACTTTGATATTCAGCTACATTTTTGAACGATGCACGTATATCCCATGCAAGGTTATCTGTAAGTACCCATTCAACACGCCATTTATTATTACCTAAATAACCAATGTACCAGCCGGTTTTATCAAGCTTAGTTGGAAAACCGAGCGCTTTTTGTTGGCTAATAGTTGTATTTTTATTAGGTGTATTAATTAATTTTTTTTGCTCTCCGATATATACATCCATTTGGCTTAATAGTTTGGCACGTGGGAAGTGATAAAAGTCACTTAATATAAGGCTTCCTGAGTTTGTGTTGTCTGTAATGAGTGTTATACCGTCGTGACTCTTGTTACCTTCATCGCGCAAATCTAACCGCTTATTTTCTTTGTTATACGAGATACTATTATTAGCTATTTGGTAATTTGGTTTACCGCGAGCTAGGTAGTAATCCATATCACCATCGTTATCAATATCAGCTTGAGCAATAACTAACGTGTTTTTATATTCTTTGTTATTTGTAATAACGTTGTTAGTTTCATCAGTAAATGAAAAGTCGTTATTTCCTTTGTATATACTTAAATTATTATAAGCATCGAAGCCAAAAATATCGAGTATGTTGTCGTTATTATAATCGGTTAATAATACGCGCTCGGCTTTTATATTTTCAAAAGAAGGTGAGGGGTGATGAGCAAATTTTCCGTTACCAATATTTTCAAAAATTATATTACGTGGCGAGTTTTCGAGAATTAATTTCTCGGCGTTTATCTGTATAAAGTCCAGATCGCCATCGCCATCTACATCAATCCAACGCACAGAGCGCCCGCGAGCTCCCATTTTAGATAAGCCAGCTTCAACAGTTTTATCTTCAAATTTGCCATTATTGTTTTTAAGTAATCGTTGTGGTTTAGGTTTGGTGCCATTTCCGCCACCTAGGGCAATAAGTACGTCGAGATCGCCATCGTTGTCGTAATCACCGGCCGACATCCCATGAAGATCTGCTCGTGGAAAAATATTATCTTGTAGTGTGTATGTATTATCGCCATTTGCCATAAACAACCGAATAGGAGTGGTGTCGTGATTTGTTAGTAGTAGGTCATAGTGACCATCACTGTTTATATCTGCAATGGTAGGGCCGCCATACTTCCAATTTTTTTGTGTTATTAAACCTGCTTGTTCAGATACGTCAGAAAAGACTACGTTGTTATTTGTTTTACTACTGGGCGTGTGTGTTTGTATGTTTTGACTGCATCCCGCTAAGTTTAGAGCGCTGATAATCACTACGCTAAGCGCAGATTTTTTGTTTTTAATCATTATTGTCCCTCTTTACACTGTGTTAATTGTTGACAATATATGTTGATATTAAAACATACAAGTAAATTTTAATAACTATTCTTAATGCTTTTTAACGTATTGGCTTTTGCGCTCTAAAGTTATATTAAATTTTGATAGTGGCTTTACAAACAACATACCTAGGTGTAGATTGTTAACAATAAACCATATCAAGGTATGATAGTTCACTTTGATATTCCTCGTTTCGGCATTGTTTTAATGATGCTTTACTTGGTTACTATTTAATTAAACATTCTTGAAGGTATAAAAATATGCAAGCTGCACAATATATAGGTAACAAGTCATTTAACATTGTTGAAGGCACATCTATTAAACCTAAAGCGGGTGAGATTAGATTGAGTGTTGGATACGTTGGTATTTGCGGTACAGATATGCACATATACCACGGCGTAATGGATCAACGAGTGTCTATTCCGCAAACAATTGGCCATGAAATATCAGGTGTTGTTGCAGAAATAGGTGAAGGCGTTGAAGGCTTTGCTGTAGGCGAAAACGTGGTAGTACGTCCATTAGATTGGTGTGGCGATTGTCCTACGTGTAATGCAGGGCATACGCATATTTGTCAAAACTTAAAGTTTATGGGAATAGATACGCCAGGTGCTTTTCAGTCAAGCTGGACAGTTAAAGCGCGTACTTTGCATAAATTACCAGCAGGCGTTGATTTAAAACAAGGCGCATTAATAGAGCCGTTATCGGTTGCGTGCCATGATGTACGACGCTCGCGCTTACAAGCGGGTGAGAAAGTGGTTGTACTTGGTGGCGGGCCAATTGGGCAATTAGTTGCTGCGGTTGCTAAAAGTGTTGGTGCAGAAGTGCTCGTGTCTGAGCCTAACGAAAGCCGCCGTGCTTTTGCCAATGAGCTAGGTGTTAAATCGGTTAATCCCATTGAAGAAGATTTAGCTGCCTATGTAGATAGCTGGACGCAAACAAAAGGTGCAGATGTTGTATTTGAAGTATCAGGCGTAAAACCCGCAATAGAGGCTATGACCGAAATATCAGGGCGTCGGGGTCGTATAGTCATGGTGGCTATTCACAGTGTTAAACCTGAAATCGATTTATTTCAATTCTTTTGGAAAGAGTTGGAGTTATTAGGTGCGCGCGTATACGAAGCGGCAGATTTTGATTGGGCAATAGAGTTAATTTCATCGGGCCAAATAGATCTTAAACCTTTTATTAGTTCGGTTAGTTCGTTAACTGATATTGGTAGTGCATTTTCGAGTATGGATGGAAATCCAGAAGGCATGAAAGCGCTTGTTGAATGTAATCCACAATAATAAAAATTATAAAGGTATTAAAATGAATAATATGTTAGAAAAATTTAGCTTAGAAGGCAAAGTAGCCCTTGTTACAGGTTGTAAGCGCGGTATTGGTAAAGGTATTGCACTAGGTTTAGCACAGGCTGGCGCTGATATTATTGGTGTGTCTGCAAGCTTAGAGCTTGAAGGCTCAGAAGTAGAAAAAGAAGTTAAAGCCCTTGGCCGAAACTTTAAAGCCTATCAATGTGACTTTGGTGATCGTGATGCGCTTTATTCTTTTATTAATGATGTTAAAAGCGATTTTCCTAAAATTGATATTTTAGTCAATAATGCAGGTACAATCTTACGTGCACCAGCGGCTGAGCATGGAGATGATTTATGGGATAAAGTGATTGAAGTTAACTTAAATGCTCAATTTATTTTAAGCCGCGAAATAGGCAAACAAATGATAGAGCATGGCGAGGGTAAAGTTATTTTCACGGCTTCTTTGCTCACTTTTCAAGGTGGTATTACAGTACCAGGTTACGCAGCTAGTAAAGGTGCTATTGGGCAATTGGTTATGGCGCTTTCTAACGAATGGGCAGGTAAAGGCATTAATGTAAATGCCATTGCGCCAGGTTACATTGATACCGATAACACTGAAGCATTACGCAATGACAAAGAGCGTAATGCAGCCATCTTAGCGCGCATTCCACAAGGTCGATGGGGAAATCCTGAAGACTTTAAAGGGCCCGCAGTGTTCTTGGCTTCTGAGGCTGCTAGTTATGTAAACGGCGCTATTTTATTGGTTGATGGCGGATGGATGGGGAGATAGTTCAATGAACTTCCATAATAATGTAAATTTTATAAACGGTGAATATGTTGCGTCTAAAGCGAGCGGCATCATTGAAATACTAAGCCCCTCTACGGGTAAAAAAATTGGTGAAATACCAAAAGGCTGTATAGAAGATGCGCAGTATGCACTTGAGTCAGCGAATGTAGGCCAGAAAAAGTGGGCTAAATTGACAGCTCGCACACGTCAAAATATATTGCGCGTGTTTGCTAATAAAATTCGTGAAAATAAAGATATTCTTGCACCAATGCTTGTTGCAGAGCAAGGTAAATTGCTATCAGTTGCACAAATGGAAGTCGACGTAACAGCGACTTTTATTGACTATGCATGCGACCATGCACTTACTATTGAAGGCGATATTTTACCTTCAGATAACGAAGATGAAAAAATATACATTCATAAAGTGCCACGTGGCGTAGTTGTTGGTATTACTGCGTGGAATTTTCCGCTGGCATTGGCTGGTCGTAAAATTGGACCTGCGTTGATTACAGGTAACTCTATTGTATTAAAACCTACCCAAGAAACACCTTTAGCAACCACCGAGCTGGGTCGTTTAGCAAACGAAGCGGGGATTCCTGCTGGCGTGCTAAACGTTATTAATGGATCAGGTTCTGTTGTTGGCCAAGCATTGTGTGAAAGCCCAATTACTAAAATGATCACCATGACAGGCTCTACTGCTGCAGGTAAGCAAATTTATAAAACTAGCGCAGAATACATGACGCCTGTAATGCTTGAACTTGGCGGTAAAGCCCCGATGGTTGTTATGGCAGATGCCGACCTTGATGAGGCTGTTGAAGGTGCGCTTTGGGGTCGCTTTGCTAACTGCGGGCAAGTATGTACCTGTGTTGAGCGTTTATATGTTCAAGAGTCTGTGTACGATGCATTTATGGCTAAATTTATACCAGCAGTAAAAGCACTTCGTGTTGGGGATCCTATGAACCCAGATACACAAATGGGGCCTAAATGTAATCAACGTGAAATAGACAACATTGATCACATTGTTCAACAAAGTATTAAGCAAGGTGCAAGCATTGCCACTGGTGGTAAAGTTGCGTCTGTTGAGGGTTTCGAAGGTGGTTGTTGGTACGAACCAACGTTACTTGTAGACGTTAAGCAAGATAACATTGCAGTACACGAAGAAACTTTTGGCCCAGTACTCCCTATTGTAAAAGTTAAAGATATGGAACAAGCAATACAGTACTGTAACGACAGTATTTATGGCTTAAGCGCCTATATATTCACTCAAAACTTTTTTGATATTAATAAAGCTATTAACGAATTAGAAGTGGGTGAAGTTTATGTTAACCGTGGTATGGGTGAGCAGCATCAAGGTTTTCATAATGGCTGGAAACAAAGTGGTTTTGGCGGTGAAGACGGTAAGTTTGGTTTAGAGCAATATCTAGAAAAGAAAACCGTTTACTTAAAAGAAAAATAATATAATTAAACAACAATCTCCCTGGGTCGTTGATTTATAAATAACAAAGCCGATAATAAATTATCGGCTTTTTATTTTATTCATAAATTATTTTAAATTTATGCTTATGTCACCATTAGGCTTGCAGCAGCACAGGAGTATTTCGCCTTCGCGCACAAACGCCAGTGGCTCTTCGTTATACTCGACGTTACCTGAAACTAACGTTGCTCTACAGGCGCCGCAGTAACCTTCGCGGCATTGGAATGCAACGTCTATTTTCATGGATTCTAAGCACTGTAAAACAGAAAGGCAGCCAGTGGTAAATTCTATACACTGGCTGTTTTCTGCAAGCGTTATGCTTGCAGCAGACTTGTCACTCATTATAAATCAAAGTCACCAAATTCAGAGGCATCTACTTGCGAGTCGATTTGACCAACAAGGTATGAGCTAATTTCAGCTTCTTGTGGTGCTACTTGCACGTTATCAGACACTAACCATGAATTGATCCATGGAATAGGGTTACTGTTATTTTCAAACTGTGCTGGTAAGCCAATAGCGGTCATACGTGCGTTAGTAATGTACTCAACGTACTGACATAAAATATGCTTGTTTAGACCAATCATAGAACCATCTTTAAATAGGTACTCTGCCCATTCTTTTTCTTGCTCTGCGGCTTCTACAAACATTTTAATAGCTTCGTCGCGGCACTGAGCTGCAACAATTGCCATTTCTGGGTCGTCTTTACCGTCTTGCATAATATTTAAAATATGCTGAGTACCCGAAAGATGAAGTGCTTCATCACGCGCAATAAGCTTAATGATTTTAGCGTTACCTTCCATTAATTCACGCTCAGCAAACGCAAACGAACACGCAAAGCTTACATAAAAACGAATGGCTTCAAGAATATTTACCGACATCATGGCAAGGTAAAGTTTCTTTTTAAGTTCGAACAAATTAACGATCACTGTTTTGCCGTTAATTTCGTGTTTGCCTTCACCGTAAAGGTTGTAAAGCGATACTGAATTAATTAAGTCATCGTAGTATGTGGTTACAGCATCGGCGCGTTCGCTTATTTTATCGTTGCTAACTATGTCATCAAAAATAAGTTCAGGGGCTTGTGTAACATTACGAATAATATGCGTGTACGAGCGGCTGTGAATCGTTTCACTAAATGCCCACGTTTCTATCCATGTTTCAAGCTCTGGTAACGATACAATAGGAAGTAGGGCAACGTTAGGTGAACGACCTTGTACGCTATCAAGCAAAGTTTGATATTTTAAGTTACTTAAAAATATATGCTTTTCGTGATCGGGTAATGCTTGAAAGTCTAAACGGTCTTTGCTTACATCTACTTCTTCAGGACGCCAAAAGAAAGACAGTTGCTTTTCGATTAACTTTTCAAAAATTGGGTATTTTTGTTGGTCATAACGAGATACGTTAACAGTTTGGCCAAAAAACATTGGCTCTAGCATTTGGTTATTATGGTTTCGGCTAAATGTAGTATAAGACATGTTTATCACTCAAAAAACTATCAGAAAAAGCGGGCTAAATGCCCGCTTAAAATAAAAATTAATAACTATATTTTACACGCGCCGCCTTCACAATCATCATCTTCCACTTCTGGAGTATCTTCTTGCATATCTGAGGCACCATCGCGAGTGTTGTGGTAGTACAAGGTTTTAACACCCAGTTTGTACGCAGTTAGTAAGTCTTTTAATAAGACTTGCATAGGTACTTTACCGCCTTCGAATTTATTTGGATCATAATTTGTGTTTGCCGATATAGTTTGGTCAACAAATTTCTGCATTATGCCCACAAGTTGTAGGTAACCATCGTTTGATGGAATATCCCATAATAACTCGTAGTTATTCTTTAAACGTTCGTACTCAGGCACTACTTGTTTCAAAATACCGTCTTTACTTGCTTTAACGCTAATGTGACCACGTGGTGGCTCAATACCATTTGTTGCGTTAGAGATTTGCGACGATGTTTCTGAAGGCATTAACGCACTTAGTGTTGAGTTACGCATGCCGTGCTCTTTAATGCTGGCACGTAATGTATCCCAATCAAGGTGAAGTGGTTCATCACAAATTTTATCTAAGTCACGTTTGTACGTATCTGTTGGCATAATGCCCTGTGAATACGTTGTTTCGTTAAACTTAGGACAGGCACCACGCTCTTTAGCAAGCTCGTTTGATGCTTTCATTAGGTAGTATTGAATCGCTTCAAACGTTTTGTGAGTCAGTGCATTTGCGCTGCCATCTGAGTAACGCTTACCGTTTTTAGCTAAGTAGTATGCGTAGTTAATTACGCCTATGCCTAGTGTACGACGACCCATAGTCGCATTTTTTGCAGCCGGTACAGGGTAGTCTTGGAAATCAAGTAAGTTATCAAGTGCGCGCACTGCAAGTTCAGCTAGCTCTTCAAGCTCATCTAGTGATTCAATGGCGCCTAAGTTAAACGCAGACAGTGTACAAAGGGCAATTTCGCCTTCTTCGTCGTTTACGTTGCTTAGTGGCTTAGTTGGCAATGCAATTTCTAAACATAAGTTAGATTGGCGAATAGGCGCAACTTTAGCAATGAACGGGCTGTGTGTATTACAGTGGTCCACATTTTGTAAATAAATACGACCTGTACTTGCACGCTCTTGTGCAAACATAGAGAAAAGCTCAATGGCTTTAATACGCTTTTTACGAATAGATTCGTCTTGCTCATATTTTACGTAAAGCGCATCAAACTCTTCTTGGTCTTCAAAAAATGCATCGTAAAGGCCTGGCACGTCTGATGGGCTAAATAACGTAATGTAATCGTCTTTAATTAAACGAGAGTACATTAATTTATTAAACTGTACGCCGTAATCAAGGTGGCGAACACGGTTGTCATCTACACCACGGTTATTTTTAAGCACAAGTAGGTTTTCTACTTCTAGGTGCCAAAGCGGGTAGAATAATGTTGCTGCGCCGCCACGTACACCACCTTGTGAACAGCTTTTAACAGCTGTTTGAAAGTGCTTATAAAAAGGAATACAACCTGTGTGGTACGCTTCGCCATTACGGATGTGGCTACCTAACGCACGAATACGACCTGCGTTAATACCAATGCCCGCACGTTGTGATACGTATTTAACAATCGCAGACGATGTAGCATTAATTGAATCAAGGCTGTCGCCACACTCAATTAATACACATGAGCTAAACTGGCGAGTAGGCGTACGTACACCTGCCATAATAGGCGTAGGTAATGATATTTTAAATAACGAGACTGCATCATAAAAACGCTTAATGTAAGAAACGCGTGTTTCACGTGGGTAGTCAGAGAATAAGCTTGCCGCGACTAAAATATATAAAAACTGTGCACTTTCGTAAATCTCACCCGATACACGGTTTTGAACGAGATACTTACCTTCAAGCTGTTTTACAGCCGCGTAGCTAAAGTTAAGATCGCGAGAATGATCAAGGTATGCATCAAGCTCGTCTAATTCTTGCTCTGTGTAATCTACTAATAAGTGAGCATCGTAGCGTTTATCGCCAACCATTTTTGTTACGTGGTCAAATAAACGTGGTGGCTCAAATTGACCGTACGCTTTTTTACGTAAATGGAATACAGCTAAACGTGCAGCTAAGTATTGATAATCAGGCGATTCTTTTGAAATCTGATCCGCTGCTGCTTTAATGATGGTTTCGTGAATGTCTTTAGTACGAATACCGTCGTAAAACTGAATGTGCGATTTTAATTCAACTTGCGAAACCGAAACGTTGCTTAAACCTTCGGCGGCCCATTCAATAACGCGATGGATCTTATCCAGATCAAGAGGCTCTTTGCGCCCATCACGTTTGCTTACAGATAACTGTTGGTTCATAGATTTGCCTGTATTCCTTGGGAATTATGTATTTTGACCAATGTTTATGCCTCGCCGAAGCAAGGTAGATACTCGTTTTGTATAAATTTAATTAAATTGGAGAATTTAATTGAATAACATTTGGCCACAATATCTGGTGCTGTTCAATTTAATGATCACAAGATAGTGTGGTCTGAGTTGTTTTGCAAGAGGTAGAATTGTGTCTATTATCTGATAATGAGGAGATATAGCCTTTGTGTTAGTAGACACTCACCTTCGAACAATCATTTAAGATGAAATATGCAAAAATCAACTAATGATCTACTAAATTTGCGTATTTTAAAAATAAATTTTGACTGCTTTTTTTATCATCAGGCTTTGCGTGAAAATTGACTCAATCACAATATATAGTGTTTATTAATTAACATAGCACTATATATGGTTGAAACCATCAATTGGGCTTTGCCAGTTAAAATCAGCATTCCAGCTGTTGGCTTCATCAATACTTGGGATGTAACCCCAAAGTGCCGTTGCGGTATGCATACCTGCCGCTTTGCCTGCTTGTATGTCACGCTGTGCATCACCAATGTATAAACAACGGCTTGGTTCTACCTGCATAAGCTTTGCACAATGTAGCAGTGGTAAAGGTGATGGCTTAGCTTCAGCTAATGTGTCGCCACTTATTACTACACTGGCATTTTTTAATGCGGGAATAGCTGCCACTAAAAGATCGGTTAAAAACCCTGGTTTATTAGTCATGATCCCCCATTTGATCTTTTTCTGATCAAGTGCGATAAGTAACGATTCAACTCCGCTGAAGCAACGTGTGTGATTTGCTATGTTTGTGGCGTACTCGTCAACTAATTGCTTTATAAGCTCGCTTTGGGGTTGTTTAGCCCATAATTCTTTAAAACCAGCCTCTAATAATGCGCCTGCGCCGTTAGATGCGGCAGGACGGTATATATCACTACTAACAGGTTCTATTTTATTGCTAATAAGAACTGCGTTTAAAGCGGCACCTAAATCATCAGCGGTGTCGAGTAGGGTGCCGTCTAAATCAAATAAAAATGCATCGTATTCAATAAGGGGTAGGGGGGCTTGAGAGCTAGCCATTAAGCTAACTTCTCAAAATAAAGTATGTAATTTACGCTAACGTCACTATTGAGCGTATATTGCTTTGATAGTGGGTTATAAGAAAGCCCTGTACTTGCACGAACTTTTAAACCGGCTTGCTCTGCCCATGCAATAAGCTGTGCAGGCTTTATAAACTTTTTATGGTCGTGTGTACCTTCAGGCACCATTTTTAAGAGTTTTTCAGCGCCAACAATAGCGTATAAGTATGCTTTAGGTGTTTTGTTCAGGGTTGAAAAAAACACGTCTGCGCCTGGTTTGGCAAGTGCGGCTACGGCATGAATGATAGATGCTGGGTCGGGAACGTGCTCAAGCATTTCCATACACGTTATTACATCAAAGCGCTCAGGGTACTGTGTTGCAAACTCTTCTGCAGGCACTTTTATATAATCTACATTTATTCCAGTTTCTAAACTGTGCAACTTAGCAACAGTTAAAGGTTCTTGGCCCATATCGATGCCAGTTACTTTTGCACCCATACGCGCCATGCTTTGGCTTAAAATACCGCCGCCACAGCCAACGTCGAGTGTTTCTTTATCGAATAAGCCTTGCGTTTTGTTTGCTATAAAGTCTAAACGTAACGGGTTAATTTCGTGAAGAGGTTTGAATTCTCCGTCTAGGTCCCACCAACGCTCTGCGATGGCTTCAAATTTTGCTATTTCTGCGTGATCTACATTTTGATGTTCGGTCATAAAATACTTCCTCGTCAATCTGAGGCCATTATATAGGGCTAAATTGATAAATCGCAAAGTTTTGCGCCTGTAAATTGAAATTAATTGTGATAGCATGGCTGTTAGTAATAATAACAAATACTCTTAATACCCAATACCGGGTTGTTGAGAGCTGATACTGAAGGAATGTGATATCAAATGACTGATCTCGCCAATGAAATTCTGCCAGTCAATATTGAAGACGAGTTAAAAAACTCCTACTTAGATTACGCAATGAGCGTAATAGTAGGACGTGCATTACCAGACGTACGTGACGGTTTAAAACCTGTTCACCGCCGCGTTTTGTTTGCAATGAACGAGCTTAGTAATGACTGGAACAAGCCTTACAAAAAATCGGCCCGTGTGGTCGGTGACGTAATCGGTAAATACCACCCACACGGCGACAGTGCAGTTTATGACACGATAGTTCGTATGGCTCAGCCATTCTCACTACGTTATATGCTTGTAGATGGCCAAGGTAACTTCGGTTCGGTTGATGGTGATTCAGCAGCGGCAATGCGTTATACAGAAGTACGTATGGCAAAAATGTCGCATGAGTTATTAGCCGATCTTGAAAAAGAAACGGTTGATTTCGTTCCTAACTACGATGGCACAGAGTTCATCCCTGATGTTTTACCAACGAAAGTTCCTAATTTATTAGTGAATGGTTCGTCGGGTATTGCAGTAGGCATGGCTACAAACATTCCACCACATAACTTAACTGAAGTTGTGAACGGGTGTTTGGCACTTATTCAAAATCCTGATTTAACTATTTTAGAGTTAATGGATTATATCCCTGGTCCTGATTTCCCAACGGCTGCAATTATCAACGGTAAGAAGGGCATCGAACAAGCCTACTTAACTGGCCGTGGTAAAGTGTACATGCGTGCACGCGCCGACGTCGAAACCGATGAAAAAACAGGCCGTGAAACAATCATCGTTCACGAAATTCCTTATCAAGTTAACAAAGCTCGCCTAATTGAAAAAATTGCTGAGCTGGTTAAAGATAAGAAAATTGAAGGTATTAGCGCGCTACGAGATGAATCAGATAAAGACGGTATGCGTATCGTTATTGAAATTAAACGTGGTGACGTAGGCGAAGTTATTCTAAATAACTTATATTCACAAACTCAGTTACAAACTGTGTTTGGTATGAATATGGTTGCTTTAATTAATAACCAACCTAAGTGTTTTAATTTAAAAGAAATGCTTGAAGAGTTTATTATTCACCGTCGTGAAGTAGTAACTCGTCGTACCGTATTTGATTTACGCAAAGCTCGCGACCGTGCTCACACGCTAGAAGGCTTAGCGATTGCACTTGCAAACATTGACCCAATTATCGAGCTTATTCGTAAATCTCCTACACCTGCTGAAGCTAAGATTGCTTTAACAGCACGTCCGTGGGAACTAGGTCATGTACAAGGCATGCTTGAAAAAGCAGGCGAAGATAATGTTGCCCGCCCAGACTGGCTTGCTGATGATTTAGGTATTCGTGATGGTCAATATTATATTTCTGAGCAACAAGCTCAAGCAATATTAGATTTACGTTTACACAAGTTGACTGGTCTTGAACACGAAAAGATTATAAGTGAATACCAAACCTTATTAGATTTAATTGCTGATCTTTTATATATTTTGGCTACGCCTGAGCGTTTAATGGAAGTTATTCGTGACGAACTAGTAGAAATTAAAGAGCAATATGGCGATGAGCGTCGTACAGAAATTAACGCCGCAGCTCACGATATAAGCTTAGAAGATTTAATTACTGAAGAAAACGTTGTAGTAACGCTTTCTCACGAAGGTTATGTGAAGTATCAGGCATTGTCTGATTACGAAGCGCAGCGTCGTGGTGGTAAAGGTAAGTCAGCAACGAAGATGAAAGATGAAGATTTCATCGAGCGTCTGTTAGTTGCAAATACACACGATACTATATTGTGTTTCTCTACGGCCGGTCGTTTATATTGGCTTAAAGTGTATCAGTTACCATTAGCAAGTCGTGCAGCGCGCGGTAAGCCAATCGTTAACTTGTTACCACTTGAAGCTGATGAGCGCATTACTGCTATATTGCCAGTACGCGAGTACGCAGAAGATAAATATATCTTTATGGCAACTGCATTCGGTACAGTTAAGAAAACACCATTAACGGCTTATAGTCGTCAACGTGCAAGCGGTATTATTGCTGTTAACTTAAATGATGGCGATAGCTTGATTGGTGTTGATATTACCGATGGTAGCAACGAAATTATGTTGTTCACTGATGCAGGTAAAGTTGTACGCTTCAAAGAAGCTGAAGAAACTACCGTTGTTGATGAAAACGGTAACCCAGTATTAGACGAAGAAGGTAACCCTGAGATTCGCTTCAAAGGTGTTCGCCCAATGGGTCGTACTGCTACAGGTGTTCGTGGTATTAAAATGCCAGACGAGCAACGTGTTGTCTCGTTAATTGTTCCAAAAACTGACGGTGCTATTTTAACGGTAACTGAAAATGGTTACGGTAAGCGTACACAGCTTGAAGATTACCCATCTAAGAGTCGTGCAACACAAGGTGTTGTATCAATCAAGGTGAGTGAACGCAACGGTGCTGTTGTTGGTGCTGTTCAAGTTGACGACAACGATGAAATAATGATTATTTCTAATCGTGGTACCTTAGTACGAACTCGCGTTAATGAAGTTTCTACGGTTGGACGTAACACGCAAGGTGTTATTTTGATCAGAACTATTGACGGAGAGCAAGTAGTTGGTTTACAACGTATAGAAGAGATTGAAGTTACAGAAAGTGACTTAATTGATATCGATGACGTTGAAACAGTTGATACGGTTATTGAAGAAGTAGTGGATGACAATCCTCCTTCTGAATAATTGAAATTGAAAAAGCGGCTAAGGCCGCTTTTTTTAATCTTGTTGAAAAAAATTAATAGGGTGTGAAATTATATTCATTCATTAAAGGTTTAGTGAGTTGGTATTATACGTTCATGCTTAGTAGTTAAATTACTGGAATGAGGCAAAGGTAATGAGTAAATATAATTTTTGTGCGGGACCGGCTATGCTTCCGCAAGCGGTGATGAAAAAAGCGCAAAAAGAGTTCCTAGATTGGCAAGATCTAGGTGTTTCTGTGATGGAAATAAGCCATCGTAGTAAAGAGTTTTTAGCGCTTACTGCAAAATGTGAAGCCAGCCTTCGCCGCCTAATGAATATTAGTGATGAGTTTGAAGTGCTGTTTATGCATGGTGGCGGTCGTGGTCAATTTAGTGCCGTGCCTTTAAATTTACACCAAGAAGGTAAAACAGCTTTTTATTGCGAAAATGGCGTATGGTCAAAAAGCGCGAGAGATGAAGCGAGTAAATTCACTCAAACGACTTTTACCGATATACGTAATGATGCTGATGGCGAGTTTTCTATTAAAGCGGTAGCTGACTGGGATTTACCAGCAGATGCAGCGTACATCCACTATTGCCCTAACGAAACCGTTGATGGCTTAGAGATTTTTGATGTACCTAGCCACCCAACAGCACCAATTGTTGCCGATATGTCGTCAACTATTTTATCGCGCGAAATAGACGTTAATAAATTTGATTTAATTTATGCCGGCGCACAAAAGAATATTGGTCCATCGGGTATATCAATCGTTATTGTGCGTAAAACATTATTAGAGCGTGAAGGCTTACCAAAACCTGGTATTTTAGATTACGCACTTGAAGCAAAACAGGGCAGTATGTTTAATACCCCACCTACCTTTGCTTGGTATTTAGCGGCTGAAGTATTTGAATGGCTTGAAAGCAATGGTGGTGTAAAAACCATGGAAGCACAAAATATTGCTAAAGCTGATTTACTGTATGATTTTATCGATAACTCTGATTTTTATTCAAATATTGTTGCTAAGCATTGTCGCTCACGTATGAATGTTCCTTTTTGGTTGAATGATGAAAGCTTAAATAGCAAATTTGTTGCTCAATCTAACGAAGCGGGTTTACTTGCTTTGGAAGGTCACCGAATAGTGGGCGGTATGCGCGCCAGTATTTATAACGCAATGCCACTTGAAGGTGTTCAAGCACTAGTTGACTTTATGGCTGCCTTTGCAAAGGAAAATAGCTAATGGAGCAACTTCGTTTAGAGCCTATTTCTCGTGTAAATGGCACAGTTACCTTACCTGGGTCAAAAAGCTTATCAAACCGTATTTTATTATTAGCAGCGCTTGCTAGTGGTACAACTGTTGTAGAGAACTTACTTGATAGTGATGATATTCGTCATATGTTGGGTGCTCTGAAGCTTTTAGGTGTAAATGTAACACTTAATGAAGAACGCACTGTAGCCACTGTAGAGGGGGTTGGTGGTGTGTTTAAAACTCCGAGCGAACCATTATTTTTAGGTAATGCAGGTACTGCATACCGACCTCTAACCGCTGTACTTGCTGCTGTAAGTGGTGAGTACGAGCTAATAGGCGAGCCGCGTATGGAAGAGCGCCCAATAGGGCACTTAGTTGATGCTCTACAAACGCTGGGTGGCGATGTTACCTATACAAAACATAAAGATTATCCACCTTTAAAAATCGTAGGCGGCCAAATCAACGGCGGTGAAGTTGAAATTGACGGCAGTATTTCAAGTCAATTTTTAACGGCTCTATTAATGGCAGCGCCATTATTTAGCGGTGATACAACGATAACTATTAAAGGTACTTTAGTATCTAAACCTTATATTGATATTACGCTTGATGTAATGGCACGTTTTGGTGTTAGTGTTGAACACAATGATTATGCAACTTTTAAAGTTAAAGGTGGTCAACAGTATCAATCACTCGATCGAATTATGGTTGAAGGCGATGCATCTTCTGCTTCTTACTTTGTTGCTGCGGCTGCAATTGCTGGCGGCGAGATTGAAATTAAAGGCGTGGGTGCTAAATCAGTTCAAGGTGATATAGGCTTTGCTAAAGTAATGGAGCAAGTAGGCGCAAAAATCGATTGGTATGATGAGCGTTTAGTTGTTCGCAAAGGCGAATTAAAAGGCGTAGATATTGACGCTAATGCAATTCCTGATGCTGCTATGACCCTTGCAACTGTTGCTCTTTTCGCTAAAGGCCCAACTGCCATTCGTAACATTTATAACTGGCGAGTAAAAGAAACAGACCGTTTATATGCGATGGCAACTGAGCTTAGAAAAGTAGGTGCAGAAGTGGTAGAAGGGCATGACTTTATAGAAATTACACCGCCTAAACACTTCAACGATGTAGCAATAGACACTTACGACGATCACCGTATAGCCATGTGTTTTGCAATGGTTGCCGTTGGTGGAAAGCCAATAACGATTAATGATCCAAAGTGTACCTATAAAACATTTCCTACATTTTTCAATGTTTTAGCATCAGTAAGTGAATAAGCTAATTAGAAGTAATTACAAAAGTTACACACTAATAGCAGATATATTTTAATAACTGACGTATAATGTCGCGGTTTATTTAGGTGTGCATTGCAGGAGGTTTTAAATGCAGGCGTTATTAATGCCCGTGATCACCGTTGATGGCCCAAGTGGTTCAGGTAAAGGAACTGTTTGTCGCTTGTTAGCCGACAAGTTAGGGTGGGATGTATTAGATAGCGGTGCGATTTATCGCGTTTTATCTTTAGCTGCACTTCATCACCAAATTGCATTAGACAATGAAGAAGGGCTTGTCCCTCTTGCTGCAAATTTAGATGTGCAGTTTTTGGTAGATAGCCAAACTAATGCAGGAAAAGTTATTTTAGAAGGCGAAGATGTAACTACTACTATTCGTAATGAAGAAGTAGGCGCTGCAGCATCAAAAGTTGCAGCATTACCTCGCGTTCGTGAAGCGTTATTACGTCGCCAGCGTGCATTTCGCACTGAAAACGGCTTAATTGCCGATGGCCGTGATATGGGCACTGTGGTTTTTCAAGATGCGCCGTTAAAAATATATTTAACAGCAAGTGCAGAAGAGCGTGCTCGTAGACGCTTTGTTGAGTTGAATACGCGCGGTCTTGATGTTACACTAAGTGGTCTATTACAGGACATTCAAGCTCGTGACGAGCGCGATATGAATCGTGCCGTTGCTCCGCTTGTACCTGCAGATGATGCTATTGAGCTTGATACTAGCGAGCTCAATGCACAGCAAGTGTTTGATAAGGTAATAACTTTATTGGATATTGCAATCTCTGAAGGTAAGCTTCCTAAACGAAGCTAAACACATTTTATGCGCCAGCAGGATGCCAGTGCTATTTTAACAACCCCATGCAGCATGGTTGCTTATTGGTATTAATATATGAGACGTATATTCGTATGTCAGAAAATTTTGCGCAGTTATTTGAAGAAAGCTTAAAGGGTTTTGAAGCAGAGCAAGGCTCTATCGTTAAAGGTACAGTAATCTCTATCGAGAATAACATTGTACTTGTAGATGCTGGTCTTAAATCAGAAAGTGCTATCCCTGCAGAGCAGTTCAAAAATGCTGCTGGTGAACTTGAAGTTGCTGTAGGCGACGAAGTAGATGTTGCACTAGATGCAATTGAAGACGGTTTCGGTGAAACTATTCTTTCTCGTGAGAAAGCTAAGCGTCACGAAGCATGGATCCGTCTTGAGAAAGCATGTGAAGAGCAAGAGACTGTTACTGGTGTTATCAACGGTAAAGTTAAAGGCGGTTTCACAGTTGAAGTTGATTCAATCCGTGCTTTCCTACCTGGTTCACTTGTTGATGTTCGTCCAGTACGTGACACAACTCACCTTGAAGGCAAAGAGCTTGAATTTAAAGTAATCAAGCTTGACCAAAAACGTAACAACGTTGTTGTTTCACGTCGTGCAGTTATCGAATCTGAAAACTCACAAGAACGTGAAGAGCTTCTTGCTAACCTTGTTGAAGGCCAAGAAGTTAAAGGTATCGTTAAGAACCTTACTGACTACGGTGCATTCGTTGACCTTGGTGGTGTTGATGGTCTACTACACATTACTGATATGGCTTGGAAGCGTGTTAAGCACCCTTCAGAAATCGTTAATGTTGGCGACGAAATCGCAGTTAAAGTTCTAAAATTCGACAAAGATAAAACTCGTGTATCTCTAGGCCTTAAACAGCTTGGTGAAGATCCATGGGCAGCTATCGCTGGTCGTTACCCAGAAGGTTCTAAACTTTCTGGTCGTGTTACTAACCTTACAGATTACGGCTGTTTCGTGGAAATCGAAGAAGGCGTTGAAGGTTTAGTACACGTTTCTGAAATGGATTGGACTAACAAAAACATCCATCCTTCAAAAGTTGTTAGCTTAGGCGACACTGTTGAAGTTATGGTTTTAGAAATTGACGAAGAACGTCGTCGTATTTCTCTTGGTCTTAAGCAATGTATTGCTAATCCTTGGCAGGAATTTGCTCGTCTACAAAACAAAGGCGATCAAGTTACTGGTAAGATCAAATCAATCACTGACTTCGGTATCTTTATCGGTCTTGACGGTGGTATTGACGGTCTTGTACACCTTTCAGACATTTCTTGGAATACACCTGGCGAAGAAGCTGTACGTGAATTCAAGAAAGGCGACGAAATCACTGCTATCGTATTGCAAGTTGACCCAGAGCGTGAACGTATCTCTCTAGGTGTTAAGCAAATCGAAGCTGACCCATTCAATAACTACCTTGATGCAAACAAAAAAGGTGCTATTGTTAAAGGTAAAGTGACTGAAGTTGATGCGAAAGGCGCAACTGTTGAACTTATCGAAGGCGTTGAAGGTTACATCCGTGTAGCTGATATCGCTCAAGAACGCGTTGAAGATGCAACTACTGTTGTTTCTGTAGGCGACGAGATTGAAGTTAAATACGTTGGTGTTGATCGTAAGAACCGCACTTTAAGCTTATCTGTAAAAGCTCTTTTCGAAGCAGAAGAGAAAGAAGTACTAGAGAAGCTTAAGAAAGAAGAGCCAGTGTTTGAAAACGCAATGGCAGCTGCTTTCGCAAATGCACAAAAAGACTAATATATAATTAGTTTTTAGTTGGAAGGGCATTTTTTGCCCTTCCTATATCTCTTTTTAAGGAAACGCTATGACTAAGTCAGAACTGATAGAAACACTTGCGGAACAACACGCACACGTTCCAGTGAAAGATGTTGAGAATGCTGTAAAAGAAATTCTTGAACAAATGGCCGGCTCATTATCTACTTCAGATCGTATTGAGATCAGAGGTTTTGGTAGTTTCTCTTTGCATTTCCGCGCTCCTCGCACAGGTCGTAATCCTAAGACTGGCGATACAGTTGAGCTTGAAGGAAAGCATGTACCTCATTTTAAACCAGGCAAAGAATTACGCGACCGCGTAAATGAAAGCATTGCCTAGTTAACTTAGTGGAGTAGTTACTTGTTCAAGGTATTAAAAATTATTCTGGTTGCACTATGCCTTATCAGTGCATTTGTATTAGGGTCACAAAACCCACAGTTAGTACAAATAAATTATATTATAGCCAGTAATACATTACCTTTAGCTGTAATAATAAGTATTTGCTTTTTATTAGGTGTTTTGATTGGTTGTTTTATTAGCTTTAAATTGTTTTCGCAATTAAAGTGGCAAAACTACCGTTTAAAAAAGCAATTAGCGCCTGAAAAAGATAAAAAAAAGCTTGCCGCGAATAAAGACACCTAACTATGATTGAGCTTTTGTTTTTACTATTACCTGTTGCCGCCGGTTACGGTTGGATTATGGGTAAAAACAGTGCTAAAAACCAAGCTCATCAACTTAATCGTCAGATCACTTCTGAATACAGCAAAGGCTTAAAGTTTCTACTCGACAGAGAAGAAGATCAAGGCTTAGAGCATTTAATTAACTTACTTGAAGTGTCAGCCGACTCGGTTGAACACTATTCTACACTTGCCGCTATGTTTCGTCGTAGAGGTGAATTAGACCGCGCAATAAAAATTCATGAACTTTTATTAAAACACCCAAGCTTAAATGAACAACAAGCTGCAACAAGCCGTTTAGAACTTGCCGAAGATTACATAATGGCTGGGCTACTAGACAGTGCGGAAGAGCACTTAGTTTGGTTAGTTAAAGCAGGGCATGTAGAAGCGCTAGATCCTATTATTACTTTATACTCGCAAACCCGTGAATGGGAGAAAGGCATCAACATGTTTGAAGCCCATAGCGAGCTATTTTCAAAAGAACAACAATTTAAAGCGATTGCTAATTTTTATTGTGAGTCGGCTTTAAGTGACAGTACCCCCCAACTAATGAGAAAAGCGATTAGCTTAAATTATAAAGCTGTGCGTCCCCTGTACGAATTAGGTTTAGTTGCTTACGCAAAAGAAGATTACGTTAAAGCTATTTATTACTGGCGTGAACTTGTTACTCAATTCACTTTGTTTGCGCCTTTATTTATTGATGAGCTTGCCCACAGTTATAAACAATTAAATTTAACGCATCAATTTCATGAATTAGTCAGTGATTTATTAGAAAAGGGCGGTGTATTAATTAAAATAAAACATTGCCAAGCCTTACTTGAACAAGGGCATACAAAACAAGCCTTTGAATTTTTAACTGATAGCTTAAAACGTCAACCTACTATTCGTGGTTTCAGTTTTTTACTGCAATTGATGGGCGATCAAAATAAAAATACCAAAGAAGTACTTAACGAAATTGATAAACTTGTAACCTCTTATATTGCTACAAAGCCTGACTTTCAATGTCAGCATTGTGGTTTTACAAGTTACACAATATATTGGAATTGCCCCTCTTGTAAGCATTGGGAAACCATTGTTCCAAGTCGAGGCTTAGACGGATTTTAATAACCCCATATTAATAATTTTACTGCCATACATTAGGATAGTCATGTCTTTCGAACACTCAAAAAAAATTCTTATAGCATTAGATTACGATGATCAAGAAGTTGCCTTAAACTTTGTTAAACAACTTTCTCCTAATACATGTCGTCTTAAAGTCGGCAAAGAGATGTTTACTTATTTTGGACCTACATTTGTTAAAGAGTTAATTGATTTAGGTTTTGATGTTTTTTTAGATTTAAAATTTCATGACATTCCTAATACAGTAGCTAAAGCGGTTACTGCCGCTGCGAAAATGGGTGTATGGATGGTTAATGTACATGCATCTGGTGGCTTTGAAATGATGAGTAAAGCTAAGTCTGCTCTTGAGCAATTTGGTGACAAAGCGCCACTACTTATTGCTGTTACTGTATTAACCAGCATGGATGAGACAGAACTTAAGCGTTTGGGTGTTGATAAATCAGCTCAAGAACAAGTTATATATTTAGCTAAGCTTGCAAAGGAAGCAGGGCTTGATGGCGTTGTGTGTTCTGCGCAAGAAGCTAAAGCATTAAAAGCAGAGTTAGGTGAGAACTTTAAACTTGTAACACCAGGTATACGTCCTGAAGGCAGTGATGCTGGCGATCAAAAGCGTATTATGACTCCTAAGCAAGCAATAGATGCAGGAAGTGATTATTTAGTAATAGGCCGACCTATTACTCAGGCGGATGATCCCGTAAAAGTTCTTAGTGATGTTAATAGTTCTATAGTATAAATTAACAAAAAGCAGCAATATAGTGCTAATAACCCTTACCTAATGTGTTTTTTATGTTACATTATTAGAATGAAGATGAAGTAGGGGTTTGTTTTGAAGTTATTATTTGGTTCATTAATAATTATTGTTGCGGGATTTAGCGTAAATAAATATGTTTTTTCTAACAAAGCATATGACGGTGTAACAACCGTTACAGATATAATTCAAACATATCCAATCAATATGTTTGATTTTAAAAAAACAATGCAAGATTATGCTCATCACCTGTGTTACAAAAATGAAGATACACTCATATCTCAGCATGTAAGTGTGAGTGAATGCATATCGAAACTTGATGATAAAAAAACAGAATGTGAAAAAAAGGTTTTCCGTTTAGCGCCACTCAATATTGAGTCGAAAGGTGAAGTGCTTGATTACTCTAGGCAATATACGCAATGTACATTGCCTTATAAGTATATTTTAGGTTAATTACCAACAGATATTATTGGTAATTAAAGCCTATTATTTATGACTAAGATCTTAAGCGAATGGACTTCGCTTCAATATCTATTAACTCTTGTTTAAACAATCCACCAATCGCTTTTTTATAATTAGCTTTACTAGTAGAAAACATCTTTTTAATCGCTTCAGGTTCAGACTTATCGCCTAATGGAATAACTCCACCTTCGTTTTTAAGTTTTTGCATAATAGTTTCACCAAGGTCACTTACTTTACCCATGCCTGGTTTTTCTAGTACAACATCAATTTTTCCGTCTTCACGTACTTTTTGAATGAATCCTTTAAGCTTTTGGCCTACAAATAAGCTTTTAAATACCATATTGTAAAAAACAACACCGAAGTGCGATTCTTCAATTAAGACCTTGTAGCCAATATCTGTTTTGCCAGCGACGATTAAATCCACTTCTTGTAAGTGAGTATATTGCGGCTCATCTTTAGATAAGAAACGATTAAAGTTGTTTGATGCACAAATACGTTGGCTTGCATTATCAAGGTACAAACGAACTAAATATGAATGACCCTCTTGCATGCGTGGTTTTTGTTCGTTGAACGGAGTTAGAACATCTTTTTCAAGACCCCAATCTAAAAAAGCACCAATACTATTAATTTCTTTAACGCGAAGTAGGGCATATTCACCTACTTGTGCGTGTGGCTTTTTAGTTGTCGCAGTCGCTAAATTAGCATTATCTAAAAAGATAAAAACACTTATGCTATCGCCAGCTTCAAGTTCATGTTTAATTTCTTGCTTTGGTAAAAATACTTCACCTAAATCATGGCCGTCTAAGTAAGCACCCTCGTTACTCACTTCTTTTACAAATAATGTTTGTGTGGTTCCTAGGTAACTCATAATTATTCCTGCTCAGTCTTTTTTTTACGGCGCATTGGTGTATCGCCATCAATGTTCATTGGTGCTTTAATTGGTGCTGTTGGCTTTTTAGGTTTAGCTTTGCGTTTAAATACAGGCTTTTTAACAGCAGCTGCTTTTTCTTTAGATTTATCCCACGTTGTCTCAGGCTTTTTCTCTTTTAAACCTTTAAACTTAGCTTTTAAACCCTCTACGCTCGCAAATTTTAACTCGTCATTTAAAAATGCTTTAATAGCTAAATAACTTGCCCAATCTTTAGGCCCAACTAATGAAATTGCGTTACCTTTAAAACCAGCACGTCCAGTACGACCTATGCGGTGTACATACTCTTCTGCGTGTTTTGGTAAATCAAAGTTAATAACATGCGTTACGCTTAGTAAATCTAAACCACGTGACGCAACATCGGTTGTTATCAATATTTTAAAGTTTTCGCGACTAAACGAATCCATAATATCTAAACGTTTACTTTGCGTTAAGTCACCTGCAAGTGCTACAGACTTAAAGCCTTTAGCATTAAGCGCCTCACTCAAACGACTCGTGTCAGAACGTGTTGCTGTAAAGATAATGCACTGGCCAACATCATCTTGATTCAAGAAATGCTCTAAAAGCGCTTCTTTATGATCAAGGTGATCGGCAAGATATAACGTTTGTTTAATATCGCTATGTTGCTCGTTCGCTGCACTTAGCGTAATTTGCTTTGGTTTTTTTAATAGGTTACGTGATAGAGCATCTACTTGAGCATGGTCAAGTGTTGCAGAAAACAATAACGTTTGACGTAAACGGTGATTAGCTTGCTCGTTAATCATTTTTAACTGCTCGGTAAAGCCTAAATCTAATATACGATCGGCTTCATCAAAAATAAGCAGTTCTAGCCCACTCAATTGTAGTGAGCGTTTTGTAATGTGATCGGCTAAACGCCCAGGTGTAGCAACTACGAATTGTGGGTCGTTTCTAAGTGCTTTTATTTGGTCATTAAAGTTTTCGCCGCCAAGTATTTTTACGGCCTTAATTGCTGTGCCTGCAATTAATAAACGCAGTTGAGTAAATACTTGCGTAGCAAGCTCACGCGTAGGAGCAACAATAAGTACACGAGGATCGCGTTTACTGAGTGCTTTTTGTTTCATAACCCTTTGTACAGCAGGTAATAAAAACGCCAAGGTTTTGCCCGACCCAGTTTTAGACTGAGCGAAAATATCATACCCCGCAAGTGCTGTAGGCACCGCATGAGCTTGAATGTCGGTGGGCTGGGTGATCCCTTGATGTGCTAATTGTGTTTCAAGGCGTGTATCAATCCCAAGATCAGTAAACTGCAATGTGTGTTTCTCCAAAATGAGCAAATTAAGTCTATAAATTTATCAGCGCATTATAGCTTACACAGATAGGTCGCTAACAGTAAAAACCAATCTATAGCGCTATTTTTTGCAATTAAATTAAAAAAGCGTAAAATACGCGCCCCATATGCGCCGGATTTACGATTCGGTAAACGCCAATACTGGCTAAAAAAGCAAAATAGGAAATAAAATGACGGCTGTCCATAAAGATAATGTAACAAATGAGCACTTTGTAGTGTGTGCGATGTATAAGTTTGTTGGTTTACCTGAATTTGAAGATATCCGTAAGCCATTGCTTGAAGTGATGGAAACGAATGAAGTACGCGGTACGTTATTACTTGCGGCTGAAGGAATAAACGGCACTGTTTCTGCAAAACGTGAAGGGATAGACAATTTACTAGCATGGCTTGATACGCAACCAAATTTAAAAAACATCGTAACAAAAGAATCTTACGATGATGAATGCCCGTTTTATCGCACTAAAGTAAAGCTCAAAAAAGAAATTGTGACGATGGGCGTTGAGGGCATTGACCCTCTAAAAGTTGTGGGTAGTTATGTAAAACCAAAAGATTGGAATGCGCTTATTTCTGATCCGGAGGTTATTTTAATTGATACACGTAATGACTACGAAATTGAGATTGGTACTTTTCAAAATGCAGTCGATCCAAATACAACGACATTCCGTGAATTTCCACAGTGGGCAAAAGAAAACTTAGACCCTGAGAAGCATAAAAAAGTAGCAATGTTTTGTACCGGCGGTATCCGCTGTGAAAAATCGACAGCCTACATGAAAGAGCAAGGTTTTGATGAAGTTTATCATCTTGAAGGCGGTATTTTAAAATACCTTGAAGAAGTGCCAAAAGAAGAAACCATGTGGGAAGGCGAATGTTTTGTATTTGATAATCGCGTTGCAGTTGATCACGACTTACAAAAAGGTTCTTATGATCAATGCCACGCGTGCCGTATGCCAATTACAGAAGAAGAAAAGTTAAAGCCTGAATACATGGAAGGTGTATCTTGTCATCATTGTATTGAGGAAGTAACAGACGAGCAACGCGCGCGTTTTGCGGAGCGCCAAAAGCAAATAGAACTAGCACAAGCGCGTGGTGAAGGTCATATTGGCAATGAAGCGCAAGCCGTTTTACAGCAACGTAAAGAAGCTAAAAAAGCGCAAAAAGACGCTCAGCGCGGTAAATAAATTGTTACAATAAGTATTACATTTAAAGAGTCTATTTAGGCTCTTTTTTTGTGCCCAAAATTGTGCAGTAATTGTTTTCACACTCCGATGATAGTGTTAATCTGCAAACATATTTAGTCATTTTAATGCGCATACAGGAAGGGATTTATGCAAGCCGAACAAGTTGAAATCGCACAATTTTTAGCACAACATCCTCCTTTTGATGACTTACCTCAAAAAGCGCTTAATGAGCTAGCTCAACAAGTAGAAGTTGCTTATTTTAGAGCAAAAACAGACATTTTAAGTTTTGGACAAGACATATCTGATTTGTATGTGATTAGAAGTGGTTCTGTAGAAATGTATCGCCGAAATGGTGAGCTATACAATCGTTTGGCTATCGCAGGAATATTTGGTCAAATGGGTTTATTGATGAACCGTAAGGTGCGTTTTCCTGCAACTGCTCTTGAAGATACGTTAGTTTACTGCATAAATGTTGAACTATTTAATCGCTACTGTGATGAGTTTGATGCATTTGCTGATTACTTTGAAACAGATGGTAACGTGCGTTTACATCAAGCTATTGTTGAACAAGCTGATGGCAACGACCTTACAACAGCTAAAGTAAAATCATTAATTCACAGAGATGTAGTCACCGTAGATGCAACGTCTACAATACAAGATATTGCAAAATTGATGACTGAAGAAGCGGTATCGTCGGTTTTGGTAACCGATGTAAATAAACCTATAAACGACGATCCTGAAGAAGATGATGGACAAGTCGTTGGCATAATAACCGATAGGGATTTACGCTCAAAAGTAGTGGCTAAAGGGCTTGCTTTTAGTACTCAAGCAAAAGATATTATGTCGACTAACTTAGTGCTTTTAGATGCTAATGACTATATTTTCGAAGCCGTACTGGCCATGCTTAGAGACAACTTACATCATTTACCAGTAGTACAAAAAAGACGTCCTATAGGGGTTATATCACTCTCTGATATTTTACGTTATGAATCGCAAAGCAGCTTATTACTTGTGCGCGGCATACTTGCTCAACAAACAATTGAGGATTTAGCGCATTATGCACGCCAATTACCCAATGTATTTGTACGCATGGTTAATGAAGATGCAAATTCACACATGATTGGTACTGCCATGGCCGTTATCGGGCGTACATTTAAGCAAAGATTACTTGTATTAGCTGAAGAAAAATTTGGCCCACCTCCCGTTCCTTATTGCTTTATTGCACTGGGCTCAATGGCTCGCGACGAGCAACTTATTGTAACTGATCAAGATAACGCATTAATTTTAGATGACAGTTACGACGACGAAAAACATAATGAATATTTTCAAAATATCTCAGACTTTGTCTGTGATGGCCTAGCGCAATGTGGTTACACCTATTGTGATGGCGAAATAATGGCGTCGTTTAAAAAGTGGCGTAAAACCCGCTCCGAATGGTTTGATCAATTTGCTGATTGGATAGCTCAGCCAAAACCACAAGCACTGCTTAATAGTTCTATATTTTTTGATTTAGACGGGGTGTGGGGTAAAACTAAGTGGGCTAATGAGCTTAAAATATTTATAGCCAAACAAAGTAAAGTTAATCGGGTGTTTTTAGCTAATATGGCAGCAAATGCTAGAAATAGAACACCACCGCTTGGCTTTTTTAAAGGCTTTGTTATGGAGCATAATGGCCAGCATAAACGTTCAATGAACTTAAAGCGAAGAGGTACAGCACCGCTTTCTGATGTTATACGCGTGCATGCGTTAGCCATTGGTTCGCGTAAACAAAATTCGTTTGAGCGTTTAGAAGATATTATTGAAGCTAAGCTATTACCACAGGGTAAAGCGCAAGATTTACGTGATGCACTTGAGTACATAGCCATGATGCGAATTCGTCATCAAGCGTGGCAAATAGAGAAGGGCGAAGAGCCAGATAATGACTTAGACCCACATTTATTGTCTCCGTTTGAACAGCGAAATTTAAAGGAGGCATTCGCTATTTTAGAAAAAGCACAAAGCTATTTAAAATTTAGCTACACAGCAAATACGGGTGTGAAGTAGTCTATGAATCCGCGTAATCATAAATCAGTTGACTGGCAAGCTAGGTATAACGAGCTTGCCAACAGCACTGAAAATAAATTGTTAAAACATTTTTATGCTGGGGCTTATAATCAAAGCAAAGCTGCTGTGAAAGATGTGCCTTTTGTAGCAATGGACTTTGAAACCACAGGCTTAAATAGTCAAAACGACGATATAGTGAGTGTTGGATTAGTGCCATTTAGTTTAGAACGTATCTATTGCAAGCACAGTCGTCACTGGGTTGTACAACCTAGACGAAATCTTCATGAAGAGTCTATTTTAATCCATGGAATAACGCATTCTGAGGTAGACGATGCCCCTGATTTTAATCGAATCATTGAACCTTTACTTGAAGCGCTTAGCGGTAAAATTGTAGTGGTACATTACGCCGCAATAGAACGTCACTTTTTAAATAATGCGTTATTGCTAAGGCTTAAAGAAGGTATTGAGTTTGCGCTTGTTGATACTATGGAAATAGAAAGAAGAGCACTAAAAGCAAGGCAGGGTTTATTAGGTCGAGTATTTAATACAAAACTTGGCTCACTCAGATTAACAGATTGCCGTGCGCGTTATTCTTTGCCCGCGTATCAAAACCATAATGCATTAACAGATGCTCTTGCTACCGCTGAACTATTACAAGCGCAGCTGAGTCATCATTATCGTGTAGATACTCCAATCTCAGAGCTGTGGGTATAATATCAACTAGATACTAAAATCTTTGCCTAGTTCTAGCGTAATTTTCTTAACGTTAAATAGACCCTATATAAGAATATTGGTATTAAACAAAAAAGCGCCGCAAAAATTGCGGCGCTTTTGTTGCTAATTGTAAGTATAACTTACTAAAATTATTACTTAACTGGGCGAGGCTCAGTTCGTAAACCTAAAACTAAGCTTAAACACATAAACAACAATACAATAGTAAATGGCAAGCCTGTAGAAACAGCACCTGCTTGTAATGCTTCAATTGCTTGTGTACCACCAATCCAAAGTAAGGCTGCAGCAATTGCGCCCTCTACCGTTGCCCAAAATATACGTTGTGGAACCGGAGCATCAATTTTACCGCCAGCAGTAATTGAATCAATTACCAATGAACCAGAATCAGATGACGTAATAAAAAATACTAATACTAATATAATCGCAATAAACGATAAGATATTAGATAGAGGTAATTCATCAAGCATCTGGAACATAGCTAAAGGTACTTCAGTTAAACCATTAGTACCTAGCGCACCAACACCATTAACTACTTGATCAATAGCAATACCGCCGTAAATCGACATCCATAAAACAGTAACTAGCGTAGGGATTAGTAATACCGCAATTAAGAATTCACGAATTGTACGACCACGTGATACACGTGCGATAAACATACCTACAAATGGTGACCAGGAAATCCACCAAGCCCAGTAGAATACAGTCCAGCCATGCATCCATGTTTCGTCTTCACGACCATGCGGATTACTCAATGGGATAATGTTTTCAATATAACCCATAACGGTCGTTGGTACGTTACCCATTGCTACGGCAAAGCCAACTAAACAAACAAATAATAGTAATGAGAATGCGATTAACATGTTTACATTACTAAGAAGTTTAACACCACCGTCAATACCACGAACTACAGACACAATAGCTAAAAGTGTTACACCCGCAATAACTAAAATTTGAGATCCAATGCCACCTTCTGTACCGAACACATGGTTAATACCTGCTGAGGCTTGTTGAGCACCTAAACCTAACGATGTTGCCAGGCCGAATAAAGTAGCAAGTACAGCTAAGATATCAATGATATGACCAGGCCAGCCCCAAGCTCTATCGCCTAATATAGGGTAAAAAATAGAACGAATAGAAAGCGGTAAGCCTTTGTTATAGGTAAAAAACGCAAGAGATAAACCAACTACAGCGTAGATAGCCCATGGGTGAAGACCCCAATGGAACATAGTTGCGCCCATTGCTAATTTTGCTGCCTCTGGGGTATTAGCTGCCACATTAAGTGGTGTTTCGTACCAACCAGTAAAGTAAGCAACTGGTTCAGCAACGCCCCAAAACATAAGGCCGATACCCATACCTGCAGCAAATAACATAGCTAGCCATGAAATACGTGAATGAGTCGGTTTAGCATCATCACCACCTAAACGAATGTTACCGTAAGGTGAAACAATAAGCGCTAAACAAAAAACAACGAAAAAATTAGCAGCCCACATAAATAGGGCATCAAAATTATTAATAATATCTGTCTTGATACTATCAAGCGCTGTTTTTGCAGTTTGTGGGTCGGTAACAAGTATGGCGATTAAAAAGATGACAATCAGACCCGCACTAGTTCCAAAAACAGGGTTATGTATATCAAAACCCCACTTTTGTACGTTGTCCTGACCTACAGTGTAGTCTGTACTGTCAATACTATATTTGTCATGATTTTCCTTCATGCAATACCTCTTTAGTTGTCCTAACAAGCCAAAATAAATTCGGCGTCATATCGAATTACATTAGCCTTTAAATATTAAGTAAAAAGTAATACCGTAATTATTTGAAGACTAACTAATTTGAAGAGTGATCATACAGCTAGTAGTGTATGAGTTAAATATTAAATGTAAATGAATTTGTATTTAAAACGCTGTTTATATGGCCAAATTCATGATTCTTTAGTTTAAAAGCCCTAAAATTATAAATTCAGTGAACGTTAAAATTTAGTTTGCTATTAAAAGTATTAATCTACTTAGTTAAGTAAAAAAAGATCACTTTTAACAACATATATTCAATGCTTAAGATTGGGACTATCATAAATTTATAATCCGATAAGCATTTTTAATCAAGTTGTAATATGAATATGATTTAAAAAAATACTGGGCTATATTTTATAAATAGATAGGAAAAGGATTAATACTATTATGCGTGAATGCGCTTTAAACAATACCAATCAAACCGAACTTATTAAACGTTTTTGCAGCGTTAGAAGCGAAAGTCTGGCTATTATTGAACCTCTCACTGTAGAAGATTGCCAACTACAAGCTATGGCAGATGCCAGTCCAAGCAAATGGCATTTAGCGCACACCACCTGGTTTTTTGAAACGTTTTTACTTAGCGTTCATTGTAAACAGTACACAGTGTTTAATCCTCACTATAAAATGCTTTTTAATTCTTACTACAATGGTATTGGAGAGCAATTTAAGCGCGCCAACCGAGGTAGTTTATCCAGACCTGGTTTAGATGAAGTGTTAGCTTATAGAGAGCATATAAATAGCTGTATTATTGAATTGCTTGAGAGCGAAGTTAGTCCACAAATTAAAGATATTATTGATCTTGGATTAAACCACGAGCAACAGCATCAAGAGCTGATGCTTATGGATATAAAATATAACTTTTCAGTAAACCCATTATTTCCACAATACCAAACGTCACTTTTAACTAATCAAAATAAACCAATTCATATTAAGCCTCTTAATTTTATAAACTTTGAGCAAGCCATTATTAATATAGGCACAAATGCCGACGACGAATTTGCATATGATAACGAGCTACCTAAGCACCAAGTATTAATTCATCCATTTAGCTTTGCTAACAGGTTAGTCACTAATGGTGAATATTTAGAGTTTATAAATACCGGTGGGTATAGCGACCCACAGTATTGGCTGAGCGACGGTTGGGCAAACATTCAAAATAACAAATTAACAAAGCCATTATATTGGCATTGCATAAATAACGAATGGTTTGAGTTTACACACTATGGGTTGCAGCCTCTTAATTTAAATGCACCCATCTGCCATGTTAGTTATTTTGAGGCCAGTGCCTATGCTAATTTTGTAAAAGCGCGTTTGCCTACCGAGTTCGAATGGGAATATGCGGCTAAGAACGATTATTTGGTTGAAGCAGAAGAACGTTATCTCACACCTCAACTAGCAAAAGGTGATACTAAAATAAGTCAGTTGACTGATTCATGCTGGCAATGGACGAACAGTGCATATTTACCATACCCCGGTTTTAAACCTATTGAAGGCGTAGCAGGGGAATACAATGGTAAGTTTATGAATAACCAAATGGTATTACGCGGCGGGTGTGTGTTTACCCCTCAAAACCATTTACGACAAACATACCGTAATTTTTATTACCCGCACCAAGCGTGGATGTGCAGCGGAATTAGACTAGCTAAGGATATAGTATGAGCCAAATAACAGCGATTAAGCAAAGCAATATAACCGACACTGAATTTTTAAATGATGTGATAAGCGGATTAACTCAACAACAAAAAACGCTTCCGTGTAAATATTTTTATGATGATAAAGGTGCTGCATTATTTGAGCAAATAACAACCTTACAAGAGTATTATGTTACACGTACTGAGCTTTCTATATTAGCGCAACACTCAAAGTCGATTGCTCAAATGCTACCTGAAAACCTCTCTATTATAGAGCCCGGCTGTGGCTCGGGTAAAAAGGTAGCCTATTTATTAGCGCATATGGCAAACGTTAAAACCTTTGTACCGTTTGAAATATCTGAGGAGATGCTCAGTTATTCACTTGCACATTTGTCACCGTTATTTCCAGATTTGGCAATTTCGCCATTATTAGGAGACTTTACACTTAGCCAAATGGTCAAACAGCTAACCAAAGATACCGCTTTAGAGAGTCAAACTAACTTAGTGTATTTTCCGGGGTCAACTCTTGGTAATTTTGCTCCTGTAAAAGCGATTGAGATTATGAATAATTTCCATCGATTATGCGGTGTAAACGGGTATGTGTTAATTGGAATTGATTTAGTCAAAGAGCGCCAAGTACTACTTGATGCCTACAACGATAAAGCGGGAGTCACCGCCGCGTTTAATAAAAATTTACTGGAACGTATTAATAACGAGCTAAATGGCACATTTAACTTAGATAACTTTAGCCATGAGTCACGCTTTAACGAGCAACATAGTCGTATTGAAATGCATTTAGTAAGTAATTGTACTCAGAGTGTGATTATAAACGATCAGCAAATAGACTTTATAGAAGGTGAAAGCATTCATACAGAAAACTCTCATAAGTACACGCTTGAGTCGTTTAAGCAGCTTGCAGCGCAGGCTAATTTAAAGTTAGAGCAAACGTGGCAAGACGATAGTAACTATTTTGCTTTGTGCTTATTAAGGCCTCTTTAAACAGTTACTTACCATATGATTTAGTAAATCAAAACTTTAGCATTGTTAAATTCATAGTTTAGCAGTGCGCCATTATTCGATTGTTGGATTAGCTTGGCTTTATTTAAACCGAGCAGTCTAAATAGCAGTGGGGCAATAACCGATACAGCAGAGCCGGTAGCACTGTCTTCATTAACACCAAACTGAGGGGCAAAGTATCTAAACTGCACTATGGCAGTTTTTTCATTTATATTTTGTATATTAAGCGCAATAACTGCATTTTTATGGGCTTTACTCAAAGCTTTAAAATCAACGCGTAAGCTTTTTAAATCCTGCTTTTCATCGGGGTTTTTATTAAATTCTTTATCAAATTCTTCACTAAATTCCTTATTAAATAATACAACCGTATAACCGTTTTTATCACCTGTACTGTAGGCTGCTTTTATTGCTAATGAAAACACGTTTTGTAACTCATCTTTAGCTAATTTGCTTTTTTGTGGCTCTATGCTTTTTAGTAATAGCTGAGCGCGTTGTTTTTTTTCTTTTATAGTAAAACGCTCATGACTCATTGAGATAAACGCTTTAGGGCAATAACCAAAATGCTTTATCAAAAAATTAGCGGCTGCTAAAGTGCCATGCCCGCAGCGTTTAATTTCACTTGTTTGATTAAACCAACGAATTTTACAATGACGTTTAGTTATTTCATTTTGATTTAAAAATACGGTAGCAGGGTGAATTGATTGTGATGCAATATATTGCATTTTTTTTGATGTTAACCCATTTTCATAAATAACAATTAAGGCGCTTGAGCCTTTTAAGTTATTTGCAGGGCTAAAAAAAACAGATTGGGTGTAAGTGTACTTTATAAAGCGCAGCGTGAGCCATAAAGGCCTACGCTGCGATATACAAAAAGTGTTAACCTTTGCTTGCATATGCGTCGTTATGAACGCCTGCAGCACGACCTGATGGATCAGCGTTGTTTTGGAACGATGCGTCCCATGCAAGTGCTTCAGGAGTCGAGCACGCTACCGATTTACCATGTGGTACACATTTAGCTGATGCATCACCTGGGAAATGCTCTTCAAAAATTGCACGATAGTAGTATGCTTCTTTTGAATCTGGCGTATTAATAGGGTATTTAAATTTAGCATTTGCAAGCTCTTGATCGCTTACTTGCTCGTTTACAAACTCTTTTAATGTATCAATCCAGCTGTAGCCAACACCATCTGAAAATTGCTCTTTTTGACGCCATAAAACTTCATCAGGTAAGTAGCCTTCAAAGCCTTCGCGTAAAATGTGTTTTTCAATTTTTCCATCTTTACACATTTTAGCTTCAGGGTTGATACGCATAGCAACATCAACAAATTCTTTATCAAGAAACGGTACACGTGCTTCTACGCCCCATGCCGCCATTGATTTATTAGCACGTAAACAGTCAAACATATGCAGTTTTGATACTTTACGGTTTAACTCTTCATGAAACTCTTGTGCGTTTGGCGCTTTATGGAAGTATAAGTAACCACCAAATAGCTCATCAGCACCTTCACCCGATAACACCATTTTAATGCCCATTGCTTTAATTTGGCGAGCCATTAGGTACATAGGTGTAGAGGCACGAATTGTTGTTACATCGTACGTTTCAATGTGGTAAATCACTTCACGAAGTGCATCAATGCCTTCTTGAATAGTAAAAATGATAGGGTGGTGAATAGTACCAATCATGTCAGCTACTTTTTGTGCAGCAGCTAAATCTGGTGAGCCTTCAAGGCCTACTGAAAAAGAATGCAGCTTAGGCCACCATGCGTCACTTTCGTCGTTATCTTCAATACGTTTTGCGGCAAAGCGCTGCGTAATAGCAGAGATAACCGATGAGTCTAAACCACCAGAAAGTAATACACCGTAAGGTACATCACACATTAGCTGGCGTTTAACGGCCGCTTCTAATGCATCTTTAACGTCTTGCGCTTCTGCGCTGTTATCTTTAACTGCATCAAATGTTTCCCAATCACGTTTGTAATAAGGCGTCATTTTGCCATCTTTGCTGTACAGGTAATGCCCTGGAGGAAATTCTTCAATATGCTTACAAATTGGAGAAAGTGCTTTTAGCTCAGAAGCAACGTAAAAGTTACCGTGCTCGTCGTGACCGGTGTAAAGCGGGATAATACCAATATGGTCACGGCCAATTAAGTAAGCGTCATTTTCTTCGTCGTATAAACAAAATGCAAAAATGCCGTTTAGGTCATCTAAAAAGTCAGGCCCTTTTTGTTTATATAGCGCTAAAATAACTTCACAGTCTGATTGAGTTTGAAAAGTAAAATCAACGTCTAACTCTGCAGCAAGTTCTTTATGATTATAAATCTCGCCATTAACCGCTAAAATATTTGTTTTTTCTGGGTTGTATAAAGGCTGTGCACCGCTTGATACACCAACAATAGCTAAACGCTCATGTACTAAAATAGCTTTTTCAGATGCATATACACCAGACCAATCCGGACCACGGTGTCTAAGCAGCTTTGACATTTCAATTGCTTGGGTACGCAATTGAGTGGGATCAGATTTAATATCTAATACCCCAAAAATTGAACACATAGTAACTCCTCATTCCTATTATGTGTGCAGCAGAGCTAATTTACTGTACTGCGAAACATTGTTTTATCAGAAAAAATTACTCAAGTCACATAGCTTTTACAATTAATTAAGAATAATTTATGCACCAACTTAGATGTAACTGCACCAAAATGGTTAATGCGTGGTGCCTGCTGCTATTTTTACATCACTATTGTTGTTCAAAGCTTGTGCGATCATGACCTTTAAAGCGTTAATAATGGTTTCTTCACTCATGCTTGGTGCGCCATTGTGGTGCACCGCTTGGCTTGGTAAATAAGGGACATGTACTAAGCCACCTTTCATCACCGCGCAGTGATCGTTTATATAATGCATAAGGCCATACATAACGTGATTACACACATACGTACCTGCCGTATTTGAAATAGCAGCAGGGATATTACTGTTGTGCAATGCTTGTAACATGCGCTTTATGGGTAAGTTTGTGAAATAGGCATCAGGGCCATTTTTTTCAATTGGCGTATCGATAGGCTGCTTACCTGCATTGTCTTTAATGCGTGCATCGTCAACGTTTATTGCAATACGCTCGATTGATATTTCACTGCGCCTACCAGCTTGTCCTATACACAAAACAACCGCCGGGTTATGCGACTCAATGGCGTTTATAAGCTGACTGATAGACGTATTAAACTCACAGGCAAGTTCTAGTGTGCATATTTTGTGTTTCATGATGATAGTTTCATCAAGTTTTTGCACTGTTTGCCAAGAAGGATTGATAGTTTCGCCACCAAAAGGAGCAAAACCGGTTATTAATACACACGGCATAGTAGAAGTTGATTTAGTCATTAAACACCAAGCTATACATTAAAATAATATTAACGGCGAGTAAGGTAACTGCCGTCGGAATTTGGGCCTTTATTACATGGTACTTATCTTTTAAGTCTAGGGCGTGTTGATTCTAGAATATTTTATAGGTTATTTTTAAGTGCAAGGCTCAATTGATGTAGGTGCCCGTCAAGTTTCTGCTTTGCCTTTGCTGCTTCTTCAAACGTTACATATTTAAATTCAACTGTATCTAAAGGTCTAAATTGTGCAAATTGATGTAAGTCGGCTTCAATAACTGTTCCTAAAAGAGGATAGCCCCCAGTGGTTTGTCCATCGTTAAGTAGCACAATAGGATCACCATTTGGTGGTAGTTGAATGCTCCCAGGACTTACACCCAGTGATGGCAAAGAGTGCGAATGCACCAAGCTATTCTTATTATGCTCAAGCCTTACGCCCATTCGATTACTGTTAGTACTGACTTTGAATGCAGTAGCTGCAAAGGTATCCAATAATGGCTTACCCAGTAAGTTAGCGTGAGGGCTCGGGTACAAGCGTATAATTTTGCGCTGAGGTGGAGCAATTGCACCTACTTTTATAAACTTTCCATAATAAGGAGTAATAGGTATTTCATCACCTGTGGTGAGAGCTCTACCTTCAATACCACCAAAACGTGCATTTAAATCTGTAGATTTAGAGCCCATAACCTCAGTATTTTGTATACCGCCTTTCACCGCAAAATAAGCTCTTAAGCCCGCTCTACCTGTACCAAAGCTAAGCACTTGCTTGTTTTTAACTGCGTATGTCCAACCAGGGTAGATTGCTTGCCCATCAAGGGTTGCTTGCAAATCTGCACCATGAAGTGCAATTACTGTGTCGCAAGTAAATTCAAGTTCGCACAAACCAACGGTTATTTCTAAAACGGCATCATTGTCGTTATTGTTAAGTAATCTATTAGCAATTATTTGCGCAAAGGGGTCTAAGCTGCCCGCTTTGCTTACACCTAAATGGCGGTAGCCATTACGGCCAAAATCCTGAATTGTAAGCAATACACCACTTTTAAGTACTTTAATCATGAGTTGCTCCTTTATTAACTAGCGGAACAAATTCAAGCGTATCGCCAGATTGAATTAAACAAGGTTGCGCAGAGGTTGAATCAAACAAAGAGGTATTTGTATGGCCTATTATGTGCCAACCGCCTGGCGTATCCGCAGGGTAAATTCCGGTTTGTGCAGCACCTATCGCAACAGAGCCTTTAGGAACCCTAGTACGTGGCTCATCACGCCTTGGGGTATGTAATTGCTCATCTAAGCCGTGAAGGTAGGCAAAGCCGGGCTGAAAGCCTAAAAATAATACGTGGTACTTGGCTTTACTATGAATATTAATAACCTCATCAGCGCTTAAATTATGATAGTTAGCCACGTAATTAATATCCTCGCCATTGTATGTGGTTTCAATTAAGTGATGCTGCCCCTTAAAAGTACTGCTTTTAATGTCATCCCACAGCGAGGGTAGCACTTGTAGCCACTTATTTAAGTGTTTATCAGATTTTAAATAAAGAGTGAGCGAGTTCATAGCTGGGACTAAATCGGTAAATTCATCAGTGCTTTTACAGTGGTTGGTTAAAGCCCAAATTTTCTTTTGAATGGAGAGTTTATCTTTTGCGTCTAAATGCGATGCATCAAACAGTAAGCTACTGTTTGTTAATGCATAAATATGAGGAGTTGGCTTCATTAAATAAACCTATTTGTACAACATAATTTAAACGTAACACAGTTTTATTAATTTATTTACACCATTGCGACTAAGTGGTTATTTTTATTTGCTCAGCCTGGTTTAAGAGTGTTTTTATATTTAATTAATCGTATTTAACTTATTGAAGAGCAAAACTAAATGCACTTCGTATTAAATAAGTAATTAGGTTGAAATGAAAATTAAGGTAAGGAGGTCTTAATTAGCACGCACTTGTTTAAGAGGTACATTATGAAACACCAGCATTTATTATATTTATCAGGCGCTGCTATTATATTTAGCGCAGGTAGCTTTGCTTTATCTATGGAAAAGGTCGAGCACAGCAATATAGAAGCCACCATGCATGTAGAAACCATTGTACTTGGATCAGGTTGTTTTTGGGGGGCTGAAAAACGCTACGAAGCGCTTAATGGCGTTATTGATGCCGAGTCAGGCTATGCAGACGGCAATGGCTTTAAAGCAACATACAGAAACATTACTGATCAGTCTCGTCGCTTTGACGAAAACAACTATGCTGAAGTTGTACAGGTTATGTATAACAGTAATATAATTTCGGCTGAAGATTTACTAAAAAACTATTTTGAAAGCCACGATCCTACGCAAAAAAATCGCCAAGGTAACGACATCGGTACGCAATATCGCTCAATTGTATTAACCACTACTGATGCACAAGCTAAAGTAGCTGAGCAAGTTAAATCGCAATATCAGCAGCTTTTAACTGATGCGAGCTACGGCAAAATCGAAACGGTTATTAAACCACTTACAGGTTTTGTATCGGCAGAAGAATATCATCAAAATTATCTACAAAAGAACCCTAATGGCTATTGCCCAGATCATTCAACAGGCGTTGTTTTTAATAAAAAACCCGTAGAAAAAGTCGATAACAGTGACTTACTCGCAGGTAAGCAGATCGTAGTCTTAGATTCACGTGAATACTGCCCATACTGTGAAAAATTTAAAAAAACAGTCGCAAATGATTACAAAGGGACTATACCAATGTCGTTTCGCCATGCTGACCAGCTTAAAGGTTTAACTATTAAGTCAGCCACGTGGGCAACACCGACTATTTTGTTTTTAGAAAATGGCATTGAAGTATATGGGCGTCAAGGTTATGCAACACCTGAAGAATTTTATAAAGCATTGGGTGCATTTAAGTTAGGTAAAAGTGACGCTTATAAAGTCGCATTTGATGCAAGAACAGATAGACCTTACTGTAAAGAGTACAAGGAGTTTAAAAATACACCTGATGGCACTTTTGTTGATAAATTAAGTGGAGAGCCACTATTTGATACACGTGATAGATTTAATTCAGGCACTGGTTGGTTGTCGTTTAAGCACCCAGTAAAAAGTAGTGTAACGCAGCATGACGATAGCAGCTGGGGAATAACACGTATTGAGCTTCGCTCTAAAAGTACAGGTATTCATCTTGGTCATTTATTCCCAGGAGAAGGCCCTAGAGGCACAGACCGCTACTGTATAAACGCAACAGTACTCGATTTTGTACCAAGAGATAAAAGCTAAACCTTTTACTTTGTAAAGCCTGATTTTAATCAGGCTTTTTTTTTGCATAAAATAAAATAGATTTATCATATTTTTTGCAAATTTGTTAAAATTAAAGCGTTCAGCTACACATCAATCAATAATATTACTTAGGTTATAAATGAATCAATTTATAAAAATAACAACGCAGTTAATGTATTTGCCTTTAGCTTTATTAATTTTTATAACCGATGCTAAGTCGGCAACGCACTATGTCGTCGGCGTAGAGAATATAGAGTATCTACCTTACTTTGATGGTAGTGGAGCAAATGGTGCTGACTATTATGGCTTCAGTGAAGAGTTGCTAACTTTGTTTGCACAGCAGCACGACTTTAAATTTGAGTTTTACACGCTGCCAATTAATCGTCTTTATAAAGAATTCATTGATCACCATCATGTTGATTTTAAATATCCAGATAATCCTCAATGGAAACCAAGTTATAAAGCTTCCTTTGATGATTTAAATGAAATTATTTATTCGCAGCCAACCGTTGTGACTAAAACGGGTATTGCGAGTTTAAATAAAAATATCACTATTGATGAATGCGTTAGTTTTGCAACGGTGAGAGGGTTTACGTCTCAAAGCTTTAAACCTTTAATGAATAACGAAAACGTTGAGCTAATTGAAACCGCTAATGTAATGGAATTAATAGAGATGCTTTTGAAAGAGCGAGTGGAGTGTATTTACATATCTAACGATGTATTAAACTATAATATTGTTAAATATTTCAAATTAACCCGACCCGTTTATTTTCAAAACGAATTGCCGACAGATTTACAAGCCTTTTTATTATCGTCCATTGACTACCCTGAGGTAGTTAAGCAATTTGATACATTTTTGCTTTCACATAAAGTGCAAATAAGTAAATTAAAAAAAGAGTATCAAATAAAAAATTAACTAAAAAAGCCCCGTAAGTTATAACTTATGGGGCTTTTTAAAAGGTATTAACCTGTATATAACTATATTATGTATGTGCTTAATAATAAAAACAGTCCAAGCCAAGTCACCACCTAACTTGAACCGCTTTTCACACTGACAACATCTTCACACACAATATAAAGATTCTGTTTACTAGGCTTACGTAGCCTTGTAATGCATATCATGTGGTTTGAGCCAAGAATAAAAACAGTTCAAGCCAAGTCACCACCTAACTTGAACCGCTTTTTCACACTGACAACATCTTCACACACAATATAAAGATTCTGTTTACTACGCTTACGTAGCCTTGTAATGCATATCATGTGGTTGAGCCAAGAATAAAACAGTTCAAGCCAAGTCACCACCTAACTTGAACCGCTTTTTCACACTGACAACATCTTACACACACAATATAAGATTCTTTTCACTGCTAAGTTTGAGTTACTAGAACTCTAAAGGTTGCATTTATTGCTCTTAAAAAACAAATTAACTAAGTTGTTTTGAGCTGATGAAGTAACTTTAATATTTAACTTTATTTTCGACAAACGATAAAAATGAAACCAATGAGTGAAAAAAATTAAACTATAGACTTTAGTCTAATGCTCGGCGTTAAGCTTATGTATTTAAATAAAAAATACTATTAAAAATTGCAGGGAGGTTTAGACGAGTTCAGTAATAAAACACAGAGTGGGTTGTATTACTGAACTCGTCTAATAGGGGATTATTCTTGGATTTTTCTAAACGTATTTACAACCCACTTCGCAAATAAATCAAGCGGGTGATTAGGCGTGCTTGATTCGTGCTGCACTAAATAGTATTTATCTTTAGTTGTTAAAGGCTGTTCGAATAATTTATAAAGCCATTGCTCATCTAACCAGCTTTGACTAATAGGCAGTGGGATAAGCGCAATGCCCATGCCTTGCTGCGCTGCACGCGCTACACCAAACATGCTATCTATTTGAATAATCTGCGAAGGAGAGAAGTCATCAATTCCTGCTTTTTCGGCCCACTGGTGCCATGCCCAAGGGCGAGCTTTGTGTAGTATTAGCGGAACTTGATTAAGCGCTTGACGGTGATCGTCCCTCCACTGATCGAGCAGCTTTTTATTACATGCAGGGATATATTCAAGATTAAATAGCTCTGTTGCAGAACCTTCAGTGGGTTTACTCGATGATAATACAATAGATAAATCGCTATGACGGGTTATTTCTTTACGTGTTTTAAGCGTATCCATTTGCAGGTTTATATTAGGGTGCTCTGACGTCCACTCACTTAATTTAGGCATGAGTAGTTCGCTGGCAAAAAACTCAGGCAACGTAATCGTCAAATTTGTATTTTGCTGCATCTGACTAAACTCATTAATGGTGCCTTCTAACATAGTGATAATTGGGGACACAGCATCAAAAAAGTTTTTACCCGCAGTGGTTAAACTAATTGAACGCGTTTTACGTTGAAAAAGTTCAATACCAAGTTGTTCTTCAAGTTGTTTTATTTGGTGGCTCACTGCCGAAGGTGTTAAGTACAGTTCATTAGCTGCATGCTTAAAACTTAGGCTTCTTGCTGCAAAGCAAAAAGAGCGAAGGCCACGAATAGGAGTTTGCATGTTTTCCAGTATTAAGTTGTTTATATAGCCTAGTATAGGCAAAAATCGAACCAATTAGTAATTACAATAATATCAATAAGTTAAAAATATTAACAGCGTAAATTCACAAAAGTGGTGCATCATTAAAGCATAGTAGTGCAAATGTTCTAACTAACTAATCATCTATTTATGCAACTATTATAGATAAAAATTTACTACAGATGTATGAACAAGACTAAAAATAAGTAAAAAAGACAAAAAAAATCCCTCGTGAGAGGGATTTTGGGTAACTCAGCGCCATTGGCACTGGGAATGAGGTCGGTACAGGGTAAAGCGTTATTTTAAGTTAACTTGTTAAAAAGTTCCTAAAAAACCATTTCTGGTACTTCACCGTCAACAAGTAATTTACCTGCTGTTTTACTAATGATTTCATCAACAGTTACGCCCGGAGCACGTTCTAATAGATGAAATGCGCCGTCTTTAACTTCTAATACGGCTAAATCTGTTACTATTTTTTTAACGCAATTAACGCCAGTAAGCGGTAAAGAGCAGGCCTCTAGTAATTTAGAGTCACCATGCTTACTTGCATGGGTCATAGTAACAATAATATTTTTTGCGCCAGCGACTAAATCCATCGCGCCACCCATGCCTTTAATCAGCTTTTTAGGGATCATCCACGAGGCGATGTTGCCGTTCTGGTCAACTTCAAATGCACCCAGAACAGTTAAGTCTACATGACCACCCCGTATCATGGCAAAACTATCTGCACTATTAAATATGGCTGCACCTTTGGCAGCTGTCACGGTTTCTTTACCCGCGTTAATCATATCGGCATCTAGCTCTGCTTTAGTAGGGTACGGGCCCATGCCTAAAAGGCCATTTTCGGACTGTAACATAACTTCAATATCATCCGGTACATAGTTTGCGACGAGTGTCGGAATTCCTATACCCAAATTTACGTAATAGCCGTCTTGAAGTTCTTGTGCAACGCGCATTGCAACTTGTTCACGTGATAATGCCATAATTATGCTCCTGCTTAATCTCGTGTTGTTACACGTTCAATGCGTTTTTCAAAGTTGCCTTTAATAACGCGATTTACAAAAATACCCGGGGTATGAATTTGGCTTGGTTCAAGCTCACCCGGCTCTACAATTTCTTCTACTTCGGCAACGGTAATTTTACCCGCCGTTGCTGCCATTGGATTAAAGTTCATGGCGGTGTGTCTAAACACTAAATTACCGTATCGATCGGCTTTCCATGCTTTTACTATGGCAAATTCACCTGTTATAGACTCTTCTAAAATATACGGGCGACCATTAAATTCTTTTACGTCTTTGCCTTCTGCAACTGGAGTACCGTAACCGGTAGCGGTGTAAAATGCAGGTATACCTGCGCCACCAGCCCGCATTTTTTCAGCCAAAGTACCTTGTGGCGTAAGTTCTACGTCAATTTCGCCACTTAATAACTGCTGCTCGAATAGGGCGTTTTCGCCAACGTATGAGGCAACTACTTTTTTAATTTGTTTGTCTTGTAATAAAATACCTAAACCAAAGTCATCAACACCACAGTTATTAGATACCACGGTTAAGTCTTTTGTTTGCATCTGCTTAATTTGTTTAATTAAGCCCTCAGGAATACCACATAAACCAAAACCACCGGCAATAATAGTATCGCCGTCTTTTAATCCTTCCATTGCAGCTTCGTAACTAGAAACTACTTTATCAAAACCGGCCATGAGTCTCTCCTCATTGTGTGTTATTTGTTGTTAACTATCTTGTATTAGTAGTGAGTTATCATTTTATAAGATAGCTATTTAGTGTGTAGTGCCACAGATACTTTGCTCACAGGTTGCTTACCAAGTGCTTTGGTTATCTCCCATCCAGCATCACTTAACCTTTGTAAATCAATTCCATGTTCAATGCCAAGCCCTTGCAGTAAGTAAACTACATCTTCGGTGGCAACATTTCCTGACGCACCCTTAGCATAAGGGCAACCACCAAGGCCTGCAACTGCCGCGTCAACCGTTGCTATACCTAGGTTTAAGGCTGCGTAAATATTTGTGAGCGCTTGGCCGTAAGTATCGTGAAAATGCACGGCCAACTTGGTTTTATCAATGTGTGTTAAAAGTAATTCTATTAGCTGCGTTACTTTTTTAGCAGTGCCAACACCTATGGTATCGCCAAGGCTTACTTCGTAACAGCCTAAATCTAATAGTTTTTGCGATACACTCAGTACTGCTAGTGGGTCTATATCACCCTCGTAAGGGCAACCTAGCACACAGCTTACATAACCACGTACGCGGATATTATTCGCTTTAGCAAACGCCATTACTTCACTAAAACGCTCAATACTTTCATCAATTGAGCAGTTTATGTTTTTTTGACAAAACGACTCACTCGCAGCGGTAAATATAGCAAACTCTTTAATGCCAACAGCGTGCGCTGCTTGCGCACCTTTTAAGTTAGGTGTAAGGGCACTTAAATTCACATCAGGTAAATCAAGTGCTGATATTACATCAGCCGAGTCTGCCATTTGCGGAACCCACTTAGGGGAGACAAACGCGCCGGCTTCAATGTCTTTTAAACCTGCCGTACTTAGCGCGTTAATAAGCGCTACTTTATCCGCTGTACTGACTGTTTTTTCGTTTTGAAGGCCGTCTCGCGCGCCAACTTCAACAATACGGACTTTACTCGGAAAAGCACTCATTATGCACCTTCCTCAGTCGTATCTTCGACTATCGCAAGCAGGGCACCATGCGTTACCAATTCACCTTCACCAAAGCAATAGCTTTTTAAAATACCGTCGTGAGGCGCGTTAAGCGTGTATTCCATTTTCATGGCTTCAATAATAACAACCGCATCGCCTTTGGTAATTGTGCTGCCAATGTCAATTAAGTGTTTTACTACCGTGCCATTGAGCGGGGCGGCAAGTGGAAGTGCTTCGCTTTCGTGCGAACTAATATAATGTTTATCAACTAGTTCAAGCTTAGTTTGCAGTGCTTTATTCATCACTGTCACACTATTAGCTACTGTACTATTGCCAACGGTATTATTGCCCACGGTATTATTACCTACCGTAGTTACGTGTGCGCTGTGTTTTTCGCCGTTAATAAATACAGTGCATAGGCCGTTATTTAATGTGCCTTGTAGGGTAAATACGTGCTCGTTATGCGTAATACTATAGCCCGCTGTCGTTTTTATAGCGCTTAGCTGTAAATCGGCAAAAGGAATTTTAATTGCTTGCGGCGCATTGAGTGTAAAACCGCTTAGTTGTTGCCACGGACTTGCGCTGCTTGGCGCATTTTGTGTGTTAGTTAACGATTCTAAATATGCAAAAGCACCAATAAGTTGGCTTGCTTGCAACAGCTGCTCATCAACCGCTACTAACGAGTCACCTTGCTCTGCAATAAAGTGCGTACTGGGCGCACCTTGTTTAAACGTAGGGTGGCTTGCTAAATTATGTAAAAAACCAATGTTAGTGCTAAAACCCGCTAAATGAAATTGCTCAAGGGCGTGTTGTAAACGGCCCAGTGCTTGTTCGCGATTATCGTCGTGCACAATCAGCTTTGCAATCATCGGGTCGTAAAATGGGCTGATTTCATCGCCCTGTGCAATACCTGTATCAATGCGTACAAATTCACTGTTAAGCGGTGTATGCAGTGCTTCAATAGTGCCCGAGCACGGAATGAAGTCGTTGGCTGGATCTTCTGCGTATATACGCGCTTCAAAACTATGACCCTGCAATTGAATATCACTTTGTGTTAGTGGCAATGTTTGCCCACCCGCAATATTAATTTGCCAGTTGACCAAATCTACACCGGTTACCATTTCGGTCACGGGGTGTTCTACTTGAAGGCGCGTATTCATTTCCATAAAGAAAAATTCATCGCCACACAGTAAAAACTCAACCGTACCTGCGCCTCTATAATTTATAGCCAGTGCACAACGTACAGCTGCTTCGCCCATTTCTTTACGTAGTGCGTCAGATAAACCCGGAGCAGGGGCTTCTTCAATTACTTTTTGATGACGGCGTTGCAAAGAACAATCACGATCGCCTAAATAAACACAGTTGCCATGGTTATCTGCAAATACTTGCACTTCAACATGGCGAGGCTGGTTTACGTAACGCTCAAGCAATACTAAATCGTTACCAAAACCGGCAATGGCTTCACGTTGCGCACCTTGTAATGCGCTCATAAAGTCTTGTGCTTTTTCAACCACACGCATGCCTTTACCGCCGCCGCCAAAGGCGGCTTTAATTAGTACAGGGTAGCCAATTTTTTCAGCTTCACTTTGTAAAAAAGCAGGATCTTGTTTATCACCATAATAACCAGGTACTAATGGCACATTAGCAGCTGCCATTATTTCTTTAGCGCGGGTTTTAGATCCCATTGCTTCAATGCTACTTGCTGGTGGCCCTACAAAAGCAATATTGTTCGCTTCGCAGGCCTTAGCAAATTCACTGTTTTCAGATAAAAAACCATACCCCGGGTGAATACAATCAGCGCCGCAGTCTTTGGCTACTTGTAAAATTTTGTCTGCCACTAAATACGAGTCTTTACTTGGCGCAGCGCCAATATGGTAAGCCTCGTCAGCCATTTTTACGTGCTGGGCATGTTTGTCTGCATCAGAATAAACCGCGACCGTGGTTAAGCCCATTTGTTTTGCGCTGCGCATTACGCGGCACGCAATTTCTCCGCGATTGGCAATCAGTATTTTTTGTAATCGTTGTGTGTTCATAATTAATCCTACAGTTGCCAAGCGGGTGAGCGTTTATCAAAAAAAGCACTTAGCCCTTCTTGACCTTCTTCAGATACGCGAATTTTTGCAATACGCTCAGCGGTAAGCTCAATGAGTTCATCGGTAATCGGCTTATTTGCTACATCGTTAATTAATGCTTTGGCGGCTTTTACTGCTATAGGTCCGTTATCAATCAGTGTTTGCAACATGTTATCGAGTGCACAGTCTAAATTACCGGTTACTTGATGAATTAAACCCAGTTGCTTAGCGGTATGCGCATCAAACACTTCAGCCGTTAAAAAGTACCTGCGAGCAGCGCGCTCACCAATCGCTTTAATTACATACGGGCTAATAACCGCAGGAATAAGGCCAAGCTTTACTTCGCTTAAACAAAATTGTGCATCGTCTTTACTAAGGGCTATGTCGCAACAGGCTATTAAACCCAGAGCACCACCAAAAGCAGCACCTTGCACAGCGCAAATTGTAGGGTGTGGCGAGCTTGCTAATACCTGCATTAATTTAGCTAATTGCATTGAGTCAGCTAAGTTGTCAGCGTAGTTGTTATCCGCCATTGATTTCATCCAGGCTAAATCGGCACCAGCTGAAAAATGCTTACCTTCTGTTTTTAAAACCAAAGCACGAATATCAAGCGTATTTGCATGTTCAATACACTGAATCAGCTCGTGTATTACTTCACTATTAAATGCGTTTCTTTTTTCTGGGCGACTTAACACAAGTACAGCCACATTAGATTTTGTTATTTGTAGTGTTACTGACATTTTGCGCTCCGGTTACATTCTAAATACGCCAAATTTCGAATCACGTTTTGGTGCGTTATTCGCAGCCGTTAACGCAAGTCCTAATACATTACGCGTATCAGCAGGGTCGATAATGCCGTCATCCCACAAGCGGGCGCTGGCGTAATACGGGTGACCTTGCTCTTCGTATTGATCAATAATTGGCTTTTTAAAGTCACTGATTTCTTGCTCGCTCATGCTTTGGCCTTTGCGAGCTAAACCATCTTGTTTAACTTGCGCCATTACACCGGCTGCTTGCTCGCCGCCCATTACCGAAATACGGGCATTAGGCCACATCCACATCATGGTTGGTTCAAATGCTCGGCCACACATTCCGTAGTTACCTGCGCCGTAAGAGCCACCAATAAGTACCGTGAATTTAGGCACATCAGCACACGAAACCGCCATCACCATTTTAGCACCGTGCTTAGCAATGCCTTCGGCTTCGTATTTTTTACCTACCATAAAGCCAGTAATGTTTTGTAAAAATACCAAAGGAATATTGCGCTGAGCACACAGCTGAATAAAGTGCGCGCCTTTTTGCGCCGACTCACTAAATAAAATACCGTTATTAGCCACTATGCCAACCGGGTTGCCATAAATGCTGGCAAAACCGGTGACGAGCGTTTCACCAAAGTAGCGTTTAAATTCATCAAATGATGAGTCGTCCACTGTGCGCGCTATTACTTCGCGTACATCAAACGGCTTTTTAAGGTCGGTGCCCACAATGCCGTAAAGCTCGTTAATGTCGTAACGTGGTGGCTTTACATCCTCTAAAAGAGGGGCTGTAGGACGTGTGTAATTAATACGCTCAATACATTGACGCGCAATAGACAGCGCATGAGCATCGTTTTCTGCGTAGTGATCGGCAACACCCGACACTTTACAGTGCACATCGGCGCCGCCTAGTTCTTCGGCTGTTACTTCCTCGCCCGTTGCTGCTTTTACAAGCGGCGGGCCGGCTAAAAATATAGTGCCTTGCTCTTTTACAATAATGCTTTCATCGGCCATAGCAGGTACATACGCACCGCCAGCGGTACACAAACCCATTACCACGGCAATTTGAGGAATACCTTTACCCGACATACGCGCTTGATTGTAAAAAATACGACCAAAATGCAGCTTATCCGGAAATACATCGTCTTGCTCTGGCAGGTTTGCACCGCCCGAATCAACCAAATAAATACACGGTAAGTGGCAACGCTCTGCGATATCTTGTGCACGTAAATGCTTTTTAACGGTAAGCGGAAAATACGTACCGCCTTTAACCGTGGCATCGTTTGCAATAATCATGCACTCAATGCCTTTAACACGGCCAATACCGGCTACAACACCTGCGCACGGTATTGCTTGTTCGTACACACCAAATGCCGCAAATTGTGAGATTTCTAAAAACGGTGAGCCTTCGTCAATTAACGTACTTATACGGTCGCGTACAAATAATTTACCGCGGCCTTCGTGGCGCTCTTTTAACGCAGCACCTCCGCCTTGGCTAATAGTGGCTACTTTACTGCGTAAATCATCCACCAGCGTCGACATGTTTTTATGGTTTTGCACAAACGTTGGATCGTGAGGATTAACGCTCGATTTTAAAATCGTCATGGTTTAATCCTTAACGGCTTTCAGTGAAAAGTTCGCGGCCAATAAGCATGCGGCGTATTTCTGATGTACCTGCACCAATTTCGTATAGCTTGGCATCACGAAGCAGGCGGCCTGTGGCGTATTCGTTTATGTAGCCATTGCCACCTAAAATTTGAATCGCATCGAGTGCCATTTTAGTTGCAAGCTCTGCGGCGCATAAAATTGCACCGGCAGCATCTTTACGGGTTGTTTCACCTCGGTCACAAGAGCGAGCTACCGTGTATACGTATGAGCGCGCAGCATTCATTTGTGTATACATGTCGGCTACTTTGCCTTGAATTAACTGAAACTGCCCAATAGGGGTGTCAAACTGTTTACGCTCGTGAATATACGGTACCACTATATCCATACACGCTTGCATTATGCCAAGCGGGCCTGCTGCAAGTACTACGCGTTCATAATCAAGGCCACTCATAAGTACTTTAACGCCTTCGTTTAAGTTACCTAAAATGTTCTCCTCGGGTACTTCGCAGTTTTCAAATACCAGCTCACAAGTGTTTGAGCCACGCATGCCCAGTTTGTCTAGCTTTTGCGCCGTAGAAAAACCAGGAAAGTCACTCTCAACAATAAACGCGGTAATACCTTTAGCGCCGGCATCTAAATCTGTTTTAGCGTAAATAACTAACGTATGTGCGTCTGGGCCATTAGTGATCCACATTTTATTGCCGTTTAAAATGTACTTATCGCCTTTTTTCTCGGCTTTAAGTTTCATCGATACAACGTCAGAACCTGCATTAGGCTCGCTCATTGCAAGGGCACCAATGTGCTCACCACTAATAAGCTTTGGTAAGTATTTTTCTTTTTGAGCTTGTGACCCGTTACGGTTAATTTGATTAACACACAGGTTAGAATGTGCTCCATAGCTTAAACCTATAGAGGCACTGGCACGGCTAATCTCTTCCATAGCAATTACATGTTCTAAGTAACCCAACCCTGCGCCGCCAAGTTCTTCAGATACGGTCATACCTAGTACGCCCATTTCGCCCATTTGTGCCCAAAGTTGATTTGGAAAGGCGTTATCTAAGTCAGTTTTTTCAGCAAGCGGGGCAATCTCCTGACTCGCAAAACTATTTACGTGGTCGCGGATCATATCGGCGGTTTCGCCAAGGCCAAAGTTCATTTCTTTATATAGTGAAATAGTGCTCATGATTCATTCCTGTGTGACGTGTGTGTTGTCAGTGTGTTGTTATTTTAAAAAATAAACTTACTCGTCTATTTTATTAAGCGTATCTCTGCAGCGGCGCTCGGCCGTCACCAACTCCATAAGAACAACTTTAATGTCGTCCATTTGTTGAGATAGGTCAGACTTTTTATCGGCTATTAAATCAAGCATGGTAACCAGCTGCTTAGCACTCGACTTATCAGCGTCGTACAGTTCAAACAAACGGCCTGTTTCAGCAAGCGTAAAGCCCAATCGTTTACCACGTAATATTAGTTTTAAACGCACTTTGTCGCGTTTTGAATAAATACGGGTTTGACCATTACGATCAGGCGTTATTAGGCCTTGGTCTTCGTAAAAGCGAATAGAGCGGGTAGTAATGTCAAATTCTTTAGCGAGTTCGCTAATGCTAAATGTTTGTTCATTACTTGCTGGCACCTTGGCTGAGCTTGCAAAGTTTGTTTGATTATCTGGTTTCATAATTGTATTTACCTCATTCGAATAACCCCAATATAAGTGAAGTTTACGTAAAGGTAAAGCTTGGTGTGTTTTGAAACTATTTATAAAGGAGTGTTGGTGCGAAGAGTTGACTTATTTTATTAATTTTCAGTAGGTTAATTTTATTTCCTCAGTGTGGCCTAACAGCTGGAAAATAATGCTTACACTTATAAAACTAAAAATTAAGCTGTTTTTAGTTGACGTTGGCGTAAACGTTAGTATTGTGTGTAGGTATTAAATAATAAATGAATACTAAATTAATAGAGCAAATATACTAACAATTATTTGCATTAAATTACAACGGAGTTAGTTATGACTTTAGAATCAGTGGTAATTGTAGCAGCAAAACGCACCCCAATGGGTGGTTTTATGGGAGCGTTAAGTGATGCGCAGTCTACCGAGCTTGGCGCTACCGCCATTGCCAGTGCACTTGCACAAACTGGTTTAGCTAATGATGCAATAGACGAAGTAATTATGGGCTGTGTATTACCAGCAGGGCTTGGGCAAGCGCCCGCACGCCAAGCAATGTTAAAAGCAGGCCTTGCACTTAGCACTGGCGCTACAACAATTAACAAAGTATGTGGCTCTGGTTTAAAAGCCGCCATGCTTGCAAACGATTTAATTAAAGCAGGCTCTATCCAATCTGCCATTGCCGGTGGCATGGAAAGCATGACAAACGCACCGTACTTTATTCCAAAAGCACGTGGCGGTATGCGAATGGGTCACGGCGAAATAAAAGATCACATGATGAGCGATGGTCTTGAAGACGCTTACGATAACAAAGCAATGGGTTGTTTTGCACAAGACACCGCCGACGAATACGGCATTGGTCGCGAGCAAATGGATGCATTTGCATTAGGCTCATTAAGTAAAGCAAAAGCAGCAATACAAAATGGCAGTTTTGATAACGAAGTTGCCCCGCATACGATGCAAACACGCAAAGGCGATGTAACAGTTTCGATTGACGAGCAACCAGGTAACGCCCGCCCAGAAAAAATTCCAAGTCTGCGTGCAGCCTTTAAAAAAGACGGCACCATTACAGCCGCTAATTCATCGTCAATTTCAGACGGTGGCGCGGCGCTTATATTAATGAGCGAATCAAAAGCAAAAGAGCAAGGCTTAACACCGCTTTGTAAAATTGTGGCGCACAGTACTCACTCTCAAAAACCAAGTGAATTTACAGTAGCGCCAGTAGGGGCAATAAGCAGCGTGCTTGAAAAAGCAGGTTGGGCTGTAAACGATGTTGACCTTTGGGAAATTAACGAAGCATTTGCCATGGTAACCATGCTGGCTATTAACGAGTTAAAACTTGATGAAAGCAAAGTAAACGTTAACGGCGGTGCATGTGCACTTGGCCACCCAATTGGTGCAAGCGGCGCGCGTATTTTAGTAACGCTTATTCATGCCCTTAAAAACCGAGGCCTTAAAAAAGGCATTGCGTCTTTATGTATTGGTGGCGGTGAAGCGGTTGCTATGGCCGTAGAAGCGTACTAATTAGGGTTACATGAATAGCTAGACGAATACTTTAACGAATAACTATAAAGGCGCTGCACTCATAATACTAACAAAGCGGCGCTACCAATTTTAAAAGAGAACACACAACTCACACACTAGGATTTAATCATGCACCAAGTACCACTACTTATTAATGGCGAATTTATTCAATCAGCGTCTAAAGAGCTTATCGATGTTATAAACCCAGCAACTCAAGAAGTACTTGCACAAGTGCCATGTACCACCGAGTCAGAAATGGACGCAGCAATTGCCTCAGCCTCTGAAACGTTTAAAACATGGAAAGACGTACCCATTACTGAACGTGCTCGCATTATGATGAAGTACGCGGCGCTATTAAAAGAACATCACGATGAGCTTGCTACCATTATTTGCCACGAATTGGGTAAAACATTTGAAGATGCAAAAGGCGATGTTTGGCGTGGTATTGAAGTAGTAGAACAAGCAGCGAACGCACCATCATTAATGATGGGTGAAACAATGGAAAACGTAGCGCGTAAAATCGATACGTATTCTTACATGCAGCCACTTGGCATATGTGCGGGCGTTACTCCGTTTAACTTCCCTGCGATGATCCCACTTTGGATGTTCCCGCTGGCTATTGTGTGTGGTAACACCTTTATTTTAAAACCGTCTGAGCAAGACCCACTTACACCAACGCGCTTAGCCGAGCTATTTATTGAAGCGGGCGCACCAAAAGGCGTATTACAAGTTGTACACGGTACAAAACCACAAGTAGACCGTCTACTAGAAGATAAAGCAGTACGCGCTATTTCGTTTGTTGGTTCGTGTGGTGTAGGTGCTTATATTTATTCTAAAGGCACGCAAAACCTTAAACGCGTTCAAGCGTGTGTTGGTGCTAAAAACCACATGGTTATTATGCCAGATGCAAGTAAATCGCACGTTGTAAATAACCTAGTAGGCGCATCAGTAGGTGCTGCTGGCCAGCGTTGTATGGGTATTTCGGTTGCTGTATTTGTAGGCCAAGCGAGCGAATGGGTAGATGAAATTAAAGCAGGCTTTGAAAATGTACGCCCAGGTGTGTGGGATGATGCAAAAGCAGCATACGGGCCACAAACATCAAAAGCAGCAAAGTCGCGTATTTTATCGCTTATTGCCGGTGGTAAAGAACAAGGCGCTACCTGTTTAATTGATGGTTCTGACTTTACAGTTGAAGGTTTTGAGCAAGGTAACTGGGTTGGCCCAACGTTATTTACCGATGTAACCAAAGAGATGGATTTATACAAAGAAGAAATATTTGGCCCCGTACTGGCGTGTATGTTTGTAGACACGCTTGATGAAGCAATCGCACTTATTAACGACAGCCCTTACGGTAACGGCACCTCGTTATTTACCTCAAGCGGCGCAGTGGCTCGTAAATTCCAACACGAAATTGAAGTAGGGCAAGTAGGTATTAATGTACCAATTCCGGTGCCACTTCCGTTCTTTTCGTTCACTGGTTGGAAAGGCTCGTTTTACGGCGATACGCACACGTACGGTAAGCAAGGTATTCGTTTTTACACAGAAACTAAAACGATTACCTCACGTTGGTTTGAAGATGATATTGCTTCGGGTCCAAACATGAGCATTAACTTAAAATAATCGTAATTAAAAAATGAGTAAATAAAAGAATAATTAATAATAAAGATGGGCGCGAAGGCTACTTCACACACAACACACATAAGCCTTCGCCGCTCGTCACGATATCCCCGTAACGGGAAACACTAACAACACAACTAACATAACTTACACAATTAAAGAGGTCTAACATGGACTTTAACTTATCTGAAGATCAACAAGCCTTTGCGCAAACAGCACGACAATTTGCCGAGTCAGAACTCGCACCTTATGCAGCAAAATGGGACCGCGAACATATTTTCCCTAAAGACACGATTAAAGCAGCAGGCGAGCTTGGTTTTTGCGGTTTATACACGCCAGAGGAAGCCGGCGGCCTTGGTTTATCTCGTTTAGATTCGAGCATTATTTTTGAACAGCTTGCTATGGGCTGTACAGCAACCACGGCCATGTTGACCATTCATAATATGGCCACGTGGATGGTAGCAAGTTTTGGTACCGATGCAGTTAAAGACCAATACGTAGAGCAATTAGTCATGGGCGAGCTACTTGCCTCTTATTGTTTAACAGAGCCAGGCTCGGGTTCAGACGCCGCATCACTTAAAACAAAAGCTGTGCTTGAGGGCGATGAGTACGTTATTAACGGCTCAAAAATGTTTATATCGGGCGCTGGCGAAACCGAAGTATTAGTGGTAATGGCACGTACAGGCGGCGAAGGCGCTGCAGGTATTTCGGCATTTGTAGTGCCTGCCGATGCAAAAGGCGTTGAATACGGCAAAGCAGAAGAAAAAATGGGGTGGAACGCACAACCTACACGCCTAATTAGCTTTGAAGATGTACGCATTCCTGCGCACAACTTATTAGGGGCTGAGGGCGAAGGCTTTAAATTTGCGATGCAAGGCCTTGATGGCGGTCGAATTAACATTGCCACATGTTCAATTGGTACAGCGCAAGCGGCACTTAATACCGCCCGTGAATATTTAAAAGAACGCACGCAATTTGGTAAGCCACTCGCTGCGTTTCAAGCGCTGCAATTTAAAATTGCCGATATGAACACCGAGCTGGTAGCTGCGCGCCAAATGGTTAGGCTTGCTGCATTTAAACTAGATAATAACGACGTCGAAAAAACCACTTACTGCGCCATGGCTAAACGCTTTGCTACCGATGTTGGTTTTACCGTGTGTAACGACGCGCTGCAAATTCATGGTGGTTACGGTTACATAAAAGAATACCCGCTTGAACGTCATGTACGTGACGTACGCGTTCATCAAATTTTAGAAGGCACTAACGAAATCATGCGTGTAATTATAGCGCGCCGTATTTTAGCAGAGTCAGCAAGCGACGTTTTATAAGGAGCAATGTATGTCAGAATCTAAATCTAATCCAAGTATTGAACTTACAACCGAAGGTCATGTTGCTATTTTAACGATGTCTAATCCGCCAGCAAACACCTGGACAAAAGACACCCTAGTTGATTTAAAAAATACCGTTAACGAGCTAAACAATAATAAAAATATTTATGCCTTAGTACTGACTGGCGAAGGCGAGAAGTTTTTTAGCGCTGGTGCCGACCTAAACGTATTTGTAGGTGGGGATAAAGGCGTAGCCGCCGACATGTCGCGTGTATTTGGTGAAGCATTTGAAGCACTTACTAATTTTAGAGGTGTGTCGGTTGCTGCCATAAACGGTTATGCAATGGGCGGCGGTTTAGAAGTAGCGCTTGCGTGCGATTTACGTATAGCGGAAGAGCAAGCACAAATGGCCCTGCCTGAAGCTAAAGTTGGGTTATTACCCTGTGCGGGTGGTACACAAAATTTAGCATGGCTTGTAGGCGAAGGCTGGGCAAAGCGCATGATTTTATGCGGCGAGCGCTTAAAAGCTGATAAAGCCCTGCAAATTGGCTTAGTAGAAGAAGTAGTACCACAGGGTGAAAGCTTTGCGGCAGCACTAAAACTTGCTAACCAAGTGGCCGATCAAAGCCCCACCTCAGTTGCAGCATGTAAAACATTGATTCAAAAAGGGCGCCATCAACCAATGGCAAGTGTATTGCCTCTTGAGCGCGAGTTATTTGTTGGTTTATTTGATACCGAAGATCAACAAGAAGGCGTAAATGCCTTTTTAGAAAAACGCCGCGCTAACTGGGTAAATGGCTAATGAGTGCTTTAACAGTATTAAATAGCGCCGATGAGCCCGTGATATTTGAAACCGCCACCGCAGAAAACGGCAGTTTAGTAGGGCTTATTACACTAAATGCGCCAAAAGCGTTAAATGCACTTAATTTTGAGATGATCAAATTACTTGAGCCGCAATTGCGAGCTTGGCAAGATGATGATGCTATTGCAATGGTATTGTTAAAAGGCGCTGGCGATAAAGCATTTTGTGCTGGTGGCGATGTTGTCAGCCTTCATCATGCAATGGCGCAAGGTAAACCAACAAGCCTAGTTGAAGAGTTTTTTACGCTAGAGTACAAACTTGATTACCTTATTCATACCTTTGATAAACCAATCCTTGTTTGGGGTAACGGCATAGTAATGGGCGGCGGTTTAGGGTTAATGGCCGGTGCTAGCCACCGCGTCGTAACTGAAACATCACGCATTGCCATGCCAGAGCAAACCATTGGTTTATACCCAGATGTAGGCGGCAGTTACTTTTTACATAAAATGCCACAAAGTGTTGGATTATTTTTAGGGCTAACGTCGGCATCAATTAACTGTGAAGACGCACGTTTTGTATCGCTTGCCGATCACTTTATCGACAGCACTAAATATGATGCCATGCTTGCGCAAATTTTAACTGCCAAGTGGGGAAAAACGGCAAGCCTAAATCATGACAGGTTAACCGATTTACTCACCGATTTAGATAACCAGTCGGCGCGTATGCCTAAAGGCAACGTAAAAGCTAACCTAAAAACGATTCAAAAACTGGGTGAGTTTACAACCTTGCAGGAGCAGGTTGATTACATTTTAGGGCTAACCACTGACGATAAATGGCTACAGCGCGCTCAAAAATCACTTAAGCATGGCTGTCCACTAAGTTGTGCACTTGTAAGTGAACAATTAAAAACAAGCCAAGGCAAAAGCTTACTAGCGTGTTTTAAAATGGAGCTGGGTATGTCGGTTCGCGCTGGCGAAGTAGGTGAATTTCAAGAAGGCGTAAGAGCGCTACTAATAGATAAAGACGGCGCGCCAAATTGGCAATACAAAACACTTAGTGATGTACCACAAACAATAATAGATAGTTTTTTTGCTAATCGCTTTGGCGAAAACCATCCGCTCAATGAGCTTGCTGTTAAATAAAATTGGTATCTAAAAGGAACAACTATGAGTAAATTAAACATAGGTTTTATTGGTTTAGGTAATATGGGCGGCCCAATGGCGGCTAACTTAATTAAAGCTGGGCATACAGTGAGTGTGTTCGATTTAAACCAATCGGTCGTAAATGAGCTTGCAAGTAAAGGCGCAAAAGCAGCAGTTGATGCAAAACAGTGCGCAACTAATGCTGACGTACTTATTAGCATGTTACCTGCGGGCAAACATGTTAAATCGCTTTACTTAGGTAATAACGACGACAGCGGCTTAATTAAAGTGCTAAGCAAAAATACTTTAGTCATTGATTGCTCAACAATAGATGCAGAATCAGCCCGTGTTGTAGGCAGTACGCTTGGTGAACAAGGCATAAGCTTTGTAGATGCACCGGTATCGGGCGGCGTTGCAGGCGCAACCGCAGGCACACTTACCTTTATTGTAGGCGGCGAAAAAGCAGCGTTTGATAAAGCAAATACAGTGCTGAGTGATATGGGTAAAAACATATTTCATGCAGGCGATATTGGCGCAGGGCAAGTTGCCAAAATATGTAACAACATGCTACTTAGCATTTTAATGGCAGGCACCAGCGAAGCACTACAAATGGGCATAAATAACGGCCTCGATCCTAAAGTACTTAGCGACATTATGACCGCAAGTTCTGGCCGAAACTGGACGCTTGAACTTTATAATCCTTGCCCAGGTGTAATGGATACCGCACCGGCCAGTAACGATTATAAACCAGGCTTTATGGTTGATTTAATGGCTAAAGATTTAGGACTTGCAATGGAAGCCGCGCAGCAAAGTAATTCATCAACCCCAATGGGTTCAATGGCTAAAAATTTATACACTATGCTACAGCACCAAGGTGCGGGTAGTGATGACTTTAGTGCCATTTTTAAACTGTTTTCTAAGTAGGAGCAACGCGTGGAAATTAAAAATAACACGGTAGTAATAACCGGTGGCGCACAAGGTTTAGGCTTTGCAATGGCGCAAAAGTTTGCACTAATGGGCGCAAACATTGCTTTAATAGATATGGCACAAGAACTCTTAAATGCCGCATGCGAGCAGTTAACGCAGCTTGAAGGTGTCACAGGCAACATTAAAGGTTATGCCGCAAACGTAACCGCCGAGAGCGAAGTAGAAAACGTATTTAATACCATTAATAGCGATTTTGGCCACATTGGCGTGCTTATAAACAACGCCGGTATTTTACGCGACGGCATGTTTATAAAAGCTAAAGACGGCAAAGTCGTTAAAAAAATGTCCCTTGAGCAATTTCAATCCGTGATTGATGTAAACCTGACAGGTGTGTTTTTAGCAGGGCGCGAAGCTGCAAGCCACATGATTGAATCAGGCAAAGGCGGCGTTATAGTCAATATGTCGAGCGTAGCGCGCGCAGGTAACATAGGCCAAACAAACTACGCGGCATCAAAAGCAGGCGTAGTGGCACTTACCACCACATGGGCTAAAGAACTTGGCCGCTTTGGTATACGTGTAGGCGCTATTGCACCAGGTGTAATAAGCACCGCCATGACCGACGCCATGAAGCCCGAAGCCAAACAACGTATGCTTGCAGTAACGCCAGTAGGGCGCTTAGGCGAAAGCGACGAAATTGCCCATACCGCACAATACATAATCGAAAACGACTTTTTTACCGGCCGCGTAGTTGAAATAGACGGCGGTATTCGTTTGTAAAGTAAGTAGTTTTACGGTTGAATTTAAAAAGCATGGCGCTTGTGGGCTGTGCTTTTTTGTTTTAAATAGGGAAGTTTATAATCTTGAAAAAGGGCTAATAACACCGTTGGCACCTTGTTGTAGTACATGGGTATATATTTGTGTAGTACGCACATCACTATGACCTAGCTGTGTTTGTACTGTGCGGATATCAGCGCCGCTTTGCAGCAAATACGTAGCGAAAGAGTGACGCAAAGTATGTGGGGTAACGTGTTTATTAATATGTGCATCAAAAGCGGCTTTTTTAACAGCGCGCTGTAATTGCTTTTCATCGATATGATGGCGCCTTAATTGCTTACTCTCGGGATCAAGACTTAATTTATGTGATGAAAATAAATATTGCCATCCCAGCTGCTTATTATGGTTTGGATATTTTTTACGTAACAAATGCGGCATATAAGCGCCGCTATATAAGGGGTTTTTCAGATCTAATTGCAGGTAACTATCAACTAATTGTATTTGAGAACGTAATTGCGGTATGAGCTCTACTGCAAGCGTTACAACACGATTTTTACCTCCTTTGCCATCCCAAATTCGAATGCAGTTATAGTCAAAGTCAATATCGTGAACTCGTAAACGCAGTACCTCCATTAATCGCATACCACTGCCATAAAGTAATCCACAGGGTAAATAATGCTTTGCTACACAGTGTTTAAATAGCGCTGAAACTTCTGTTTGAGTAAGCACAACGGGTAGTTTTCTTGGGCGTTCACTTTTTACAAAGTCTAATGATAATGAAAGGGGGCTCTTAATTATTTCTTTATATAGGAAACTTAGCGCATTTAGTGCCTGCGCTTGTGTGCCTTGCGCTACGTTTTGCGAGTTTACTAAATGGTTCAAATACGATTCTACTTGAGTGTCTCCCATAGAGCTTGGGTGCTGCATATTATTAAAGCGGATATAGCTAGCTATCCAAAAAAGATAAGCTTCAATAGTGCTCTTTGCATACCGTTTGCTATACATATGGTCTTTAATCATGGTTAGAAAGAGAGATTTCATAAATGATATTCAACTTTTAAAAACGTACTGTATATATAGACAGTTGTTCGTGTTTTGTCCAATAACATTATTAAAAGTCGTTTTGGTGTATTTTAACAACAATAACTTTACAAAATACGTAATTACTTGTTTACATGGAAGTTGTTTAGTGGAATTATTAAACAATGTAATATACGCCGTTTTGGGGTGTTATAAACCCCCAAAGTGGTGTTCAATAAGCTGTTATATGCTATGAAATATTTTGCACCGTTTGTATTATTACTAATGATTTTAGGCTGCTCTAGGGAAGTTAAAGAAGCGGATAGGATCACTTATTGGAAAAATGATTTTTCTACAACAGTACAACTTGGTTCTTCCTATGAAGAAATAAAGAGTTGGTCATTATCACATCAAATCCCTTTCGAGGTGACTTCAAATGAAAATGAATACACTCTTGTCTTAGAAGTAAAAAAAGAAAATAGTATTGTATGTGTTGATTGGACTTATATTTTATCATTCCAATTAAATGCTAAAAATGAGCTTGTAAAATACGATATAAATAGACATGGTAGGTGTCTGTAAATCGCATATAACAAGTCGTTTAAAAGGACAAAAAACAGTTGGCTGTTTTCGTTCCTCAACATTTTAGCCAACAATTTTTTGCCTCTTAACGAGGCGTTATAAAGCACACGGAGCGTGGAGTGTATATTCGAATTTTATTACTTAATGTCTTTTTCCTTTTAACAAGTTGTGCATTTGTTAATACAGAAATCTTAGACGAAGCAAGTATTTGTCTAACACCTAACTCCAATTATCAAATTGAAATCATTAATAGAGAGACCGTTACAGGTAGCCATCACACACCCTTCGATTATGGCAACAAATCAATTTCTGATCAGATTTATACTTTTCAGGTTTCTACCCTAAATGGGGATCTAGAATCCCATCAAGTAAAGTCGTGGTTAAACTCAAAAATTATAGTTGCTAAATCGGGAAGCTTAAGTATTACGAATAATAAGCTTACTATTAATCTTGATTTCGATGGGTTAAGGTTAAAAGGGAAGGCTTTGTTTTTTAAGGATAATATCAAGAAATGTGCAAGTGCTTTATAACAAGCCATTCAAGCAGGACTTTTAACAGTTGGTTAGGTTCCGCTTCGCTTCACATTATAACCAACAATTAAAAGCCTCTTAATGGGGCGTTAGCTGTATAAGAGAGTTCATTGAATCCTGTAGAGTTAGTCTTCTTTAAGTTAGTTTCTCATGAGATCGAATTATTAGAATTTGAGAAGTGGGTGTACTCAGAATCAAAGCTCGAAGAAATATTAAGCTCTGATGATTATCTAGAACTAATCTCAATAAATTACAAAACACCATCCGGCCTTTATGAAGCAGAGAAAGTACTTTCCAATTACTTTTCAATGGGTAAATACTACGAATGGAACATTCGAAATATACTTCAAAAAATAACTGATAAGCCTAATGATGTTCACAAGTACATTGAACAGTGCTACGACCTCTATTGTGATGGTTTCGACTTCATGGACAATCTAGGTATGGGATACGGTCTAGGTTTAACTTGTCCTGATTATTACAACGAAAAGGTAGATGATTATTACCCCCAGATACTAGATGAAGTTGAGAAAGTTCTTGAGTGGTTAGATAATGGTAAAATTGTAATCACTGGCCACAGTGGCGAGTATCAAGGTATAGAGTATGAAGATAACCGTAGCGTAGAAGAAAAAGAACCTACTGGTTACAAAGTACAAGAAAGTAAAAAATGGTGGCAGTTTTGGTGTTAAATACAGCTAACAAGTCATTAAAGCAGGAAAATTTACAGTTGGCTGTTTTCACTGCGTTCAACATTTTAGCCAACTATAAATTTCCTCTTAATGAGGCGTTGAGGCTGTAGAATTACTCTTTTTAGGAACGTATCCAACTATTTTTTGTTGGTTGCTTTTTAACCTTGAATCCATCTGTTCGCTGTGATCTAATAGATATTATTCACCCATGGTAAACTGTTATGGCTAACTATAAGCCTGACTTATCCTGTCAAAATAAATTCATTTCTATCAATTTCGCTGAGCAAATTTTGCCAGGCACATTTGAATATGCCCTTTGTTATATCGTCGAAAACAAACTCGATTTATCGGGCTTTGACGCGTGGTACAACAATGACAAAACGGGCGCTGCTGCGTATTCGCCTTCGGTAATGCTAAAGATTATTTTACTGGGTTATGCACATGGTTTTATCAGTAGCCGCCGAATTGCTAAAGCGTGTGAGACGAACATTTTATTTATGAGTGTGTCGGGAGATATCCAGCCGCATTACACATCAATAGCGGGCTTCGTAGCTAAAATGCATGAACAGATTGAGCCACTTTTTACGCAAGTGCTGATGATATGTGATGAAGAAGGCTTGATAGGCCGTAACATGTTTGCCATTGATGGGTGTAAATTAAAGTCCAATGCGAGTAAAGAGTGGAGTGGCACATTCGATGAGTTAGGCCGCAAAAAAGCAAAACTAGAACGCGCAAGCAAACGTATTATTGAACGCCACCAATCACAAGATGGACTGAGTGAAGAGTTAATAACTCAGGATTTAAAACAAAAAGAGAAGCTGGATAAAAGTGCAGATAAAATCACCGAGTTCTTAGCCACTCACAAAGAAAAAACAGGCAGTAAAGGCAAGCCAGTTAAAAGTAATATCACTGACCCTGATAGCGCGAAGATGACGACCTCAAAAGGGACAATTCAAGGCTATAACGGCATAGCGATAAACGATGACAAACATCAAATCATCCTGCAAGCACAAGCGTGGGGCTCAGTGGGTGAGCAACAAACCCTACAGCCAGCTGTTAAGCAATTAAAGCAGCAGCTTGATAAATTGAACACTGACAAACCCAAAGACGAGCACACGATTAAATTCACCGCAGACAGTGGGTTTAACAGCGAAGTGAACCTTGAATATATGGCGAAAAGTGGGTTCGATAGCTACATTGCAGATAATCAATTTAGAAAACGAAATCCGCTGTTTAAAGACAGTGAAACATATGAAACAGAGCAAGAAAAACGCCGACTAAAACGCAGTAAAGGCAAGCCACGATTATTTACCTCAGACGATTTTCATTATGATGAAGCAACTCAAACCTGCCGCTGCCCCGCAGGCAATGATATGTGGCGAAGTGGGGTTAATGTAAAAAGTCATAACCAGCAATACACGCGATTCTGCGGTTACTTAAAAGACTGTAAAACCTGCCCGCTACAGCAGCAATGCATGCGAAAACCACCGATAGAAAGAGGACGACAAGTTCAGTTTATAAATAATGAATCGCGCAAAAAGCTGAGCTATGTTGATAAGATGAAAGTAAAAATAGATAGCCCCATAGGGCGACGACAATACAGTAAGCGATTAGGCTGTATTGAACCCGTGTTCGGCAATATTACCGTCAACAAGGGCATGAATAAATTGACCTTACGGGGTCAAACGAAAGTTAATACGCAATGGCAACTGTATTGCCTTGTTCATAATATAGAAAAACTGCAAAACACGATGCATTAAGAAGGGGAAGCCCTTTTAACCTCAAATAAGCCACTCAGACACCTGTAATCCCTTCCAAAACGCCAATTTAAACAACACCAAACACTTCTTTATATGCTGCGTAAAAATACAGTAATCGATTGAACCAAAATAGGAACTCAGCTATGGTTTGTTTATCAATAAAAACAAATAAAAAACGAGTTAATCTACAGGCTCGTTATATTTTCAATTAGCCCGCTTCATCGCCTTCTTATAAGCAGCTCCGCGCTCTCGTTTTCCAACAGATATCACGGTAACTGTTACTATTTCATCATTAACTTCATAAACTAATCTATATCCAGCCTGCCTTAGCTTAATTTTATAAAGTTCGTTTGCCCCTGACAGTTTGGCGCTTTTAATTTTTGGACTCTCTAAAACTGCGGCTAGCTTTTTCTTAAATTGTTCTTTTACCGTAGCGCCTAGTTTATTCCACTCTTTCAGGGCAGACTTTTTAAACTCTAGCTCATAGGTCATTCAAATTAACCTTTACACTTTCTTCACTTTTCCGTTTCTCAGCAAGTGTAATAAGCTCGAGGTCTTCAATCCTATCCATTAAGTATTCGTAGGCTTCAGCAGGTATACAATAAAATGCAGGCTCATTTCTATTCAGTACAGCTATTGGCTCACCGTTACCGCTGAGTGCCACTCTCATTGGATTTGCTTTAAGCTCGCTTATGCTTGCAGCCATTTCAGTTAAAATTCGTGTTGTCATAAATTCACCAGTACGATAAAGTGGTCGCTAATTAGGTCTTACTATAAAACTTAAAATATAACAAAGCAATCAAAGATCGCCCACAAAGAAACGTGGGCTGGACGCGCAAAGAGACGCGCGCCCTTTATTGCGGCGTTGAGGCTGTAGAATTACTCTTTTTAGGAACGTATCCAACTATTCTTGGTTGATTGCTTTTTAACCTTGAATCCATCAGTTCGCTGTGATCTAATAGTTATTATTCACTCACGGTAAACTGTTATGGCTAACTACAAGCCTGACTTATCCTGTCAAAATAAATTCATTCCTATCAATTTCGCTGAGCAAATTTTGCCTGGCACATTTGAATATGCTCTTTGTTATATCGTCGAAAATAAACTCGATTTATCGGGATTTGACGCGTGGTATAACAACGATAAAACGGGCGCGGCGGCGTATCCGCCTTCGGTAATGCTAAAGATTATTTTACTGGGTTACGCACATGGTTTGATCAGTAGTCGCCGAATTGCTAAAGCGTGTGAGACGAACATTTTATTTATGAGTGTGTCGGGTGATATCCAGCCGCATTACACATCAATAGCCGGTTTTGTGGCTAAAATGCATGAACAGATTGAGCCGCTTTTTACGCAAGTGCTGATGATATGTGATGAAGAAGGCTTGATAGGTTGCAACATGTTTGCCATTGATGGGTGTAAATTAAAGTCCAATGCGAGTAAAGAATGGAGCGGCACATTCGATGAGTTAGGTCGAAAAAAAGCAAAACTAGAGCGCGCAAGCAAGCGTATTATTGAACGCCACCAATCACAAGATGGACTGGGCGAAGAGTTGATAACTCAGGACTTAAAACAAAAAGAAAAGCTGGATAGAAGTGCAGATAAAATTACCGAGTTCTTAGCCACTCACAAAGAAAAAACAGGCAGTAAGGGCAAGCCTGTTAAAAGTAATATCACTGACCCTGATAGCGCGAAGATGACGACCTCAAAAGGGACAATTCAAGGCTACAACGGCATCGCGATTAATGACGATAAACACCAAATTATACTGCAAGCTCAAGCGTGGGGCTCAGTGGGTGAGCAACAAACCCTACAGCCAGCTGTTAAGCAATTAAAGCAGCAGCTTGATAAATTGAACACTGACAAATCCAAAGACGAGCACACGATTAAGTTCACCGCAGACAGTGGGTTTAACAGCGAAGTAAATCTTGAATTTATGGCGCAAAGCGGGTTCGATACCTACATTGCGGATAATCAATTTAGAAAACGTAACCCGCTGTTAACAATAAACAAGACACCCACACTAAATTTGCATTAATACCTTATTGTGTGATTTCGGCAAAAACAGTGAATTTACCCTCATCATCTTCTTCCTCAAATATAACTTCCGCATCTCTTTGAGTAACTTTCAACTTATACCAATCTGAAGGTTCTTGATAATAGTCTGACTTAATGAAATATTCACCATCTTCGATATTAATTACGGTTGTAAACTCCTCTATATCTTCTGAGCCATCTAATTTTCTTAGATTGAACCTCACCGTATCTTTATTCGGTGAAACAACGGCTTTTCCAGTTTGAATATACTTCCAAGTGTCACCACTATTTTTTTCGAAGTATTGGGCATAAAATTCATCTAAGCGATCTAACATTATTCTGACTCCTTATGAAATAGCGGCTTTATAAATTAACAAGACACCCACTCTAAATTTTGCACTTTTCGTAAAAAAATTAACAAGACACCCATCCTAAATTTTGATCTTTTTAAAATTTAAGGTTACGTTTTGAATAGTGCAAAAAACGAGCAGGGTGTCTTATGGCAATTGCAAGAAAGCGTCAAGTAAGTTTGGTTGATACAAAATACTACCATTGTATTTCACGTTGCGTGCGACGTGCATTTTTATGTGGGGAAGACCGTTTTACTGGTCAATCTTACGAGCATCGACGAGGCTGGGTTGAAGATAAACTACTTGAATTAGCTAAAGTATTTTGTATTGATGTATGTGCTTATGCCGTAATGAGTAATCACACCCATTTGGTACTGTATGTTGATGATAAAAAAGCGAATAGGCTGAATGATAAAGCGATTGTTATTCGCTGGCATAAGCTTTGTAAAGGCACAGTGTTAACTCAAAAATATGTACAAGGTGAAAAGCTAAGTAAAGTTGAACTCATCTTTTTCAATCAAACGGTTAAACAATACCGCGAACGCCTATCAAGTATTAGCTGGTTTATGCGGCTATTAAATGAAGACATTGAAATTAACAAGACACGCATACTAAATTTTGCACTTTTCGAAGTTAGAGGCTAGCCTTTATTTAGTACGAAAAATAAGCAGGGTGTCTTATGGCTATCGCAAGAAAGCGTCAAGTAAGTTTGGTTGATACAAAATACTACCATTGTATTTCGCGTTGTGTGCGACGTGCATTTTTATGTGGGGAAGACCGTTTTACTGGTCAATCTTACGAGCATCGACGAGGGTGGGTTGAAGATAAGCTGCTTGAATTAGCGAAGGTATTTTGTATTGATGTATGTGCTTATGCCGTAATGAGTAACCACACCCATTTAGTCCTGTATGTAGATGATAAAAAAGCGAATAGACTAAATGATAAAGCGATTGTTATCCGCTGGCATAAACTGTGTAAAGGCACAGTGTTAACGCAGAAGTATGTACAAGGTGAAAAGTTAAGTAAAGTTGAGCTCATCTTTTTCAACCAAACGGTTAAGCAATACCGCGAACGCTTATCAAGTATCAGCTGGTTTATGCGGCTCTTAAATGAAGACATTGCGCGCAGAGCAAATAAAGAAGATAACTGCACAGGTAGGTTCTGGGAGGGCCGATTCAAATCGCAAGCATTACTAGATGAAGCAGCACTTGCAGCCTGTATGGCCTATGTCGATTTAAATCCCATTAGAGCTAAAATGGCTAGCACACCAGAAGAATCAGACCATACCAGTGTACAAAATCGCTTAACATGCGCAGCAGAAGGTAAACAACCTAAGCAGTTACTACGTTTTTCAGGCATGCCACGTCAGATTATACCTAAAGGGCTGCCGTTTGAACTTAAATCGTACCTTGAACTTGTTGAGTTAACAGGGCGAATAATAAGAGAGGATAAACGCGGGCACATTGATAGTATGAACCTTCCTTTGCTAGAAAGACTTAATATATCCCCCGAAAACTGGTTAAAACTCACCACACAATTTACGCGCGTATTTCATGGTGCAGTAGGTAGGCCCACTTCACAAGCAAGTTACTGTGAAAATTTAAAGCGTAAACGGCGCTCAAATATCAGTAATTGCGAAAAGCTACTCGCATAAAATTTAAGCTACTCAGTAAAACTATTTAGTAATAAATCACAACTGCATTATGCAGTTATTTTCATGCGTGTAATTTAGGTTTAATAGGGCTAATTACTCATTTAACGGATGAAATAAAGTGACCCAGCAATAAAAGATAAATTCTGAACCGGAATGGCAAATTTAGTGGCGCAGTTTTGTTTGTTCAATTAGGATGGCTGTCTAGTTTGGTAGTTTCTGTGCATGTCTTATTGAGCTTGGCATTGAAGAAACACTCAATGTTGAGAATGCAGCAGGTTTGGGGACTTCGGATCACGATATGGGCGATATAGAAGTTCATTCAATAGAATTAGGAAATGCCTTATTTGAGAGTCCTGATTTTGTATCACTTAATCTTGACCATGTACAAGTAGCAGATGGTGAAAAGGGAGTACATGGCTTATTAGGCTCTCCGTTTTTTATTCAATACCAAGCTGGTATCGATTTTTCAAAAAACAGGCTAGAGCTTTTTAATGAAAAAAAATTAAGTATCTAACCTAAACTTTGTTCTTTAGTAAATTTTAACTAGCGCACCATGTTTATAGGTTTGATCATGGCATGATGCGCCAGCTGTAATCGTTTACAATTTGTATTTTAAAGCTACTTTCCAAGTTCTTATCTAATAACTCTTATCTAATAACTCTTTTCTTATAATTTCAGCCCCAGCACTTAAGGCATTTAGTTTGCCGTTAGCAATATGGTGAGGTAGGGGAGCCATGCCGCAGTTTGTACACGGGTAAAGCTTGTCGGCATCTACAAATTGCAGTGCTTTACGTAGCGTATTAGCTACTTCTTCTGGCGTTTCGATAGTATGGTTTGCTACATCAATAGCGCCTACCATTACTTTTTTACCGCGAATAAGTTCTAGCAAATCCATTGGTACATGGGAGTTATGGCACTCTAGTGAAATAATATCGATATTAGATTGCTGCAGCTTAGGGAATGCTTCTTCGTACTGTCGCCATTCGCTTCCTAGTGTTTTTTTCCAATCTGTATTGGCTTTAATACCGTAGCCATAGCAAATATGCACGGCGGTTTCGCATTTAAGCCCTTCAATTGCGCGCTCTAAACAGGCGATTCCCCAGTCGTTTACTTCATCAAAAAATACGTTAAACGCGGGCTCATCAAATTGGATGATATCAACGCCTGCGGCTTCTAGCTCTTTGGCTTCTTGATTAAGAATTATGGCAAATTCCCACGCTAGTTTTTCACGGCTTTTATAGTGGTCGTCGTAAAGCGTGTCGATCATGGTCATTGGGCCTGGCAATGCCCATTTTATTGGTTGCTTGGTTTGCTTGCGTAAAAATTTAGCGTCTTCGACAAACACAGGTTTTTGACGGCTAACAGGGCCCACAACGGTGGGTACGCTTGCATCGTACCGGTCACGAATTTTTACTGTTTTACGTTTTTCAAAGTCAACGCCATTTAGGTGCTCTATAAATGTAGTTACAAAATGCTGCCTTGTTTGCTCGCCATCGCTAACAATATCAATGCCTGCTTGTTGCTGGTCGAATAATGACAAACGTAGGGCGTCGTGTTTGCCTTCAATTAATTCATCACCTTGTAATTTCCAAGGTGACCAAAGAGTTTCTGGCTCTGCAAGCCATAAAGGCTTAGGTAAACTGCCCGCGGTAGAGGTTGGTAATAATTTTTTCATAATAAATAATGCCGTATATTTTAGTTAATTATTAAACGTAGCGTTAAGCGCGTTATTTTTCGTTATTATTGGTTGTTACTATCAAGTGTTATGAAAGATAGCTACTAGAGAATTGCTCAAGAACCGTTTGGTATGGCTTGATAAAATGCTCTTGTGCAAACTTGCCTTGCTCGTTTGCTAACTTGCCGCGCTCTTCTCGGTCATACACAATTTGCGTTAGTGAATGATCCAAGTTTTTTAAGTTTGGTTTATATGATTTACCCGCTGTTGCGTTGGCATTATAAATCTCTGGTCTGTAGATTTTTTGAAACGTTTCCATTGTACTAATGGTGCTTATAAGCTCAAGATTGCTGTAATCATTCAGTAAATCACCAAAGAAAAACAATGCTAAAGGCGCTGCACTATTTAATGGCATAAAGTAACGTACCTGCAAGCCCATTTTTTTGAAGTATTGCTCAGTTAAAGACGATTCATTTGGCTCGTATTCAACACCAAGTACCGGATGTTGGTTTTCGGTGCGGTTGTAGGTTTTGTTATCTGACACACTCAGGCATATAACCGGTGGCTTTTTAAAGTTTTGTTTGTATGTATCCGAATTTACGAATGACTGAAATAGCTTGCCATGTAAAACCCCAAAGTCATCTGGAATACTAAATTGAGGCTTGCCTTTATTGTGCTCTTGTAGGAGTACGCTAAAGTCGTAGTCGCGCACATACGATGAAAAGTTGTTTCCTACAATGCCTTCAATGCGCTTATTAGTTTTATGATCAACAATATTTGTTTTTAATATTTCGATTGATGGAAAGCTTTCGCCGCCGTCTTCAATACCTATCTCAACAGATATAATTTCAAGCTCAACAGCATAACGCTCACCTTTGGTGTTATCCCAATGGGCTAGGGCATTAAAACGGTTGTTAATCATGTTTAAGGCGTTACGCAAGTTTGCTTTGCGGTATTCACCTCTGGCTAAATTAGCAAAGTTGGTTGTGATACGCGTATTAGTTGATGGATGATAATTTTCGTCGAGTGAAACGCTCTTAATATTAAATGTAAAATCTTTTTTCATCGTGTTTATATCCAATTTATAATTTAAACCTGATTGATGCTCTGCGCTTTATTAACCTTGCAACTTACTGTGCTGGTTTTGTTATTCAGCGGCTTTAAGTTGTTAGTAATAGTGTTTAGCGCTAAGGGATGAGTAATTTATACGTTGATTGGTATATGAAGAAAAACGGTTTAATTTCACATAAAACATGAGTCATATTCATTAATCATTATTGTTAGATGTGATTGCTTAGTAATTGATGACAATTAAGCATGAATCGATAGAAATAAAGGATGGATGTTCAGCCGTTTAGACTTCCTTTATTTCGGTGTGCACTTTATTCATGTTGAACATGAGGAATATTCAAAGAAGTTTTTTATAGCTATAACAGTGTATTAGCTAAGCTTTTAGCTGTTTACATCGTTGTTTATAGTAAATGTTATGACTATTTAAGCTTAAGTTAGCTATAAAAGTAGTTACTTCTGCTAGTCTAGTATTAAAAGGTAAACAGGCTTCTTAATAACTGCATAGCACTTAGGTATTAATAAAAGCGCTATAAATCATATTAATAACAATGTCAGTACGTTAAGTAAGTTATACTTATTTTTCATCACCTCACCTATCGAGTATTCGTGGATATCAAAGGCACTTGTATTGCATCAGTTACTGATGAGCATGGCCCGGTTTATGTATATCAAACAAAAAAGAATCTTATTCTCAGCTTTGACGGGAAAATTTATCAAAGCTGTATCAAATTAAATAATATTAACGGGTTAAGCTTAGCTTATACGCAAGCTATGATGGCTGCGCTTTTTTTTATACCGCACTTAAAAACCGCGATGATAATGGGACTTGGGGCGGGCTCTATAGCAAAAAGTCTTTATCATGCGTTTCCCGCACTGACTATACATACCGTTGAATACCGTAAAGCCGTTGCTGATATGGCTATAAAATATTTTGAAGTTCCTGTGTCAGAACGTTTGTTTATTCATATTGATAATGCGGCAAATTATATGAAAAAAACGCAGATAAAAACGGACGTGATTTTTTCTGATCTATATAGCTCAGAGGGGATGGAGTCAGACCAAGTGCAATCATCATACTTACGTGATTGTAAAAATGCGCTCACTTTTGATGGTGTACTCGTTCTTAATATTTGCCATACCAAAGTTGGGCAAAGAGAGGTATTTGACCAACTGCTTGATAAAGAGTTTGCAGGAAAAATTCTTAGTTTTGTAATTGAAGGTGGCAATAAAATTGTTTTTGCTTTTAATAATACAATGCCTTCATTCAATCAAGATGAGTTACTGGCCAAAGCTCACGCGTTACAAAAATTAATAAATGTACCAATGGACCGCTATGCCGATCTTTTATTTAATTGCGCTGAGCTTAAATAAGTAAAAACAACCTACTTTTTAGGATGATGCTATTTAATCGCTGTTTTTGTAATCAACTGTTAAATGGCTAGTTTTAAGCCCATCTATCTGCTGTTCATTTAAACTTGGTTAAACTAATCATATTCTGAATAAAAATAATAAAGTACATACCCGTGCGGAAATACTCATAAATGGATTATTGTAAAAATATAATTGCTAAATTTATAAGCGCAATGCAAAAGCGGCCTGGATTATTGGCTGTGATGTCATTTTTGTCGGGTGTTGCTAGCTTTGCACTGGTAGATAGAAAAGAGTCTTTTTCGCAATTTATTGCCATATTTTTGCTTGTTAGTTGGCTATGGCTGATTATTGATAACTGGCTACGTGACAAAGTTGAAGAAAAATTTGGTGTGGCTGTATCTCCTAATGTAATGCGTTTTGCTCTGCAAATGGTGCAACAAGAAAGCCTATTTTTTGCGTTGCCATTTTTTTTAGCGGTTACGCAGTGGGATCATCCTCAAGCAATTTTTACTTCCCTCATTGCTTTGTGTGCACTTATATCGGTAATCGACCCATTTTATTACAAAAAACTTGCCAGAAACCGCACGTTATTTACTGTTTTTCATAACTTTGCTTTATTCGTTGTTTTGCTTGTTACGCTGCCTATTTTATTAAATTTGACTACTAGCCAAAGTTTAGCCGCAGCTCTTGTAACGGCTGTAGTGGTTACTCTACCGAGTTTAAACAATTTAATGCCTAATGCACGCTGGTGGCGTTTTCCTATTCTTGTAGTGATTTTATGTGCCTTAAGCGCGTCTATTTGGCAATTAAGAAGCTACGTGCCGCCTGCAGCACTGCGATTAACCGATATTACGTTAGCTCATGAGGTTGATTTACAGCATAAAAAGCCTGTAGGGAGCATTAAGCAGTTAGATTCTTATACGCTACACCATCAAGGTTTATATAGTTGGACGGCTGTTAAAGCGCCAAGAGGTTTAAACGAAAAAATATTTCATGTATGGATACATAATAAAAAAGAGGTTGATCGAATTACGTTAAATATAAACGGTGGGCGAGAACTTGGTTATAGAGCATGGACTCACAAGGTAAACTTTCCTAAAGACTCTGTTGGTAAATGGCAAGTTAAAGTCATTACTGAGTCAGGACAACTAATAGGTTTAACGAAATTTACTGTTACACCTTAGTTAGCTTAATCGGCTGCAATTTAAATAACTAATTGATATAGTTTTTTCATAGCAAAGTAATGGATATAAATTATGAGTATTGCGTTTGAAATTTTTATTTGGCTAATAGTTGAAACGGGTTTGAGCTTTTTGTTTTACTCGACCGGGTGGCTGCTAGTAAAAGTGGTAACGTTTGGGCAGTATAAAAGCGAGTTTAAGGATTTTGCATCTTATAAAGCGAGTAAAGCTAGAAGAGTCGACTTAATCTTCTTACTCGGTTTTTGTTTTTACTTTGCACTCATTGCCGTTATGGCTTATTTGAGTCACTAAACTGGCTAACAAATTAGGTTAATTATTTTAAGAATAATAAGCAGCTTAATGAATTATTGCTGCTTATAGTTTTCCCCTTTACCGCACTTTTTTACACTTCCTACTTATACTTTTCCTGTTTTTGCAATAGGGAACACCTCACCGTGAGTACTATAACTATCATTTTAACTATTAAATTAAGTACCAGCTAGAGCATTGCTCGGTGCGTATATAGCTTTGGTTTGTTGGTTGAAATCCGAGCTAATTGCAACTTGTAGTTTATGGGTAATACTTAGTAAATACTTTAAAATCTAATAAATAAAACAATAAATGTGCATCCATTTATTGCGCTAATACGTTTTATAACAATACTATGCGCCACTTTTTACCATTTATGATGGTTTTGGACTTAATAAATGACTCACTATTTAAAATATGTATTTGTTATTACGACTCTAGCGGGAGTAAATACAGCTTACGCACAAGCAAAAACACAAGAGCACTATCAAGAGCTTGAAGTGGGTGTAGGCGGAAATATTAAGCATACTAATACTGACGTAAATTATAAAAATAAAGAGTTTGATTTACATATTCACCCATTATGGGAAAGCCGATATGTAACCGAAGGTCGAGATAACCTTGCCGGTAATGGTATTACATCAATTGCTACTGAGTTTAATTATAAAAACTTTGCGGTGATCCCTTGGGCGGCAAAAGGTATTAGTAGTGATTATTCAGAGCTTAATTTAAATGCTATTTATACCGCTCACTTATCTGAGCGGATAGAGATGTATGTAGGTTATAACTATATTAAAGCTCGTGAAGAAGGCATTGATGCTCACGATAATGAGCTAAGCCTCGACTTTGCGTATTTTTATGCAGACGATATTCAGTTGTTAAGTAGTGTTTATCATTCATTTGATGCCAGCGGTACATTTTTGGAGCTGGCAGTAAAAAAAGATTTTTATATTAACGATTTACTATCAGTAGATATTCAATCGGGCGTGGGGTTTAATGCGGGGTATGTTAATGATGGGCACAACGGAATTAACAACGTAAAGTTTACTGCAAACTTGTCGTATCAGCTTTTTAATCAGTTAGCCTTATACACATATACAAGCTATAGCATTGCAGTTAATAAAGATGAAAAACGCTTTGTAGGTGACGAGACACTTCGAAATATATTTTGGGGTGGTGTAGGGCTAAGTTATCAATACTAATCGAAACAGTTTAAATTAATTAGGTGCAGTAAATTTACTGCACCTAATACCAATCCGCAATAATACTTAATCATTTTGCGGGGCTAAACGTGTCGCTACCTGTGTTAAAAAACTTTCATTTACGACTGCATGGATGCAGAAGGAAGAGCAATGCAGGAGCAATTGCCGAGAACAACCAAATAGCGAATTTTTTGCCTAGCTATCAACACGTTTTTCTACCCTCAAAATAGATCACTTAATTAAGCGAATTGGTATAATAAAAAACCCACAACTCTTAACTATTAATTTATAAACTACTATTATGCTGCTTATTTTTAGGTTCGTGGCTGTCATTGCTGTCATTCGTTTTACTTTCTTTGTTATCAACTTTTTGAATGGGTTGGTTACGAACACACATTAAGTCATCAGCCATATATTGGCAGCTTCCTATATATAAGTCGTTATGCCCACCCTGATACTTACACGATTGTGACTTTTGCTTTTCAAAGCATGCTTTCACTGCTATTTGATTAAGTGGCTGAGAATGTGCTGCCGCATAACCACTTAAAAGTAATAATGAAGGAGCAAGTAAAACAAACAGTGACTTATATTTAATAGTCATAATTTTCTCAATGCTTTGGTGGTGGTTTATTGCCTGGCGGCGGGCCACCTGCTGCTCTTACTGACTCACCATGAAGGCAGCCAATAAACAAATTTTCGCTCGGGCTGGCAGCATGATAATGATAGCCTCTGGTTTCATCTGTTATACCACGGCATTCGCCGAGTGACTCTTCATTGCCTTGTGCATCTTTCATTGCGTAAATACCGTAACCGTCAACGGCATAACCTATTAAAGGGGCGTGTCCGTCAGTATTTGGAGCTGAATTGGTACATCCTGTTGTTGAATGATAGTGATAACCTTGGTGCAGGTTAATATGCCCACCGCAGTCGTCAAATGCTGCAATTGTATAACTGCCTAAAATAGCATTTATAGGTGCAGGGCCTGAAAGTTCAGTACCATCAAGCGCTATGCCCACGGTATGTAATCGGCTGGATTTTTTACTCACTATGGGTGTAGTCGGAATTAAATATGTAAGCGAAAAGTTATCTTCTAAATAAGATAGCTCGCATTCAATACAATTTTGTTTGTATTGTTCTTCTACATCTGGGCGTGCAGCACCTGAGCAAGATTCTTTTGTTGCTGTATAACGAACTTTATTTGTTTTTGCGTCATACAATACCCATTTTTCATCGCCGTAGTATTCATCTAGCTTAAGAATAAAGTCGCCAGTTAAGTCGACTAGCTCTCCTTTACCTTGTTTATCAAACCAAGTACCTGATACATCAGCTCCGTCTGTTGTGCTGCGAGGGCAAAATGGGCCAGGCTCTCTGCCTGCGGGTGCACCTGATGTAGTAAACTCATAACAGGTTGTTTTAGTACCTTGCTGGGTTTCACAATCAACAATTTTAGGCTCTGTAATAAAAGCCTCTTGTTTGAACATAGATAGGTTTATTGATTGATTCGCTTTTTGCGGCTCACTAAGTGGGCTACTGACTTGCTCGGTATTTTTGTTACTAGATGAGTCGTTGCAACCACTTAGAGTTAAAGCTGTTGCGGTAACAATGATTGCACATGCGCTATAATTTTTTAAGCCCATTACTGTATCCTTTTCGGTATAGGTTTTAGCGTACTTATACTGTGGCATATTACTGGCCAAATGTGTAAAAAGTATGCAAGCGAGTGAATTTAACACACGATGAAATATGTTTAACGGCGCGGTTGTTGCTAAATTTCAGTTTTAAATTTAATTATTATTGTGTTTTGAATCAATAAACAATGCGTATGTGTAATACACAATAACTAAAAATGTTAGTGTTTAGCTATCGTTCAAATACAGTTGAGAATTACATATGAAGTTTTTAGTATTTTTAGGCACGGTACGCGATAGTACACCACCAAAACCAGCTCGCTTAGGCTTAAGGGTTTCTAGGGCTTGTATAGAATGCTTAACAGAGCATTTTGGCGATCATGAGTTTGAGCTAATTGATACGTTGGACTTTCCTAGCGAAAACGTATTTAAACCACACTTTGCATACGCTAAAAGTAATGCACCTACAGAACTCACTCTATTAGCTGATAAAATTAAAGCCGCAGATGGATATATAATGATTAGCCCTGAGTACAATCACAGCATGAGTCCAGCCCTCGCTGACTTACTTAATCATTTTGGTAGCTCACTATTTTCGTATAAACCAAGTGCAATAGTAACTTACTCAGCAGGACAGTGGGGTGGCGTAAGAGCTGCCATTAGCATGCGTACTTTTTTATCTGAACTTGGCTGTTTGCCGGTATCGGCTATGATCCACGTGCCAAAAGCGCAAGATGTGTTTAGTGAGGATGGCAAACCTGTCGCAGGAGAGAGTCAATCATCGTGGTTTAATTATTTCTCACGCACGTTTGGCCAACTAATATGGTGGGCGCAGGCTGCTAAAGAGCATACCGAGGTGGTTGACCCACAAAGTTTGCTAAAAAGCTTTAAAACAGCTCCTTCTCAGCGCAATGCACCTTAATACCCGCTAACTAATTGTTTGGATTGATTATAGAAACATGGCTGCATAAAGTGGTATCATTAACGCTACATATTTTTAATAATGCATAATACCAATTCTCAATAATAGTTAATCAATTTAAGGGATTAAATCGCTAACTGCATTAAAATTTTTTGATATAGAACAACTCAATAACGAAATTTTTGCTTTGTTATCAACACGATTTTCTTGTCTCAAAATAGATTACTTAATTATGCGAATTGGTGTAAAAAACAAGGAAATTGTGTCTTGAAATATCTAGCCTTACTAAGTGTGCTAACGCTTAGTGCATGTAGTTCTGTTCCCCATAAAATTGAAATGAGCCAAAGTACGGCTGGAAATATGAACCTTATCGCTTTAACTGAGCAAAGTGCACCTAAGGGTGTTGCTGGCACTTACCAGTTTCATATTAAAGCGGCGGGAGCTCAGGGGAGTTGGTTGTATTTAAATACCGAAACTGATTATCGAGATAGGCGTTCTATTACGATATCAATACAGCCTAATGTGGTAGCAGAGCTTCAAAGTAAATACGGACAACCAGCAGACACCTTTTTTATTGATAAAACAATAGAAGTAACAGGCGAAGCTAAACGAGTAACTATCGATTTTATGAGCCGTGGTAGAGCCACTAATAAATATTATTATCAAACGCACATAGCTGTGTCATCAATTAAGCAGCTTCGTGTTATTAAAAGTTAGCAAAAAGCAATGAACTGTACTTATATACAGTTCATTGTAAAAGCTTACTTTGAGCTTTAACATTTACAATTAAATTTACTGTTCTGGCGCTATTTTAGCGCTGTTTTATTCAACGATTTCAAAACTCTTATTTAACCTATTGTAATCTCATTACATAAAACTAATAATTGGTTAGTTTTATAAGTTTGAGTACCTGTATTGAAAGCCAAAGAAATCCGCAACTTTTATATCAACGAAGAGCAATCTGTTTATTTGCTTTCGCACCGCGATGCTAAAAAACACCGCCAGTGGCTTAATATTTGTATTAAGCAGCTAACACTGCTGGGCTACAAAAACGTTGAAATGATTGGTTCAGGTGCTTTTGGTTTTGTGTTTGCAGGTGATGACGATAACGGCTTACCTTGGGTATTTAAGTTTTCGCGTATTACGCTTGCCCAAAGTGTACGTGACCGCCTAGAAGACGAAGCGTATATGCTTTCGCAAATTAATAACCCCTTAGTGCCTACCTTTTATGCATTCGAGCGAATTAAAAAACAAGGGATTTTAATGATGGCGCGCGCCATTGGAGAGGACCTTGAAAAAGTATCGCTTAAAACAGGGCGCTTTAGTGCCGCGCAAATAATGGCGCTAGCTGTTAGGTTACGTAATGTATTAATTGATTTACGCAGCCACAAAAACGGCATTAGCCCACAACCTATAGTGCATGGCGATATAAAGCCTTCAAACCTTGTTTGGGATGCAAACACTGATGCGCTGTCGTTAGTGGATTGGGGAAGCTCTGTGTATGCACAGCTCGATAGCGATGGTAACCCTGTTGCGAGTAACTTTATGGATTTAATGTCGGGCGATTTAAGTACAACTAATGCTCGTATGGGCGATGTGTACTTTATTGGTGAAGCACAAATGTCGGGGGAGCAGTCATCCCCACGATTTGACGAACAAGGTGTAGCCGCTACGTTGTATGCGTTAGCGTCGGCGCAGTCGTGTCGCTTTGGTGCGCAAGCCATCCCTGCAAGCAGCTTAGGGCTCCCAAAAGAACTGGCTAAAGTTATTGATGGCATGCTTTCTAAAAGTAAGGCACAACGTGATGGTGCCGGTGATTACTTTATGCGTAATATTACAACTATGGCTAAAGCGTACTTACCTGAGCTTGATAAAAAACAAAAAAAAGCAGATATTCCTTTTTGGTATGGCAAGGCCGAGCAGCCCGACACGGTGGTATATAGTTCACGAAAACAGTTTTTACGCCAGGCCGATCATAATCAGCAATTACTAGATATAAACGACGCGCAACTTGACCGTTATTATAAAGAGTTTTTGTTTGATACAGGCGATAACGAAAAAGCATTTTTAGCATCAATAAGCCGATTAGCTAAATACCCTGTTGTTGGTGGGCTCAGTTTTCATTGGAAGGATGAGTCGATGTTTGTTGAATCGTCTTTAATTATGCATGACGAATCATTGGGTGATGCGTTTAGTGATGCGATTAATAACACGGTGATGCTTGCGCAAGCGATTAATCAAAAAGGGTTATTTAAGTGTTGTTTGTTTGATGCCCGTAAAACCATTCAATTAGAGCGAGATGGCACGGGTGCATTTAAGTTTGATAGCCTACCAGAGCTTGAATACGAAGTTGTAAGCATGAAGGTAAACGACATAACCCGCCCGCATTCATACTTTGAAGACGGTAAAGACCCTGATGAGCAACTACAGCTACCTAAAAAAGTTATTAAGTGCGTATTTGAGCTTAACCAAATTCATCATACGGGGTGTATTATTTTTGAAGCACTGCCGGACAGAATGAAAATTCACCATTACTACCGCTTACTCGATTCGAGTAAAGAGGTTGAGTTTAAACGTTTGCTAAATAAACTTATGCAATACGCGGTAAACATTACGGACGTTGGTGTTGCGGGTTTTATGAAGCTGCCATATAAAAACACCCGTGAGTTTAGTTTATGTGAGCAGCAAGAAGAGCATTACTTTCCTAAAAATCCTAAGCTTGTATCTTTATAGAAAGTACTTAAATTAAGAGTGCTGAATGAAAAGACAAAGATAAAAAAAGAGCATAAGTTTGTTTAACTTGTACTCTTTGCCACTTAATTATTAGGTAAGTATTACTAATTATTAAAACACCTTACTAAAGGGCGACGTTGGTGTTAGCTCAAATTGATGAGTAAGTTTTTGCGTTTTATTAGTCGCTGTTATTTGATAATGCTGCTTGTGCTCATTGTTACTAAATAGCTTAATGTTAAAGTTAACTTTAGTTAATTTACTGGGCAAAGAGTAGCGCCCAGTAATGGTTACTTGGTCTATATTGTCGCTTTTATGTGTATGCGACGCTTCTGGGTTTAGTAAAAGTCCGTCAATAGTAAATTTATACTGATGATCTGCTAAATAAACGTTCTTTTTAACTCGCTTACTTATTTGTTTTTTATGAGCATTAAACTCAACTATTGATACTTTGCCATCCTTATCTTCATCAACCCCTTTAAAAGCCGACATAGGGATTGAAAGCACAATAAACACGTTATTATCAACAAAATTCAGCGTACCGTGATCTGCAACCATTAAATGCGCGTTTGCTAAATTTGGCATAATCAACAAACCCAAAGTAGTCATACTCAGTAGACCTCTTTTTATATAAGGCATAGCTTACTCCTAACTAAACTTCGCCTTTAACACAGCGTTGAAAAAACGGGTAAGTGTCTGTTGCGTAGTAGTGGTATATCCCATCAGGAAACTCAGGCGTTACACCAACGCGGCCATTACATTCATCTAAATCACCAGAGCCTGCTACGTATTCCCAATCTTGTGCAAATGTACCTAATGGGTATATATCGGTAGAAGGGCGGTTTGCGCTTACGGTTGTTATATGTTGGTAGCTACCGGTCATTGCGGTTAGGGCTGAAGTTGCATCACTTGAGTCTGAATAGCCGTAACGTGCATATATAGGAAAGCCATCTGCTGCCCAGCCTATTAGAGTCATAGTGGTGCTATTGCCACCTCGCATTGCTACAAAGCCTTCTGGCATACCATGATAGTGATATGTGCCATCGGGTTGTACATGTGCATTGTTGTCGTCTGTTCCAAAACTAAACGTGTCTTGGCTTAGGGCTTCTATATTCCAGTTGCCGCTATTGTCGCCTAAATCGCAATCGGTTCCAGAATCATCACAACTTCCGCCTGTACCAGCGTCTATTTTAATGCCATTAAGTACAACGCCTATCATTCCACGAGGACCACCAAGCATGGTTGCTTGTGTTGTTTCTATAGGCTCAAGTGTGTAGCTTTCATTTACTGATTGCTCAGAAATAGTATTTGGGTTATCAGCATTAGGGAATGTGCCTACTTCGTGATCGGGTATGCCATTAGCTACTAAGTCGCGTGTAGTTCCTGTGCATGACCAATCTGCAGCGCTGGTGGCTTGTACTGACTCTGACTCGTTATATTCACTGTAGCTATATTCACAAAGTACACTTTGGGTTGAACTGCTGGTACCTGTGCCATTATCTGTGGTGGTTTGTGATGAGCTTTCTGTAGTTTCTGAGCTATCAGCTATGCCTTCTCCACCTCCACATGCAACTAACGATGAAACAATTAAAGCAAGAGAAGTGAGCTTTAAAGCATTTATCCTATTTCGATTTTTATTATTAAGTGCGTATTGTTTCATTGCTGCCTACCTGATCAATTAAGTTACTCAAACAATAATCAGCAATTGTGCAAATAGTGTGTAAACAATGATGACAAATTAGCAATTATGTAAATAGGCGGAGTATTAAAGCTAAGTTGAGATTTAACTTTATGAGATTGTGTTTTATTTTAAAATTTCAAAAAGTTAAACTAATGCCAAAATAGCTAACATAAAAGGCTACCTTAATGGCTAAAACAAAACCTGTAGTGACGTTACAAAGTCACGGGATTTACTCTAAGTGGGATAGTGAAAGTAAAGCGTTGCCGCAAATAGAGCAATTTACAACAAATGTAATAGCTGAGGTAGATATTGAGTTTGGCTTAATTGTAAATATTAAAAAAGGTAAAGGTGAAAAGCTTCATTATTGTATTTACCATCCTGATATTCCAGACAGCAACGGTGATGTAATGGACCCTTTTGAAGGCGATGTATACGTTAAAGATAGTGATTGGAATTTTTACTTAGGCGATACACTCTGGCTGCCAATAGAAAATAAACTAGGTGATTGGCGAATGACTATTGAGCTTAATGGAAAAATCATTGCTGATAAAACTTTTAATGTGGCATTAGAGGCAGAGCGCACAGAAACAGATTTTTGGAAAAACCGAGGGTACTAATTGTTATTTATTAGCTATGTGACGCGGATATAATTGAAATTAATGGGAAGATAATCGAAGAGCTATTTATAAACAGCTCTTCAACCTTAAATTAGTAAGTTTTTAGTTACCCCAAGGGTTACTAGAATTAGAACGCTGCTTACGATCGCGAGCACGTTGCTTAGATTCTTTTTTCTCTACAATACGTTTAGCATCAACAAAACTAAGTTCACACGGCTCACCAGGTTTATGATCAGCGGGGATAACGCGATCTCGTGGCGGTAATTCGTATTGCACATCATCAGGCTTAGGTAAGTTTTTAAGACGATAAAGGTAAAAGTTATCTACTTTTTCTTGTGCCCATTGTGTTTTACGTAAAAATTTAACCGCAGACTTAACATCAGGATTATTTTTAAAGCAGTTAAGTTGTAAATAAGCGTGTAGGAGTTCCCACCCGTATTGTTCAACCAGCTCTTCAACCACTTGTTCTAATTTTACGCCTTGCAGTGGGTTATTACTGAAAAGTTCTTGGTTGCTCATAGGTGTTGCCTCATTATTAAAATACAAATTGCATTATAAATTTAATAACGAGGCTTTAACAGAGTAAATAGCTTAACTTTGGCAATTAACTACAACACGACCACGAATTTTTCCTTCCATAAGTTGCTCTGCATTATCAATTACGTGTTCAAGTGATATTTCTGTCGAAATTTTATCTAAATAATCAGCACTTACTAATTTAGCTAAGCGATCCCATGCTTCAATTCTGTCGGCTTTAGGACGCATTACGCTATCAATCCCTATAAGAGATACACCACGTAATATAAAGGGTGCCACCGATGCTGGTAAATCCATACCTTGTGCAAGTCCGCATGCTGTTACTACACCACCATATTTTAATGAAGCACAAATATTTGCCAGTGTATGGCTACCCACAGAGTCTATTGCTGCTGCAAATCGCTCTTTTTGCAAAGGTTTGCCCGGGTTTGAAAGCTCACTTCTGTCAATTATGTTTGATGCGCCAAGCTCTTTTAAATACTCACTTTGATCTAATCGACCTGTTGCCGCCGTTACGTTATAGCCAAGTTGGTTTAGTAAATAAATAGCAAAGCTACCCACGCCGCCATTAGCACCGGTTACCAGTATTTCGCCAGACTCTGGAGTAATGCCTTGTTTTTCAAGCGCTATCACACTTAGCATAGCGGTATAACCGGCTGTACCAATTTGCATAGCTTGTTTAGGTGAAATACCCGCAGGCAAGGGGATTAGCCAATCGCTATTAAGAGCTGCTTTTTGAGCAAGTCCGCCCCAATGTTTTTCGCCTACACCAAAGCCATTTAATATTACGTTATCGCCATTTTTAAATTCATCGCTGGTGGAATGTGTAACCGTACCCACTAAATCAATACCTGGCACCATAGGAAAACTGCGTACAACGGGGCCTTTACCAGTAATTGCTAAACCATCTTTATAGTTAAGTGTGCTGTATAGCACGTCAATAGATACATTTTCGTTTGGTAAATCGCTATGTTCGATAGTCGATAATGAGGCGCTGTAGTTATTATCTTCTTTATTAATAACAATGGCTTTAATTGGGTTACTCATGGGATATCCTTTTAGACCGATCGTCTTTTAATTGGTAAATAAAAACGCATTAGGTTAATAATGCGCGTAAAAACATTTCTGTATACAAAGTAAGTGGGGTATTTGATTTGGTGAGCTTGGCGCGCATAACAGCACCTTCCCAACCAATCCAAAAGTACTCACTCATTAATTGTGTGTTTACATGGCTTGCAATAGTGCCTTGTTGCTTAGCTTGGTTTAAGCAAACCTCTACATGGTTTTGCCAAGCTGTGTAGCTTTGCATTAATCTGGTTTTAAACTCATCACTTAAATGGTTAAGCTCTTGATTTAAGTTACCGACTAAACAGCCACGTTTGTAATCGTATTTTTTCATCCCTTTAATTGCGCTTTGAGTAAAATTAACGATTCGCTCAAGTGGGGGAACATCTTCTTGGTGTAGGTAATGGGTAAGCTTGGCAATAAAATAACTGTCGTATGCATCAACTAACGCAATACCGTAGGCTTCTTTACTTTTAAAGTAATGATAAAAAGAGCCTTTAGGTACAGCCGCTTTTTTCAAAATAGTATCGAGCCCCGTGGCGCTAAAACCAAATTCAGTTAGGGTTTCAAGGCCCGTGCGAATAAGTAACGCTTTTGTATCGGCGTTTTTTCTGGCTATTTTAGGTGGGCGACCACGGCGTATTGGTGTTGATGTATTTTTGTTCATGAACCTATATTAGACCGATCGACTTTAAATAATCAAGTATAAATTTAAATTGTTTAAAAATAGTTCAAATTTAGGGGCGGGCTACTAATTTAAGATTAATGAAATAAAAGTGTCACGATTACATTTTTGTTTGGAACTTAGTCAATATTAGTCGGTCACAATTAAAGCACACAAGTGCTTTTTAGCGATTATTAAATCGCCAATTTGTTATTACGAACCGGTCAAATTAAATGTTGTATGACCACTTACTTTTTTAAATGTTAATTCATTTTTGCATCAGCAGCTTAGTTAAAGTCAAACAATTTAATTGCTTTTACAATTTGAATTTTACATTTTTATTAACTATTCATTAAATGTAGATTTCACTAATGCTACACAATATATAAATAAAAAGGTGAGGATATTACCGATGAAGAGACAGAAAAGAGATCGTTTAGAAAGAGCTCATTCTCAAGGTTTTAAAGCAGGTTTAGCAGGTCGCTCAAAAGAGCTATGCCCTTATCAACAAGTAGATCCAAAATCAGAGTGGTTAGGAGGGTGGCGTGAGGCGATTGAAAACCGCAACATGTACAAAACCTAAAATCAATAATCGAATTTAAGCAAAAAGGCCTCCACATTGGAGGCCTTTTTGTTTGTGCATTTAAAAATTAAAACGCACTAGTGTCTTGGAATAAGCCCACTTTTAAATCTTTTGCTTCGTAGATTACTCGGCCATCTACTTCTACAGTGCCATCAGCAACGCCCATAAACAATTTACGTTTAATTACGCGTTTCATTACAAGACGGTAAGTTACTTTTTTATTAGTTGGTAAAATTTGGCCAGTAAATTTAACTTCACCCACACCTAGCGCACGACCAAGACCGGGGCCACCAGACCAACCTAAGTAAAAGCCAACTAGTTGCCACATAGCATCTAATCCTAAACAACCTGGCATTACTGGGTCGCCTTTAAAATGGCAATCGAAAAACCACAGGCTAGGGTCAATATCAAGCTCAGCAACAATTTCGCCTTTACCATGAATTCCGCCATCAGCAGTAATAGAGGTAATGCGGTCCATCATTAACATGTTGTCACTTGGTAAACGGCAGTTGCCTTCACCAAACATTTCACCTTGACCACACAGGATCAAATCTTCTTTTGTATAGCTATTTTTAGGTTCCATAACACTTATCTTCGCTTAGAAATTGCCAAGTACTTTAGCGTACACTTGTACGCTAAACAACTCGGAGCAGTTAAAAAATCAAAATATTGCATATTAAATCACCAATCAATCAACGCGATTGGTTTTTGCACTATAAAACCGCGCAATTACAATCAGAAATCATTATAATTAGCGCTGTCTTATAACCAGTCTAAAGGAAGTTTATGATCCTTTTTGTTAACTCACTAACTGTGATTGATTTTTCTTACTTATGTAACAAACGCGGCGCCGTTGGCGAGAGCTGGATTGTTGATTTAACTTTGCACGGTAAACTTAACGAAGAGTCTATGGTTTTAGACTTTGGTTTAGTTAAAAAGCAAATTAAAGGCATTATAGATGAGTGTATTGATCACCGATTAGCAATTCCTACGGGCCTTAATGGGACTGTATCTGAGTTTGACGAGCATAAAACACTCGACTGTACATTTGGTGAAAACAACCACTTAGCTATGAGCGCCCCTCATCAAGCTTATTGTATGATTAACGCAGACGAAGTAACGGTTGAATCGGTTACTGAATTTTTAATTGCGACTATTTTACCAAAACTCCCAGATAACATTGAAAAAATTGAGCTGTCTCTTAAGCCTGAACACAGCCAAAGCTTTTACTATCATTACAGCCATGGTCTTAAAAAGCATGACGGTAATTGCCAACGCATTATTCACGGGCATCGTTCTCAAATTGGTATTAGTTTAGATGGTATTTCTATGCCGCGCTTGCAAAAAGAATGGTCTCAAAAGTGGGAAGATATTTACTTAGCCACCAGTGAAGATCAAATTAGCGGCAGTGATTTAAAACACATTACAGCTAAAGCTGATGACGTATGTTTTGCCTATACATCGGCACAAGGCTATTTTGAAATGGCTATTAGCGAATCTCGTTGCGACATTTTACCAGTAGATACAACCGTAGAATGTATTGCTGAACATGTAGCTGGTCAAATTAAAGCCCAATACCCAGAAAAAGCAGTAAAAGTAACCGCTTATGAAGGGGTAGGAAAAGGATCGATTAGCTATGTTTAAAACACTTTTAGCAACAGCACTTATTGCCTCTACTAGCCTTAGTGCTATGGCACTTGAGTTAAAAGGGCACTTAACACAAGGCGGCTTGGTTACTGGTAAGCTTGAAAATGCTAAATCGGTAAGCTTAGATGGCAAAGAGTTAAAACTTTCATCTAGTGGTGATTTTGTATTTGGTTTTGGTCGTGATGCTGACACTACTCATACTTTGAAATGGGTAGATAGCAGCGACAAGTCACATTCTCAGCCGATAGCTATTACCAAGCGTGAATATAAAATTGATAAAATTACCGGCGTAGCTAAAAAATATGTTTCACCGCCAAAAGAAGTTAGCGCACGTATAAGCCGCGAAGCAGTTGCTGTGCGTAAAGCACGTGAAGTTGACTCTGATTTACTGTACTTTTTAGACCCTGTGTTAAAGCCTGCAGAAGGGCGTATATCGGGTGTTTATGGCAGCCAACGTTATTTTAATGGTGAGCCTCGTCGTCCGCACTTTGGCTTAGACATTGCCAATAAAACAGGCTCCCCTGTTTATGCGCCGATTAGTGGTTCCGTGGTATTTGCTGAGCCTGATTTATACTACTCAGGCGGTACATTAATTATTGATCATGGCCATGGCATTACCTCAACTTACATTCACTTAAGTAAGCTTGATGTAAAAGTGGGTGACAAAATTGAGCAAGGTAACAAAGTGGCTGAAATTGGTGCAACAGGGCGTGTAACGGGTCCTCACCTAGATTGGCGTTTTAACTGGAAAGGCGAACGCCTCGATCCTGCATTACTAATGCAAGATACATTAGCAAACAAAAAGTAGAGATTATGACTGACGTAAATCGCGATGCAATAATTGCTCAGCGTATTGAAGACTCAACTACATCGGTAACTAAGACCGTGTTTCCTGGGCGTACTAATCATCACAATACTTTATTTGGTGGTGATGCACTGGCGTGGATGGATGAAGTGGCATTTATAGCAGCGACTCGTTTTTGCCGTAAGCCTTTGGTTACCATATCTTCCGATAGAGTTGATTTTAAAGAAGCGATACCAGCAGGTACTTTTGCAGAGTTAATTGCTAAAGTAGTCCATGTAGGTAACACCAGCTTAAAAGTTGATGTAGATATACTATTAGAAACTATGCACAGAGATGATAAGCACTCTGCCATTAGTGGTAGCTTTACGTTTGTTGCTGTCGATGATAATCACAGACCAACACCGGTAGTATGCGATAAAATGATTTATGGTTTTGAGTAATTTAGAGCTTTAAAGACGCGGTAGAGTAACATTATATAAGCACCTTAATTGGTGCTTATATAAAAAACCATAAAGAACACATCATACTGTATATTTTATTAAATATAACCTAAACACCAAAGTTAATACTCACAAATAAGGTAATCAAAATAGGGGAGTTGTTAATGTGTGATATTGAGGTTTGTAAAAACTAAAAAGGCATGCTTCATACATACCTTTTTAATCTCATACAGCTTTAAATAAATACATGAATACGGCTTAAAGCACCATTGCTGCTATCCAACCAAATATCAGTAGTGGAATGTTAAAGTGAATAAACGTTGGAATAACTGAGTCTCTAATATGGTCGTGTTGCCCATCGGCATTTAGGCCAGATGTTGGTCCAAGCGTTGAGTCTGAAGCTGGAGAGCCTGCATCACCTAAAGCGCCTGCAGTACCAACAAGTGCTGCAGTGGCCATTACCGAAAAGCCAAGGTCTAAACACAATGGTACAAACAAAGTAGCAATAATAGGCACTGTTGAAAACGAGCTACCAATACCCATTGTTATTAATAACCCGACTAACAAAATAACACCGGCCGCCAAAGGTTTATTACCATCAAAAAGGGCAGCACCGCTGTGTACTAAACTTGCTACATCGCCGGTTGCTTGCATAACTGAAGCAAAGCCTTGTGCCGATATCATAATAAAGCCAATCATGGCCATCATCGCAACGCCTTTACTAAATACGTCGCCGTTTTCTTCCCACTTAACTACACCAAATACACTAAATATCATTACACCTACTAAACCGCCTAAAATCATTGAGCCACTTAGGTTTTGTGCAACAAGTGAGGCAAGTACCGCACATAGCCCTACAATCATTACTTTTTTAGGGTTTTCTACCTCAGCCGATTTACTCTGAGTTGTTAATGGGAGCTCTGTGTATTCGCGACGTTTTTTGTAGGTAATAAATACCGCAATAAGTAATCCAATAAACATACCTAATGCAGGAATTATCATCGCCATAGGGACTTGTGTATTTACAATGTCTAGGCCGTTATCAACTAGGTTTTTATGCAAAATAGAATATAAGTAAATTCCCCCAAAACCATAAGGCAGCACCATGTAAGAAGTTGCTAATCCAAATGTTAAAATACACGCTATAGCACGCCTGTCTAATCTTAACTGATTAAAAACAACGAGTAACGGTGGGATTAAAATAGGAATAAACGCTATGTGTACAGGTACTAAGTTTTGCGAAGAAATTGCACAACCTAAAATAATTAATAAAATGAAGTAACTTAAAAATGTTTCATTCCCGCTGCCTTTAGCATTTACTTTAGCAAGTAACTTATCAGCGAGAATGCGTGTTAAACCCGACTTAGAAATAGCAACGGCAAATGCACCGAGCATGGCATAACTTAGTGCAATTTCAGCTCCGGCAGAAAGGCCAGAATTAAATGCATCAACACTTTCTTTTATACCCAAGCCTGCTGTTAAACCAGCAACTAAAGCACTTATGATCATGGCAACAATGACGTTAACGCGAGCCAGAGATAGCCCGAGCATTAAAATAACGCCTATAACAACAGCATTCATAGTATTCTCTATTTGGAAATTTTAATTAATTTTATCAGATCTTTAGCCTGAGTTTTACGCTCTTTCGTAAAAGGTTTTTTACTATAGCGTACTTGGTTAAATAACTGACTAAATGTGTTTATAGATTGTGCAGAACGAGGAAGTTGATCAGCAAAAAAATGTAACTGCTGACTCGGTGTTAAATTATCGGGTGTATTTATTTTTTGTTTTTTCGCCCATGCTTTTACTTCATAAAATTCTTTAACCATAGGCGCTAATTTAGTCGGGCGTTTTGGTAAGTTTAAATACACAAAATAACCTACAAAACAAAAACCAGCTGTTAGTAAAACCATTAATGGTACAAGCCAAATGTTTTTACTACCAAAAATTGATTTTAAAAAATCATTTTGTTTTTCTTCGTCAAAACCAAGTACCCAGCTAGACCATTGATAATCGAGATTTTCAAGTTCCAACCTTAACCAATTAATAGCGGGGAAATTACTTAAACTCACTAAACCAAAATCAAGATTACTTTTAAATTCGTCATTCAGCTCTTCGTTTTGCGAAAGCGAGCCATTTAAACGCTCCGGTGCGACAACAGCGGTTGCATCAAAAATAACCCAACCTTCGTTTTGTAAATATACTTCTACCCACGCATGCGCATCGTACTGGCGAACTGTTAGCGTATTATTATCTTGGTTTAATTCACCGCCTAAATAACCACTTACTAATCGAGCGGGTATACCTGCGGTTCTAAAAATGTACGCAGCGGCGCTTGCATAATGACCACAAAATCCACGTTGGTTTTCAAATAAAAATTGGTCAATCGTGTTATCGCCGCTCATCGGAGTGGGTGTTAACGTATAAGTAAATCCTGTACCTGCAAAGTATTGTAATAAGCTATTGTAAAAATCGCGGTCAGAGTGTGTATCTTGCTTTAAGTTTTTAGCAAGTGATGATGTTTTTACATTCTTTTTATAAGCGAGGTATTTGTAGCGTTTTTCTTCAAATTCGCCAAGCGATAAAGCTGTGAAGTTAAAGCTATTTACATCGTATTGTAAGTTTTTAGCTTGACGACTTTTTTTACGCAATAAGCCTAGCGAATTACCTTCAACATTTGGTGAGTTACTACTGGAATACGCTAAACCATAGAGCCATTTTTGTGTAGCAGGCTCTGTAATAACTGAGTAGCTTGCAATAAGTTGCTCATCATTTTCGCTCTGCGTATTTGTTTTTACATTATTATATTTTAAAAAGTCAGACGTAAGCCACGCATTACCATTAAACTCATCATGAACTATTGCTCGCCAATAATAAGGCGCTACAGGTTTTTCTTCGTTAAATTTAGCTCTAAACACAAGTTCATCTGAGTTTGAAAGCTTTGCAATATCGAAAGGATCGACTTGTTCAGAAAGCCCTGTTTTTGCAAGCTTAGGCCCAGGGAGCTGCCAAAAGGCGGGCATTTTTGGTAAAAAAAGCAGTAAAAATACAGCTAAAGGAAGCGCTAAAAGTAGTAATTTACCACTTTGCTTAGAGGCTATTTTTAAATTATGTTTGGATTCGAGTAAGCCAAGTACTGCAAAGTTTAATATGTATAAACTACTTACAGTTAAAGTCGCTAAAATGCTTTGGTTAAATAAATACACCGATGAGAGTGAAAAAAACGTAAGCGTTGTAATTACATGATAGTGTTTTTTGGTTTTAGCCTGCAGCAGCTTAAATAAACTAGCAAGTAGCAGCATGGCCACAAATAAAATAACCGTATCCGACATGCCTACTGTGTAGAGCATTAAACCTAGTGACACACCTGCGAGTATATTTGCCAGCCAAGCATTTGGCTTTGGTTTATTACTCAGCGTTATGTAAAAGTTCCATGCACAAATAAGTGAAAGTACACCTACAAAAGCAAGCGGTAAATGTGATACAAAAAATACAATTAAACATGCATATATAAAAGACAGCGAATAATTTATTACTTTTTCGTTTTTAAGTATGTCCATTACACATCACCATTAAATGAGCATAATAATTCTAAGCATTGCTGCTTATGTTGCTGTCCGGTATTTGTATTTATTGTTTTATTCGGTAGCTTTAACATAAAAGGGGTGTTTTTCTCGGTTGCTTCACACACTAAAAAGCATAACTGGCTTAAACGTTGTTCTGTATCTCCATTCATTAACGTAAAATCGAAGAGCGCATTCGCTGTTTTAAAGTCTACAAACTCTTTTACTAACAACTGCTGTGTTTTTGCGTAATGCTTCCACGACACTCTTTGCAAGCCCATCTCTGGTAAATGTGGGATTAACGACTCAAACTCTTCGCTACCAGATTGTGTAGAAATACCTTTATCGGCTTGCTCATCAAGCATAGAAACATGCGCATCACTGTGTACTTGTTCAAGCGACGGGTATACAAAAACATCTGTTTGTAATTGAATGTAGCTCCAAACAGTTATTAAGCCAAAGGGGTAGTTACTCGCTATTTTAATACGTTGCACTGAGTACTTACCGCGTGAGCTGTAGGGTAAGTTGAGTGTAAGTAACTGAGTCTTACTATCAACTTCGTCGGTATGTTTGTGAGTTTGCTCACTACCTTGATATGTTAAATTAATAGATTGGGTAACTCTAGCGCTTTGTAATTCAAATACAATACTCGGTTTTTGAGGAGCGTAGCTGTTAAATGCATCTTTAAATTTAACCGTTAAGCCTTTAGCGTTACTGTAGCCCATTAATACAGCAATAATCATCACCACAAACATAAGATAAGACATTATTAAAATTAAATTATTTTGATAATTAATGCCCATCACAAAGTTTAAAATAGCCACAATTACAAAGTACCAACCAAGGGATGATGGCAATACATAAATTGTTCTGTGTTCAAGTGTAATTGAGTTTTTTAAATGCTTATTTTTTAATAATTTATTAAATACACCTCGCTTAAATGACTTAAATAAAGAAGGGCGCTTAGCTGTTTTTTTTGGCATGAAAGTTTATACCGGAACTAAAACGTTTTTTAAAATATCGTTTACTTGCGCTTCACCGGACTCATTATGCAAACCTAATCGATGCTGACACACACTTGCAAATACGGCTTGAACATCTTCTGGCATTACAAAATCACGACCCTCAATAAAGGCCCACGACCTAGCCGCTTTAGCCAGAGCCATACTGGCACGCGGTGATAACGATGCTGCAAAAGCGTTGCTTGTGCGTGTATAATTAACAAGCTCTATAATGTAGTCAATAACTGGGCTACTTAAAGTAATTTGGCTAATCTGGGTTTGAATTACCGCTAACTCTTGTTGGTTAATACGCCTAGGTAACTGACTGTAATCTCGTTTTTGCATATTCAAAATTAAGCGTTTTTCGGCTTCTTTAGGTGGAAAACCTAAGCTAATACGCATTAAAAAACGGTCTAATTGCGACTCAGGTAACGGATAAGTACCTGATTGGTAAATCGGGTTTTGTGTTGCTATCACAAAAAATGGATTTGGCAGCGTATATTTTTTTCCATCGACTGTTACTTGTTGCTCTTCCATTGCTTCAAGCAATGCACTTTGTGTTTTGGGTCCGGCGCGGTTTATTTCATCAGCTAAAACAACTTGGCTAAAAATAGGGCCTTTATGAAACGTAAAACTGTGCTCGGTAGAGTTAAACACATTAGTACCCAGAATATCAGCAGGCAGAAGATCACTGGTAAATTGAATACGCTGATACGATAAACCTAGCACAGCTGACAATGCATGAGAAAGAGTGGTTTTTCCCATACCAGGCAAATCTTCAATGAGTAAATGCCCTTCGCTAAATAAGCATGTAAGTGCCAGTTTTATTTGTTGTTGTTTACCAAATATAACACTCGAAAGATCGTCTATAATCGCAGTAACAGTACTATGCATGCTAACCTTATTATTATTCTATTATTTCAAGACGCTTCATTACAGTGTCTACTTTTTTTGTGTTGAAAGGTTTTGCAATAAAGCCTTTAGCGCCCATTTCCCACGTGTTTTGTACGTTTTCGAGACTATTGTGGCCAGAGCACATAACAACATGAGTGTGCGGGTAAGTACTATTAATGTATTCCAATATATCTGCACCGTTAGAGTCAGGTAAATCTACATCTACAAATATAACGCCTGGCGGTTTATTGTCCATAATAGGTTTGGCAGAGCTAAAATCAGCACTCTCTAATATATCTTCAAACCCTAAGTCAGTTAAAATTTGGTTTAGATAATCACGAATTTCCTTAACGTCATCAATAATGAGGATGGGCTCTAGCGGGCGAACAAATTCCATATGTAGGTTACTTCTATTTTGAATACATCTAAGTGCTTTAATACTAAGCTAACCCCATCATAAGCTCAAGAACGTTACTTAAAAAACACTAATAAATAAACTGTTTATAGGTTTGCCCAACAACCTATTTTTAAAGGATTACCTGCTTTCATAGCTTCTACTAACTTATATTTTTATTAATTGTATTGAACAATAATGACGTATCTACAATAAATCCCTTAATCCTACACTTTATTTCCTCAAAATCTGATGTAACAAATTTGCTACTTAACTTATTGATTCAAAAATATTTACATAAAAATTCGATTTTTTGTAAACGTTTTGTAATAAAAAATCGTTGACCTTCTAAATTCATTCTGTGATTATGCTCAGTAGATGGGCTTATGCTCACAAGTGCAATTTCATTAACTATTTAATGTTTTGCTCAGCCAGCCTCATCTATACACACTGAATTAATACCAATTTCATTAAATGAATATGCAATTTAATAAAGTTGGCATCACACACCACACTAAATAAAGAGCTTATTATGTTGAATAATAAAAAGACTAAATTTGCAATTTCTCTCATAGCGGCAGCTATGGCTACATCGGCTCCAGCACAGGCTGATATTTCTGAATATTTAGATCGCGTTGACGTAGACTTTTTACTAATGCAAAACTTTCAGTCAATTCAAGCTAAAGACGGCGCATTTCGTCCAGAAGATGAAGAACAAGAATCAGGATTTGGCCGTATTAGAGCTAATCTAATGCTTAAATTTCATATTAACGAGTTCATCACTGCCGATATAGATATTGCAGAAGAGCCTAATGACTTTGGTGGCGAAGATCGTGACTTTTCATTTCACAACGATTTTGCAGGTGTTGAATTTGACCTACTAGGTCTTTATGGCACACCAAAAGAAAACGCAAATTTAACACTGCGTTTGGGTAATATTGGTGGCTCACCATTTCAATTTAAAGGTTTTCAAGACGGCGCAGATAACCAAAGTAATGCACTTATTGGTAATGGTATTACCGATTACGCAACCGCAGAAAACGGCGCACAGCTAAGTTACAGCGAAACTTTCGATAGTGGTGTAGTACATGCTTATAATGTTACAGGTCACATTACGACTTCAAGTTTCGGTGAAGCGTTTCAAGAAGACAGAGGTTATAACTACCGACTTCAAGGTACTCTAGAATTTGAAGGTGGCTTTAAAGCAGGTTTAAACTTATTAAAAGCCAATCAAGGCGACCAGTTACGTTTTGAAAACGGTGTAGCCAGTCTTGATGGTGTAACCACAACAAACTATCGCTTTGGCGATGGTGAAAACTATAACTTCTCAGCGTCACCTTCGAACGAGCGTGACACTCATGTTGGCGCAATGCCAGGGCTTGAGCAATCAATCATCCAGCTTAACTTAGCTTATCAACCATCTGATGAAACTAGCTTAATTTTTATGGTTGGTAAATCATCTGATGACTACACGTTCGCAGATGCCGCTGGTAATGCAGTTGCCGGTATTACCTACTTTGGTACAAACGGCATAGCTGATGAAAATGGCACGACTTTTGATTCAAACAGTGTAATAGAAGGCGACTCATCGGTTGAGTACTTCGTGTTTGAAGCACAACAATATCTAATCCCTAAAAAGCTATATGTAGCGGCTCGTTATGCAGAAGCCGAAAACACTTCCGACTTAATTGAACAGACAGACAACACAGTAGAGCGTATTCAAGTAGCCGCAGGTTACTGGTTTAACGATAAAACGCTTTTAAAAGTTGAGTATGTTAACCAAGAAGAAGGTGTTAATTCGGGCGGCCAAATCGGTAAAGGATTTGACGGCTTCACTTCTGAAATATCTGTTAAATTTTAAATCATTATCCAACTAGTCTATCTATTTATACAAAGCGCCTAAAAAGGCACTTTGCGGGCAGTTTTATGCTTTAAAACTGCCATATATAGAATTGGCAATAGATTGAAATTTAATAGCACTTGTTAGAACATAACGTGTATGGGGAATTACCCGATGAAAAATAAATTAATTATGCTCGCGTGTGGCTTTATAAGCATGGGCGCTGCGGCAAAAGAAACCATAACAATAGCGACTGTTAACAATGGTGACATGATCACCATGAAAGAGTTAAGTAGTGACTTTACCAGCCAAAACCCTGATATAGACCTAAAATGGGTTACTTTAGAGGAAAACATTCTTCGCCAACGTGTCACTACCGATGTTGCAACAAAAGGCGGTCAATACGATGTTATGACCATAGGTACTTATGAAGTACCAATTTGGGGCAAACAAAATTGGTTAAAAGAGTTAGATAGTTTAGGTGAAAACTACGATTTAGACGATTTAATCCCTGCAATCCGTAGCGGTTTAACAATTAATGACAAACTTTATGCTGCACCATTTTATGGTGAAAGCTCAATGGTTATGTACCGCACTGATTTAATGAAAAAAGCGGGGCTGACAATGCCTAAAGCGCCAACATGGGACTTTATACGCAAAGCTGCTAAAGCGATGACAGATAAAAAAGAAGGTGTTTATGGCCTTTGTTTACGTGGTAAAGCAGGTTGGGGCGAAAACGTTGCGCTTATTACATCAATGGCTAATTCGTTTGGTGCGCGTTGGTTTGATGAAAATTGGAAACCACAGTTTAATACCCCAGAGTGGGAAAATACCCTTCAGTATTATGTAGATGTAATGAAAGAGTCGGGACCAGCTGGTTCATCTGCAAATGGTTTTAACGAAAACCTTGCACTATTTCAAACCGGGAAATGTGGTATTTGGATTGATGCAACCGTTGCAGGCGCATTTGTTACTAACAAAAAAGACTCTGAAGTTGCCGATAAAGTAGGTTTTGCACTTGCTCCAGATAACGGCTTAGGTAAACGTGGTAATTGGTTATGGTCATGGACTTTAGCTGTACCAGCAAGTAGTAAAAAACCAGATGCCGCGATGAAATTTATTAGCTGGGCAACATCTAAAGAATATACTCAGCTTGTAGCTGATAAAAAAGGGTGGGCTAAAGTCCCCCCTGGTACACGTACATCCCTTTACAACAACCAAAAGTACATGGATGCTGCACCATTTGCACAAATTACGTTAGATTCTATCCAATCTGCAGATCCTAAAAACCCGACCGTTAAACCGGTGCCTTATGTAGGTATTCAGTTTGTTGCTATTCCTGAGTTTCAAGGAATTGGTACCGCTGTGGGCCAACAGTTTTCAGCTGCATTAACAGGCCAAATGACCGTAAAACAAGCGCTTAGTACATCTCAACACCTTGTTGAGCGAACAATGCGTAAAGCTCGCTATCCCAAATAGCATGTAATAGGCGGGTAAGCCCTCACGCTTACCCTGTATTTTATGTCAATTCTATTTACTTGTTGGTTATAAACGCTATCAAGGGTTTCTGATTTTCACTCGGTAGCTAAGAGTAAATAGAGTTGGCTTTTTTAAGGTCTACATATGGCAACAACTAACTCGCGCACGCTTGCACGGCTTATGCTACTTCCTAGTGTAATTTTATTACTTGCTTGGATGATAGTACCGCTGTGCATGACATTGTATTTTTCATTTATCGATTACAATTTATTAGTACCAGGAGATAAAGAATTTGTAGGTTTTCTAAACTACGAATTTTTTCTAACTGATCCGGCATTTTTTGAGTCATTTTTTAACACACTTTACCTAGTAACCGGTGTTTTACTTATCACCATTTGTGGTGGTATTGGTTTAGCTATTTTACTAGACCAAGCAATATGGGGTCGAAACTACGTTCGCATAATGGTACTTGCACCATTTTTTGTAATGCCAACTGTGTCGGCATTGGTATGGAAAAACATGCTAATGAACCCAGTTAATGGCTTATTTGCGCACTTTGCAATTTGGCTCGGATTTGAGCCAATAGATTTTCTTGCTCAAATGCCGTTATTTTCAATCATCATTATTGTCTCTTGGCAGTGGTTACCGTTTGCAGCATTAATACTGCTAACAGCAATACAATCACTCGACCGTGAACAATTAGAAGCTGCCGATTTAGATGGCGCAGGTCCATTTAGTAAGTTTTTCTACATCGTATTACCGCACTTATCGCGCGCCGTAACGGCCGTTATTTTAATCGAAACTATATTTTTGTTATCAATTTTTGCCGAAATATTAGTGACCACAAGTGGTGGTCCAGGGTATTCATCAACCAATATTACGTACTTAATTTATACGCAATCACTACTTCAGTTCGATGTAGGCGGCGGTTCGGCAGGGGGCATAGTTGCAGTTATCATCGCAAATATTGTCGCTATATTCTTAATGCGCTTAATTGGCAAAAACTTGGAGGGTTAATTATGACTATAAAAGATAGCCGTCGTTCCAAACTAATTTATACCATTGCTGCATGGACAATAAGCGGTATGATTTTCTTTCCTATTTTGTGGACGCTAATCACCAGTTTTAAAACTGAAGCCGAAGCAATTTCAGTAAGCCCCAGTTTATATGCGTTCGATTGGACACTCGAAAACTACCGAGATGTATTGTCACGTTCACCTTACTTTAACCATTTTTGGAACTCAGTGGTTATATCATTAGGTTCAAGTTTACTTGGTTTATTAATTGCCGTACCTGCTGCGTGGTCTATGGCTTTTGTTCAAACTAAAAAAACAAAGCATCTATTAATGTGGATGCTTTCAACCAAAATGTTACCACCAGTAGGCGTGCTTATTCCTATCTACTTATTGTTTCGTGACTTTGCGTTACTCGATACAAAGTTAGGCTTAGTGATTGTAATGACACTGATTAATTTACCAATAATGGTATGGATGCTTTACACCTACTTTAGAGAAATACCAAACGAAATACTTGAAGCTTCACGTATGGATGGCGCAACAATTGGCGAAGAGATATTTCATGTTTTATTGCCAATAGCCTTACCTGGTATAGCATCAACGTTATTGTTAAATGTTATTTTGTCGTGGAATGAGGCATTTTGGACTCTTATTTTAACCGCTGCTAATGCTGCACCTTTAACGGCATTTATTGCCAGTTACTCAAGCCCTGAAGGGTTATTTTACGCTAAGTTATCGGCAGCATCTGCCATGGCCATTGTGCCAATTTTAATACTTGGTTGGTTTAGTCAAAAACAATTAGTGCGCGGATTAAGTTTCGGCGCAGTAAAATAGGAGAATACACATGGGCAGCATCACACTAAAACAAGTAACTAAAAACTTTGATGAAGTTAACGTAATTAAGCCACTCGACTTAGAAATAAAAGATGGCGAATTTATCGTTTTTGTTGGTCCGTCGGGCTGTGGTAAATCTACTTTATTACGAATGATTGCAGGGCTTGAAGATACAACCAGCGGTAATATAGAAATAGATGGCGTTGACGCTACAAAAACACCGCCTGCTAAAAGAGGCTTAGCAATGGTGTTTCAATCATATGCGTTATACCCGCATATGAGCGTACGTAACAATATTGCTTTTCCTTTAAAAAGAGCAAAAGTGAGCCCTGCAGAAATCGAAAGTAAAATTGCAAACGCCGCTAAAATACTTAATTTAACCGATTATTTAGACCGAAAACCTGGGCAATTATCGGGCGGTCAACGTCAGCGCGTAGCAATAGGGCGCGCAATTGTACGTCAACCGTCGGCATTTTTGTTTGATGAGCCACTTTCAAATCTTGATGCATCGCTACGTGTAAATATGCGTTTAGAAATATCTGAATTACATAAAAGTTTAGCCACAACAATGATTTATGTTACGCACGATCAGGTTGAAGCCATGACAATGGCAGACAGAATTGCTGTGTTTAATGCCGGTATTATTGAACAGGTAGGTACACCTCTAGAGCTTTACAAAAATCCTGTAAACAAATTTGTAGCGGGTTTTATTGGTTCGCCAAAAATGAATTTTATAGAAGAGCCACAAAATGAAGATACGAATGTTAGTTGTATTGGTATTCGCTCAGAGCATATAACACTCTCTTCAGAAAGCGGCACTTGGGCGGGTACTGTCGGTGTTATTGAACACTTAGGATCGGAGAGCTTTTTACATATAAATATTGAAGGCAAAGGTACCGTAACAGTAAAAGCTGATGGTGATTGCCCATTAAAATATGGCGACAGTATTTACCTAAGCGCACCTGCAGATAAAGTATTAAAGTTTGATAATAATGGTTTAACAATTAGCTAAAGCCAATTTTTAATTACCTTAAATAGCACCTTTATAAGGGTGCTATTAACTAAATTCTAATTACATAATCCTATGAAACCTAGGTATTTTTTATTAAGGAATGGTATATTTACAATTATAAATAACAAAAACGTTATTGATAAATAGATATTCCAAAATTAATAAAATAATTTATATAGCAGCACATATAATTAAAATTATGTAATGAAAATAAGGATTTAGTTTTCCTTCTATTTTAAGAGGTTTACGTGGTAAAGCTATCAAATACAGAAATTAGAAAGCTAGATGATGCAGCCAGAGCAGGGTGGTTATATTATGTTGGCGGTAACACACAAGATGAAATTGCTAAAAAGCTAAATATATCTCGTCAATCTGCACAAAGAATGGTCGCATTATCTGTGAGCCAAGGTCTAATTAAAGTTAGACTTGACCACCCGATTGCTAAATGTATGGATCTGGCCGAAAAAATAAAAAGCCGTTTTGGGTTAGATTCGTGCGAAGTTGTACCGAGCGATCCGTCTGAACCTTCATCTACATTAGGTTTGGCACAAGCTGGCGCGGCAGAAATAGAACGACATTTAAAATCAGAACAACCCAAAGTACTTGCAATGGGAACCGGTCGAGTTTTACGTTCATGTGTAGATGAGCTAAGAACTGTTGATTGTCCGCAACATAAAATTGTAGCAATGCTGGGTAATATGGCTTTGGACGGATCGGCTTCACCTTATGATGTTGTAGTAAGAATGGCCGAACACACCAATGCAAAACATTACCCAATGCCATTGCCAGTTTTACCAAGAAGCATTGAAGAAAAAGAACAGTTACATGCACAACAAAATATTACCGGTAATTTAAAACTCGCTAAAGATGCCGATGTAACATTTGTGGGTATTGGTAGCTTAGGTGAAAAATCGCCATTACATATAGATGGTTTTATTGATGCGCAAGAACTTAAAGAGTTACAAGATCTTGGTGCCGTTGGTGAAATGATTAGTTGGGTGTTTGATAAAAAGGGTAAGCTTTTAGATTGCACAGTTAATCAGCGTGTAGCAAGTACGCCATTAAAAACAAATGCTAACAAACAGATTTATGCGATAGCTGCTGGCGAAGAAAAAGTGTTAGCCATTTTGGGCGCAGTAAGGTCAAACATGATCAGCGGATTAATTACTAACGAATATACAGCTGAGCGTTTATTAAGTATTGATTAAACAAATTGATAAATAAAGTATCTGTATTAGTAATACCTGTTATTGTAATAAAACCACCTAATGTCCGATACCGCCTAGTATTGGACATAGCAAGGGCGCATTTAAGCGCTCTTTCTATATGTGCATTAACTACCTATAATTTATATTATGTTAAATAGCATAAATAAATACATAACCAAGTTACTCACCTTCATTAATTAACGTATAAACGCGATATTTTGACTATTTAATAAGCATTAACCTACTTATCTTAATAGTCAGTGTCTTACCCATTTACGGTATTAGCTTCTTGAACATATAAAAATACCGCTTGGTTATTAATATTATCAAGCGGTATTACAATGATTGCCTATTCGCTACTTTACCCAATCAAACTTAACGTATTGAAACAAATAGCTTTTTAATAAACCTAGTAATTCACTAGAATGTTTTATCATTCATAAATTCACTAATAAGATCAGACACTTTATCTGGATGTTCATCAATAACCCAATGAGCGGCTCTATCTATCCAAATCAATGATGAATTTGGAATTGCTTCTTCTAACATTGGCGCATACTTTGGCTTTTGAAACTTGTCTTCTTTACCCCATATTATGAGTGTTTCATGAGGTAAGCTTTTAAGATCGCCTGTAATAGCTTCGGTATATTCTTTATTGAGCCTGCGCATGTTACTAAATAAAGCGGCTTTTCCTTTTTCATTACTCCATGGTGCTAAGTATATTTTCATCAACTCTTCAGTCATTACGCTCGAGTCGTAAACACCTTTGGGCATGAAATCTCTTAATGTATCCACAAATTCAGCTACAGTTGTTTTTTCTTCTACACCTGGTTCTAGCAAAGGTTCAAATTCTGGTATTGGCCAAGAATCAAAACATACACTATCAATTAAAACCAACCCGTTTACTTTATCCGGATGATTTACAGCCATTAATTGAGCAACACCACCACCAATATCATGTGCAGCAATATTAACTTTAGAAATACCGAGTTCATCCATAAACTTACACATTATTCTACATTGCGCATTTATAGAAACATCGGTGTTAATTGGCATATCAGATTCACCAAAGTTTAGTAAATCAGGCGCTATTACTCGATGTTGTGATGCAAGTTTTGGCATCACATTTCGCCATAAAAATTTATTGGTTGGTATACCATGTATTAATAATAAAGGTGTGCCTTCACCCATTTCTTGGTATGCAATTTTATGACCTTCTACTGTAACGTACTGTGTTTTGTTCATATTTCTGCCTCGTTAATTTTAAAAAATTATAATATTTAGTAACCGATAAAACCGGAATATAAGCCTATAAAGCAAATTTCATCCCAAGATGAGTATCTATTAGTTATTGAAGCATCATAATGTTTTTAAAGTTAAACCCTTGTGATACGTAGGCTCTAGGCTAAGTTAGTTTACTTACCCCATAAAATTATAGGTTTAATAATTATGATTATTAAATTGCTTTAGGAAGTGTGAAACGATGACTCTTATATATGCAACAATTACAAAAGCGTAGTTTGTAATACTTTGAAGGAATAATTTGAAATAATTATTCTTATTAAAGAACTTTTACAAATTTAAATAAATTAAAGGTTCATATACGCAAAAGCACTAATAAATATTAGTGCTTTCAAAAATTATAATTTAACTTTTTAGTAAGCTATAAATAAAAAATAGTTAACCGCCCTACTGTTTCTATTTATCATTCCAAAAAATATCTAATATTTTCTATTAATACACTTTGCTTAACTGGCTTCAATAACAGGCCGTTAAACCCAAGCTTTACATACTTGTTATCACTATTTTCGTTTTCACTAAATGTATGAGCGATAATTTTTGTTGCTGATGCGTCAGCATGCTTTCTTATTTTTAGCATTGCGTCGGTGCCTGTAAATTGCGGCATTACTATATCCATTAAAATAATATCGTAAATATTTTGAGAAACCATAAGTAGCGCCTCTATAGCACTTGATGCGAAATCTATTAAAATATTTTCTTCGTTAAGCATTTTTCTAATTACTATTTCTATTAGCAAGTCATCATCTACTAAAAGCAGTCGTTTAGTTTTATTTATTGGCGTTACTTTAAACTCGATAACTTCAGCCATATTTTCAATAGTGTTTTTCATGTTTTACCTCATTACTGTTCCAGTAATATACGCTAATTTATAACGACTTATCTTTTAAAATGCGTGTTATTTGGTTTATTAATACACCTTGTTTTACTGGTTTTAATAGCATGTCATCAAAGCCCTGGTTAACGTATTTTGAATCTGTATCGGGTGTCGATGTATGCGCAATTATTTTAGTTTTCAAATTGTCACTGTGTTTTTTAATTTTTAACATAGCGTCAGTTCCCGACAATTCTGGCATTACTATGTCCATTAAAATAATGTCGTAACTGTTTTGCGATACCATCAACATCGCTTCTATTGCACTGCGCGCGTAATCTATTTTAATATTCTCATTTTTTAGCATCGCTCTAATTACAATCTCAACAAGAGGATCGTCATCAACCAGTAATAGCGTGTTTTGGTGTTTGTTAGTTACTAAACTAGCTTTTACTAAATCATTATTTGTTAACGAGCTACTTGGTACTTCTTGCTCATTGTCTTTACCTTGTTTGGTTGCTATGTTGACCAACATAGAAAGTGATATCGTTGATTTATTCGCGTTACTACTTACAATTATCGCTTTACCACCTAACATTTTAAATATTGAAATAAAAAACTTTAACTCTAATGACACGTCTTTATCATCTATAAAGCGCGTTATATCATCACCCGATATACTTTTAAGCTCAGTTATAAAGTTACTACTGTCGATCAAATTACTTAATGAAAAATCGAGATATAAGTAATTACGTTTACTTTCATTTTTAATCTGAGCGTTAATTGAAAGCGTTGTATTATTTGATGAATCCAAAACCTCAGTCACTAATTGAATAACCAATTGAGAAATTAACTTTTCATCGCTTGCGACCGTTAATTCAGGCGTAATATTATTTTTAAGAACGATTCTTTTATTTTCAGCCTCTTTAGCTAAAATCGACATATTATTATTGATCATTTGATTTAGGTTTACGTTTTTGGCCTGAAGCTTTAACTTACCTATTTCCGATTTATTTATATTTACGAGTTGCTGAATTACACTTTCGAGCTGGTCGCATGCATCAGAAATATTCTCCACATTGTTTTTAAATTCGTTAAAGCTTATTGGATCTTTAGATATTTCAACTAATGACTTTAAAGATGATAAAGGCGTTTTTAACTGACGGCTAAGCCTTGTAACAAATTTTTCTTTTAATTGATTTGTCTGTTTTGATTTTTCGAGAACATCAGCGAGTAAACATTCTTTTTGATGTGCCTCTGTATCATCTCTAAAGTAGCAAACGAAACCATTAAAATCTGTATGTCTTTGTAATACAGTTATCCACTTCCCGTCTGTAAAACCTATATCTATTAATTGGTTACGGTCATCATCAAGCTTATGATGTTCATGGTAGTGATTTATAATATTATGCTGCTGCGCAATACTTATCAGCTGGCTATACGATAGCTGACTGTTTTGTTTATTCACCTGTGCAAATAAAAGATTAAAAGCATTGTTGGTAATCACAGGAAATTCATGGCTATTAAAAATAGCAAACCCATGCGGCAGTGCATCCAGAGAACTTGAAAAAAGCTCCTCTCTATTGAGTATTAACTGATTTTTTTGTTTTATTTCACTGTGTAAACGCCTTGGTAAACGTAAAAAATAATACACAAACGCGAATACACAAAAAGAGATTAACCCTAATCTAATTAAACTGTATTTAGTTATTTGTGGTCGTACTATTTTATTCATTGGTTGCACATGCAAACGCCAAGTAGGTGGAAAACGACTGCTTAAAGCGCTAATACTATTTTTAATTATACTCGGGTTTACTTCTCCTTGTTTTCCTAAAGTAAACTGTGGTGTTGCTATAAAAACGTTATAATTTTCAGTGTTTAATTTTCCAATAACGGCTTTTAAAAACTTACTTAAATCAAATGCTGTAAGCGTATAAATAGAACCTTGTTTTATTTTTATTTCAGAAATTAAGAAGGCCGTATCAGCAACCGTAAATACTTCTACTGCTTGTTTATTCGCTCTTTTATTAAATTTTTCTAACCAGTTTGTAAACCCATACGCGGCTAAATCAAAATTGTTTTTTGACCAAAGTGCAAGCTGGTTATACTCATAATCAAACACAACATACCCTTTGTAAGTTAAATTTTGTGAAACCTGACTCTGCACTAAATTACTAAGTTGCTCTTTTGTATAATTATTTTGGCTTTGCAAAAAGCCTGCAATAACTAAATCTTTTTGAGATATATACAATCCTTGATTATCAAATCGCTCTAATGCATTAAATAACGTTTTACGTAATTGCTGGGTTTGTTGATTGTAATTACTTTGCAGCTCCTTTTTTTCAATAGTATAAAGAAGTAATGCAGTGAATGAACATAATACTAATGCAATTAAGAATGCGACGGGCGCTAAACTAAATACATGAATATACTTTTCCCTATAATTTTTTTTCGCAGGATTAGTACTTTGATTACTTACTAAATCTGAATTTTTATTTAACTGTGTCTGCAATAATTGAGCAAATGAAATAAACTGATCTTTTTGTGAACCTATTAATGTTTTAGGTGCTAAATCGGCCATCAGCACTACGCCAATTAATTTATTAGTGACACTATAAATTGGATATTGTGCATAAAAACGAATGAATTTGTGCGTGTTGTTTGATACATCATCAAAAAAAGTATCTTCAAATAGATATAGTTTTTCTTGTGTACAGCGTTTTTGATAGCTTAATAACTCATTTTCGACGCTTTCTTTATCGTTGCAGGTTATTAACTGCTCTGAATAAACTTCTCTAAAATCGATAAATTTAACAATTGGAACATCATAAAACTGTTTTAGTAGTGTTAGCGTTTCTTTAATTTCTGTTGATATTTCATCAGTTTGTGTATCTGCTACATTAGCATGTGAGGTAAATATATTTGAGGCGTTCATTGACGTTCTCCTTCCCCTTTAGGGGGAGTATGTATCCACGTTGTACTGTTTTGGCCGCTGTGTACTGGCAGTAAAACTTTAAATGGTGGTGTTAAGCTACTAAGTGCAGGTTCGCCTGTAGTGATATTAATTACTTGTTCTGCATTAACTAAATTAAGTGATGTTTTGCAATATGTAATGCCTGGCTCAATCCCTATTAAGCTCAGTGTTTCACTAATAATAAGGTTATTTACTAAATCAATACCGGCGAGCTCAAATGTAGTTTGTAAAATAGTGAAAACAAGTGTCTCTACAATGTTTTCATCTTCTTCTAAGCGTGTCCCTTCTGGGCAGCATATTGTACCAAGCTCTATATCAACACTTGTTCCAATACCAACTAATGACAGTGCATTAAGGGCTGTATTTAAAAGCGGTTCTACCTGGGGTAAATATAAATCAAGTATGTCACCTTGCGATTCGTACCCCGTTTGGCATGTATCACACGATTGCGATAAACCTTGATCGCTTGTACCTAAAAGTGAATTACCTAAAGCTGTTACCCCAACTAAACAACTGCTGTCGGCCGGCTGCTTATCTATTTCAAAGCTTTCACAAGGTGAGCCTGTTACTACTTTTTGCGATACATAACGAGATAGAATTTGTTCACTATTAGCAGGGCATTGTTGTGGTGTACTTCTTAATAACTGACCAATAACGGTATTACCTAACTGCCCTATTGCATAATTTGGACCTTGCTGCAGCGCATTTATATAACTTACATTACCGGTATTATTTAGTTTGCTCACACCTTGGCTGTCTGTTGCTTCGTCGCTTAAGCCCTTTAAACACGGATTACCTTGGCAATTTGGAGCATCGTAATAAACAGCTTCTCGCGAGGTAAACCTATCATCTCGTATGCCTATTAATGCTCTGTATGTGCTGTTTGCTCCCCGGTCTGTATAAAAAACGAGTGGTGCTTGGTGCTCATCAAAACTTACTGCAATACCGAGTGGTCTATTGTTAGCATCAACGACAGTAATTTGATTATCTACTTTAGTTTGATGGCGCTTAATAAGGGCATCCCTGACTAAAATAACTCCACCAATTGAGCCAATAATTAAAATTGTAATAATTAATATAAGCTCAATAGTAAGTATGTACCCTTGTTGATAATGCTTTTTCATATCAGGCTCCTATAACACTTCTACAAGCATTTTAAGTACGTTCATTACTTGTAATGCTGCGGGAAAAAACACCAATACCAAAAACATCGGAAAACAAATTAAGATAATTGGAAAGGTTGTGTGCATCGCTTTTTTGTTTACCTTTTTAGCGAGTAAAATGTTCTTTTTTAAAGCTAGGCCTTCAAGTTGAGCCTCTACTGCTTGGATAAGTGGCGTACCAAGTTTTGACCCTATTAACATTAAGTTGGCGAGTTTTTTAATTCCTAATACGCCAGTTCTTTCAAAAAGTGAATTAAATGCAAATTCACGATCTTTACCTGCGCTTAGTTCGAATAAAAATAACTTTAGCTCTTTGTATAATGGGTGTTTTTGACTTAATCCATGATCAACCGCCAGTGCAAATGAGCGCTCTAGTGAAAATCCAGCGCGCATGTAAACCAGTAACACCCGTAAAAAAAACTCTAAACTATTATTAATAGTGGTTTGACGTTGATTTTTACGTAATAAAAACCAGCATTCGGGTGCAAAAAAACACATAAAACACAGTAATAATTTAATCGATTGGCTCAGCTCATAACCTGTTAGTTCTATAACCGTAAATGCACTAAAAGTAGCAGCCACTTTGAAGCAGTACAGACTTATTAATATTTTATTAATTTGAATCCCTGCTTGTCTTAGTTGACGTTTAGAGATGATGATTAGCGGATACCAATTAATGTTTTTAGTATCGGGTTTTTCTAATTCAACTTTAAGAGATTGCCTATGAATATGGATAAATGACCCCATACTTACTAAAAGTCCGATAAGTAAAAGTATATCAATCATAATGTTACCCTTAAGCTAAGGCGTAGCCATAAAAAACCAAATAGCTGACAAAGAAGCGCAACCGTTATAAATGCAATCCCATTAGGGTCGTTTAATAATGGTTCAAACCAGGTTGGATCGGTATAGCTAAATAAAGGAATTAGTGCGTAAGGTAAAAAACCACTAAATACAGCAGCGTACTTAGTGCCCGAAAGCTTAGCTTTTAGCTGTTGGCGGTCGAGGGTCCGAAGCGACATCATGTTGCATACGCTTTTTAGCATGTCGGTTAAATCACACTGGCTTTGTGTATGTGTAATGATGCTATGAGCAAACAATCTTACGGTTTCGCAGTTGTATCTTTCAATTAAAGGGGCAAACGACGTTTCGGCATCACTACCCATGCTCATGCGTTGTATTAGTAAGGTGCTTTGCTTTTTTATATATGGGTCTGCATGTTCATCAGCAAACTGCATTGATTGCTGTAGCGATAGCCCAGTGCTTAAACACGATTGTACGGTTTCAATAAATTCTAAAAAATGATGCTCAAATTTTGCTAATTTATAATGAGCCAAGTCAATCACAGTTATAAAACAGGTTACAAAAACCACGATTGAAATAATAAACGCGCTGGTTGATGCCTCTGGATAATATAATTTAGCTAAAAACCATGAGCTACTAGAGAGCGAGCACGCCATGCTTATAAACCAGGCGTTACTTATGTTTAAGCCTAGCACTCGTAGTGACAGAGTAAGTACGTCTTTTTCTTCTAAAATATCTACTTTTTTAGTGCCTTGGCTGCTTTTATTTTTAGCATACAAAGAAACCAACACACTAGTTGCAAGTACAAAGGTTATAACCGCCGCTATAGCTAATAAATAATCAAGTTTAGTCATTGTTAGCCTCCGGGTTATTGTGCAGTAATGCTTTTAATTCTTTTGCATTTGCGCCTTGGCCTTTCATAAACTCAATAACACTTGAGTTATCTATTAACTCACTTTGTACTGGCTCTGCTTCGTTAATACTATAAAGCGGGCTAAAATGTGCGCCGCCATTAACACGCTTAATTTCACCAATACTTTTTAGAGTTCGGGTGCCATTAGTTGAACGAGAAACATGCACAATAAGTTGAATACTCGACGCGATTAGCGAACTTGTATGGGTATCGCTCAGTTGTGCATTGTGTAACTGCACTAAGGTAGATAAACGAATAACGGCATCATTTGCGCTGTTAGCATGTATGGTCGTCATCGAACCCTGGTGACCACAGTTCATTGCTTGGAGCATATCGATTACCTCGCCTGAGCGTACCTCACCTACAAGTATTCTATCTGCGCGCATTCTTAGGGCTGCTTTTACTAAATCTCTTAGGCTTACTGCACCTTTACCATCGCTGTTTGTGTCGTGGGCTTCTAATTGCACAACGTGGTTGTGATGCAAATTAAGTTCTGCGCTTTCTTCAATGGTTACAACACGTTCATTCGGATTAATTGAGTTGGCAAGTACGTTTAATAATGATGTTTTACCTGCCCCTGCATTGCCACACACTAAAATATTAACGCCTGTTTTAACTGCGCTTTTTAAAAATGATAAGATGTTTTTATCTAAAAAATGATTATTAACTAAAAAGTCATCGTTTATTTTTTTATGATTAAACTTACGAATAGACACAATAGCTGCGCTGGTACACGCAGGCGGTACAATAATATGAACTCGGCTACCATCTTTTAGTTTGCCATCAACAATTGGCATAAGCGCATTCACTTGTCGGCCACAACCATCAAGTAAGCGATCAACAAATCGGCGTAAATGGCGTTCGTCATCAAACTTACTGGCTGTGCAAAGTAGTTTGCCTTGTTTATCAATCCAAATATCTTGCGTGTCGTTTATTAAAATATCACTCACCTGATCGTCCAGCATAAACTGTGCAATAGGACCCAGACCCTGAATTTCATCAAATACAGCCTGAACAACCTGCTCTTGTTGGTGTTGGTTAAATGAAGATTGATTAAATTGTGGAATTTCACTGCACAAAGCAGAGATTTTTTCGAGAACATTACTTGATAAAAGCGCGGTTGGTTCTTGTTCGTACTCTTCGATAACGGCATCGTGCAATAGCTTTTTAAGCTCTTCAAAGGTACTTAAACTGGTTTGAACTTCTTCATGTTTGCTTGATAAATTAAACATAAAAACTCACTTAGCTACATATACAGCTTCATTTTTAACGCCTTTAACCACTTCGATTGTGCGACTGGTTTGTAAGCGTGAAAAGTTTTGCAAACGACCTTGTTCAATGTCATAAGCGCTATGCACAATAATTGAAACTTTGTCGGCGTTATCTATACCCGCCAACGAATAAACATCTTTTGGAAGTACCGCAAGGACTAATGAAACACCGCCCGTAGCAGAATTAGACTCTTTAGCTAAATTATCCATTACGCCACTTTTAGCGGCTTGCGATTTAGGACCTTTTGAAACACCAATAAGCTGTACATCACGGGCAACTGTTCTTACTAAGCGATTAGTTTTAGCGACTATGTCGAGTCGGTCACCTTTGTGTATGCGCGAAAGCGGAATATCTAAGGTGTTTAGTTTTAAAGTATATAAAACACGCCCTGCCGGTATGGCTTCTGATAAATTTTGGCTTTTCGCTCTAATAAAATCGGTGTCGAACAAAGGTTGTTCAACCATTTTATTAGTTGCTAATTTTTGACCAATTAATGCACGTGGGTTTTGAACGCTCAGTGCAATATTTGAATAGTTACTTGGATCTATACTCTTTTGCTCTACATCGTGAACGGTTACTGTTTGACCGGCCGACATATTTTTGTTTACTACCCAGGCTGTTACGCTATTTTCATCGCTTACCTGTCTAATGCCCAAAGCCGAAGCTAACATGCCAGAGGTGATGAGTAATGTGAGAGCCGCAGTGGTTGCGCCTTTGTTACTTTTACTTTTCATAATATTCCTCCAGAGTAACTTTCACTGCCACACTTTTGTGGCAGTGAGCCTTAAGCTTGGTATTCAAACCTGGTTGCCTTATATTGGGTACCTTGCGTTAGTTACCTTGTGAACCGCCTGCTGCTGTACGTGTTGCAGCATCGCCGCTTGGTGTTGCATTAACAAGTGCGGCACTTTCACTAAAGTCTGATGCAACAAAAGTGAATGAACTGCCATCGCCTGCGTACACATCAACTGAATCTACAAACCCAGAGCCAGACACTTCAGCAGTGCCTTCGGCGTTAATCATGCCGTCAAATACATAGCTTTGGTCAAGTGAGCCAATTGCTTCAGCTACATCTTCAAGTTCGCTGGTTACCGAGTCACGTAATGTAGATAAACCAATTACAAGTGCTGCTACCATTGAAGTAGAAAGAATGATTAGCTCTGACGTTAGTACAAAACCTTTTTGCTTTTTGCTATTTAAGTTATGTTTAATAGTTTTCATAATCGTAGCCTTTAAATTAGAAGAGCTTATGCTCACTTTACATATTGCGAGGACCATGCCAGCTATAAATAACTATTAAATACAGTTGGTTATGTTTTTAATGGTTACTGTTTATTAGATGTTTTAATTTTTGATTTGCAAAATGCAAATCAATATTAAAAATATTTTAGATAAATAATGCTAGGTTTACGTTATTGAAAGTATTATTAAAACTGATGGATAGTGTAAGGGGTAAATATTAAAAGCAGTCTTGTGAGGTTACGTATAAAACGTAGGATGAGCGTAAGCTTTACTTGTATTTTTGATAAATAATAAAGTGGTTTTGGCCCTAAATAATGCCAAATTTTAGGTATAAAAAAAGGCCCGAAGGCCTTAAGAATAACAATTACCTAAAACGGAGAGTTTACCGCGCCTAGCAAGTGCTTTTTTATGCGTGGGTTCTGCACGTAAAACTTGCACATAGTAGCCACAAGCCAATAAATTATTGGTATTAGCTTCTTCAATTAACCCTTTATGGTAAAAATAGGCAGTGCTATTTAAACCAAACTTAACCGAAAGCTCTAAGTAGTTTGAAGCTATAACGTAACTGCCCTGAGCATAATGTATAGAGGCCATTTGCAGGTATGGTGAAGCATGTGTACCAAAAACATCAACGCCGTATTGAGCAATACTTTTTGCTTTAGCTAAATTACCTTGCTCTATTGCTAACGTAACCCCTAAAGTAATTGCATTTAATGGTGGATTAGCTTTATTCAGTAATGTGTTTATAACTTGTTGAGATTGATTAGCACGGCCACTTTTATAAAGTACGTAGGCCGATATTGAAAGTATTGCCTTGTTATCGGGGTGTTCAAGCATTAACTGATTCACCTCATGCACTAGGTTTAAACAGTTACTTGCATTTATACCTTCACACTTTAATGGTTGGGAATTTAATTGGTATTTTTTAACGATGTCACTCAACGCGTTGTAAGGATTTACTGTTGGCTTGTAATCAATATGAGCGCAACCCGATAAAGTAAGCAGTAAAATTATATAAAATATTTTCATAGCCCTTGCTCCTGTATGTAACTAAGTAACTGGGTGTCTATATTTGCCTGCTCCCACGAACGTAAGGTATTAATTGGCTCACGCACCAGGTTTGGAGTAACAACAATAATTAGCTCGCGGTTGTTTTCACTTTTACTGGTTGTTTCGCTTAACTTTCCTAGCATGCTATTGCCGTTGCCATCAGGTACAAAGTCGTGGCTTGCGTTGTTATCGGTGCTAATTAAGCCACCAATAATAAGAGGTTGTCCGTCTTTTAAACGTGTTGATGTTTGCATGCTGCGTGTATTAAATGCACTACTGTTTAAACTGCTGCCTGTACTTTGTGCAATTTCGGCGGTTAACGTGGTATCGGGTAATGAAATTACAGGGTTTAGATCAAGTGTTATTCTGTCTTTGTCGTCAACCATGGCGCGTACATTTAATTCAACTCCAAATGATTTAAATTCTGTACCGCTAAACACCGACCCACTACTACCTTGCTGCCCGCTTGTAATTCCTGAAGGGCTATAACTTGTAGGTACAGGTACTTCACCACCGACTTTAAACACGGCACTTTCACCGGCTAAAACCGTGATTGTAGGGCGAGAAAGCGTTCGAGAAATACCTTCTTGTTCAAGTAATGAAAATAACATATCAATGGCAAACTGTGAGGTAGAAAGCTGTAAGTTATTAGTTAATTGACCGCCAATTAATTGCAGCGCATTTTCTATTGTTGCAGAGCCAGATTCACGATTAGTCATACCGTCACGGCCAAATAAACCCGCTTCTTTTTCATATCCATTAGAGAGCACGCTAATATCTGGGCGCCATTGCTTTAGCCTACGTTGATTTACTTCGTATAGCTGCACCGATACACGCACTTGCGGTAAATCTTCAACTTCAATACTCGACAAAACTTTACCGCCAGCCACTGACAGCAACGTTGCTCTTGCAATATTAGAACTCACATTACTTAAATTTAATCCTGAGGTAGCATCATTTATTAAACCGCCTGACTCGTTGGCAAGTACTTCAATACCTGAACTTTTATCCTGCGTTGCGCCGCCCATTAAATTATTAGGATCAAGAGGAGAACCCTGAGTTTGTAATGCTTGCTCTGGTTCGAATAATTTATTAATTGTATTTAATAAGCGCACTAGCTCTATCTGGTTTTTTACAGAGCCGGAAAGTAAAAACACATCGTTGTCGTCATTTGATAACTCATCAACCGAGATGCGTTTAATGGTCACTTTATCTGCGCCCATTGATTTTATTACTTCGCTAATACGTTCTTCTTTAGGCTTGGGTGCTTGAGTTACTTTTATTAAATTAATAATAGCGACTTTACTCGAGTTTTGAGAGCTGCCGCCGTTTGCGTTACCCAAGCCTTGCAAGCGTTGAGCAAGTGAATTAAACATACCTTGGTTAGGATTTGAGGTGATAACGGGTTGTGATGCTTGTGAGCTACTGGCATAAAGGTAGTTTTTTGCAGCTTCATAAGCGGCATGACGATAATTTATAGTAGGTACTTCACCACGTAATACAACAGCATGGCGATCAGGCGCTATGGTTAGCTGTACGTCAGGATGGATGTCGTTTAAGGCATTTTCTAGTACGCTGTAGTCTTCGGTTACGCCAAGTAAAAATGTTTCAGAGCTTTTATCGTCGTACCACACCATCATAGATGTACGGCCCAACTTTTTAGCTAAAATTAGTAGCTCACGGCCATTTACCACGTTCACATCAAGTGTTGTTTCGTGGCCAAGTGCAATACGAGAAATATCACGGGTAAACACAAAGCGAGTATGCGTCCATTTAACTAAGTGCGATACTTTTTGTACCCGCTCACCATTTGCATTTTCTATATAATCTAAATGACTTTCACTGCCCATAGCGGTAAAAGATATTAGTAATAGTATAAAAATAAATTTTAACATAAGCCTTTCCCTCAATTTGCTTACTGTATAGGTAGCAAGTATGAGACCAAGGGTTTTTGTATTTATAATCAGTGGATTAAGATGTATAAACGTGTTTTTTATTATTTTGATTCGCAAATTGCAAATCAACAATTCATGAAGAGGTTAACAAAGAAATAAGAGCAGAGGTGTGTGGCGCAAAGCGAGTGAAAATACGCTTTACGCTAGTTTTAATTAATGCAAAGCGGCTGTAAACGGGATGCTTTCACAGATTTTAGCTTCAGCTATAAGCAGCTCTTCTAGACGAACATCAACTTCTTCTTTTTCAAAGTATTCGTAAGCTAGTTCTACAAATAGGTTTTTATGTTTTTCTTCTGACTTAGCAATAGCAACATAAAAGTCTTTTTCTTTACCCTCAGGAAGCGCTTGTGCAACTAAAGAAAAACGCTCGTGGCCACGTGCTTCAATTACACCGCCAACCAGTAATCGGTCCATTAAAAAACCATCACGACCGTGTCTAAACAGTGCACGTATTTGTTTTATGTACGGGTCTTTTTTGTCGTCACCTAAGTTTACATCTCGCTCTAAAAGCAATTTAAGTACTTGTTTAAAGTGTATTAATTCTTCTAGCGCTAAGTCGGTCATAGCTTTTACTAATTTACGTTTGTCTGGATAATGCGAAAGCATAGACATAGCCATACCCGATGCTTTTTTTTCTGCAGCGGCGTGATCTTGTAAAAAAGTATTAAAGTCAGCAAGGACAACTTCGGTCCATTCAAATGGGGTGTGATATTTTAATTCAAACATGTTCTGTACAACTTAAATAATAATGCGGGGATTTTAACGTATTTGATTTAAAAAATCTTGTAAGGCAGTAATTTATCTATCCGCCCTTTAGCCGTAGATTCAACTTTTAACGGGTGTTTAATATCGTTCCACGCGGTAACTTTGCCGCCCATATTCATTTTTTCAAAATCAGTTTTATCACTTTTTAACGCTAAAAAATTGCATAACTTTTTATAGCTATCAGGCTTTGCTATATCAATGGATAAAAAATCGTTGTCACGGTTATTAAAGTACGTTTGAGCATCATTAAAATGTGTTTTATAGCAGTGAGCTAAGTAACTATCGTCGCTAATATTATTAAGCGAAAGCTCACTAAACGTATTTAAATAACAACGTTTTATATGAATATTAAAGCCCCCATCTGCACGGGTTAAATTAGTGTGCATACGCGCTAAAAGCTGTTTTATTGATACAAGCCATGCACCAAGTTCGCGCTCTAAATAAATAAACTTAGAGTCTGGGTAATGAATATCAAGCGCTTTAAAGTCATTAAATATGGGAGTGTCGGCAATCGCGTTAGCATTTTCAAAACAAGCATTAGTATACGCGGTATGCGCCGTTGTAATACCAAGCTCTAAAAATGCGTGGCACACACTAGTAGTGCCGGTACGCGGTAAACCTATTATAAATATTTTGCTCATTAACTTTTCTTTAATTAGCCACGTGTCACTAGCAATACAAAGGCGCTAACAATAATCACCAAAAATGTAGTAATGGTACCAATTTGGCGATATTTCAGGCTTTTTTCTACTATGCCTAAATTTTGAAACACACGCCCTATTAATAACGCACCACCTAATATATGACAGTAATGGCTAGCAAGCCCTTGGTATTCTGCTAAAAAAAGCAAAATTAAAGCAATTGGCACGTACTCCATAAAGTTAGCGTGGGCACGCACAGCACGTTGTAGCGTTGCGTTACCATTATCACCAAGTGATATCTGCTCCGCGCGGCGCACTTTTATTACGTTAAAGCTCAAATAAATGTAAAAGAATGCAAGTAATGCAGCATAAGTTGAAATGATCACGGCGTTTTCCTGTTATTTTTATCGCATAAGCATGCGCTTTATTATTGTGGGCGTGATAATAACATATAAATTTGAGCAGCATTATCAGAAGTTTAATAAATGCCTATGCTAAGCTAAGGGTATTAAGTAAGTAGAAAATTACATAAGGATTTTATGTTTGTACCTCGCAAAGTAGCCGACAGTTACCGTGAAATGATTAACAGTATTGGCTTTTACCCTTCTATGCTTTCAGTGGGCTTTTTAGTATTTGCCATTATAACTATGTCGGTTGAATATTTAGCCCCTATTGAGCAGCTAAAATCGTTTATATCGGTTGTACTTGTTGATAGCGCCGAAAACGCGCGTACTATTTTAAGCACTTTAGCGGGGAGTATTATTTCGCTTACCGTGTTTAGTTTTTCGATGGTAATGGTGGTTTTAAATTCGGCCAGTGCGAGTTTATCGCCCCGCGTAGTGCCTGGGCTTATTACGCGTAAATCACACCAAATGGTTTTGGGCTTTTATTTAGGCAGCATAATTTACTCAATTATTATGCTTATAAACATTAATAAACTTGAAGGTGGCAGTACGGCTATTCCTTCAATTGGTGTGTTGTTTGCACTTGTTTTTGGCTTGATTTCATTAGGTTTATTTGTGTTTTTTATACATTCAATCTCTCGTGCCATTCAGGTTGATAACGTATTAAATGGCTTGTTTAGCCAAACTAAAAACGAAATTAAAACAATAATACTAAGACAACAAGAGAACCCAGTTGAAGACTTTCCAGACTTTAGCAAGTGGCATTCGGTAAGCAGTAAAACAGAGGGATATTATAAAGGCGTACATACCGATAAGCTGTGTGCCATTTTGGCAGAGCAAGATATAAAGGTGTATATCTCTGTTAACCAAGGCTATTTTACAGTTAAAGGTTACCCGTTTTTAAAATGTAATAAAGATATAGCAAACGATGAAGAGCTGATAAATAAAATTCTCGACTGCTTTATTTTTTATATAGAAGAGTACATTAGCGATCATTACCGTTATGGGTTAACGCAAATATCTGAGATTGCAGTTAAGGCAATGAGCCCGGGTATCAACGATCCAGGTACTGCGGTTAAATCAATTGATATGCTGAGTATTTTACTTATTCAAAGGCTGTCAATTAACGATATTAACTACTCGTTTAAGCACAGTGATAATGCCCCATTGTTGTACCTTCACGAAACAAGCTTTGATGAGTTATTACACGACAACTTTACACCGCTGCGTAATTACGCCAAAGGCGATGCATACGTAATGACAAACGTGCTTGAGGCATTTAAAAATATTTTGTTTGTTGCCCATAAAGATACCGATGCACGAAACAGTTTATTTAATTATTTAAATGCAATTGTTGATGACATAAATGAACATGTAACTAATGAATACGACAGACGCGAAGTAACTAATATGCTTAACTCAATAGCGCGTATCAGCCAAGAGCAAGGTGAGAAGTTGGTGGCACGTTTTGAGCACCACTAGGGCGTGTTGAATTATTTGGATTGAAATTTGTTCAATCTAGGGGCGATTAAATCGCGGCGCGAGGTTTGTAACCTAGTGGGCTAAGTAAAAACCGAGCAACATAGAGTTAATCGTCCCTAGGAAGAACCTATATTTTAATCTATGTAGTACACAGCATAGCTTGAGGCAGTAACTTTAATCTCTCCAGCATGGTAGGCATCAGGTACATAGTTACTTGGTGCGCTATCAGCCATCATTACTTTTTCTGCGCGCATATAAGGCTGCGACTGCACATTGAGTGGGCTCAGTGATGCGCTGTACAAACCTTTTAAGTCAACGCCATAATCTTCACTAAACTCTTTTGCAGCATCCCGTGCATCTTTAATTGCTAACTTTTGCGCTTTTTTATGCAGCTCGTTATAGTTACTTGCTAAAAATTGCGTTTGATTAATTTCGTTAATACCGTTGTTAACTAAGCTTTGTAGTAACTCTGGGTATTTATTTATATCGCTGAGTTTTACTGTTAACGTACGAGAAACCTTAAAGCCTTTAAATTCTTGATTACCGGTAGTGCGGTTGTATTGGCTATCACGGTTTATTGAGATTTGCCCGGCGTTTATATCTCCCTCTTTAACACCAATTTCTTTTACGAGCTTAATTGCCTTAGCGATGGTTAAGTCGGTTTTATTTTTAGCTGCAATTAAGTCTTTATCAACTTCGGTAATACCTACACTAAGCTGTACGTAATCTGGCATTGTAGTAAGAGTCGCTTCGCCCTTAACATAAATATGAGGAGCATCGGGTGTCGCTGCCGCGAGTGCATCAAAACTAAGTACGTTTAAAGCCAGTGCACTACCTAAAACAAGAGTCAGTGTTTTCATTAGTCGATCCTTTAATTTTGTAAATGCTATTAAAGACCTTACGTGGTTAATTAAATATGAACAAGCACAAAAAAACAGGCAATTGCCTGTTTTTTGTTAAGCGTTGTAACTGTGCCTACAACGTTATTTATTTTTAATTACGTATAAACCTAATTAAACACTACAACGTTTATAGTTACGGTATTTTGGTAACCAGTAATTTTTGTCGATTGCTGCCCATAACGCATCATCAGTAATCTCAAGAGCAACGCCCTCTTCGATTGCTTTTTTAGCAATGGCAAATGCAATACGCTTACTTAGCGTTTCAATTTCAGTTAAGGCTGGTAATAAACTGCCTTTACCTGTGTTTGCACGCGGCGACGACTCTGCAAGCATTTCGCTAGACACACTTAACATAGCATCTGTAATGCGTGTCGCTTTAGCGGCAATAACCCCTAAACCAATACCAGGAAAAATATAGCTATTGTTACATTGTGGGATTGGGAAAATTTCACCGTTGTGTTCAACCGGATCAAACGGGCTACCTGTTGCAACAAGCGCCTTACCGTCAGTCCACTTAATCACATCAGCAGGATGCGCTTCTACCTGCTTAGATGGATTACTCAATGGGAAAATAATTGGCTGTTCACAACCGGCGTGCATTGCACGAATAGCCTGCTCAGTAAACAAACCAGGTTGGCCTGAAACACCAATTAAAATGTCTGGTTGTGCACAGTGCATAACATCAAGAAGTGATGCGTATTCACCGCTGTAAGTCCAATCACTTAACGAGCCTTGCGGTTGTGCAAGTGCTTGTTGGAAATCGCGTAAGCCTTCCATACCCTCTGAAAGTAGGCCAAAACGGTCAACCATAAATACTTGGCTACGCGCTTGAGCTTCTGTAATACCTTCAAAAACCATTTGGCTAATAATTTGCTCAGCAATACCACAACCAGCAGAACCTGCACCCACAAAAACTACTTTTTGTTGGCTTAGGGTTGAATTTTTAACACGACACGCAGCAAGTAAAGAACCGACCGTTACAGCCGCAGTACCTTGAATGTCATCGTTAAAGCTACAAATTTCATTGCGGTAGCGCTTAAGTAACGGCATTGCATTTGGTTGTGCAAAATCTTCAAACTGAAGTAATACATTTGGCCAGCGACGTTTAACCGCTTTAATGAATAAATCTAAAAACTCATCGTATTCGTCTTGAGCAATACGCTTATGGCGTGCACCCATGTACATAGGATCGTTTAAAAGCTTTTCGTTATTAGTACCCACATCAAGCATTACAGGCAATGTGTATGCTGGGCTTATACCACCACACGCAGTGTAAAGTGACAATTTACCAATTGGGATACCCATGCCACCAATACCCTGATCGCCTAGGCCTAAAATACGCTCGCCATCAGTTACAACAATCACTTTTACTTTACCTTTGGTAGCGTTGCGTAAAATGTCGTCAATTTGGTAACGATCTTCATACGAAATAAATAAGCCGCGTGCGCTGCGATAAATGTCTGAGAATTTTTCACAAGCGTCGCCAACTGTCGGCGTGTAAATGATTGGCATCATTTCTTCAAGATGATCACGCACTAAACGGTAGTAAAGTGTTTCGTTGTTATCTTGAATCGCACGTAAGTAAATATGCTTATTAAGGTTGTCGGTAAAGCTAGAATACTGCTGATAACAACGCTCAACTTGCTCTTCTATTGTTTCAAAGCGAGGAGGAAGTAAACCAGCAAGATTGAAATTTTCGCGTTCTTTTTTACTAAAGGCACTGCCTTTATTTAATAGCGGTGTTTCAATTAGGCCAGGGCCAGAATGATGAATATATAAGTAGTTAGGATCAGTATTAGTTGTCATATTTCCAGGCTTTAACGGAGTCTTAAGTTATGATCTGTCATTATCAGTGTTAAAGGTTTAATTGCAACGACAATTAAGCTAGTCAGACCATTGAGAGAAAATACATGCGGGCTTCACTGCCCACATGCATATTATACATAATTTAAAATTGTATAGTGGCGTTATTATCAGTTAAATCAGATAACGCAACACCTTCACGGCGAGGGTCCGCACCACCATATAAGGTATTATTTTTAACTTCAACTGCGTGTAAGCCTGAGTTTAAATCAATAATACGTACATTGTGGCCACGTTTAGTAAGCGCAGGCGCAATGGCTTCAATGGTTGTGCCTTTTTCAAGGCTGGTGTAATCGTTACGATTTGTTGTACGCGGTAAGTTAATAGCGTCTTGTGCTGATAAATTCCAGTCAATAACACCCACAACAACTTGTGCAACGTAATCTATGATACGACTACCACCAGGTGAGCCTACAATTAAACGTAAGCTGCCGTCTTTATTAAATACCATTACCGGTGACATAGAGCTACGCGGGCGTTTACCAGCCTCTACACGGTTTGCTACTAGCTTACCGTTTTTACGTGGCGATAACGAAAAGTCAGTTAGTTGGTTATTTAAAATAAAGCCGTTAACCATAACCGTAGAGCCAAACGCCATCTCAATTGAACTGGTCATCGACACTGCATTACCTTTACTATCTACAATAGAGACATGCGAAGTAGAAGGTAACTCGTATGAATCATCCATTGCATAACTTAAGTACCCTACTGGATTACCGGCTACGGCTTTTTGGTCTGTTTCGGTAATTAATTTAGCGCGTGAGGCAATGTAATCTTTATTTAAAAGCTCTTTTGTAGGTACTTGAGTGAAATCGGGATCGCCCATGTACATATCGCGATCGGCAAATGCAATACGCGAAGCTTGGCTAAAGTAATGAATCGCCTTTTCGCCATTTGGTTTAAGTGCGCTCATATCTTTATGCTCAAGTAGGCCAAGCATTTGTAGTACTGCTACACCGCCACTACTTGGTGGCGCCATAGAACACACGTTATAAGCACGGTATTGTATACATACCGCATCGCGTTCTTTACTTTTGTAATCTGCTAAATCTTGCACACTTAATTTACCAGGGGCAATTTTAGAGTGCTGTACAGCATTAACCATTTGTTTAGCGTTTTCGCCTTTGTAAAATGCATCAATGCCCTGCTTTGCAATGTCTTTGTATAAATCAGCAAGTGGTTGATTCTTTTTAACGCTACCCGCTTCGATTAATTTACCATTTGGGTAAAAGTATTCGTTAATAATCGGCATGCTCAGTACGCCTGGGTTTAACTGGCGTGCTAATAAGCCATGTAAACGCGGCGAAATTACAAAGCCTTGCTCTGCAAGTTCAATAGCCGGTTTAAAAAGCGCTTCCCACGGCAAGGTACCGTATTGTTTATGCGCGCTTGCAAAGGCATGTAAAATACCAGGCACACCAACAGAGCGCCCACCTACTACTGCTTCAATCCATTTAACGGCTTTACCGTGCTTATCTAAAAACAGCGTTTCGTCTGCATTTGCAGGTGCTGTTTCGCGGCCATCAAAACTAGTCAGCTTATTGTTTGCTTTGTTGTAGTACATCATAAATGTACCACCGCCAATACCTGACGATTGCGGTTCAACTAAAGTAAGCACTAGTTGAGTAGCAATGGCAGCATCTACGGCACTGCCGCCTTGGGCTAAAATTTGTTGACCGGCTCTTGAGGCATATGGATTTGCAGCAGCAACCATGTATTTATCACCTTGCACTACTTTTTTATGGATTAATCCAGTAGCGGCTTCAGGTTCGCGAGTTTCAATTTGAGTTGCTTGCTGTGCAAATGAAGGCAGTGATACTGCGCACAGTCCAATGGCAAATAATGAGTTAAGTTTAAAATGCATAAAAATACTAAAAACACTTAATTACGTAGTTGTATTTGGCATCTTAAAGTTAAACGGGCACAATATGCAAAAATTTTGACTAAAAAAATATAATAAAATGCTTAATTTACCTATTCAACCTCGTTATATATTACCGCCTATAATTTTGCTGCTTTTTAGTACCATTTTTGCTGCATTTGATTTAAATAATTTACTTGAATTTAACCGAAGCTTAATTGATGAAGGTGAGCTGTGGCGAATTTTCACCAGCCAATTTGTTCATGCTAATTGGGCTCATTTGGGATTAAATGCCAGTGGTGTTTTATTAATATGGCTTTTGCATGGTGAATATACATCCCCTACTCGTTATGCGTTTAATATATGCTTGCTGGCATTATGGTGTGGACTCGGTGTATATTGGTTTTGCCCAAGCATACATATTTACACTGGGTTAAGTGCTTTACTTCATGGCGTAATTATTTGGGGGGCAGTTAAAGATATAACTGTAGGGCTTAAATCGGGTTATTTATTATTTATAGGCGTATGGATTAAAATAGCGTTTGAGCAATTTAGCGGCCCAAATGCCGATATAGGAAAACTTATTAACTCCACAGTGGCCATTGATGCACATTTAATTGGAGTTATAGGTGGGACTATACTTGCCATACCACTGGCTATAGAACTCTTAAAAAAGCAAAAATAGCGCATAAGCTATTGCTCCTCTAATAAAAACGCCGCATTAGTTAACTAAACTAATGCGGCGTTTTTTTTTTATACTTTAAGAATTAGAGATTAAAGCGTTTCTTTAAATAATTTATGAATACGGCGATATTCGTCTAACCAACTTGAAGGCTGTACAAAGCCATGTGGTTCAACAGGAAATATAGCTGTTTCAAAGTTTTGCTTTTCAAGCTCTATTAAGCGCTGTACTAAACGCACTGAGTCTTGAAAAAACACGTTATCGTCAACCATGGGTGCATTAATGAGTAAACGTTTGTTTAAACCCTCAGCGTAATAAATTGGTGAGCTGCGCTCATATGCAATCGGGTCAACATCAGGATGGTTTAATATATTAGCCGTGTAACCTGTGTTGTAATGTGCCCAGTCGGTAACAGGTCGTAGTGCCGCACCCGATTGAAATAACTCAGGCGCGGTAAACAATGCCATAAAGGTCATAAAGCCGCCATATGAGCCGCCATAAGTGCCGACTGCTTTGGTATCAACATTGGCATTTTGCGCCATCCATTTAACGCCATCGGCTAAATCTTGTGTTTCAGGTGTGCCCATTTGACGATAAATCGCGGTGCGCCAATCACGGCCGTAACCTTTAGATGCGCGGTAATCCATATCCATTACTATGTAACCTTCATCAGCGAGCAATGAATGGAACATAAATTCACGAAAATAAACCGAAAACCCCATATGTGAATTCTGTAAGTAACCCGCGCCGTGATTAAAAATAACCGCTTTGCGGTTTTTACCTACTTCACCTTCTACGTAATCAGCTGGGTAGTACACTTTTGCGTATATCGGTTGATCTGTATGGCTCGATGGCACAGCAACAATTTTAGGGGCTGTTAGCTTTTTAGCTAAAAACTCATCCGACACAGTATGCGTTAAGCGCGTGGCTTTTGTATTTGCTTTAGCGTCAGCTACGTAAAGCTCATTAGGCATGGTAATTGTAGAGTGCTTAAGGAGTAACTTAGTTTCATCTGGGCTTAACGTGTAATCAGTCATGCCATTTAAGTCAGTAACTTGCTCGCTATTACCTGTTTGTGGGTTAACACGGTAAATTTCGTACAGGCCTGGGTGCTCAACATTCGCTTTGTAATAAATTGCGCTGTCATCGCTGGCAAGCGTTAAGTTAGAAACCTCAAATTGGCCTTGTGTTAGCGCAGTTGCTTTGCCGTTAATTGGTTTTTTATAAAGCTGGCTGTAACCTGACTCTTCCGATAGGTAATAAAGCGTGTTTGAGTTATGTAACCAACCAAAGTCGTTAAACGCGTAAGCAATCCATGCATCGTCATGCAGGCGATGTTGCGAGACAAGTTTGTTGTTTTTAAAATCAACGGTAGCAAGCCAGCGGTCTTTGTTGTCCCATGCTTCAAGCATGACAGCTACTTGCGAGCCGTCATCGTTCCATACTATTGGGCTTTGCTCAAACCCCCAGTCCATAATAAGGTTAATGCCACGAGGCGCCTTTTTAGACTTATATGTTTTACCATCACGTGCATAGTTTTCTTTTTTAACTGCGGCTAAAACATCTTCATCAAAGCCCGGTAAGGTATTAAAGCTAAGTGATGTTTGCTCTTTGTTAGTTAAATTGATGTACACAAGCTTTGAGGTTTCTTCTTTAGCATCGGCTACACGGCGGCGTGCTTTTTTAGGTTCTATAGTGGCGTCATTTGTAATGTAGTTAGGCATAATATCGCCATCACCGCGCCAATCTGTTTGCTTTTGTACAACGACTAACAGCGCATCACCATTTGGCGAAAGCTGTGCTTCTGCAACTTTATTACCATCACCTAAGTAGTAAGCCGTGTTAGCAATTGAATCGTTTTGTTCATTAATTTGCTCATTACGTGCTTGCTTATCTTTTTTGTTTTTTTGTTGAAGCGCCACAAACTTAATCAATTTATGCTGCTCTTTAGCAATATACGTGCTTGGCTCTTCAATCCCTTTTGGCTCATCACCAAGTTTTAAGTTAGCAAGCTCGCTCGTTAAGCCTGTTTTTAAATCAACTTTAAAAAATACATTGCCTTGGCGGTAAACTAATTCGCCATTATTTAAAAATTGTGGTTTAGATTCGCTTGCTGATGTCGCTGTAATTTGTTTAAGTTCACCGGTTTTTAGGTTTTTAACAAACACATTGCCTTTAAACGTGTAGGCCGCCATTGTTTTATTTTTTGAATAAACAGCTTTATTTGAACCCACAGTATGAAGTTTATTAAGTGCTACCTGCTCTGCTGTTTGGCTAGTAACCGATTGGCTAAATAAATCGCGTAGTGTATTACCTTGCTCTTTTTGAGCATAAATAATAGTAGCCGAATCGCTAGCCCAATAAGCGCTCTCTGGTTGATTGCCCATCCAATCAGGATCGGCCATTGCTTGTTCTAACGTTATTTTTTGTGAGCCGATATCTGCTGGCGTGTTTACAACCGCAGCAACCGATGTTGCTGGTAAAGCACTTTGCTGTGTTGATGAGGTGTTAGCGGTCGCGCTACAACCTGCAAGCATGACACTTGAGGCAACAGCTAAGGCCACTAACGTTTTAGATGAAGAAAAATTAAAAATCATAGTGCTTCTATACGGTTATTATAATTAAGCCGTATTTAAGCAGAAGCACTCAAGTTATTGCAATTTTTTAAGATAAATAGCCATTAAACAGGGTAAAGCTCAGTTTACTAGCGCATCCCCTGTTAATAGGCGTTATTCAACGATTAAATCAAGCCACACCAGTCGATGATCGCTCGATGCGTTTCTGTCTTTAATTAAACGATATTCATTGCTCGTTTTAGTTGGCCAAAACACACCACCGTCTTTAACTTTTAAGCCGTAGTTTGACGGTAAAACGTAATCAACACGCGCTTGCCAATTAGCACTGTAATTTTGTGCATAAGGCACATCATACTGCTCTTTAGCGCCCTCACTTTTTGGAACAAAGTGAGCGTTTATCAATGGGTTTTTAAGTAGTTGGTCGGTGGTATTTGTGCGGGCTTTATCGCCCTCTGGTGCGGCGTTTAAATCGCCTAAAATAACAAACCGAGAGTAAGTTTTTAAACCGCCCTTTTCGCCTTTATCATCGTAAATATACTTAGCGTTTGAAACGTAATCGGCAATTAACCTTACTTCATCGTGGTTACGTTTGCCGTTTCTATCCTCTTCACCGTCAAATACAGGGGGTGTTGGGTGAGATGCAATAACATGAATGGTTTTATCATTTACGTTAATAGGTAAATCCCAAAACGATTTAGAGCTAAGTCTAAGTGCTTGCCATTCTTGTGCGTTATACCAGTTTTCGCCTGTTTTAGGCATTACGGGCATTTGTGCATTTGGCATGTCTTTATATTTAAAGGTTTGAAGGGTTCTTACTTTATCAAAATCGATTGGGTATTTTGACAAAATAGCCATACCGTAATGGCCTTCAAAAAAGCCAAAACCTTGTGCATCGCCCATCACGCCATTTTTCTTGCCATCGTTATCTAAATCAAACTCAGTGGCTAGGCCTGTATTTACAGGGGCAATATAAGAGTAAGGGTAATTAATAGCGGCTTGTTTTTGCTGACCTACATTTAAATAATGCTTATTAAAGTATTCAATTCCCTGCTCTTTTGGGATGTAATCAAATTCGTTAAGTAAAATAATGTCAGGGCGAACACGTTGAATAATTTCCGCTATATTCTTAATTTGCTGGTGGTTTGCTTTAAGTGCATTAACTAAAGCATCACTTTTAACTTGCTCACCTTTAGGTGTGTGATTAGTTGCATCCATACTTACATTAAAAGTAGCAACACGAAGAGAGTCTGATGCAAATGCACTGTTACTAAAAAAAGGACTAAAAGAAGCGGCAACAAGTAGTGCGCTATAAATTGCTTTAAGTTTCATTAAATAATTTCACTGTAAAATTTTAGACTCAATCATTATTTCACAATCTAGGTAACCTTGCGCTTTTTTTAAGTACAAAAAAAATGCCGAGCAAGCTCGGCATTTAATAAAACGGTTAGCCATTTAATGAAGGATTAAATTTGCCGCCGCTTTTAAAATACCTGGATAATCTTGCTCAGGTAGATATTCAGTAAGCTCACCTAATTTATCTGCTAGATCGTTCATGCTAGTGGCCGATACGTTTATATGGCCCATTTTACGACCTGGTTTTGCAGTTTTACCGTACCAGTGGCTAGTCACATCTGCATATTTTAGTACGTCAGCTGGGATATTAGGTTGCCCTAGTACGTTTATCATCGCGGTAATGTGTTTAAGCTCTGTATTGCCAAGCGGCAAACCTGCAACAGCACGCATGTGGTTTTCAAACTGTGAGCAATGGCAGCCTTGTTGCGTCCAGTGGCCTGAGTTATGTACACGCGGTGCAATTTCGTTAACGAGTAACGTGCCTTGTACATCAAAAAACTCAATTGCTAATACGCCAACGTAGTTAAGCTCGTTTGCTATTTTTGTAAATGCATCGTTTGCTTGCGCTTCAACTCTGTGATTATTTTTACCGGCAATAGAAAGCGTTAATACACCATTGGTGTGCTCGTTTTCTGTTAGCGGATAAATAGCAACGTTACCGTGTTTATCGCGCGCACCAATAATAGATACTTCACGATCAAACGGGATCATTTTTTCTGCAATAATTGTATGTGGCGCAAGCTCGGTGCCCGATGCAATAAAATCAGACATTTGTGACCAAATTTCGTCTATTTGACTATCCGATTTTAAACGCCATTGGCCTTTTCCATCGTAACCCGCTTGGCATGTTTTAATAACAAGTGGCTTGCCTAGGGTTTTAACTGCGTGTTCTAGATGCGCTTTTTCAGTAATTAATTGATACGGCGCACAAGTTACGTTTGTTTTATCAAGCAATGCTTTTTCAAGCGAGCGATCGCCACCGGTTTTAATAGCGGCTTTCCCAGGGTAGAACTTATTACTGTTACAGCAAAGTGTTAGTACGTCATCAGGAATGTGCTCAAACTCTGCAGTAATTGCATCAGCGTTTAATATTGCTTGCTCAAGTGACGTGCTATAAACCTCACCAGTTAGCGGATGCTTAATTTGCTTGCTGCCTACATCGTATGCAACCACATTTAAATTAAGCGGCGCGCCTGCAAGACTCATCATACGTGCAAGTTGCCCTGCACCTAATATTAAAATATTCATTATTACTCTGCAGGGTTTGGATTAGCTAATATAGTGTCGGTTTGAGCTTTACGAAACGCTTCAATTTTTGCAAAAATTTCTGGATTTTGACACCCTAAAATTTGTGCGGCTAGTAAACCTGCGTTTGCTGCGCCCGGCTCACCAATTGCAAGTGTGCCCACTGCAACGCCTTTAGGCATTTGGCAAATAGATAAAAGTGAATCAACACCATTTAATGCTTTTGATTTTACAGGCACGCCCAGTACAGGAAGCGATGTAAAAGCAGCAGCCATACCTGGTAAATGAGCCGCGCCGCCAGCGCCAGCAATAATAACTTTAATACCGCGTTCTGCGGCTGAACTTGCGTAATCAGCAAGTAATTGAGGAGTGCGGTGTGCAGACACGACTTTAGTTTCGTACTTAATGCCAAAATGCTCAAGCATAAGTGCTGCATGTTCCATGGTTGGCCAATCTGATTTAGAACCCATAATAATGCCAACAGTCATAAATACTCCTCAGTAATGTATTTTTAAAATAGCGGACTTATGTCCTGTTTAAGCCGGGTATTATACCCAAAGCCATATTAATTGCGACTAATACAAAGCCACAAAAACAAAAAAAGCCATGTTTAAACATGGCTTTTTAGGGTTAACGGGTAAATAGCTAATTAAGCTTCTTTACTCGCTAGGTATTCTGCGTAGTTGCCTCTAAAGTCAATGATTTTACCATCTTTAACTTCCCAAATCCGGGTAGCTACCGATGATACAAATTGACGATCGTGCGATACAAACATTAATGTACCTTCGTAGGCTTCAAGTGCTAAGTTAAGCGCTTCAATAGATTCCATATCCATGTGGTTGGTTGGCTCATCCATTAGCAATATGTTTGGTTTATGCATCATAATTTTACCAAACAACATGCGGCCTTGCTCACCACCAGAAATTACTTTAACTGACTTTTTAATATCGTTTTGCGAAAACAACATACGGCCTAAGAAGCTACGAACCACTTGCTCGTCATCGCCTTCTTGTTGCCATTGCTCCATCCACTGAAACAAGTTCATGTCGGTTGCAAACTCATCTGCGTGATCTTGCGCGTAGTAACCAATGTTCGCATTTTCTGAAAACTTAAACTCACCGGCTTTAGGTGCTAAGCGCCCTGCTAATGTATTAAGTAATGTTGTTTTACCAACACCATTTTCACCAATAATAGCAATACGTTCGCCAACTTCTACTAAACCTTCAAGGCCAGAAAATAACGTATTGTCGTCAAAACCTTGCGTTAAATTGTTCATTTCAAGCGCGTTACGGAATAACTGCTTTTCTTGGTCGAAACGAATAAACGGCGTTTGACGTGATGACGCTTTAACTTCGTCTAACTGAATTTTGTCGATACGTTTAGCGCGCGATGTAGCTTGCTTAGCTTTAGATGCGTTAGCAGAGAAACGAGATACAAACTGTTGAAGTTCAGCAATTTGGTTTTTCTTTTTCGCGTTTTCGCTAAGTAGCTGCTCACGTGCTTGCGTTGCTGCAAACATGTATTCGTCGTAGTTACCTGAGTAAATACGTAGCTCACCGTAGTCAATATCGGCCATGTGAGTACACACAGAGTTTAAAAAGTGACGGTCATGCGAAATGATTATCATGGTACAGTCGCGTTGGTTTAATACATCTTCTAACCACTTGATAGTGTAAATATCCAAGTTATTGGTAGGCTCATCAAGTAGCATTATATCTGGGTCTGAAAACAACACCTGTGCAAGTAGCACGCGTAGTTTAAAACCAGGTGCAATTTCTGACATTGGGCCAAAGTGTTGCTCAGTACCAATACCTACGCCTAATAGAAGCTCGCCTGCTTTAGATTCAGCAGAGTAACCATCCATTTCAGCAAATTCAGTTTCAAGATCGGCTACTTTCATACCGTCGTCTTCACTCATTTCTGGTAAAGAATAGATACGGTCGCGTTCTTGTTTAATTTTCCACAGTTCTTTATGGCCCATAATAACAGTATCAATTACTGAGTATTCTTCGTAGGCAAACTGGTCTTGGTTTAGTTTAGCAACGCGTTCATTTGGATCAGTACTTACATTACCTGAAGACGCTTCAAGCTCACCACTTAAAATTTTCATAAATGTTGATTTACCACAACCATTTGCGCCAATTAAACCGTAACGGTTTCCATCGCCAAATTTTGCTGAGATATTTTCAAATAATGGTTTAGCACCAAATTGCATGGTGACATTAGCTGTACTAATAATAGCGCTACCCTCCAAGGGAGTAAGGATGTAATTAAATTGCGCGCAGTTTAAACCAAAATGGCCTGTTTTTCTATGAAAGTTTAATGGCAAGCCACGTCGTTTAAGGCAATTATTATCACTGAGCTACTCGTAATTAAAATAACAAATTAAATTTAGTGTTTTTGCAAACTGTTATTCAATTTAGATAAATTAAAATTCATAAATACATTCATAATAAACCGATATGAGTGTTTATAATTTGTTATATATATTAGGGTCTGTTGAACTTTCAAGGTTGAATTTTCAGCAGTCTGTTTGGTGTTAAGGCAAGGCAGAGTCTATGTAGTGTGGTTATTCCCCATAAATGGGCGATAACGTAGCATTAATGCCAAACAGGCGCTGCCCAAAGGGGTCTTCCTAGGGGCTATTTACTCTTTGTAGCTCGGTTTTTACTTAGCCCACTAGGTTACAAACCTCGAGCCGCGATTAAATAGCCCCTAATTTGAACAAATTTTAATCCGCAAAGATCAACAGACCCTAGAGTAAAAACACTTTTAACGTGTATGTGTGTTTACTTAACTCATTTTTGTACAACCTATAGTAATAAAAAGCTATATTTATGAAAATAAAGCAGTTTTAGAGCTTTTGCACTAGTCGCTATTTTTTAACCAAGATGAAATTAATTCAAATTAGAATTTTAACACACCGCTTATTACCAATTCTTTTTACCTACAAAACAACTAAAAAAACAAACCTCAGCAACACCTGAAAAACAAAATTAACCTCGAGTGAATGTCAATTAAGTTTGCCGTCCAATTTTGTTGATTTTTTTTCACTTTTGAGCCGTTTATTGCTTTGTTAATCTTCGAACCTGAATTTTTACCTACGTAAAAACACTGAAATTTACACAGGGCAACACACAAGATGAGCAAAAAATTAGCGACACTGATTAGCGCAAGTATTGTATTAGCACCCGCTGTTTCGGCGGTAGAGTTATACAAAGATGATAAAAACACTCTAAAAGTAGGTGGATATCTTGATGTGCGTGTAATTAACACACAAAACGAAACCGAAGTTGTTAACGGTACTTCGCGCATTAACTTTGGCTTTACCCGAAAGCTCAAGAAAGACTGGACTGCCCTTGCACTCGTAGAATGGGGTGTAAACCCTGTAGGCAGTAGCGATATAATTTATAACAATCGTTTTGAATCAATTCAGGACGAGTTTTTGTATAACCGTTTAGGTTACGCAGGCCTTTCACACGAAAAGTATGGTCAACTTACCATTGGTAAACAATGGGGTGCATGGTACGACGTAGTTTATGGCACAAATAATAGCTTTGTATGGGATGGTAATGCAGCTGGCGTTTACACCTATAACAAAGACGATGGCGCTGTAAATGGCACTGGCCGTGGCGATAAGTTAGTGCAGTACCGCAATAGCTATAACGATTTTAGTTTTGCAGTACAAGCGCAGCTTAAAAACAGCGAATTTTATACCTGTGACGTAAGCGATATTTCAGAAGAAGAATGCGAAACGCTATGGAACTCTGGCGATAGTGCAGCCCAAGAAGTTGAATTTAACTACACATTTGGTGCATCTGTAACATATACCCCTACCGATATGCTCACGCTTACAGCGGGTATTAACCGTGGCGAGTTTGATTTAACGTTTGGCGATGGTTCTACTCGCAATGTTGAAGATTTAATTTACGGTGCAGGCATTATGTGGGGCAATATTGATAAGCCCGGCCTTTACGTTGCTGCCAACATAAATAAAAACAAAAACCACGACACCGATAATATTGGTCGCTTAATTGATGACGCAATAGGTGTAGAAACATTTGCATCTTACCGCTTTGATAACGATTTTCGCCCTTTTATTGCCTACAACGTGTTTGATGCAGGTGATGACTACGTAATTCAGCCAAACTTTAACGCCGATCCAGACGATGTATTTAAGCGTCAGTTTGCTGTTATTGGCCTTCACTACTTAATTGACGAAGACACTATTGCCTACGTAGAAGCGCGTAAAGACTTTAGCGACTTTGAAAGTGATAACGACGATCAACAAGCACAAATGGAGCAGTCGGAAGATGACGGTATAGCATTTGGTTTTAGATATAAGTTCTAAATATAAGCTCTAAATATAAGTTAAAAACGACTACAACTTCCCTAAGCACAACCCTTTTAGCCCTTTTAACTTTTTTAACTGGGCTTTTTTTCTGCCATACTTTTTTCAATACTCGATTTTGCGTTTAAAGCTATTTTAACAAGTGCCTTAACAGCGGCGTTGGTATCGGCTTTTTTAAATTGTAATAGCACCGGAATTTGCGTGAGTACGTCGCTCAGTTTTATAAAATGGCACCCTTCACTATATAATTTACGTACGCAATAAGGCGCAATGGCCACACCAAGGCCAGCAGCCACTTCAGTAACTAATGTTTGCATATGCCTAGGTTGGCTAATAATGTTAGGTGAAAAATGAGCTTGTTTGCATTGCAAAATGGTTTCATCAAAAAGACCAAGTGCTTCCTCTCTATTAAAAATAATAAAGGGTTCATTTTTTAGCTTAGCTAAATCAATATTTTTATAATTTGCCAGCGCATGGTTTTGATTAACGATGGCCACCAATGAATCTACATAAATAGTATGACTTACAAATTCATCATTAATTGAATCAGGTAAAGGCCGTGAAAAACCCACATCAATTAAATCATTTTTAAACGCATGTATTTGCTCAGTTGCAGTCATTTCAAACAATGTAACGTGCACGCTTGGGTATTGCTGTTTATATTCTCGAACCAGTGCTGCCATAAAGGTTAAACATGCCGAGCTTAAGTGCGCAATATTAAGTGTACCTACCTGCCCGTTGTGGGCACGTTTAACCTGAGTTTTAGCTTTGTCAGCTAGAGCCAAAATAGCGCGTGCATCTTTTAATAGCTGCTCACCCGCTTGAGTTATTGCAACATCGCGTGAGTTTCTTATAAACAGCACAACATCAAGCTCGCTTTCGAGCTGTGCAATATGCCTACTTATTGCAGGTTGCACGGTGTGTAGCTCTTTGGCCGCTTCTGAAAAACTCTGATGCTTAGCCACGCTGACAAAACTTTTTAATGTTTTAATATCCATCATGCACCTTAAATACATTATCTGTATAGATTCTATAAAATAATATCATTTTTGTTATAGGTAAAGAACTCATACCATAGCTATATGTTAACAACACAAGACAGCTATGACCAAACCCAAACAAAATCAGTCATTAAGTCGATTTATTTTATTACTAATGACCACTGCAATTGCAGCAACAGCAGCAAACTTGTACTACAACCAGCCTATTTTACCGCTTATAGCGAACGAATTTAATTTAACTGATTCGCAGCTTGGGAGTATTCCCGCGCTTACACAAATTGGTTACGCGTTTGCGTTATTATTTATTTCTCCTTTGGGTGACTCGATTGCTCGCAGGCATTTAATTACTATTTTGTCGTGCTTATTAGTAGTGGCTTGTAGTGCAGCAATGCTTGCACCTAACTTACCTTTATTACTTATATCGGTATTTTTAATTGGTGTAAGCGCCAATATAACCCAGCAATTAATACCCTTTGCAGCATCGCTTGTATCGAGTGAGCAAAAAGGTGCCACGTTAGGCACATTAATGATGGGCTTAACTATCGGTATTTTACTTTCAAGAACGTTAAGTGGGTTTGTAGGTGAGCAATTTGGTTGGCGAAGTGTATTTTTAATGTCGGCAGTACTCGCAGCATTATTTGGTATATTACTGCGCGTGTTTTTACCTAGCAATAAGCCACACACTAATTTGCGTTACTGGCCTCTCATTAAAAGTATGTTGGCGTTGTTTATTAAACATAAATCACTGCAGCATTTTACACTTTCGGGCGCATTTTGGTTTGCATCATTTAATGTGCTTTGGGCAACACTTGCAATTTATGTAAGTAACGAGCCATTTAACTACAACGCTCAACAAGCTGGTTTATTTGGTTTAATAGCATTGGCTGGCGTAATTGGGGCTAAGTCATCGGGTAAATGGGTCAGCAAACTGGGATCTAAAGCTCTAATTATGATTGCACTTACGCTTGCGGCAATCGGCTTTGCTATTACAGGTTTGTTTAATGGCAGTTTAGCGTCGTTAGTTATTGGCATTATTCTAATCGACTTTGCCATATTTAGTGCGCAAGTGGCTAACCAAGTGCGTGTTTTTAGTATTGACCCCACTGCGCAAAGTCGCATAAATGGAATTTACATGCTGGGTTATTACATTGGAGGCGCTGTTGGCTCAATGGTTGGTGTTAAAGCATTTGCACTTTATCAATGGCCTGGCGTTGTTGCTGTAAGCATTATATTTATTTTGCTAAGTGGCATTTTTAATTCATTTGCTAAAAAGTAATCGCTTAAAACTTAAGGAGTAAAAATGGGTATGTTAAAAACAGCGGGTAGCTTTACATTACTGTGTATCGCCAGCTTAACTATTATGGTGGGAACCCTACTTGCGCCAGGTTTAGTAAGTATTTCACAAGGATTAGGTATAACCGATAACACCGTACTTTTAATTACGTTGCCATCGTTAGGCGCTGTGGTTTTTGCGCCGCTAGCAGGAAAATTAATAGATAAATACGGAGCTTATAAACTTTTAGTAATTGGATTATTTTTATATGGGGTTGCAGGTGCCAGTGCTTACTTTTTAAAAGGCCCAACGCTTGTATTTGCTAATCGATTTTTACTCGGCGGTATAACTGCTGTGGTAATGGCAAGTTGTACGGTTTTAATTTCTGCTTGGTACACAGGCGAAGCACGCCTTGGCATGATTGCAAAACAAGGCATGGCGATAGAGTTAGGCGGTGTTATATTTTTATTTTTAGGCGGATTATTAGCGTCGCAATTTTGGGCACTGCCATTTTTACTTTATTTAATAGCGTGGGTATTTTTGGCTATGCTTTTATTGTTTGTGCCAAGTAAAAACTCACTGGCTAGTAATAGCGATGAAGTGTCAGAACATATACACCACAAAGCTAACAATGGCCTCTCGTTAAAAAGCGTTTATGTAATTTCAACACTCGCGATGACCATATTTTTTACGTCTACTGTGTTACTGCCCATTACAATGAACGAGGAAAACTTTAATGAGTCACAAATAGGCCAACTACTCGCATTTATATCTTTAGTGGCTGTAGTTACCGCAGGCTTTATGCCTAAAATAACAAAGAAGCTTGGTGAGCCCAAGGTTTTGGCATTTGCCTTTTTAGCGTTTAGTTTATCGTATATTTGTTTTACACAAGTAAGCACCCTACTTTTAATTTTAGGCGCAATATTAATAGGTATAGGATTTGGTTTTAGTATCCCGCTTTTAAACCATATGACGGTAGAGCTCAGTGATGTGAAAGTACGCGGCCGTAACTTATCGTACTTTACGATGGCTGTATTTTCGGGTCAGTTTTTTACCTCATTTATGCAGTACATACCTGGTGGTGAAAAAAACGTATTTATAATTTGTAGCGTTTCAGCATTTATAATTGCACTGGTATTGTTTTTTAAACCTATCAAAGCAAAATAGTAGTAACTTAAAAAAGAGCATTTTTATAAATGCTCTTTTTTACCTAAACCTCCCGCTTTATTATTTGCACTACCTTACTGATTACTTTTTTTTAATTTGACTCTATTGCTAAGTTTAGCATTATAATAACATTTAGTATGATGTGTTCTTTTACTATAAAGCCACCAGCTAATTTATATTAACGGCATTAAGAGTGTAAAAAGATGGTGAAATTATATTGAAATTATATTGAAATTGCAAAGTACTTACACTGCTTATCACTGATCACAAAGCTGATTAAAAGCAGTAACAAATAGATGTGTATATGCTCATAGGTACTGACTGGATTCTAACTCAATAGCTGCGTACTGTATATAAACACAGTGAATATATTTCCTGTCAAAAATAACTTAAACCAACTTCCCTTTGTAAGTCGTTAATAATATTAAACTAAGTAAAGTGCTATAAAGCTGATTGAGCATTCTAAATACACAAAACAGCGGCAACTGTATATACATACAGCTGCCACTTAAACCTATCTAACCTACTTTTTAATAAACGCACTATAACCAGCTAATGCCTTTGATACACTAAGTGGTGGATTATCTGAATGCTCAGCACCTTCGTTTATAGCGCTTTGCCACGCAAGGTTATTATTAGGGTTTGCTTTTAAAGCAGACTCTAAATTATTAAACGCTTTTAACATTAACGGATGCTCTGCCCCACCCACCGATAGATATAAATAAGTAGGCGCCTTAACTTTGTTAGCTTGAGTAGTTAAAAACGCTTCTACATTATTAACCACTGTCATGTCGTCATACCAAGCCGCAGGGCTAAAAGCAAAATAGCCATTAAACAGTTCAGGCTTTGTATGCAGTGTATAAAGTACAAAGCTGCCACCGGCCGAAAAACCACTTAATACACGGTTATTACTAAGCTTATATTTTGCCGATAAATACGGGAATAACTCAGTTTCAATAAACGCTAAAAACTTGTCGGCTTCACCATTAGGCTCTATAAGTGTTTCGCCCTCCGGGCGCGCTTGTGTATTTACATCTTGGCGAGCATAAGGAGGCACTAAATCGCGATTACGTGTATCTGTAAAAAACAAATTAGGAATAGACACCAATATAGCCTTATCCCCTTTTTCGCTCTTAGCTTGTTTTGTAAGTGCTTTGTCCCATGTATCTAAATTAAAGTTACCATCGGTTTTAATAATTAACGGATACGCTTTTTTAGGATTGTAATTAGCGGGTAATCTTATAAACACTTTGCGCGACTCATTAAGCACGCTTGAGTTAATTGTTACATCTGTATAGGCCGATACATAATGGTTGTAATAACGTATGGCTAAAATACCTATAGCAAAAATGACTACGGCTAAACTTAAATTAATAAAATAGTGTTTTGTTATTTTTATTGCCATGCGGCATTCCTTTAAATGTTTAGGAGTTATTTAATCGAGCTTAACCCATTGTTTTATTTCAAGCGCAGTCATAATAAGCTCAACCGAAAACGCGGCTAAAATCATCCCCATCACACGCGTTAAAATAGACGCGCCGCCAGTACCAATAAGCTTAATTATTTTACCCGAAAGCAGCAACAGTATTAAAGTAATACCCAACACACCAATTGTAACAAGCGCTGTGCCTATCTGAGTAGTAATTGGGTGTATGTGGTTGTCGGTAAGTAGTATCACCGCCAAAATAGCGCCAGGGGTCGCAGTTGCTGGTATAGCTAGCGGAAACACTGCTATATCGTGATCGGGGTCTTGTTTAGCTTTGTTAGAATCGTTTCCAAATATCATTTGCAGGCCAAACAAAAACAATATAATTCCGCCTCCTAACTGAAACGACACCAACCTAATTCCCATCGCATTAAGTATTAGCTGCCCAATTAAAATAGAACCCAATAGTACGCAACCAGCATAAAGGACCGTTTTAAAGGCTGTTTTACGACGTTGTTGATCTGTTAAATGAGAAGTAAGCGCAGCAAACAGCGCCATAGTACCTATTGGGTCAATGGTAGCCCAAATAACAAGCGCATCTTGAGATAGTTTTTCTAGCATATAAAATCCTTGTTAAGCGTAAATATTTAATAAAACACGGGTAACAAATTCATTTGCTTACGCTTAACTATAATAGAAAGCCGTTATTTTTTGTATTTTATTTACACTTGGAGGCGTTGACCTTTCAGGATTGAAAAAAGATGAGCACTTATAATTGTAGTATTGAGTTAAAGTGATTTATGCCAAATAGAATTTTCTCTTAAGCTAAAACCTAACTTAATAAGTAGATTATGGGAACGTGCATTGTGTGTACTCACCTCAGCCGATAAATGTTTAAGCGCAATTTCCTTAAGTAGCGCTTCAATAAAACCGGTGACTACTTCAAACATTACGCCTTTATCCCAAAAGTCGGGGTGCAGCTCAAATCCTATAAACGCATTACTTTTACACGGCGTTAAATTATAAAGCCCACAAGTACCCATTAACTCCCCAGATGTATTATGTTCAATTGCAACTCTAATCACTTCACCTTCGTAATAGGCACTAATATCATCTTGTATTAATTGTTTGATTTGTGTTTTGCTGAGCGGTGTTTCGTAGTCGTTAAATTCTGACACATGCGGGTGGTTTAAAATATTAAATAAACACGCAGCGTGTTTGTGGGTAATTAAACGCAGCGTAACGCGTTCAAGCTTTGTGGTATTAAACATTTTATTTAAGTGGTTAGTTAAATTAGCTCTTTATGGGCAGGCATTATTAACTTACCATACCCCATTAACAAGCATTATCTTTAAAGCAAAAAGAGTAAGAGAACGTAATGAGTGACGATTTTCAAGTAATACAACCCACTACCACAGTATATTGCCCAAAGCGCGGCGAAGGCTGGACCTTAACAGGCATTACTAATATTAACGAGTTTACCTCAGTAATGTTTGACGGCACACGCTATACACTTCCAGCACGCGAAATAGTAGAAGAACTTCTTCCTAACCAATTAGCGCGTGAGCAAAATAGCTAACCAAACACATACACAATAAAAAGGCTGCAATTTTGCAGCCTAATATCTAATTAAAATGCATCGTCTTCACTGTAAACATTAACGTTTAACTCGTCCTCATCTTCAAATACTACAAACGAAATAGGCTTACAGCATACTTGGCAGTCTTCTATGTATTGCTCATCAATATCTGCTGCATCAAGTAATACTTCTATACTTTCTCCACAATAAGGGCAGCTTATTGATTTTTCAGTTAACTGGTTCATTTATCACCTGCTAATTTATATCTCGAATGTTGTCACTTTAATGAACAAGCCAGCATAATTCAACACCCCATTAAATAACGCTTATTTGGCTAAACTAATTAAACAATGCTACTAACTAAAAAGTGATCTAAATACCAGCTTTACGTTTATAAAACATCATAAGCACATTAGTTTGCACCATATATAAGTTAGCCAGCTAAAACTATGCCTCTACAATGAAATAGTATTAGCACTTAGCGGGTCTAACTTCATAAGTATTTAAACTCACACTTTAGGTGGATAATTTTATGAAAAAATCACTCGCACTCGCATTAACATCTGCCGCAATATTGTTTAGCACATTTACTCATGCAGCTAAAACCGAAAAAGCCGTTTTAGCTGGAGGTTGTTTTTGGTGTATGGAAAGTGACTTTGAAAAGCTAGAAGGCGTAACCGATGTAATATCGGGCTTTACTGGCGGCAAACTTAAAAACCCGACATACAATGGTAATCATAAAGGCCATTACGAGGCCGTAGAAATCACTTACGACCCAGCCATAGTAAGCTATCAAGGTATACTTGATCATTACTGGGTAAATATTGATCCTTTTGATGCAAAAGGCCAGTTTTGCGATAAAGGCCCTAGTTACTTAAGCGCTATATTTGCACAAAACGACGAACAACGTAAATTAGCTGAAAAAACAAAAGCAGCTGTTGTAGCCGAGTTTCCTAATCAAACTGTGGTTACACCTATACTAAACGCAAGCACCTTTTACCCTATAAAAGGGAGGGAAAGCTTTCACCAAGATTATTATAAAAACAACCCAATCCGATACAACACTTATCGTTGGCGTTGTGGTCGCGATAGCCGCCTAGAAGATATTTGGGGCGACAGAGCAACCCACTAGTATTTATTAAGCAACTTAAATTACACCAACAAAAGGCTGCGTATTGTGCAGCCTTTTGCTTATCTACAAAGCTAGCTTTCTCTGCTTCAAAAAGTATACAAACCTTCATTATCAATAAATAGTATATTCTGTTTCCTAAAGCAGGCTGTTTATCTACTAAATCAAATGCAATAAATTGCACTCCTAGATTGATATAAACCAAATTCAACAACTGGAGTTACACAAAATGTTTGCCAATCAATTACAGCTAGCGCGTGCTCTAGAGTTACCAACACGCCAAGCCATGCTTTACCGTGAACCAGCAGTACAACACTTTTGGAATAGTAACACCGACCTAATTACAAACGCGTGGAGCGAATGGGAAACAACATCAATAGATGGCTCAACGTTTACGCTTGACGATACACTACTTGATAAAAACCTACGCGAAGCAGTAAAGCAAGCATGGGAAGATCCATCAAAAGAGCTGGCCGTAAAAGCGTTATTACACAAAGTAGCGCCTGATGTATTTCAATTTCAATTTTTTGATCCAGAGCGCCTTGCCGTATTACGCGGGTATTTAGAACAAGTATGGAATTCGCAAATTCCTATGCGCCCACCATATGGCATAGTGTTAAATCGCCGTGGTGCAATGCTTGATAGACGATCAGAAGGTTATTTAGCAGCGCCAAGCTTTCAAGCGTTTTATAACGAAATACTAAACACTTACATGCGCCCTATTTCGCGAATGTTGTTCCCGGAGGTTACGGGGTTTGATACACAAACGTTTGGTTTTTCTATTTATTATGAGCCAAACACAGATTCGTCAATTCGCCCACATACCGATGCATCGGCCGTAACGCTTAATATTAACTTAAACTTACCAGGCGAAGAGTTTACAGGGTCAGAAGTTGACTTTTATCACCCGTACACAGGCGACATTAAATCACTTACGTTTAAGCCCGGCACTGCCATGTTACATCGTGGCAATATTGCACACGCAGCAAAGCCTATTACCAGTGGTGAGCGAACTAACTTTGTTTTGTGGTTGTATGGAGAACGCGGGCGATTACCAGCACAAGGTGCACCACGCATTCCTATTGATGCTAAACAGCGCTGGATTAACCCTAAAAAGACGAACGACGGCTATGCACCGTTTTAATCGAGTTTTTAACTAAGCTTTTAACTAAGCAAAAAGGCTGCTTAATTTAAGCAGCCTTTTTGTTAGTATCGTTTTAGTTTACGTTTAAAACTTATACGTTGCAGATAGCCTTACACTTCTGGGTGTGCCCGGTTGAACCCAGGCATCAGCAAATGAGTTAGTGTAATAGGTTTCATCAAACAGGTTATCTACTTCTGCACGCAAGCCAATTGCCTTAGTTACATCAATATCTATAAAAGTACGCGCTGTTGTATAGCTTGGTAGCTCAAAGTCGGTACCAAAAAAGCCGTTTCGAGAATCTACATAAACTAAACCTGCGCCAAACTTAATTGCTTTGCCATATAACTCGGCTGATTTAACAAGCTGTAAACTAAGTTGATGTTTAGGAATATTTAATAAAGAACTGCCCGCTTCAACGGTATAGCCAAAGTTAGCATCAAAAAATGAGTTTTCAATAGTTGCATCAACATACGCATACGATAACCATAGGCTTACATCATCCGTTAGCTCACCGTTTATATCAATCTCTATGCCTTTGCTTTGTGCTTCGCCTATTGCAGCAAAAGTAAATGCAGTGGGATCGTCAACCACCAGCATGTTGTCTTGCTCTACTTTAAACATCGCGATAGTGCCAAATAAAGCGCCATCGTTTAAAGTAAATTTAACTCCCAACTCTGTTGAAGTAGATTGATTTGGTTCAAACCCATCGCCATTTGTATCAGTGCCAGATAAAGGCCTAAAGTTTTCGCCATAAGCGGCATAAACAGATACAAACTCGCTCGCCTCATACACAACACCTAGTTGGGGGCTAACACGCGATTCGTTTTGCTTTGATTGAGTATTAGCTAAGCGGTTATTAAGTGTTTGTTCGTAGTCATCAAAACGTATACCAATACGTACATCAAACTTATCGGTTAGGCTTATTTGGTCTTGTATAAATACACCTAACGACTCTTGGACTTCTAACTTATCGGTATTGGCCGTTGGCGTAGGTAACTCATATGCTCCATATACAGGATTAAAAACATTTATATACTGATCGCCACGTACACGAAGAACAAATTGATCATTTTCGAACTTATCAGAATCAACACCAATTATTAAACGGTGATCCAACCCTGCAACCTCTAAATTACCTGTCACTTCGGCTCTAAATACCTGATATTTTGCATTGTAATCACGGTAGCGCCTAAAGCGATTTACTTCACCATCAACAACACCTGCAAAACCAGTTTCGGTAGCAAACCCTTCAAGCGAAGTATCACGGTAGTTAGCGCCCAGCAATACGCTCCAATTATCATTAAAGTCATGAATAAACTCTAATTGATGGCCAAGTACGTCAGCCTCTATTGGGCCATCACCTGGCTCACCTAAAAAGCGGCTCTCTGGTATTAAACCAAGTTCGCCATCTATGGCTAATACGCCCCTATCAAAAGAGACCTCTTGGTCGCTGTATTCAAGCTCATATATTAGTTGGCTATTATCATTAATATTCCATGTTATTGATGGGCTAAAGCCTTGTTTAGTTGTCTCTATTGTATCGCGAAAGCTTTTTGCGTCTTCATAAAAACCAACCAGTCTAATTGCTACGTCGTCGCTAAGGGGTGTGGTGTAATCTACATCAGCGCGGTAGGTGTCAAAGCTGCCTACGCTTAGCTTTAGCTCGCCGCTTGTATCAAACGTTGGGCGCTTAGTAACGAGATTTACTGTACCGCCAGGTTCACCACGGCCAAATAAAGCAGCACGTGGACCTTTTAACACCTCAACCGATTCAATACCCGACAAATCACGTGAGCCACCAAAACCACGCCCGGCATTAAACCCATTAACAAGGTAATTACTTGGCAAGTTTTCATCGCCTACAAAGCCGCGTAGCGCAAAGCTATTCCAAAGTCCGCCAAAGTTATTTTGACGCGCTACCGATGCCGATAAATCAAGCGCTTGATTTAAATTTATAGCACCTGCGTTTTCAAGCGCTTCTAAATCTATTTTTAATTCTGATTGCGGTGTTTCTAAAGGGCTAAAATTGCCTTGATAAGCTTGGCGCGAGCCAATCACTGCCAATCTTTCTATAGGGCTATTATTTACGCTGTCATCCTTTGGGGTTTGTTCAGCAGCCATAGCGTGGCTGCTAAACAAACTGACTAAGCATGCGCTTAAATAGCTGAGCTTTAGCCCATTTTTATTGGTATTCATTATAAACCTTGTTAATTAGTTGACTCATAAATTTTCTTTTAGCTTAACGCCTGTAACGTCAGGCTCATCCGTTTCATTAAGCATTGTTTTTTTAAAGCTAGGTATACTCTTAAGCGCAGCTTTAGGTGGGTTGCCTTTTATAAACAGCCAAGGGTAGTAAAACTCCCTTAAACTTTTATGAAATCCTCGCATACGGTATTCATATCTAAATGCAGCTAAAGCATCAGTGCTCGCCAATCGGGTAAAACTGCGTTGTAGCAATAGTGGTGGTGAAAACCACGATACAATCCCTGCTAGTTGATACTTTGTGTGCGCTGCATCACGATAAGCATGCGAAAGTTCCCCTGCTTTTTCGTCTCCAACTTGCTGAAATGCGTAATACCATTTCCACTCAAACTCGCTTTGCATATCAACATGATCTTTCCACTGTGGATTTGACGCTACAAAAGCATCCATTGTGGTTTTCTTTGGTAAGTCCCATGCATCGTTAACCGCCTCACGCTGAGTAAGCACAATGTCGCCGCCCTTTGGTGAGTGAACCGTTTTGTTTATAACTAAATCGCCTAAAATAGGAATAATAAAGGCAACTAACACCCAAAAACCGATTAATGTTGAAGCAACACGCGGCGCACTGTTGGCATTTTTGCCCCACCACACACTGAGCAAAGTCCAAAACGCAATGTAAATTACACATATAAAAGTAACAAACCCCACATCAGCAAGGGCCGAATGACTAAGCAATGTACCTACATAAAATGGCAACATTAAACACACTATTACTGCTATTAACCTTACAGCTATACGCGCCCCCCATAATGCAAAGTACGACTTAGCCGTAGTCACTAATAAGTCATGCCTGGCGCTTGTTCGCTCATTAGCAAATAAATCATGAAATAGTAAAATAACTATCAGCGGTGCTAATGCACTAATTACAAATACAAAATCAATTTTACCTGCCTCCGCTAGCTCTGCGTTTTGTGAATCGCTCTCGTAAATTTGCCCCTCTAGGGCAAGTAAATTTAAGCGGTGTTTCCATGGATAAATATCGCGCTCGCCTAAAGCAGCAAACGCTAAATTTGAAGGTGCTGAATACGTTAAATGAAAGCTGTAATAGGCAAGCGAACCAGCATCACTGTATTTATTTTGTACGTTAGCTAATTCAGTTAAATCAGCCGTTTTTAAACGCTCAATAGTATGTTGTTGCTGGCTTACTTCACTAAGGCCGCTGAAAACTGCAAACCCCGATATAGCAAATGTACATGCTAGTAATATCACTAAATATTTTTGACGAAGTAAAAAACGCCATTCACGAATTAGCTGTGAAAATACATAACTCATAACAAACGCTTCCCTACAAATTTAATACCGCCTAACAGCACTGCAATCCAAATAAATAACTGTAAAAATGCAGGGATACTTCGCTGCGCTCTCACTTGTGCGTTATCTACATTAAAAGTAAAGTTTTGCAGTACTTGCCAATTTTGTGCACTGACACGAGCCTGCTTAGTCGCTTCGGTACTGGCATTGCGGTTCATATCGTCTTGGTAGCTAAGCTTTTCTACATGAACTTTGTTAAGCCCTTGCACAAAGTCAAAACGCAACTGCTCGGTTTCACGCAAAAAGCGGTGATGAGTTTCAATACTCGTTCCTACCACTATCATCGATAACGACCGAATAGCCACCATAGGTGAAACCCAACCAAAATAACGAGATACCTTCGTTTGTTTAAGCTCAGCTTGCATACGTTGCTCGGCAAATTTGTTTAGTACGTTAGTCAATTTTGCTTCAGATTCGCTGGCTACTAATCCTCTAAAATTAACGGGTAGCTCATCTATACTTTTAACGTTGTACTTTTTAAGAAGTGATTGTTTAAATTGCATAAAGGCAGGGTCGTTTGCGTTATGGCCGTCGCCTAATTTTCTAAGTTGTGCTTTTACAGCAAAGTCTGTTTCTATTTTACCGGCAGATGGCACAGCCGTTGAAGCACTGGTACTTGCTACGCGTGGCATAACAATACACAGTAAAATCCACACAAAGGCAAGTGCGGTAAAGCTGCCACTGTTTTTACTAAACACGCTCGATGCCAGTAAAATCAGTAATACCCACACAGTTAAATATAAAGCGTAGCCAACAACAAAACTTACAACTGCCAGTAAGCTTTCGCCCGCAGCAACCGTAAATAAAGCCGATACCGTAAGCGGAGTTAAAATTAAGCCCACAACAGAAAGTAGCGCCAATCCTTTACCTGCAATTAGCGTTACACCCGATGTACCTTGCGATAACAAATAAGAAAGCGTTTGCGATTCGCGCTCTCGGCTAATACCGCTGTAGCCAATTAATATTAATAATAACGGTGCGAGTGTTTGCACAATAAATGCAGGCGTTAAACTGCCTAATTTAGTTAATGCAGTCCCTTGGCGACTATCTGCAAACATTGCGCTGTTTTGTCTGTGCCCTTCTAAAAATATAGAGTTGCCTGTGTAAGCGTCAATACCAGGGTCTAGCGTACTAAGTGGCGAAGGCGTTCTAAATGCATAATGCCCGTAATGCACCATTCTGTGTGGATGGCGGTCGGGTTGATCAACAAAGCTCTTATCGCTTGTTGTTTGTAACTCATGACGAGCATGGCTTAGCTCCATCATGGTAATAGCCGTTACAATTACCGAAGCAAGCGTGAGCACCAAACCTATAGCAAGCACGGTCATTGCTAATTTTGAGCGAAGCCAATAACGCCACTCATCTTTGGCAACAATCACCACCTTTGAAAAGTTATTTATACTCATTAAGCACCTCTTTTAGCGTGATGCCCAAACGCAGCGTGTACTTGCTCGGTATCAATACGCCCACTTTGGGGCGCATCAAACTCTCCCACCAGCTCACCGTTTTTAAGTAAACCAATTCGATTAGCGACTTGGCAGGCACCGTATACATCGTGGGTAACCATTAAAATAGTCGCACCAGTTAATGCAAGCTCACGTACAAGTTGATTAAATTCATCAATAGCAACAGGATCAAGGCCAGAGGTTGGCTCATCAAGTAAAAAAATGGGTGCTTCACGCAGTATCGCAAGTGCAATTGCTGTTTTTTGCCTCATGCCTTTTGAATAAGTTTGCATGTGGCGATCCCATGCATCGTGTTGCAATGCAACTCGATTAAAAGCCGCGTTAATTTGCTCATCTGATTTTTTAATATCAGCGAGTGATAAAAAATATTCAACATTTTCACGAGCAGTTAAATGCGGATATAACGTAGCCGACTCTGGCAAATACGCTGTTTTACCTCGCACAAAATCAAGCGCTTTACTCACCTCTTTACCCGCTACTTTTACAGAGCCTTCGGTTGGTTTATTAAACCCAAGTAGCGTTTTTAACGTGGTTGATTTACCCGCACCATTACCACCAAGTAGCGCATAAACCTCACCTGCAGCCACACTAAAGCTTAAGTTTTTTAAAATAGCGTTATTTTTAATACTAAAATTTAAAGAACTCACTTCAATCATCGCATCACTTAGGACGGCGTCTGCATTGCTAAGTTGTTTATCAAAAGTTTTAGGGGCAATTGTTGGTGTTTTATTAATCGCGGTAGGTGTTGTCACACTCAAACTCTATTTAGGAAAATTAGATGGCGTGTATGTTATACTATATCAAATGCCAATTGCAACAATATAACATCGCAATGATTAACAAATAAGATAATTACGGTTACTTAGTTAATAAATTATTACTTTAGGAGGTAAAAATTAAAGCAACTTTAATTACCCCTTTTATATGGAATTTAGGATGGTGTTATGTGTGCTTATTTACAATTTAACGTAAATTATAAACCAAGCATAAAGAGTGTAATTTTTTTAGCTTTGCCATGCTAACGCCTTTGGTAAAACCTTATGTCGAGTAAGTTGGTAATTTTAAAAAATGTGCTATCTTTTTATTATCCATATCATAAAAATAAGCGCTAACATGTTGTTCCGAGGTACAATTGCCATAGCCATATTGGTAATTTCTGCTGCTAATAAAAGCGATGCAAATGAAGTAGACGTGCAATTTAGTGGTTTTGCATCTTTAACACTCAGTTACACTGACGATTCAGATATCGGCTTTGCATCAAATTATTTAAACGAAAACGATACCGGTTTTTCAGTAACGCGTGATTCAATTTTAGGTGGGCAAGCTAATATCTCGATCTCAAAAAACTGGGACTCTGTGGTTCAAGTAGTAGTACAAGATCATAGCTTCAAAAGTCTTGATAACTTTTTAGAACTCGCTTTTATTCGTTATCGCCCCTCGCGCCATTGGGCTATTCGTGCTGGCAGGCTAAACAGCGATCTTTACTTACTCTCTGAATATCCTTATGTAGGATACGCCTATTTGTGGATCCGCCCTCCTCATGAATACTACTCTTTTGCAAACATTGCAGGAAATTACGACGGTGTGGATATTGAATACAGTAAAGCCATTGATGAAGGTTTTTTACGTTTAAAGCTCGCATATGGAAGCTCTACAGCAAAGTTAAAAGCCGATAATGACGACTTTTTTATTGATTTTGATAATTTAACCACCTTTAGTGTAACCTATTCACTTGACGCATGGACCGCACGTTTCTCTTTATCTAAATCTGATTTTGGTGGCTATAAGTTAACCTCATTAGATGAGTTTTTAGCCTTACTAGACGCAGTACCACAAAGTATATGGCCACAAGCACAAACGATATCTAACAAATTTAATACCAAAGGCCACAGTATAGAATACGCGGCATTTGGACTAACCTACGATCATAATAATTGGCTTATTCAATCTGAAGTAGGTATTTCGGAATCCGATTGGATAATAGCTCCATCAGTACTCAATACTTATATTAGCGCTGGTTATAGGGTAAATAATGCAATATTTTACACGAGCTTTTCTGCAGCCAAAAATCGTCACGATGTTATACAAGTAAACGAACCTGTTTTTTCACCAGGCATACCCGATCAAATTTCAGAGCCAATACAACAGCTAGCATTTGCAACACAAGCTGCTATTAAGGTGCCTTATGTTCATCAGCATTCAATTAACATAGGTGTAAAATGGCAACTATCGGAGCGATTAGCGCTAAAAGCTCAACTAGACCGCTTTGATATAAAGCCCGAAGGTGCGGGTTTATGGAGTCTTAGTAATCCTGCAGATGTAGACAAAGGCCACAAAGTACATATGCTAAGTTTGAACGCTAGTATGGTGTTTTAACAATGATGAGCTATCGTAACTCACTCCTTTATGTGTTGCTGCCGCTTTGCCTGCTTCTTGTTAGTGTTAATGCCAAATCTACAGAGTTTGTAGTGGTGGTAAATAAAAACAATACAATTAACGCTTTATCCAAACGCGAAGTCATCGATATTTATATGGGTCGCTATTTAACGTTTCCTGATGGTGAAACCTCTAAGCCACTTGATTTACCGGCGCAATCTGCATTAAAAAATGATTTTTACCTGCAACTGGTCAACAAAAATGAGCAAAAAATTAATGCTTATTGGGCAAGGTTATTATTTTCAGGGCGCGCAAAGCCCCCATCACCGTCAACATCCGTTGAAGACGCGTTAAACAAAATAGCTGCATCACAATTTGCAATTGGTTATATTCCTCAATCGCAGGTTACAGACGCAGTAAAAGTGGTATACACATTTGATAAAAATTAGCCAAGCACTCTACGTACGCGTTGCTCTATCAATCGCTATTGTCGCCATTGTAGTAACGTTAGTGTCGTCAACACTTTCTTATTACTCGGGTCTTAAAGAAAAGAAAAACACCAATTACCTACTCGTGCAGCAGTTAGCACAAACAATGGGAAAAACAGCCGCTATAGCAGCCTACCTAAACGATCGTGAATTAAGCCAAGAAATTATTAATGGCTTGCTAAGTAACGACTTAGTGCAAGGCGCAAGCTTAGAAGGAGAGGTAAACCCAAAAGGAGAAATGGATTTATTTATTGCAAGTGGCTCTACTAACAAGAAAAAAGAAGCTGTTTTAATTAAATTAGTTCACCCCTTTATAGAAGACACTTTTATAGGTGTACTGGCCATATACCCCGACGATAACTTTATTGAACAACAAGCACAGTCATCACTTATAAAAGAATTTATTTTAATGCTGATTCAATCAATCGTCATCGCTTTTTTTGTGTCACTGGTTGTACGCAAATGGCTCACTCAGCCTATTCAAAACCTAACAGACAGCTTTGCGACAATTGATCCTACCAATCCCGAAACCATGACAATGCTAGAGTTTAAGCAAGGTAAGCGAGACGAAATAAGCAGACTGACGCAAGGTATAAATGCCTTAATGCATGAGTTAAAGCTAACCATTAGTAATGAGCAATCCCTTCGTAAAAAAACTCAAGAACTAGAAGCTAAATTTAGACTTATTTTTGAACAAGCCAGCGCCGGTATTTGTTTATTAGATGACAAAAATATTATCACCACCTTTAATCCCGCGTTTAAACATTACTTTACCGTACCCGGCGAAGAAGAGTTATCAACCTTGCACTTTCCTGCTCTGTTAAATAACGTTGATGAATTACAAAACCTACTTGCAGATATACGTTGTGATAAAAACCCACCACAAGCAACCCTAGATATAGAGTGTAAAGTGGGCCATAAAACCATTTGGCTGCACTGTTTATTTGTTAGATTAACAGAGCAACGTGAAACAAAGCGAAGCGTTCAACAAGAACACTTAGTTGAAGTAATTTTACATGATGTAACTGAGCGCGCCGAACGCGAATTTCAAACCCGCTTTGAAGCCGATCACGACCCACTTACCGATTTACTTAATCGTCGTGCCGGCGAAAAACGACTTAAAAAAGCGCTGCGCGAGTGTATTAAACACAATCAGCACCTAGTACTAATGATGATTGATTTAGATAAGTTTAAACCCATTAACGACACCTACGGCCACGAAGCCGGTGACAAAGTACTTATTGAAACAGCGCACAGATTTAAAACACTTTTCCACGAAAAAAACGACATTTGTATCCGCCTAGGCGGTGACGAATTTATAATTGCGCAACAGGTAAATACCTACCACAAAGCAGCAACGCGTGAACAATCTATTGTTTTGCTTAAAGAGCTACAACAACAGGTTAGTATTTCAAACACTAAAACATGCGCAGTAGGTGCAAGCATAGGTATTGCAGTAGCCCCATATGATGGCAATGAACTACACCAATTAATGCATAACGGTGATAAAACCCTTTATCACGTAAAAGAAACAGGCCGAGGAAAAGTCGCCTTTTATGACGATATAAAAAATTAGATGGCGTGAATGAGTAACTACATAGTAAATGCTATAACGTATTTATGGCTTTCAAATAATCTTTATTATAAAAATAAGCCGCTAACCCAAAATACGAAATAACACCTAAATAAGCAATTGGGAAGTGTGAATATACGCTGAGGTAAATAAGCAATAATATAAAAAACAGACTAATGCTAAAGCAAACCACTGCCAAAAGCCTGCCTAAACAACATATAGATTGGGCTGCAATATTTAAAACAAACAAGGTAATAGCACCAAGTATTACATACACTAAAGTGTTTAAATCTTCCCCATACGCTAAACCATCTTCGGTATAGTACATCATGTAATGAGCGAGCGGAGTCAGTGCTAATAAAGCCCAGAAACCATAACTGCTCCAAGTTGATGAGACAAAATAGTTACTACCAATGTCAGGCGCAGGAAACGATGCTTTATATCTATTTTGATTCATAAGAAGTGACCTTTCATTTAGTATGCTAAGCTAAAATAACTACGCTTATTATTGATTTTTATAATAACAATTACAACTTACCTCATTGACCACAAAAAACCACACTAGTAAAAAGTGATAAACCAGACCCCTAAAACATAGATTTACATCCAAACCTTTAAAGTAAATTGAACAATTAAGTTTTCAATTGATAGAATGCCAACCTATTTTTCTATCAAGAGATACAATGGCAAACTTCAATACTCATCTTAATACTGCCGTAATCATCACCGGCTTAAGTTCAGCCACTTTATTATCTGCAGGCCATATTGATTTAAACGGCGCACTCTGGCTATGGTTTTTAGGCTCAATTGGCGGCTTATTACCCGACATAGATTCAGATAACTCAACATCACTCGATACTATTTTTAACTTATTTGCACTGAGCGCTGTATTACTGGTACTGCATTACATAACCACCGAGCTCATTATTGAAATTAGCTTTATCGAGTTAATCGTAGTGCCATTATTGGTTTACGGATTTATGAAATATATTATTAGACCCATTTTTGAATGGATCACAGTACATAGAGGTAGTTGCCACTCTTTACTATTTATACTGTTATGCGCGCTATTAACGACTCAAGTAACATGGAAACTGAATGACCAATCAACCACACAAGCTGCTGTTTTTGCCTGGTTAACGGGTGGGTTTATTTTATTAGGCGGATTAATTCATTTATTGCTGGATGAAATTTACAGTGTAGATTTAAGTAATGTCAGAATTAAACGCTCTTTTGGCACCGCTTTAAAAATAGCTGACTTTGATAATAAGTTAATTACGCTAGCTTCAATTATTGCCATTGCAGGTTTAATCTATGTTGCGCCCCCTACAGAACAAACTATCACAGCGTTAAGTGATTGGTCTCACTTTATATTTCTATCTTAACAAAGTAGGTTTTAAGCTATTTTACAGCATTGCCCGACTACAATAAGTGGCTTTTACAAAGTCACTTATGTCCATTGCTAGAATACGTGTAAAATGCCCTCTTAGTAATCTAAAAGTTGATTCACTAAGAGGGTGTGAGACCCAGCGTTTTTAGAGGCATAAATGGCTTGAATCACAACGACTTTGCCGATTTAAGTTTTAATTAAAATCCGTAGCTTGAGCCTATTTGTTATTAATTATTACTTTTGTAGGTTTGAGTGAAATAATTAAATAGCTTTACCTGTCTTCTACCCAAGTATGAGAGCTATTACAGCTTTTAAAAGCATAAAATTATAAGAGGTACATAATGGAATTTACGAATAAACGCACCATGCTAATTACGGCATCTTTATTGTTGGTGTTAGCGATAACACAGGCTGTTTTTACTGCCCTTTACAGTGCAGAAATTAGTTTTTCAAGGCAGTATGCATGGGGACTAGAAGCCGTGGTTTTCACTCTACTTGTTGCCTTTGCGGGTTCTGCTATGGTGCAAGCAAAAAACGCTCAGCTAGGATGGTCGGCTATAACATTTAGCGCGATTCTTAACATAGTGCAGGTAAGCATTGGCCTTACTTTGTTTTCAACATTTGGAAAAGTAGCGGGTACCGTAGAAGGCGCACAACCTTTAATTAGTGGCGTGGTTTCGTTGTCATTCATGATTTACTACGCAGCTAAATTATTATTGGGATTAGCAGCAGTTGTTTTTGGCCTGTCTTTTATAGCTAAAGGTGGCAAAGCAATTGGAGGGCTTACTGCCTTAGCTGGTGTGGTTGCTATGTTTGCCAATGCTATATTAATCATCTTTGGCCGTGATGGATTTATGCCATCAGGTGTTGCTGGTGCTTCGGGCATGATTGCAACGTTACTTTTAGCAATATGTTTAATAAGCCTTAACCGTAAACAAGACTAAGGCTAAATACCATATTAATAAGGTAGTTACTTAAATAAGTTATAAACATCGGCGTGTATTAGAGATGCTAATTCGCCGATGTTTTACGTTTAAAGTGACGCCCACTTTCAACTTAAAACGTTCGACTACCGCATCCCAAGTTAATGCCCTCTTCTTAATCTAAAGGCTAATTCACATATACGACTAAACTAGACAGCCACTTTAATTGAACAAACAAAACTATACCAAAAAATTCGCTCTTCAAGTTCATACGACTAAACTAGACAGCCACTTTAATTGAACAAACAAAACTATACCAAAAAATTCGCTCTTCAAGTTCAAAATTTATCTTTTATGACTGGGTCACTTTATTTCATCCGTTAAATAAGTAATTAGCCCAAGACAAAACTAGACAGCCACTTTAATTGAACAAACAAAACTATGCCAAAAAATTCGCTATTCAGATTAAGAATTTATCTTTTATAACTTGGTCACTTTATTTCATCCGTTAAATGAGTAATTAGCCCTATTAAACGTAAATTACACGCATGAAAATAACTGCATAATGCAGTTGTGATTTATTACTGAATAGTTTTACTGATTAGCTTAAGTTTTATGCGAGTAGCTTTTCGCAGTTGCTAATATTTGATCGCCGTTTCCGCTTTAAATTTTCACAGTAACTTGCTTGTGAAGTGGGCCTACCTACTGCACCATGGAATACGCGCGTAAATTGTGTGGTGAGTTTTAACCAGTTTTCGGGGGATATATTAAGTCTTTCTAGCAAAGGAAGGTTCATATTATCAATGTGCCCGCGTTTATCCTCTCGTATTATTCGCCCTGTTAACTCAACAAGTTCAAGGTACGATTTAAGCTCAAACGGCAGCCCTTTAGGCATAATCTGACGAGGCATACCAGCAAAACGTAGTAACTGTTTTGGTTGTTTACCTTCTGCCGCGCATGTTAAGCGACTTTGTACACTGGTATGGTCTGATTCTTCTGGTGTGTTAGCCATTTTAGCTCTAATGGGATTTAAATCGACATAGGCCATACAGGCTGCAAGTGCTGCTTCATCTAGTAATGCTTGCGATTTAAATCTGCCTTCCCAGAATCGTCCTGTGCAGTTATCTTCTTTGTTTGCTCTACGCGCAATATCTTCATTTAATAACCGCATAAACCAGCTGATACTTGCTAGGCGTTCGCGGTATTGTTTAACCGTTTGATTGAAAAAGATGAGTTCAACTTTACTTAGCTTTTCACCTTGTGCATATTTTTGCGTAAGTACGGTGCCTTTACAGAGTTTATGCCAGCGAATAACAATCGCTTTATCATTCAGCCTGTTTGCTTTCTTATCATCTACATACAGTACTAAATGGGTGTGATTACTCATTACGGCATAAGCAGCTACGTCAATACAAAACACTTTTGTTAACACAAGTAGTTTGTCTTCAACCCAGCCTCTACGATGCTCGTAAGATTGACCAGTAAAACGGTCTTCACCACACAAAAATGCACGACGAACACAGCGTGAAATACAGTGATAGTATTTTGTATCAACCAAACTTATTTGACGCTTTCTTGCAATTGCCATAAGACACCCTGCTCTTTTTTTAAACTAATTAAAACGTAGTCCTTAATTTTTAAAAGAGCAAAATTTAGAATGGGTGTCATTGTTAATCTGCGATTTAAGCTCAAACGGCAGCCCTTTAGGCATAATCTGACGTGGTATGCCTGCAAAACGGAGTAACTGTTTAGGCTGTTTACCTTCTGCCGCACATGTTAAGCGCTTTTGTACGCTGGTATGGTCTGACTCTTCTGGCGTTTTAGCCATCTTGGCTCTAATGGGGTTTAAATCGACATAGGCCATACAGGCGGCAAGTGCTGCTTCATCTAGTAATGCTTGCGATGTGAATCTGCCTTCCCAGAATCTACCCGTGCAGTTATCTTCTTTATTTGCTCTGCGCGCAATATCTTCATTTAGTAACCGCATAAACCAGCTGATACTTGCTAAGCGTTCGCGGTATTGTTTAACCGTTTGATTGAAAAAGATGAGTTCAACTTTACTTAGCTTTTCACCTTGTACATATTTTTGCGTTAACGATGTGCCTTTACAGAGTTTATGCCAGCGAATAACAATCGCTTTATCATTCAGCCTGTTTGCTTTCTTATCATCTACATACAGTACTAAATGGGTGTGATTACTCATTACGGCATAAGCACATACATCAATACAAAATACCTTCGCTAATTCAAGCAGCTTATCTTCAACCCACCCTCGTCGATGCTCATAAGATTGACCAGTAAAACGGTCTTCCCCACATAAAAATGCACGACGAACACACCGTGAAATACAATGGTAGTATTTTGTATCAACCAAACTTACTTGACGCTTTCTTGCAATTGCCATAAGACACCCTGCTCGTTTTTTGCACTAAATAAAGGCTAGCCTCTAACTTCGAAAAGTGCAAAATTTAGAATGGGTGTCTTGTTAATTCCCCTTCCCCTATTAACCCGTTAAGACTTCCACTGTTCTGTAAACTTTTCAAAATCTAGATCAATCCACTCACTTTTCCAAAGTTTCAAGTAAGGAATATCAGAAGATGAAGGCGGCAGCTCAGTCTTATCAATCTTAACAAGAGAAGGTAAAATTGCAGCATCCCCCATAAGTAACGCCTCACCTGTTTGAAGTGATGACAAGTTAGAGGTTAAATTCCCAAAAGTATCGGGTAAAATTCTTCGAACATAATTCTGGTCATCAGGGTTAGTTAAACGCATTGCAACGAAGTTACTGCATTGAGAGAAAATGGTTTCTGATATTTCGGACGGCCTTTGACTTGCTAATAGAAGGGTTACTCCATATTTACGCCCCTCTTTTGCAATTCTTTCTATTGAGTTTTTTGAAGCTTTGAATCTTGCTAAATCACTTTTAGGTACATACTTATGTGCCTCTTCAAGAACAAGCAAGATTGGAATATCATGTTCTTTCTTTTCTTTAGTACTAGCATACCTTTTATAGTTATAACCAAAGTCAAATAGTATTCTTGAAATCAGAGACACTGTAATACTTAGTACCTCAAATGGAATTCCGCTTAAGTCGATAATTGTTACGTTGGATTCCACCTCTTTTTTATAGCCAAGAAATTGCCTTATTGTCTCTTCGAATGAAATATTTTTAGACTCTGTTCCAAAGAGAAACTTTAGACGATCTTGCTTATACTTTGAGGTAAACCTCGATACAAATTTATCTAGGGTACCATCAGCATAATCACCTTTCGTTACATTAGAGTTTTTAGTTGGCCTAAATTCGTATAATTTTGAAAAGTACATATCAAGCTTGTCTTCGTTGGACAAGTAAATACCAGATTCTGCTGTAGTTGAACTATTATCTGCATCTCCTTCCTCACCCGCAATCATATAGCGATCTACAGCTTTTGAATTCTTTGTTTCACTTTTAAGGTTAATGAGGCAATTTAAAACTTCTTCGATATCAAACTTTAGTGGACTATCGTAAAATATTCTCTCAACATCTGGGTTATGTTTCTTTTTATTTTGAGTGATAACACTCCTCAATACTGAAGATTGGTTGTAATTATTATTATCACCAGAATCAAGAAATAGTTCTTCCAACTCTTCACTATTTAGAAGCCAATAAGGTAAAACTATATCATCTACACTCAATTTATTAGATGATGGGAACGCTGATGGATATTCATCATGTATATCAAATATTATTACATGAGAATTGTTTAACCCCTCATATTGATTACTTTTTTGTGAAACAGCTTTTTGAAGAATTGTGGCAATAGTATGAGACTTTCCTGAACCAGTAGAACCGACAATTCCAATATGCTTGTTAAAAAATTTATCTCCATCAACGGGAACACGAACACCACCGTTATGTGATAGTTGAGAAAAATCAAACTTTTCTTTATCCGCTAAACCATAAGCATATATTTTTTCAATTTCACTTATTTTTGCAGGTTCAACTTTTTTAGGAGGAATTGCAATAGAATCTCCACCACGAGAAAAGACTTCATCTTTGATTACTCCTAGAGGACTAGCTTCGATGATATATTTTCTATCTCCGGTTTCTTTTACTTCAATAGAAAAACTATCAATGACAGCTATTAATACAACATCATCACAATCTGCAATTCTGAGGTATGAGCCAACTTTGAGATGTTCTTCTGCCAAGCGAAATGAATCTAGATCATCAATGGAGACTTTTACTCTGTCTGGGTAAACCGAAATTACTTCGGCATTTATTGATTCGGTCATTTAGTTAAATCCTTTACGTAACTGATATCTTCAATTTTAATCTTTATGTGTTTATTCTGATCGTTAGAAAAATATACCCCTTCCTTATAGAACTGGTATATCTCAACTATAGAATCTGCCTCTTTAATCAATACTTTTAAATCTTCAATCGTGTCAACGAATTTGAACTTCACTTTGTTTTCAAGAGAAGGAGCTGAATTAAAATGCTTTGAAGATAATTTTGAATCTTTAAACGGGTACGCATCTTTAAAAATAATCCCAGAAGAGTATATTTGACTTTTAAGTTCAACACGTTTTTCTGGGGCTAAGCCATTGAGGTAAATTGATGGACAAAAACATGGGTTTTGCCTTTTTGAAATTTTTGCCCATTTATTTGCCAAAAGAAGGATAGCTTCTTTGAGATCCACTAGGTTTTCATAAGGGCTACAATCGATTAAAAAAAATCGGCTAAATGCTTCCATATTAAGGCCGCTTAACAAATATTCTTTTTTTACTGACTTTATATATGTAGTACGCCCTTTTCTTTTAATAAACCATGCGTCAAAAATTTCATCTTTAACAGCTATGAGTTTTAGAAATCCTCTTTTTGACAAATACCTCTTATCCCTGTTTTGTTCCATCGATAATTTTTGTATAACTTTCAGTGCAGAATTATAATGATAAAACTCCGCTTCAGATTCTGAAACATTTAATGTTTTAGCTATTTTCTCGATTATTAACTTATACTGATTTTCTATAGATGGCGCGTGAATATCTAACGTTAATATATCTAAAAACTCTTCTAGATCATTATCCGTAAGATTAAGCTCTTCATGAATACAATGAATAACCTTTTGTTTTTTACCACAATCACCTTTTTCAGTTTTACTATAAGTTAAGAAATTACTCTTGAGGCTTGCACATGACAACGAGTGTAATTTTTCATGTCCTGATTCATAATGACCATATAAATGATACTTAACATCGCTATCGCGGTTGTCTGCAAAATGACGAAGCATGAGTGTTATCGGTTTTTTTATAACAGAATGATTATATTCAGTTTTTGCGTAATACTTACATTGAATTGCACTAGTTTCATCTGCAGTAACAATGTCAATGTCTTCGATTCCTTCAATACAAACTAATGCATCAGATTGCTCCTGCTGTAAAAGCTCGAGAATAGTTTTATCGAATTGATAAAAATACCCGGTAATTGTATCAATTGCTTCTCTAGTAGACATGAATGCTTATCCTTGCAAAAGGCTTTTAACGCCATACTAATGGGCGCTAAATACCTGACTAAAATTAGCTAAAATTAACGACGAAGGAGCACAAGCCAAGCGTTTTACGTCCTTTTCAGCAACTTGTAGCTTTACTGGTACGACCCAAGGACACCGTCTAAGTATCCTTGAGCAAATGCAGCCTGCACACTCCTATGCCTGACACTGCCCGCTTGACTATCTGGTAATGTCGAATAATCGATATTTACAGAATGAGATCTTGATTGACCTTGTAAATATCCTAGGTCATATGCACAACCGGCACACTTATGTCGTCCGTTGAATTTACTTTGATCATGAGGAAAGCGCTCAAAGTCAGGATTATATCTATGTTGATTTTGACAGGTCATATTTTTTTCCACTGTTAATGATTTCTGGGGAAGCCCTAAAGCTAACAGCTAATTGAGAGAACCACTTTCGGTGGTTATAACACCCCAAAACGGCGTATATTACGTTGTTCGATAATTACACCAAACAACTCTTTTATAAACAGGCAATTATAATTGCTATTCAGTAACCTTTGTTATTTAACCCCAAAACGACTTTTAATAATGTTATGGGACAAATTGTAAATAGCTGTATTTATACACAGCTATTAGTTAATTCTATTTTTATTTAAAGCTTTATAGCCCTAGCCTTTAAAACCGTGAATCGTTCTCGCAAGGTTTTCCATCGCCGTCACCATCCATTTTTGTATTCGGGCAATTATTAATAAAAAACACAGCCTCTTCACGTGAGCGCATTTCAGTACAATATTGCCTACCATCACACGTAAAATTTTGCGTGCTTTTTGGAATAACGATTTTTGGGTATTGTTTATCAAAGGTGGCTAAATCGGCATTGGTGATGACGGGGGTTTGGCTGCTTGAGTGAGCGTTGTATTTAGTAAACGCATATAAACAAAGCACAGTAAGACCAATTGAAGCAACTTTGCCTAAAAAGCTACTGGCAAAATTAGATTTGGCAATGCGATGCGGCTGTTGATTGTGTTTTTGGTAAGGTGCTTTAAGCTCTGCAACGCCTTCTATACGACAGTTAACTGCTTTGGTTTTACCGTCGGGCTGGGTTGCTACTTCAAAATAAATAGTGTCGCCAACTTTTGGCTTGCGGCTCATGTGTTTGAGCGCTGATATGTGTATAAACGTGTCGTGTTCTAGGATGTCTGATTTAATAAAACCAAAACCTTTGTCTGTTTTCCACGACTTTAACAATCCTTTGTGCATATGTGTGCCTTAATAACCTGTAATGCTTAAACTGCGTTTTACGCTAGTTTCATTTAGTTAAAATTTGTTATTATACGTCCCTAAATTAAAACCATGCAACTAAATATTCATGTTAGGTTAATTTAGGCACTCAAAAAAGCTGCTTAATACTTAAACTCGTATGTTAAATGTCTAACTATTTTGCTATAGAAAAAATTATATAATTTTATGGATTACTAGAGTTTAAAAAGAAGCCAAGAGCTAGAGCTTTTGGCTTCTTTTAGGTTAAGACTGGATATAGATTAATTTTTGTTACATCTTGGACAAGGAGGAATAACGGTACCGTCTCTTACAAATGTACTACCTAGGTTTAGACTTGCTACGTAATTACCATCGTATACTGTAGCTTGAACAGAGTAGAGGCCAGCACCTGCATGAGGTAAAATAGATATCTGCTTTATTGAAGATAATTCACTTACATTTATGGATTTGCTGGTAGTTGTATTGAAGTTATCGCTAGTTATATTGACTTGAACTCTTACTAATTTGTTTTGATTTTTTGCTGCTTCTGAGTATTTATCCACTTTATAGTTTGTATTAACTACTATTTGGCCATTACTAGCATTGTATGATGTATCTCCTGAAATTATTTGAGGGGGCTTTTGAACCCACACACTTTCAGCTGAACACATCCCGTTTGCTCTATTAACCCACACTAAACCAGCTCCGTATGATTTACTAAAGCTCATATTTCTGTATGCATTTGCTTCAATACTAGATTTGTCAGTTCCTACATATCCAAATTCTGAATTGTTGAACCTGATATTAGCGAATGTATCAAACAAATTAGCTTTAACTCTGAAACTTTGGTTTTGAAGTACAAACTTAGGGCTTTCAATTCTCACATAATCGTAAGAATCAATAATCTCTTTTAAGCTTTCAACTAATTGTTTCCAAGAATTTAATTCTGCTTGATCATAATTTCTATCGTTATCATTATAAATATCATAACCGGCTTCCACGCCATTACCAATATCATCAGATGTTAATTCGAAGCTTTCAGCTCTACCATAGGTACAATTGTCGGGTAAATCAAAGACCCCTGCATTAGAAGATACGCTATATAATGATGAAAGTATAAATATAGAGGGTAGTAATTTTTTCTTACTTAACATGAGTAATTCCGTTTATAATTAATACAAAGAGACTTATAAAATACACGAAATGGGAACATACGAAACAAATAATTAACAAGAACCTTGTAACAAAATATTTCTAAAAGTATTAGCTATAATCTATTTAGATGTAACAATTATTAAGAACGTCAACTTTTACACAAGTCTTTTCACCTTATGAATTAACTTAAGCATGTTATGCATTGAAATTTATAATTTGCGGCCAAATGTCCTTTAATTTACATCAACCATTACGCACTCACCCACCAGCTTAACAGCTTGTTTACACTAGGTTTTGTCATTAGTTATTTCTATCTGAATGAAGCTTTTTTAGTACGATTTTTCATTCGTTATTTACTTAATTTATCTATACAATCCACACCTTATTTTTACGCACGTATTTCAAGTGATTATCTCATGCTATTAACGATTGTTTATATTATTGGTATTACAGCAGAAGCCATGACCGGCGCACTTAGCGCAGGACGAATGAAAATGGATTGGTTTGGCGTAGTGCTGGTAGCCAGTGCGACCGCAATTGGCGGTGGCAGCGTACGAGATATATTACTTGGCAATTACCCGCTTACGTGGGTTCAGCACCCTGAGTATTTATTAATTACCTGTATTGCCGGTATTGTTACTACCTGGCTTGCTAAATGGGTGGTTAAATTTAAAGGCATATTTATGCGCTTAGACGCCCTGGGTTTAGCTGCATTTAGTATTATTGGCTGCCAAGTGGGGCTTAATATGGGCTTGCACTATGGTATTTGTGTTGTGGCAGCCATTGTTACTGGCGTATTTGGTGGCTTATTGCGTGATTTAATATGTCGTCAAGCACCGTTGGTATTGCACAACGAGCTGTATGCTAGCGTGGCGTTAATTGTAGCGTGCTTATATTTAGCGCTGCACCATTACAATATTGACGACAACATAAGCATAATTGTAAGCCTAGTTGCGGGATACTTAATACGTATGGCATCAATACGCTTTAAATGGCGCTTACCTACGTTTAGTTTATTAGAACCGGCTAAATAGTTAAAATAGTTATATAAGACAGGCTTGAATCTGCTAGGCAATAAAGCCTGTCTTCTCTTTAATGATCTTTATTACTCTTTAATGATCTTACTATTTAGTACTCACACTACATCGCTTAACGCGGTTTTAGAGCCGCTGTTATTGTGCGCCATTACGCTAAAGCTGCCGTCTGTTTCGAGCACAACTGCGGCGACCTCTTCTATTGCAATAATACCTGCACCTCGCACAGCGGCGCGAATTTCTGATTTTGTTACCCGTTGTGATTTAAGGGCTGAATCACAATACTCGCCATTACTTAACAATAACGTGGGGTTTGCTTTTACAAGCGCTGCAAATTTTGACGAGCGCACACTAAACCAGGTAATAGCGTATTGCAGCCCTATTAATACTACAAAGGCAAGTATGCCCTCAGCTAACGGAACACTTTTTGAAATAATAACAGACGCTAATATAGAGCCCAGCGCAATGGTGACTATAAAGTCGAACACGTTCCACTTTGAAAGCGTACGTTTACCCGATACACGCAGCCAAAACACCAGTGCAATATAACCCAGTACGCCTATTGTAAGTACACGTAATAACCCCTGAATATCATCGTAAAACATAATGGCTCCTTTTTTGTAAGTGCTCGTTATTTACTTACACTTTTTAATCTAATTAATTGCTTAATACCTAAAAACGTACCAAGTGGAATAAATAAAATCCACAGGTAGGCATAAAATTTTGAAATATTTATAAACATGGCTGAGCTGTTTATGTTTTTATTTAACCTACTATTTAGCACGTACGTATTTATAAAAAGCCCAATTAAAGCAGGGATAATTTGTATAAGTGATACAACAATGGCTGATGAAATATGTCCCGCGATTAACTTAGGATCGCCACCAGCAAATACTGTATACGCATTATAAAACCCACTAAAAAAACTCGTGAGTGCGAGTAATAAAAAAGCCTGTAATATTAGACTTAGTAAAGGTAAAAGTGTTTTCAAAAAAACGCCCTAGTTTGTGTTAATAATATGCACAAGAGATGTTTAACAGCCCATTAGTTTTAATTATACGCTTTGCAAATACTGTGCTAGTAATTTAAAGGCAATTATAACGCGTTGAATTACCTAGAATGGTTTTAATTTAAGTGGCGGTTGATTATGATAGAACACGTAATACTTACACCCTTTTTATAATTTTCAGTAAGGATCACCATGTCTAACTATAACGAATCTCCAGAACAAGTTGAACAGGCCACTCAAGGCTTTGTTATGCAACAAACTATGTTACGTATTAAAGATCCAAAGCCGTCGCTTGAATTTTACCAAAATGTATTAGGTATGAAGCTGTTAGGTAAGTATGATTTTCCTGGTATGGAGTTTACGCTTTACTTTTTAGGCTACGAGCAAGAATTGCCACAAGGTGATGATAAAACTAAAGCTGAATGGGTGTTTCGTCGCCCTGCGCTAATTGAGTTAACCCATAACTGGGGCACTGAAAACGACGATAGCTTTGAGGGCTACCACAGTGGTAACCAAGAACCTAAAGGATTTGGACATATTGGTATTAGCGTACCGGATGTTTACGAAGCCTGTGAGCGCTTTTCAAAATACGATGTAGAGTTTGTAAAAAAACCAGATGATGGCTCAATGAAAGGCTTAGCATTTATTAAAGACCCTGACGGCTACTGGATTGAAATACTATCTGCTGAAGGTATTACTGAGATTATTCTTTCTCAGTAATAATAAGCTGCTATAAAAAGAGCTTAGTTGTAATCTCCACCAGCAACTAATTACCAATTTAGAACCACTGGTTTTGTTACCTTGCTTTTAAGTGAGGTAACCCATTTAAAACGTTTTAGGTAATTAGTTACCCGCCCGCTGTATTTTAAGCATAAAAGGAGATTTAAATGCTCATTGGCATCATAGAAGATCATCAATTAGTAAGAGACAGCTTTAAAAAGCTTTTAGAGTTACAACTAGATTGGAAAGTAATTATTGAAGCCTGCAGCGTGACAGAAGCCAAGCTGGCTGTAGAGCTTGAACAACCTGATATATTTATTGTTGATATATCGCTTAACGGCACTGAAACCGGCCTTTCTTTTTTATCGTACCTTGAAGAGTCTTTCCCGCATATTAAAAGTATTGTGGCTTCCATGCACGACCACGAACCTTATGTAAGCAATGCTTTGCGATTAGGTGCTTTGGGTTATGTGTCTAAGCGTTCTGCCTCTGATGAGCTAATAGATGCAGTTAAAGCGGTCGCTTTAGGTAAAAGGTACATTAGTGAAGACGTAAATTTTTCGATGAGTAGCGAAAATTTAGCATTAACGGTGCTTACTAACAGAGAGCTTGAAGCCCTTCCGTTATTTTCTAAGGGATTAAACGCTAAAAAAGTGGCGCAAATACTCGAAATAATGCCTAAAACAGCACATGTACACAAAGCAAACATATACAGCAAACTTAATGTTACTACCTCGTTTGAACTGCTAAAAATTGCAATTGATGCGGGAGTAATACAGTTAGATGAACTTACCTAACGTTTCATCTTTATCTAATGTTAGTTTTACTACCGCATACAAAGAGGTAGCTAAACAGTTATTGGTGGGGCTAATTTACTTTATTGCTTCACTCGCCGCTTTTTGGGTTAGCCAAAACCTTGAAACCGTACCCGAGAGCAGCGCTATATTTATTCCAGCAGGCGTAAAAATTGCGTTTTACTTACTCACTCCAACACGCTATTGGCTCACCTTATGGGTTGTGTCACGCGCTTTAGCTGCGCAGCTTGGTTTAACATACAGTGGGGTTTGGGAGTTTGATTTATTTCATGGCTTTTGGCAGGAGCTTTGCTTTATAGCGCTTGTTTATATGTTTAAAAATAGCCGCTGGCCGCCAAGCATTAACGACAGCCTAGGTATACTTTCTTTAATACTGCTTTGTGTTGCGAGTACATCTATAAAGTGGTTTTTGTTTGCCAGTGCATTTGAATTTACAAATGTATTGGTTGCTAAAGAGCTACTGCAATATCAGTTAAACATGTGCTTAGGTGATATTACTGGCTCGCTGTTAATTGCCCCTTTTATTATGTTAATTTACGATTCTAAATACAGCTTTAACACAGTCAGGCTCACTAAGTTATTTGGCCTAGTAGCCACTTTAGTGTGTTTTATATTAATTGTACTTTTTGTCTATGCGGTTCGCCCAGATACCTACCCGCTATTACGGCTTGCATCGTTATTACCTATAATTTGGTTTTCGTATAAGTATGGCTCGTTAGGCGCTGTAAGCAGTGCAGCGCTAATTAACGCGTTAATAATTGTTGAAGCAAGCATTACGCACGAGCCTAGCAATACCTACATTAGCCAGTTATTTATTTTAGCAAACGCAATTACCAGTATGGTTTTAGGCGCTGCAATTACTGAGCTTAAACGTAAAAATAATGAGTTAAAGCAAACCAATAAAGAGCTTAAAAAACAGCTAACTCAAAACACGGCGCTGGCTGCCAAAATGGTGTCGGTGCAAGAAAACGAGCGAAAGCACCTTTCGCAAGAGTTGCATGACGAATTAGGGCAAAACCTAACGGCATTAAAAACAGATTTAGCTATTTTGTCGCACCTTAGTAACGAAGATACCCAATCGTTTGTGACTACATTAAAAAATAATGCTAATTCGATGTATGACTCTGTTTATCAATTAATGCATTACCTTCGCCCGCGTGAGCTAGATGAACTCGGTTTAGAAAAGGCAATAATACAAGGGCGACTAAAAAGCTTACTGCACAAGGCAAATATTAAGTATCAGCCACAATTTAAGTTAGATAATAGCCTTTCAAAAGATCACGAAATAGCTATTTACCGAATTTGCCAAGAAGCAGTAACTAATTGTATGAAGCACAGCAATGCCAGCAAACTGGTTATAAATATAATAAACAGCGACGAATTTATTGAGTTAACAATTAGCGATAACGGGACTTTAGTAACCCCAACAGATAACTCAGGTCACTACGGTTTGGCGTTTATAGAGGAGCGAACTACGGCGTTAGGCGGGACTTTTAAGGTGTTTAAACAAAATGGCTTTACCATTAAAGTAAAGCTGCCTTTGAGTTTTGATGGCGCAATTAACTAGCAAACATGAACTTGTTTGGTATAAAATTTTTGCCTTAATTGGCCTTCGTCAAGATGGTCGGGATTAACTTGAATCTCGGCTTGATTACCTAATAGCTGTAATAGCATGCCTTTTGATATTAGATAGTTGCCTAAACTTGATTTTACAATGACTTCTTTACCTATGGCTTCTTGTAAGCGTGGCGTAGGTAGGCTCGGATGGCTAATTGGTTTTAAGCCCTCAGCTGAGGTAAATAAGTTTATGCAATGCTCTTTAGCGGCAATAATGCTTTCGTTTTTACTTTTAATTACATCAACATTATTTAAAAAATGAATTAGTGCTTGGTTAGCCCGATCAAACTCTGCTGATACGTCATCTATATTGCGGGCGGTTGCCCATTTGCGCACAACTATATATTCGTTTTTTTTAACACGAATTAAGCTTATTGAAGCTCCGGTCATTCTGCTATTCCACTCAATGCGGTAGCAATCAGTTCCTAAGCTGTGAAGCAACACGCTCATGATTCCAAAATCCTTTGTACTTTCATCAATCAAGCTCATTTTCGATCCCTCACTTGCAAGTTACAAGGAGTGTATAAACGATTGCTTAAGTAATAAATCATCCATATTCTTAATCGCTCTAGGAAAATGGCTTATATAAATTTTGGAATTAGTGGCTTTAAGTTAATAACTAATATTACATACAAAAAAGCGAGTGGTTTAGCTAACTGCTAATAATTAATTTGTAAGTGATTTATAGCTTATTTATAAGCCCAGGCATCGGTTATTGTTACTTGGCAATTGTTATAACTGGCCGCTTGTTTTTGCGCAATACCTCTTACTCTAAAGTTTGTTGAGTCATTAGGAAGTATAATTAGGTCTTCGTCGGTTATTGATAGCGTATCGACTAGTGCGTTTTGCTCTGATAAAAAGTCGACTTTAAACTTTATATTTTTAAACGAAAAGTCTGATTCATTTTTTATTTTCCCTATACACGCAACATACAAGCTATCGGTTTCATTTTTAGTGCTTATTTGGCTTACATTAGCAGTTAAGTTTTTTTGTGCTTGGTCTTCAAGCCCTGCTACATAAATATTTTGATAAAAAACAAACCCAAAAATACCAACAATACTTAAGGCCAATGCACCAATAATTATGGGATTATTTTCTAAGTTAGAGTACTTAGCTTGAAGAGAGGTGCATTGAGGGCATTTTTTAGCGCGAGAATCAATTGAGCTAAAACACATAATGCATTCTTTAGTTTGCTGAATATGTACCATTACAATAAGCATCCTTGTTAAGTATTAAAACCACCAGCAGTGCTGACTTTTAAGGAGTTTAAGTGTACGCATGCAAAGAATATCCGTAAACACAAATAGCTTAAATAAGTAACGATTTTAGCACCCATTAAAGATAACTGTATATAAACACAGTGCGCGTGTTTTTAGTATTTTAACGAAAACACAAAAAAGCCAGCGGTTAAGCTGGCTTAGTATATTTACTACTTACATAGCTACTTACGTAGTGCGTCTATTCGCGCATCAAGCGGTGGGTGCGATGAAAACAGCTCAGCCATACCTTTTCCACTTGCAATACCAAAGGCCATCATTGAACCTTCTAATTGCGATGGGTGGTTTTGCTTTAATCGCTCAAGCGCTGAGCGCATTTTGTATGCACCTACCAATTTAGCTGCGCCACTGTCGGCTGCAAACTCACGTTTACGGCTGTAGCTTGCAACGACTATGCTGGCAAGTACGCCAAATAATACTTGGAATAACATATCGAATAAGAAATAAGTCCAGCTACTGCCGCCCTCTTCTTCATCGCTATTTATAAAGTTATCTACTATGCCTGCCAGTACTTTTGCAGCAAATATTACAAAGGTATTTACCACGCCTTGTATTAGGGTAAGCGTTACCATGTCGCCGTTGGCAATGTGCGATACTTCGTGAGCAAGTACAGCTTCGGCCTGATCTTGGGTCATGTTGTGCATTAAGCCTGTGCTTACTGCCACTAATGAGTTGTTTTTACTCGGGCCAGTTGCAAATGCGTTCATTTCTGGGCTGTCGTAAATTGCCACTTCTGGCATTTTAATACCTGCTTTTTGTGCTTGAGCAGATACTGTTTGTACAAGCCAGCGTTCTGTTTCATTACGTGGCTGCGTAATTACTTGAGCGCCTGTTGATTTTTTAGCGATCCACTTAGACATAAATAACGAAATAAACGATCCACCAAAACCAAACACAGTGGCTATCAGTAAAATTCCGCCAAGGCTACGATGGCTCAAGCCCAGCGCGCTCATTATAATTGAAAGCACTACACCTAATACCAACATAACCGCTAGGTTAGTTAATAAAAACAAAAATATACGTTTCATATTGTCCTCACAAAAATAGGTTTGATCACTAAGCGATTAATGCATTTGGAATTAAATCAGCTAAAAGCAATCACTGCGACATGACACACTATGTCATACCGTTAGCGCCATTCTGTGACAAACTATGTCATAACGCAAGGGTTATTTATGTGTTTATAAATATAATTTTATGGGGTAATAATACAGGGTCTGTTGATCTTTGCGGATTAAAATTTGTTCAAACTAGGGTCTATTTAATCGCGGCACGAGATTTGTAACCTAGTGGGCTCGATAACTGCTCCTGCGTTATTCTACTGGCTTACATCCATGTAAGAATAAGTAAAAACCGAGCAAAAAAAAGTAAATAGTCCCTAGGAAGAACCCTTTGGGCAGCGCCTGTTTGGCATTAATGCTACGTTATCGCCTATTTATGGGGAATAGCCACACTGCATAGGCTCTGCCTTGCCTAAATACCAAACAGACTGCTGCAAATTTAACCTTGAAAGTTCAACAGACCCTAGCTAAGCAGCAAGGCTTATTGTTTTATATTTATTACAGAAAGCCTATAAATATTATTTTAAATCAGTGCATTGAAACGCAGCCTGTTAGTCCACTTTTTAAATACTGTTGTTTACTAATGCCATTTCAACAGGAAAATCACGCTCTTTGGCTAATACTTGAGCCACTGCGGTTATATCTGCATGGCTCGTTTTATTTAGGTATGTCCATTGGTGGTTTTCACGATGCTTATTAATATCGGGCTGATTGCTCACTAAACCTAATTTTATAAACTCTGTAACAATTTCATCGGCTGCTGTGAGGGTTGATGACGCTTTTACATTTTCAGCACGCGCATAACTAATATGCGAATATAAGCTTACATCGGCTACGCGCAAAGTGTCGTCATCCCCTGGTATTTGTTGGCCGCCAAACAGCGCATTATTTTGTGTATTGGCATTTTTAAATGCAGGTACAAATTCGGCTACATAATCAATGGCTTTTTGAATGCGTGTTTGCAGCGCTGCTTTGTCCCAGCCATCTTCAATATAATGCAGGTACTTATTAGGTAGCTTAGGTTGTGCACTTATTGCTGTTGTATCTGCTAAGCCATCGTTAAATAGCGTAATGGCGTTGGTCATCCCGTGTATTTGAAAATACCCATTAGGATAAGGCGTTAACTGCGCCATACCTTCTGGCGTACCTCGCTTTCCATAAATAATAATTTCGGGTATTTGCCCACCCGCGCCCTGCCAATGTGTAATGTAGGATGCTTTAAATTCAACCATGCGCTTAACATTTACCCCCACCATGTCGTCAATAATGCCGGTTTGAAAGCCACACGCATTAATAAGGTAATCTACTTCAAGTGTTTGGGTAGTTGCGGATTGCGATGATTGGTATTCAATATTCCACTTTGATATTTGCTCGCGCGTATTGGTACCGTTAGTTTTTACTGGCGATACGTGTTTAACAAGTGTGTTTGTTAAAACATCAGCATGGTCGTATTGTGCCAGCGCTAATTGCGCACTGGCCGATAGCCTAAATATATTCCAGCCATATTCTTGCGCCACTATGAGTGGGTATTTTATTTTGCTTAAATTTAAATGCTTAGCTACCGGTATCATCCATTCATCAAGCGTTTTGGGCTCTGTTACTTGTTGTTGCTTTTTAAGCTCAAGCATTTGCTCACGACTATATAGCTGGTAATAGTTATTTGGCTCACCTAATACTTTGTTTTTGGCGTCTTGCTTAATAAGCTCTTTGTAGGCTTGAGTTAACTTATCTAGCCTTGGTAGTAAATCTTCTGGCGAGTCGTCATCACGCGTAGGTACTGCAAATACAGTTGGCCTTACATCGATGGTGTAAGGATAAAGGCGCAAAATATCTATACATTGCTTAAGTAAATCTATGCAGTCTTCGTCGGGTATTTCTCGGTATAAATTACCACCAGCATGCAAATGGCACATTGGTGGGCCATCAATTAACGACTTTTTTTTCTCAAAAATGGTTGTTTGTAATCCTAAAGCAGCTAAACGAATCGCAATTGTTGCCCCCGCTGTGCCCCCACCTAATATGCCTACACGCGTTTTTGGTAAACGACTACCTAATGCGTCCACTTCAGATTTTTGGTGCACATTTTGGGTGTAGTTTTTAATAAATGGGTGCGTCATGGTGTGAGGGATGTCCTTGGTGACATTAGTGTAAATGTAGGCTGCGGTTATTAAAGTTGATATGTGTACTAAGGTAGGCTATTTCAAGGCTTAAATACTATAAATATGCGCATGTATTTAATACAAAAACTGCTTTGTATTTAACAAAGCAGTGTTTTAACTTTTAAGAATTTAGATCGAGGGTATTGAGTAAGCTTTTGTATATTTGTAGTTTAGGTGTTTGTTCGCTGTATGGGCTTATAGCCAAAATAGGAAATGGCAAACGTGCTTTAAGCGTATCAAGGTTTGCTTGGTATTCTTCCATATTGGGATCTACTTGATTGGCAATCCAACCAACACAATTTACGCCTAGGCTTTGCATATGGGCGGCTGTAAGTAAGGCATGGTTTAAGCAGCCTAGCTTCATACCAACAACGAGTATGACTGGTAGCTGCTCAGCCTTTACCCAATCGTATAAATAGTCGGTATTATTAATTGGTAGTGCCCAACCACCCGCGCCTTCGGTAAGTAGGTAATCAGCGCCTTGTTGTTTTACGTTTTGATACGCTTCAGTAAGCTTATCAACAGTAATGGTAACACCTACTTGCTTAGCCGCTATATGCGGCGCTATAGGTGGCGCAAAGGCAAACGGATTAATTATATCGTACTTAGCACTAACGGTTGCGCTTTCCATTAGTATGAGCGCATCGGCGTTTACAAGCTGATCGAACGCCATTTCGCAGCCTGCAGCAAGGGGCTTATAGCCAATAGCGTGTTTTTTATGTTGGGCAAGTAGCTTTAGTAGCAAGCTGGTAACGTGAGTTTTTCCGGCATCGGTGTCGGTGCCTGTTATAAAAAATTCTTTCATGCGTTGCCTTTAATGTCTTTGGGCTTATTTAGGGTCTGTTGAACTTTGCGGATTAAAATTTGTTCAAACTAGGGGCTATTTAATCGCGGCGCGAGATTTGTAACCTAGTGGGCTAAGTCAAAACCGAGCAACAAAGAGTAAATAGCCCCTAGGCAGAACCCTTTGGGCAGCGCCTGTTTGGCATTAATGCTACGTTATCGCCTATTTATGGGGAATAACCACACTGTATAGGCTCTGCCTTGCCTAAATACCAAACAGACTGCTGCAAATTTAACCTTGAAAGATCAACAGACCCTAGTCTTTTTCTAATGATAACAATACCACATGGTAGGACACACATGCTTTGTTGTTTACTAGTGGGTATGCATTAAATACATGTTGCAGTGCCGACTTTGTAAGTAATCCACGGCGTGTATTACTATGATTTTGCGTTGTAGCGCCAATGGCTTTAATCGATTTAATGGCTTGTAAAGGCGTTGAGTAAGTATCGGTATAAACCACTTTTTGTGCGCTGTTTATAATAAAACCTGCCTTTTGGACTGATTGGTTTATATAAAATTCGCTATTAAATGTATTTATATGGCTGTTCGAATCAAGCGCTGCAAAGGCTGATTTAATTTCATTAAGTGACCCTGATACTACTGTACTGATATACGCTTTACCACCGGGTTTTAAAGCACGATAAAGCGATTGCATCAGCTTTTCAAAATTAGCTGACCACTGCACTGCAAAGTTACTGTAAATAACATCAACACTGTTTGCTTGTAGCGGTAAGTTATCCATATCGGCGCAAATACGTGGCGCTTTTAATGCGCTGCTTTTTAGCATGCTTATGCTTAAATCCATTGCTATAACACTGCCGAATATATTTTGTAATGAGTGCGTATTAACAAGCGGGCCTGCACCTAAATCTACACATACCTTGTTTTTATTATGTTGCTGCGTGTTTATTAGTTTAAATAAGTCACTTGCAGCCTGTTTTTGTACATTAGCATGCTTGCTGTAGCCATCGGCAGCTTTTGAAAACTTACTTTGTGTAGATTTTTTTAATGTATTGCTACTCACATTTTTATGAGTATTAACGCCATTAGAATCATTATTTATAGCTGTAAGCGTTGCAGGCGTGTTTATATATTCCTGCTTATGAGCGGTGCTTGTATTGCTAAATTTTTGAGCAATCATGCTATTGCACCTTTTAAGTGCTCAATAAGCGTGGTTATATCTTGCTTTGTATGAGCAGCAGTAAGTGTAATGCGCAAACGCGAGGTATTATGTGCAACCGTGGGCGGCCTAATTGCAGTAAGCCAAATACCATTTTGCTTTAACTTTTCAGCTGCTTTTAAAGTATGTTCAGCACAGCCTAAAACAATGGGCTGAATGGCTGTGTTTGATTCCATTACGGCAATATTACGGCTTTTAGCGAGTTGCTTAAATAATGCAATATTGGCATTTAGCTTATCGCGTTTATCATCAGCTTCTTTTATGCTTTTAATACGCGCAAGTGTGTGGCTTGCCATAAGTGGCGACATAGCGGTTGAGTAAGTGTAATCGCGGTTAAATTGCAGCATGTAATCAATATACTGCTGGCTGCCTAGTACACACGCGCCACTACTAGCAACGGCTTTACCAAAGGTAATTACTAATATATCGGGAAGTGTAATACCCTCTTCTAAAAGTACTTCGCAACTACCAAGCCCTGTTTTACCCAAAGCACCAAAACCGTGGGCATCGTCAATCATTAACCAGGCATTATGTTGCTTTGCCAAGGCGAGTAATTCTTTTAATGGCGCAGTATCGCCATCCATCGAAAAAACACCTTCGCTTATAATTAGCTTATCTAGCGCTTTTGATTTTTCGAGCCGTGAGCGTAAGTGGTTTAAATCGTTATGATTAAAGCGCACTAATGCGGCGTTAGAGTGCATTGCCCCGTCAATCAAGCTTGCATGATTTAACTTATCTTGAAAAATAGCGCTGTTTTGTGCAGCCGTTTTGTCTTGAAACAACGCTTTAATTACGCTGCTATTAGCACTAAACCCTGAGTTAAATAACATGCCTGCGCTATAACCCAATTGCTTACATAAGTATTGTTCGAGCGCTTTTTGCTGCGCCTGATAACCTGTAACCAATGCTGAGCTGTGGCTGCCTAACACATGGGAGTCATTAAGGTTAATAGCCACATCACCAAAACCTAAGTAGTCGTTACTGGCAAAGTTAAGATAGGTTTTATTATTAACTGTAATAGTACGCGCGGTTGCATGCTCTACTACTTGGCGTTTACGAAGCAGCGCATCTTGCAGGCGAGCCTGCAGATGCGTGTTTATAAAATCAAAAGGCATAGTTATAAAAAGCCTACGCTTCGTAAAATAATTCAGAGGTTGCTTTGTCGGCCACTTGCGATGAAAGCGAGGCTTCTACTGCTTCGTCTGAATAGTCGTGACGCTTTTCTGGGTTCATGCCTAATTTTTTAATTAGATTCATATCTGCATCAGCGTCTGGGTTTTCGGTGGTAAGTAGTTTATCGCCATAAAATATTGAATTAGCGCCTGCAAAAAAGCACATTGATTGCATTTGCTCGTTCATGGCGTTACGCCCTGCCGATAAACGCACATAGCTATGTGGCATCATAATACGCGCTGTTGCAATGGTACGTACAAATTCAAAGTGATCTAAATCGTCTATGTTTTCAAGCGGTGTGCCTTTAACTTTTACAAGCATATTAATAGGCACGCTTTCTGGCTGTTGTGGCAAATTAGCTAGCTGCATAAGTAGCCCGTAGCGGTCGCTTGCTTGCTCGCCCATACCGACAATTCCGCCCGAGCATACTTTCATACCAGCGTCGCGCACGTGGTCAATGGTATTTAATCTATCTTGAAATGTACGTGTTGATATAATTTGCTCGTAATACTCAGGTGATGTGTCGAGGTTGTGATTGTAGTAATCAAGCCCTGCGTCTCTAAGTTCATGCGCTTTTTCGTTAGTGAGTTTACCCAGCGTCATACAGGTCTCTAGACCTAGCTCTTTTACTTCTTTAACCATTTGCGAAATGTACGGCATGTCTCTGTCTTTTGGATCTGACCATGCAGCGCCCATACAAAAACGCGTTGCGCCTTTTTGTTTTGCCAGGCGTGCTTGCTCTACTACTTTTTCTACTTCTATTAAGCGTTCGCGTTCTAAATCAGTACGGTAGTGCCCCGATTGCGGGCAATACTTACAATCTTCTGGGCAAGCGCCTGTTTTAATTGATAACAACGTAGAAATTTGCACTTCATTGGGATTAAAATTAGCACGGTGAACCGATGCAGCTTTAAAAAGTAAATCGTTAAACGGCATTTCAAATAATGCTTTAACTTCAGCGTGGGTCCAATCGTGACGAACAGGTGCAAGTTCCATAATACTCTCTTATTTTTTTCATAACGGTGATATTGGCTTAGTCTACGAGTTGAAGTACTATTGTCAACGAAGCCCACCAAGTTAAAGTTTACATATGAGCAAAAAGAATACGATTGACCTTGATTTTGATCGACAGCACATTTGGCACCCATATACCTCTATGACACAGCCAATTCCGGTTTACCCCGTTACCCACGCAAATCACAACATTATTCACCTTGAAACTGGCGAGCAATTAATCGATGGCATGGCCTCGTGGTGGAGCGCAATACATGGCTATAACCACCCTGTTATAAATAACGCGATGATTAAGCAAATTAACAGTATGAGCCACATTATGTTTGGTGGTATTACGCATAACAGCGCAGTTGAACTGTGCAAAAAAATAGTCAATATAACGCCGCCTAGTTTAACTAAAGTGTTTTTAGCCGACAGCGGCTCGGTAAGCGTTGAAGTGGCGATAAAAATGGCGCTGCAATATTGGTTAAGCCAAGGTATTACCACCAAACAAAAATTAATGACGCCCTACAAGGGTTACCATGGCGACACGTTTGCAGCCATGAGCGTATGCGATCCTGTTAACTCAATGCATAGTTTGTATAGCGGCTTTTTACCTGAGCATGTATTTGTACCTGCACCGGTGAGTAAGTTTGGTAGCGAGTTTAACCAAGCAGAAGCCCTAGCGCTTGAAGAATACTTTCAAGCCCACCATAGCCAAGTAGCTGCATTTATAATTGAACCTATTGTGCAAAACGCGGGTGGAATGAACTTTTATCACCCCGATTACCTTGCCTGCGCACGCAAGCTTTGTACGCAATATAATGTGCTGCTCATTTGCGACGAAATTGCCACAGGCTTTGGCAGAACAGGTAAATTATTTGCCGTAGAACATGCCAATATTGAACCCGATATAATGTGTATTGGCAAAGCCCTCACAGGCGGTTCAATGACGCTATCGGCCACTATAACTAGCGATAAAATAGCCATTGGCATAAGCGAAGGTGAAGCTGGCGTTTTAATGCACGGCCCAACTTTTATGGGTAACCCGCTTGCTTGTGCTGCGGCGTGTGCAAGTATCGATTTATTACTCGAGCAAAACTGGCAACAACGAATAAAGCAGCTAAATACTCAACTTCAACAACTTAATAAATGCAGTGAATTGGATGACGTTGCTGATGTACGTACTTTAGGCGCAATTGGTGTTGTAGAGCTTACCGATAAAGCAGGCAATGTGAATGTTGCTAAAATTCAGGCTTATTTTGTAGAGCAAGGTGTGTGGATCCGCCCTTTTGGTAAACTAATTTACCTTATGCCACCGTATATAAGTGATGATACGAGTATAAAAACACTGTGTGATGCCATTTATAACGCTATTGAAGGCAAACACTACGTTTAAATACTCATATTAAGCGTATCAATACCCGTTAATTTGTTGATTAGTGCCAACAATGTGTAACTAGCCGCTACATTTAGTGTTTTTATCTATTTTGACAGTTTGTGGTTATTGATCTCCTTAATCTTTAACTATATGATAATGTCTATCATTTACAATTACCTTTATGGACTCTTTTGCAATGAATTTATTATTTAAACCGGCTAAAACGTTAGGTGTAAGCCTTTTACTTGCTTCAGCTTTTATGGCGCAACCAGTATTGGCCAATGGCCCAATTGGCGAGCATGTAAATCATCTTCAAGAAAACATTAAAAGTTACAATGAAGAAGTTGAATGGATGATTGGCAAAGTTGACACCATGGTAAACGACTACGATACCAAAGGCGCTAAAGCGGTTAAAACAGATGATTTAATTGAATATTGGGAATCAGTTAAGTTTCATAGCGCAATAGAAACTAACTTTGTACCGGTATACGCTTCTATTTGGCAAGGTATTTATGGCGTAAAAATGGCCATTGAAAATGGCAAACCAGCGGCTGAAGTACGTAAAGAGCAAGAAGCGATGAACATAGCCTTGTGGCAAGGCCTTGGGGCTGTTAAGCTTGCTGCAAAATTCCAGCAAAAAGGCTTGTTAGACACTGTAAAAGCTACCGCTACAAAAGAAATGACACAAAGTGCCACAATTGATGAAATTAAGCACAAATTAGACCGTGTAGTAGCTAAATTTGCTGAGCGTTTACAAGACGAAGCAACTGAAATTGTTCACGATACTTATCTACACCTGTTTGAAGGCGTTGAAGGTACACTTATTGAGCAAGACGCTAACCTAGTTGAAGTGCTGGAAAAAGACTTTAACGTAACACTGCCACTAGCAATTAAAAACAGCAAAAGCGTCGATGAAGTACGCGATGTGATCAGTGATATGCAAACAAAATTAGAGCGCGCTAAGGTTTTAATAGAAAAAGCCGAAAAAGCCCGTAAGGATGTATTTTAAGTGAAGCGTAGGACCTTTATTCAAGGCATAGCTGCGTTAGGGGTGGTTGGCTCATTGCCACTGCCTCTTTCTCGTGCGCTAGCCGCTGATATAGCAAACCCAGTTTCTGTTGATGATTTACCAAAGCTTAAAGGCGAGTTAACTCTTTATTTAGGCCGAGGCGAAGGTGGTTTGTATGAAAACGTATTGCAAGCAATCCAGAAAAAAAATCCAGACTTTAAACTCGGTATACGCCGAGGTCCTACTGCTGCTTTAGCAAATACGATTGTTGCAGAAGCTAAAGCCGGCGTTCGCCGCGCTGATTTATTTTGGGCGGTTGATTCAGGCGCGATTGGTTTAGTAACCGATGCAGGCCTTGCACAACCTATCCCAAGTGATTTATCTGCTCAGTTACAACCACAATTTAGATATAAAGAGTGGGCTCCAGTAACTGGCCGTATTCGTACATTGCCATATAACACGTCGCGTTTGACCAAAGATCAAATTCCAACAAGTATTATGGAAATTGCCGACAGCGATTTAAGTATTGGCTGGGCACCCGCCTACGCTTCTTTTCAATCATTTGTAACCGCAATGCGAATTTTAGAAGGCGACGACAAAACCGCTAAGTGGCTTAAAAAGATTAAAAAACGTGCTAAAACATACGCTGGCGAATTAGGTGTTGTTATGGGCGTTGAGCGCGGTGAAGTTGATATTGGTTTTGCTAATCACTATTACACATTGCGTTTAAAATCAGGCAAGCCTGATGCCAAGCTTGATTTAGCATTTACACAAAATGATGCGGGCTGTTTAGTTAATGCATCGGGTGTATTAGCCCTTAACGACGATCCGCTTGCTACTAACTTTATGCGTTACTTACTTAGTAAAGAAGTACAAGGTTACTTAGCCAGTGAAGCGTACGAAATTCCGTTAGTAAATGGTATTACCCAACCTGAGGGTCTACCATCACTTGCTAATATTTCTCCACCTAAAGTAGATTTAACACAGCTTGCTGATTTACGCCCTACTATAGATTTGATGCGTAGCAGCGGCGTATTGTAATGAGAATACCTGCCTCTTATCCAATGGCGCTGCTTGCAGCGCTTGTTGCGCTTACCCCTGTTTATGTATTAATAGTGCTTGCAAGCGATGCAAGCTCAGTATTTGACACCCACAATCTGCAAATTTTAGGCAACACGTTATCGTTAATGGGTTTGACGGTACTCGGATCTATTTTAATTGGTGTGCCACTGGCGTTTATTAGCGCGTATGTGCATTTGCCATTTAAAAAACTCTGGCTAGTTGTATTTGCGGCGCCGCTGGCAATCCCCAGTTATATTGGCGCGTTTACACTTTATGCTGCTTTTGGCCCCGGTGGCGAAATAAACACCTTAACAGGAATAGAAACACCATCAATGTATGGCCTAACAGGCGCTGCAATTGTGATGACGCTTTATACTTTCCCGTTTGTAATGATGACAACTCGCTCATCCCTACTAAGCCTTGATGCAAGCATGGTTAATGCTGCACGAACGCTGGGTATGTCGATGACGCAAAGTATATTTAAAGTTATATTACCGCGCGTAGTTAACGGTATTGCAGCAGGCTCTTTGTTAGTCGCCCTTTATACATTATCAGACTTTGGCACGCCCGCAATGATGCGCTTAGATACGTTTACCCGCGTAATTTACGTTGAATACAACGCTTTTGCGTTAGGGCGCGCAGCCATGCTTTCGCTTCAACTGATGGTTATTGTTGGCTTTTTACTTTTAGTTGAATCACAAATAAAAACAGCCCCTGAGCGCCAAGGTCGCCCGTTAATTTTATTCCCAAGCAAACTACAGTTAAGTGCAATATTTATTACGTTTGCACCTGTTTTACTGCTCGCTATTGGCTTGCCTTTGGCTATATTTTCGCTTTGGTTAGCTCGTGATGGTTTTAGCTCATTTGATTTTAATATTGCGTGGAACTCTACGTATGCATCGGGTATTGCGGCAATTGTAGCCGTTATCGTTGCGATCCCCGTTGCACATGCCGCACTGAGTGGAAAAGCGGGTCGTATAATGGAGCGTGTTACTTACTTTGGTTTTGGTATTCCGGGTATAGTAATGGGCACAGCGCTTGTTTACGGTGGTTTGCAGTTACCGTTTTTATATCAAACACTGGGATTGCTTATTATTGCTTATATGCTGCGATTTTTACCACTTGCTGTGGGCTCTGTTAGAACAAGCACCGAACACTTAGACCCAAGCTTAGTAAAGTCTGCGCGCGTATTAGGGGCAAGCCCACGTGAAGTATTTACTCGTATAACACTGCCTTTAACAATGCGCGGTATTATTGCCGGTGCAGCACTGGTGTTTTTAGAGTCAATGCGCGAACTCGAAGCCACGCTATTACTTGGCCCAACAGGGTTTGAAACCCTCTCTACATATTTATGGCGTGTATACGAAGCGGGCTATTTTGGTCGCGCTGCTATTCCTGGATTATTGTTAGTAGTGATATCTGCCTGCGGGTTAGCTATTATGATGTCTGGCGAAAAACGCAACCAGTTTGAACATTAAGGATTTAAGAAACAATGCTATCTGTAAGTCAGTTGTCTATAGATTATGGCAGTAACCGCGTAGTAAGCGATTTAAACTTATCGCTGGGTGAAAACGAAATCCTTATGCTTGTAGGGCCAACAGGTTGTGGTAAAAGTACAATTTTACAAGCCCTTGCTGGCCTTATACCTATTAGCGAAGGCGAAATAAACACGGGTAAATGGCGCGCTACACCCAAATTAACACTACCTCCTGAAAAACGCAGTGTAGGTATGGTGTTTCAAGATTTTGCGTTATTTCCGCACTTAACCGTACAGCAAAACATTTGCTTTAGATTAAAAGATACAGCCCCTGCTGAGTATTGGATAAACCTACTTGGACTGAGCGATTTTAGAGATAAAAAACCAGCAACGCTTTCTGGCGGACAAAAGCAACGTGTTGCACTTGCGCGCACCCTTGCCCACCAACCTGATTTTGTATTGCTTGATGAGCCGCTTTCAAACTTAGATGCCGCCCTTAAAGACATGCTTCGTTGGGACATTAGAAACGCACTTAAAGCCGCTGGCGTACCGGCGATTTGGGTAACACACGACCAAGAAGAAGCACTCTCAGTTGGCGATCGTGTTGGTATACTTAAAGGCGGCAAAATTCAGCAAATCGATACACCCGAGCGCTGCTTTAGTACCCCAAATAATCGCTTTGTGGCACGCTTTTTAGGTGAAGCCAGCTTTATTAGCGGCCAATTTAGCCAAGGACAAGCCACTACCTCAATTGGTAATGCTCCCGCTCATGGCGTTGACTGTGAAAGTGGCGACGTTGATGTACTACTTCGACCAGATGATGTGTTACTTGTACAAAGCAGTGTTGGCAATAACGGCGAAGTAATTTGGGTACGTTTTGAAGGTGGCAGCCGCTTGTGCGCTGTAAAACTTGCGTGCTCTACGGTTGTAACTAGCCGAGTAAGCCATGAAGTTGTGGTAAACCCTGGCGACGAAGTGCATGTATCACTAAGTACCTCGCACCCATTAGCGGTTTATAAATCTATAGACTGATTAAAATATTGATGTAGGCATTAATTTAAACATTAATACCTACATCAATACTTACTATTTAGACCCAAAATTCAGTTTAAATACGTTCCCCGTTAAAACCCTATCTCGCTTAAAACTAATACTTTTTACCTTTAAAAAACTCACTATAGTCAATAAACAACAATAATATGCAGGTTAAATTATGAACCTCTTGCTATTAATCAGCTGTTGCTGTTTACTGAACAAAGATTAATGTTAAACAGTTCCTCTCAGATATCACTTATCAGGTTACGCCTTTTATATTAGTTAAAACCACACACAAACATTGAAACACATTATTAAGCATTGCTTTTAGCTAACGAATTATAAAAATAAAGCTATATTCAAGTATTGCTGAACCTTAATTATCCTTTAAACGTTTATAAAATTGTTCAGCCCTTAATGGTACAAAGGATCTAGATAGTGAATAAAATAAGTACCAAGAAAGAACTCTTAGAATACTCCGAAAGTATTGTAAACACGGTTCGAGAACCACTGATTGTTTTAGACCAACATTTAAGAGTAGTTACAGCAAGCCGCTCATTTTATGAATTTTTTCGCGCTAACCATAAAGACACTGTCGGGAAACTAATATACAACCTTGGTAATAATCAATGGAACATTCCTAAGCTTCGTGAATTATTAGAAACCATATTGCCTCAAAAAACGAGTTTTGATGATTATAAAGTTGAGCACAATTTTAAAACAATTGGTTGGCGTACAATGCTGCTCAACGCAAGGCAAATTAAACGTACTCAGTCAAAAGATCGTATTATTTTATTGTCTATCGAGGACATTACTGAACGTAACGCGATTCAAGAAGGACTCGTAAAAGCGAATAAAGAGCTAGAAGTGCTAACGAGTGACTTGGAAAGTGCTGCTCGAGTTAAATCAGAGTTTTTAGCAAATATGTCGCATGAACTGAGAACCCCACTTAATTCTATAAATGGTTTTTCTGAGGTGCTCTACGATGAAACATTTGGCACTTTAAATGACAAACAAAAACAGTATGTTAAAAATGTATTGGTGAGCGGCAAACATTTACTGTTACTTATTAATGAAATACTGGATATGGCAAAGATTGAAGCAGGCAAAATGAGTCTCACCATCTCTCATTTGCCGATACGCCAAGTATTGCACGAAATTACAGGGCTTACAGCAGATACAGCTAACCAGAAAAAATTGAATATGTGTCTTGATATTGCTGATGACTTGCCACCAATTGAAGCTGACTCCCTTAAGGTTAAACAGATACTTTATAATTTGCTTTCAAATGCAGTGAAGTTTACACCCGATGAGGGTCAAATTGGCGTTAAAACACGACATACTGATACAGAAATAGAAATAATAATTTGGGATACGGGTATAGGTATTGCTGCTGAAAATATGGAAAAAATATTTGAAGGTTTTTTCCGTATAGAAACCCCCTATTCTAGATTAACAGAAGGTACAGGACTTGGGCTGCCAATCGCAAAAAGTCTAGTAAAGTTGCATGGAGGCGAGTTTGTTATTGAATCTGAAGGTGTTAATAAAGGCACATCGGTTCGTATAACTTTGCCAATTAAACAAAAGTCTGTGGTAAAGCATAATGAAAACCAAAATAGTTATAGTTGATGATAATGCGAATAACCTATTGCTAGAGGAAGATCTTTTACTCATGGCAAATTTTGAAGTATTCACTGCTATGAATGCAAGAGATGCGCTTTTAACAATAAAGCGTGAGACTCCAAAAATTATTATATTAGATGTCCAACTCCCAGATATGTCTGGAACAGAGGTTGCGAAAATTTTGCGTGATGAAAAAGAAACTGCAGATATTCCTATTGTTTTTGTTACCGCTTCTGTTTTACCCGCAGATATAGACCAATTACTGTGTATACCTAACAGTGCGTATATTTCTAAGCCTATAGATACACGCACGTTTGCTCAACAAATAAGTTTATATATAAAGTAATGACTACAATTATTTAAACCTTGATACACAGGAACAGTTAATGAAAGATAGCCCTTTAATTTTGGTTGTAGATGACAACCTTCAAAATATAGAACTCATGCAAGCTTATCTTGAACCCAAGGGATATAAAACAGTAACAGCGACTGGCGGGCAACAAGCATTAGATATCTTAGCACAACAACCTGTAGACCTTATTTTACTTGATATAATGATGCCCGGTATGAACGGTTTTGAAGTAACACGCCGTGTTAGAGAAGACGCCCTATTAAAGCTATTACCTATCGTCCTTATTACTGCTTTAAGAGAGACAAAAGAGCGAGTTAAAGGGATTGATGCTGGTTGCGATGATTTTATTACAAAGCCTGTAGATAAAAACGAGCTATTATCGCGCGTTAAGTCCCTTCTTAAGATTAAAGACTATAACGATTTAAGAACAAATTATCAGAGACAATTAGAAGCTGAAGTCGAGCAAAGAACGCAATCTTTAAAACAAGCAATGCAAAGCCTAAAAAACGCATCGCTTGAAACAATAAATAGATTAACCAAAGCCGCTGAATATAAAGATGAAGAAACAGGTGCGCATATTCAACGAATGAGCTTATATTCTGAAGCCGTCGCGCGTAGTATTGGGTTAGATGAAACAACCGTTGAAAATATCTTATTTTCGGCATCTATGCACGACCTTGGTAAAATCTCAACGCCTGACCATATTTTGCTAAAAGCTGGTCAATTAGATGCAGCAGAATGGGAAATAATGAAGCAGCATACTGTTGTAGGCGCTAATATACTTTCAGGCTCTGACTCAGAAGTTATTAAGCTAGGCGAAATTATTGCCCGCTCACATCACGAAAAATGGGACGGCTCTGGTTATCCTGATGGTTTAAAAGGTAATGACATCCCTATTGCAGCACGTGTGGTTGCAATTGCTGATGTGTTTGATGCTCTTTCGTCAAAGCGACCTTATAAAAAATCATTTTCACAAGAGAAAACATTTGCCATTATTAAAGAAGGAAGTGGAAATCACTTTGATCCCGCAGTAGTAGATGCTTTTTTTGCAGTTCAAGAAGAGATTTTAGCAATTAAACAAAAGTATGCTGAAAAGTAACACGTCCATAATTAATTAGAGAAAACCCAATGAACGGACCAAACCCCAATAATCCTTCACCAATGGAAGGTTTTCCTCAAGTAGGCTTTTTATATTTGACTATAGAACAATAAATACGCTGCTAGATATAGCTTGGTGGGATTGGAGCAATGAAAAAATCACTGCTCATTTAAATACTATAACTCAAAATAATTTAGACGTGCAGTCTAAAATTTAGCACTACCACTCAAACATGTAGGCCATTTTGCTTATTGTTTTAAGCGGGACATTATGCGAGTTACGTTTAGCATATAAGTGCTGCATTGACTTGTCTTTCACTTCACCCACTATCACTTCTTTTACTTGATAGCCTAAAGCAATAGCGGCTTGCGAGTACGCTATAAATTCCCACTTTTTAATATTGGTATTATCTACAATTACCAATGGCATATTTTGAGCAAGTGCATTTATAAAACGCGCTAAGTTTAAATTATGAAATTGCGACAATTTAAATTTATCGAAATGATATTCGCCCTGCTCGTTAATAAAGTAATCATCAGTTGAGCAGATTAGGTATTGGCTTTCGTCAACTCCACCTAATTCGTCAGCAAGGCTTTGCGCATAATAAGACTTACCACTTCCTGGTAGTCCTCGTAAAATAAAAACTTGTTTCATAGCATCGATTTTTTAAGTGTGAATAAATATTAATTTAATTTGTGTGTTAATAATGCCACAAAATCATTAAATTTAAGAGTAACAAATAACAATAGTGGCAATTAAACGCTAAAAACTGTTTAAAAATAAACCGCATGCATAAAAACTTTTAAAGAGTTGCCCACAATAGTTTTTTTATTCAACTTTACTAGGTAAGATACAGGGTTCAAGTGCAGCGCCGTTTATGTGCAATTTATGCCACAGTGCTGCGCACAGTTAAAATAAAATAGTTAGGCAACTTATATCATTGGAGTGAAGATGAGCCATTTAGCGATTTCAGAGCTATTAAAAGGCAATGTTGCGGTAGACAGCCAAGTAACAATTAAGGGCTGGATCCGTACTCGCCGCGATTCAAAAGCAGGAATTTCATTTTTAGCCGTTCATGACGGTTCGTGTTTTGATCCTATTCAAGCGGTAGTTCCTAATTCACTGAATAATTATGATGAAGTTACTAGCTTAACAGCCGGTTGTTCTGTGTCGGTTACTGGTGTTTTAGTGCAATCTGCTGGCCAAGGTCAGTCTTTCGAAATTCAAGCTAATACTGTGACTGTATTAGGTTGGGTAGAAAACCCAGATTCTTACCCAATGTCGGCAAAGCGCCATAGCATTGAGTACTTACGTGAGCACGCTCACCTTCGCCCTCGTACAAATATGATTGGCGCGGTAACACGTGTACGTAACTGTTTAGCACAAGCTATTCACCGTTTTTATCACGAGCAAGGCTTTTACTGGATCAGCACGCCAATCATTACGGCAAGTGACTGTGAAGGTGCTGGCGAAATGTTCCGTGTATCTACGCTTGATATGCAAAACTTACCGCTTACAGACAAAGGCGAAGTTGATTACAGCGAAGATTTCTTCGGTAAAGAAGCATTCCTTACTGTATCTGGCCAGTTAAATGGCGAAACTTACGCGTCTGCAATGTCAAAAATTTACACGTTTGGCCCAACATTCCGTGCAGAGAATTCAAATACATCACGCCACCTTGCAGAATTTTGGATGGTAGAGCCTGAAGTTGCGTTTGCTGATTTAGAAGACATCGCAAAACTTGCTGAAAATATGCTTAAGTATGTGTTTAAAGCCGTACTTGAAGAGCGCCGTGATGACATGGAATTTTTTGCACAACGTGTAGAAAAAACCGCAATTACGCGTTTAGAAGAATTTGTAGAAAAAGACTTCGCGCAGGTAAATTACACTGAAGCAGTAGAGATCCTTAAAAACTGTGGTAAAAAGTTTGAGTACGCTGTTGAATGGGGTGTAGATTTACAGTCTGAGCACGAGCGTTACTTAGCTGAAGAGCACTTTAAAGCACCGGTAGTTATTAAAAACTACCCACGTGATATTAAAGCATTCTACATGCGCCAAAACGAAGACGGTAAGACCGTTGCCGCAATGGACATTGTAGCACCAGGTATTGGTGAGATCATTGGTGGTTCACAACGTGAAGAACGCCTTGATGTACTTGATGCACGCTTAGAAGAAATGGGCTTAAACAAAGAAGATTACAGCTGGTACCGCGATCTACGTAAATACGGTAGCGTGCCGCACTCAGGCTTTGGTTTAGGCTTTGAACGCTTAGTTGCTTATGTAACAGGTATGGGCAACGTACGTGACGTTATTGCCTTCCCTCGTACTAAAGGCAGCGCAACTTACTAATACTAAGTTAGCCGTTTATAAATACTAAAAACCAGCCAATTGGCTGGTTTTTTTGTGTCTTTGATTTACCGAATAAAAAAGCCGCAGCACTCAAAGAGCACCACGGCTTTCAACCAGAATAAATTTTGCTTAATTAAGCGCTATAAAGCACTTTCGAGCTGTGGCAGTACTTCAAATAAGTCAGCCACTAACCCGTAATCTGCAACTTGAAAAATAGGTGCGTCAGGGTCTTTATTAATCGCGACAATTACTTTTGAGTCTTTCATACCGGCTAAATGCTGAATAGCACCGCTAATCCCTACTGCAATGTATAAATTAGGCGCTACAATTTTACCGGTTTGCCCTACTTGCATATCGTTAGGTACAAAGCCTGCGTCAACTGCTGCGCGCGACGCACCAATGGCTGCTCCCAATTTGTCGGCAATACCATTAAGTAGTGCAAAGTTTTCACCGTTTTGCATACCGCGACCACCCGATATAACCACAGTGGCAGCCGTAAGTTCAGGTCGTTCAGACTCTGTTTGTTCAACACTTACAAAGCTACTTAATTGCGAATCAGACACTGTATCAATGCTTGTTATAGCAGCAGCTGATTGCTCACCTTGTAAATCAAAGCTACTGGCACGTACGGTAATTACTTTTTTACTGTCGAGTGATTTAACCGTGGCGATTGCATTACCTGCATAAATTGGACGTTTAAATGTATCGGCGTCCACTACTGCGATAATTTCAGAAATTTGCGCAACATCTAATAACGCAGCAACACGTGGCATAAAGTTTTTGCCTGTTGTCGTTGCACTTGCAACAATGTGGCTGTAGGTGTCGCTAAGCGATAAAACTAAATCGGTCATGCTCTCAGCTAACTGATGTTCATAAACGCTATTATCGGCAACTAAAACATTAGCTACGCCATCAATGCTGGCCACTTGTGAGCTCATTGCGCTTAGGCTGTTCCCTGCAATAAGCACATCAACAGGAAAACCTATTTTTACTGCAGCGTTAATCGTTTTTGAGGTTTCTGGTTTTAAGGCACCGTTGTCGTGCTCTGCAATTACGAGTGTTTTCATTTAAATCACCTTTGCCTCTGTTTTTAATTTTTCTACAAGCTGTGCAACGTCTTCAACAATAATTCCTGCGGTACGTTTAGCTGGCTCTTCTACACTTATTAATTGAATACGCGGTGTTAAATCAACACCAAGCGAATCAGCTGCTATTACTTCAAGCGGCTTACGTTTGGCTTTCATAATATTTGGCAGTGATGCGTAACGAGGCTCGTTTAAGCGCAAATCAGTTGTAACAACCGCCGGTAAATTAAGTGCTACCGTTTGCAGGCCCCCATCAACTTCGCGGGTCACGTTTACTTTGCCATTTTCAATAACAACCTTGGATGCAAATGTACCCTGCCCACGATTAGTAAGCGCAGCAAGCATTTGACCTGTTTGATTATTATCTGAATCGATTGACTGTTTACCTAAAATTATAAGTTCAGGAGACTCTTGCTCAACAATTTTAGCCAAGAGCTTTGCAATATGGAGTGACTCGAGCTTTTCATCGGTTTCGATGTGAATGGCTTTGTCGGCACCCAGTGCTAATGCTGTGCGTAATTGCTCTTGCGATGCTTTAGGACCAATAGTAACAGCAATAACTTCACTGGCTGTACCAGCTTCTTTAAGGCGAATGGCTTCTTCTATGGCAATTTCACAAAACGGATTCATTGCCATTTTTACGTTAGTTAAATCAACGTCGCTGTTATCACTTTTAACGCGTGCTTTTACGTTGTAATCAATCACTCTTTTTATTGGTACGAGAACTTTCATAGGAACTCCATAATTATTTAAACCTACAAGGTAACGTGCACGTCAACTTATTTATTTTATGAAATTAGACTACTTCCTGTTGACGTAAACGTCAACCTAAAATAACCTTTAACTATTCACAGTCTGTAACGTTTAATTTGCAAGGTTAAAAATAGGCTGTACACCTTATTTAAATGCGTAGTAAACATTCGAATAAGTCCGTCATAGATAAAGAGGTTATTATGGTCGAACGTGAAACCATGGAATTTGATGTAGTAATTGTTGGCGCTGGCCCTGCGGGGCTTTCAAGTGCAATTAAACTCGCGCAACTAGCACAAGAAAAACAACAAGAGTGCATGATTTGCGTAGTCGAAAAAGGTTCTGAAGTGGGTGCACATGTACTCTCTGGTGCTGTTTTTGAAACCAAAGCTTTGGATGAACTGCTACCAAATTGGCAGGAGCTTGGCGCACCGGTTACAACCAAAGTAACCAACGATGAAATTTATTGGTTTAATAACGAGCAAAAAGCGACATCAATCCCCCACTTTGCTACGCCAAAAACATTTCATAATGATGGTAACTACATTGTATCTATGGGTAATGTATGTCGATGGCTAGCAGAGCAAGCTGAAAGCTTAGGCGTAGAGATTTTTCCAGGATTTAGTGCTCACTCTTTAATAATTGAAGATAAAGCAGTAAAAGGGATTATTACTGGCGATATGGGTGTCGACAAAGACGGTAATGAAAAAGACGGTTACATGCCAGGTATGGAGCTTCGTGCAAAATACACCATATTTGCAGAAGGCTGCCGAGGTCATTTAGGTAAGCAGCTAATTAATGAGTTTGCACTTGATGCAGATTCATCGCCGCAGCATTACGGTTTAGGCTTTAAAGAAATTTGGCAAATTGATGAAAGTAAGCATGAGCTTGGCAAAGTTGTTCATGGTACAGGTTGGCCACTTAGCGGCGATACTAATGGTGGTGCATTTATGTATCACAGTGAAAACAACCAAGTTGTTGTTGGATTGATTATTGATTTAAATTACTCGAACCCACATTTAAGCCCGTTCGATGAGTTTCAGCGAATGAAGCACCATCCAGTATTTAAAGACGTACTAGAAGGTGGCGAACGTATTGCTTACGGCGCACGTGCTATTGCTAAAGGTGGCTTGCATTCATTACCAAAAATGCATTTTGCGGGTGGCTTAATTGTTGGTTGTGATGCAGGCACACTTAACTTTGCAAAAATCAAAGGTAATCACACTGCAATGAAATCGGGAATGATTGCCGCTGAGGTTATTTTTGAAGCATTGCAAAATGAGTTGGCAAATACCGATTTAACTCATTATCAAACTGCGTTTGAGAAATCGTGGGCATATAAAGAGTTATATCAATCTCGTAACTTTGGCCCTGCAATGCACAAACTCGGTAAGTTTATAGGGGGTGCGTATAACACGCTTGATCAAAACATTTTTAATGGTGGTTTACCCTTTACGTTTAAAGATAATACGCCCGATCATTCAACCCTTGTTGATGCTAACGCCGCTGACAAAATAGCGTACCCAAAGCCAGATGGACACCTTAGCTTTGATAAACTCTCAAGTGTGTTTTTATCAAATACTAACCACGAAGAATCACAGCCTTGTCATTTAAAGCTCAAAGATGCGTCAATTCCTATTAACGTAAACCTAGTTAAATTTGATGAACCCGCACAACGTTATTGCCCAGCAGGCGTTTACGAAGTACAAGAAATAGGAGGCAATAAAGAGTTTGTTATTAACGCCCAAAACTGTGTGCACTGTAAAACCTGCGATATTAAAGACCCAAGCCAAAACATTACTTGGGTAACCCCAGAAGGTGCTGGTGGGCCAAACTACCCTAATATGTAACTAAATTATGCGTTATATACACATATAATCACTTTTTTTACATATAAATTATAAACATATCCTAAATTGCAGGGGCTTCGGCCCCTTTTTTACGTTATGCTAATAGTAGTTTTAATAATAAGAGTGTTATCTATGCCGTCGTCAAAAGTTGTTTTTCGTTTTTTAGCAGAGCCTACCGATGTTAATTTTGGTGGTAAAGTTCATGGTGGGGCCGTCATGAAATGGATTGACCAAGCAGGCTATGCATGTGCTGCGGGTTGGAGTGGTCACTACTGCGTAACGGTTTCGGTTGCGGGTGTTAAATTTAGACGCCCTATTCTAGTAGGTCAAATAGTCGAAGTAGAAGCTAAAATTGCCCATACGGGTAGAAGTAGCATGCAAATATTTATACAAGTGCGTTGTGGCGATCCAAAAACACAAAATATGGTTGAAACAAATCATTGTGTTATCAGCTTTATTGCAATGGATGAAACGGGCTACCCAATAGAAGTGCCTTCGTTTAAAGCTGTAACAGAAGAAGATATTAAATTAGAAAATTACGCTATAAAAATGAAAGAAATAGCAATTGAAACAGAAAACTTGCTTCATACAGTGTAATTACTAGTTTAAATAAAGTCAGGCTATGTAAAAAACTCATTATACTTTGTAAAAGATACAACTTATTTTAGAGTACTCAATTACACAAAAGTTCACTTTGATTATAAAACACGCTAAATACCGTAAAAACCAATACAAAAGAATTAATTAAGGCGTGTTTTTAATTCATTTTAATATTGGCACGCTCGCTGCAAGTAGATAATTGAAGTTTGATTAATGAAATCAAGCATTTGATTATTTTTTGTAAAGGAGCTATTCAATGATTAAAACACTTTCTCTTTCAGCTATTGCACTAGCAACACTGGGTTTTAACTCTGCAGCACACGCTGACATTTCTGATTTCGATTCTCCACGTATTTATACTGGTATCGGTTACGGTCAATATTCTTTTGAATTTGAAGACAGTGACAACGACACTGACTTTGACGACGATGCACAAATGCTTAAGGGTTACGTTGGTGCACAATTTAACGAGTACTTAAGCTTAGAGCTTGCTTATCAAAACTTTGATGAAGTAAGTGATATAGACAGCAAAGCTGAAATTGATGGCGTATCGCTTGCCGCACGTTTGGGCTACCCTATAACAGAAAGCTTTTCTGTGTATGCAAAAGGCGGTTGGCTTGAATGGGATGCAGATTACACACAAGATTTACCAGTAGGTGGCGTATCAGCGTCTACAGATGGTGGTGATGCATTTTACGGCGCTGGTATTGAATACGCGCTTACAACAAATGTACAATTTCGTTTAGAGTATGAGCGTTATAAACTTGATGACGACATTGACCCAGATATGGATGTAGCGTCTGTATCAGTTCAATACATGTTTTAATTAGTCTTTAGCATGTATAAAAGGTAAGCCCAAGGGCTTACCTTTTTTGTTTTAGGCTCTTTTTAAATATTAATATAAACCAATCAGTTCAATAAAAAACTTTAAACCGTTTGGTCTATAATGCCAAGTGCATTAAATAATTGTTCTATTGTAGCACTAAGAAAATAGCGCAATAACAAGGCAAAATTATAATATATAGTTGTTATCACTAATCGCTCCCTGCATTGTTCTACCTCCTGCATCCATGCAGTCAACTATGAATAATTCCTAACAAAGTAAGTGCGCTATTTAATGCAGTAGAATAATCATATTTTTAATAAAATTGGTATACGCAATAAACTTGCTTACATTAATGCCATAAATGCTAAATGCGGGTAGAATAGCGCTCTATTTTATTTGTACCCGAGTACTATGAGCGATTACACCATTTCGGCTATTGGCCACATTCAATCTCCTTATAAACAAAAGTTTGCTATACCTAGGCAACCACGTTTAGTGCCACAAGCTAAAGCAAAGCTTATATTTGCCCCCGATTTTAATCGCGAAGAGTTTGTACGTGGTTTAGATGAATTTACTCATATTTGGTTGTTATTTCGTTTTCATGGAACAGCTGATAAAGGTTATTCTGCTATGGTGCGCCCGCCTCGTTTGGGTGGCAATGAGCGAAAAGGTGTATTTGCGACCCGTGCTACATTCAGACCAAACGCAATTGGAATGAGCGCCGTAAAACTTGAAGGTATTGAATATAAAAACGGACAACTTAGCTTATTACTCGCTGGCATTGATTTACTTGATGGCACACCGATTATTGACATAAAACCGTATTTGCCGTATTCAGACTCTATGCCTGATGCAAGTGCTGGCTTTGCTGACACGCGCCCTGAAACACAAATGACGGTTGAATTTAGCCCTCAGGCAATTGAGTTTGTTAATGCCCAAACACAATACCCAGACTTACATGATTTTATAGCCAATGTTTTAAAACAAGATCCTCGCCCTGCTTATAAAAAACAAAAAGAAGAAATGCAAAGCTACGGGATGACTCTCTATGACTTTAATATTCGCTGGCAGGTTAATGATGCACATAACTTAGTAACAAGCATAGAAAAAAACTAAATAACTCACTTAGCGCTTTAGTGTAAAAGCATCCGCTGGTAAACTTAAGCTCTATTAAAAGAATATAATTACTCTATTTCGGAAAAAACATGCGTACAAGCCAATATATACTCGCAACACTTAAAGAAACGCCATCAGATGCTGAAATCGTATCGCATCAGTTAATGCTTAGAGCCGGTATGATCCGTCGCGTCGCTTCGGGTTTATACACTTGGTTACCCTCTGGTTTACGCGTGCTACGTAAAGTAGAAAACATTGTACGTGAAGAGATGGACAAAGCGGGTGCAATTGAAATGCTAATGCCTGTTATTCAACCTGCTGATTTGTGGGAAGAGTCTGGCCGTTGGAATGAATTTGGTCCTGAGCTTATGCGCTTTACAGACCGTCATAACCGTACGTTTGCACTTGGCCCAACACACGAAGAAGTAATAACTGATTTCGTACGTAAAGAAATAAGCAGCTACAAGCAATTACCAGTTACTTTATACCAAGTACAAACTAAAGTACGCGACGAACGTCGTCCTCGCTTTGGTGTAATGCGTGCTCGTGAGTTTACAATGAAAGATGCCTACTCTTTTCACTTAAGTGAAGAGTGTTTAGATGCGACTTATCAAGCGATGCACAAAGCATATTGTAATATTTTTGAGCGTTTAGGCCTTGATTACCGCCCTGTTATAGCCGATACAGGCTCTATTGGTGGTAGCGTATCGCACGAGTTTCATGTACTTGCTGAGTCGGGCGAAGATGCAATCGCGTTTAGTGATGGCAGTGATTACGCCGCTAATATTGAAAAAGCAGAAGCACTGGCACCAAGCGAGCCTCGCCCTGAAGCATCAAAAGAGCTTAAAGCGTTTCCAACTCCTGACGCTAAAACGATTAACGAGCTTAAAAAACACTACGGTGTTAAGCCACATCGCGGTGTTAAAACGTTAATTGTTTATGGTACGCCTGATGAAAACGAAGTACGCGGTTTAGTAGCTTTAGTACTGCGTGGCGATCACGAATTAAATGAACTAAAAGCTGAAAAGCACCCATTAGTAGACTCTCCGCTTGAAATGGCAACAGAGGCAGATATTGTTGCTGCTATTGGCGCAAAACCTGGCTCATTAGGTCCTGTCGGCTTATCAATGCCTATTATTGTTGATAGAGCAGCTAACATACTTGCTGATTTTGTTGCCGGTGCAAATAAAGACGACGAGCATTACAGCGGTATTAACTGGGATCGTGACGTAACTGATTACGAAGTTGCTGATATTCGTAATATTGTTGAAGGCGATGTGAGCCCATGTGGCCAAGGCGTTTTACAAATTAAACGTGGTATTGAAGTAGGTCATATTTTTCAACTTGGCACTAAATACTCAGAAGCGATGAAAGCGGGTGTATTAAACGAAGGTGGTAAAAACCAAACCATGACTATGGGTTGTTACGGTATTGGTGTTTCACGTATTGTTGCTGCTGCTATTGAGCAGAACAACGATCAATACGGGATCATTTGGCCAAAATCAATCGCGCCATTCGATTTAGCAATTGTTCCAATGAACATGCACAAATCGCATCGTATTCCTGATATTGCAAATAACCTTTACCAAGGTTTAAAAGATGCAGGTCTTGATGTGTTATTTGATGACCGTAAAGAGCGCCCTGGTGTTATGTTTAACGATATGGAACTCATTGGTGTGCCATTTACGCTAGTAATTGGTGAGCGTAACCTTGACGAAAACAAAATTGAGCTTAAAAACCGCCGTACAGGTGAAAAGCTAATGATTGATATCGATACAGCAATTGATGCAATTAAAGCAGCCGTTAAAGGTTAAGCTAAAAATACTTATAAGTAATTTTAAAACCGCTTTTTAAAAGCGGTTTTTTTATATCTAAATTTTACATGTGTCATTTAGCTTTAGTATTACTGTCGTATAATTGTCATTTTTATTCCCTAAAGTATTTAACCTGAACTCTGGATAATAAATCTATCTCGAGCAGCTATTTTCAGCGCTAACTGCGTTGAATTTACTTGCAATAGGCTCGCTATTGACGCGTAAATTCGCCTTGTTTTCACTGAAAATCTCTGGCTAGAGAAAATAAATTTAAATATCACCATGATTCAATACCTTAGTAAATCTCTTAACCAGAGTTCAGGTTATTTAACTATTACACTCGATACTTTAGGGAATGAAAATGAGTAATGGCGCAAACACTAAGAAGCAACACTACCCTGCTATTTGGATATCTGATGTTCATTTAGGTTACAAAGACTGTAAAGCAGATTACTTACTCGATTTTTTAAACTCGGTAGAATCCGACACACTTTATTTAGTGGGTGATATTATTGATTTATGGTCAATGAAACGTCAGTTTTATTGGCACCCTTCGCATTATCAAGTATTAAACTCTATACAAAAAAAAGCAGCTAGCGGTACACGCGTCATTTATATTCCCGGTAATCATGACGAAACGTTTAGAAACTATATAAATCAAACGTTATTTGGTATTGAAATCCACCAGCAATTTATTCACACCACTAAAGCTAATAAACGTTTTTTACTCGTACACGGTGATGACTTTGATTCCGCGACACGCTATAACAAACTTATTAGTATCGCAGGTGATGCAGGGTACGACTTTTTATTATTTTTAAACCGCTGGACCAATCGTATTCGAAAGCTATTTGGTGGTAATTACTACTCGCTTGCATCATGGATAAAAGCTCGCGTACACAAAGCACGTGAAGCAATTAAAGCCTTCGAAGATGCCGCAATTCATGAAGCTAAAAAGCAAAACGTAGACGGTATTATTTGTGGACACATTCATCATCCCAAAATAAAAGTAGATGACGGAATTATGTATTGTAACGATGGAGACTGGATTGAGAGTTGTACGGCGCTGGTAGAGCAGCAAGATGGAAAAATTGAATTACTACATTGGTCAGACACACAAACCGTACTCGATAGCGCCGACATAACAAGGTTAAATATATCAACGGATGCTAAACCAAAAAAATCAGCTGCATAAGCAGCTGATTCTCATCTAATAACGATTAACTTAGCCAGGTGATTAACTTATCTTTCAGCGTTCTTGGTTTGATTGGTTTAGTAATATAGTCGTTCATGCCTGCAGTTAAACAACGTTCTCTATCACCTTCCATTGCGCTTGCTGTCATAGCAATAATAGGTATGTAAGTGTAGTCTACCCCGGCCTTACTATTTCTGATTTCACTTGTTGTATCGTAGCCATTTAAATTAGGCATTTGGCAATCCATTAAAATAACATCAAAAGCTTGCTCTGTGTTTTCTCTCAATGCTTCTAATGCTTCTACACCGTCTGATGCACAGGTGATTTTTACTTTAGTGCGTTTTAAAATCGCCTTAGCAACTTCAATATTAATCATATTATCGTCTACTAATAATATATGATAAGCAGACAAATCAGGCTCTACTTGTTCTTCTGTTAAGCCTTTTGGTGGCGCTATAATACAATCATTACTGGCACCAAATAAGCTGGCTAACTTATAGCTAAATTGATCTTGGGTAAGCGGTTTATTTAGAATGTGGCTACCCTCAGGTAATATCATTTTAGTCGGTTTATCGGTCACCATGTCGCGTAAAATTAAGACGTACTTTTTATTAAACTGCTTACAGTAATCAATTAACGCATCAATTTGAGGATGCTCATCGTCAATCAATAATAAGTCAGCTTCAAACTCTTTATGCTCACTAAAGTAGTCGAGTCTTACAATGTTTTCTGCATTTACTTTACAGGTTAGTAGCAATAAATCGCACACGTTTTTATAAACGTTATCGCGCGCTATTAATGCCGCTACGTTAATACTTGTAGCAAGCTCAATACCTGTGTTTAATTTTTTCTCTTGTGCTACATGTAGCTCAACTGTTGCGGTAAAGGTACTACCAGCACCCTTTTCACTTATAACCGTAATATTACCACCCATTAACTGAGCAAGTTTTTTACATATAGATAAGCCTAAGCCTGTACCACCAAAATGGCGGGTTGTACTTGAATCTTCTTGTGTAAACACTTCAAATAGTTTGTCTATGTTCTCTGGCGCTATACCAATTCCCGTGTCTTTTATTGTAAAGCTCATTAATAACTTTGAGTCGGTAATGTACTTAGAGCCGACAGTTAAACTTACTTCACCTCGGTGAGTAAATTTAAATGCATTATTAACTAAGTTAATTAAAATTTGTTTAAGTCGATGGCTGTCGCCAATAACCATTCTATCTACTACATCTTTTGTATCTAAAAACACTTCAAGACCTTTGCGCTGGCCCTGTAACGCTAAAGAGCTAATCATATCGCTACATACTGTAACAACATCAAATGTATGATTATCAATATCAAGCTTACCCGCTTCTATTTTAGAAAAATCGAGAATATCGTTAATCAAATTCATCAGAGAGTTAGCACTACTATTAGCTAATTTTAAGTAATGGTATTGTTGTTCACTTAAGCCATCTTCTTTGAGCATTTCAAGCATACCCAAAACGCCATTCATCGGTGTGCGTATTTCGTGAGATATATTTGCTACAAAGTCACTTTTTGCTTGGCTCGCTGCTAATGCTTGATCAATTGCTCGCTCTAGCTCAACAGTCCTTTGTGATACTTTTAGCTCTAAAGTACTGTTTAAGCCTTCAAGCTCTGATTGAGTATTTTTTAATGAGCTAATATTTCTTAAAATAGCCGCTACCTGATAACGGTTATTGTAGACATCAAAAATACTACTGAGTGTAATTGAAAAGTATTGTTTGTTGCCATAACCATCTGTGTAGATAGCTTCAAACGGCATTTTTGATCCGTTTGAAATAGTCTCTTCTATACAGTTATTATCGGCTTCATTTAAGTTAAATAAAGAAACAAAGTCAGGGCTAGTGCCTGAGATTGAATTACCGAAAACCTCTTTAGCTGTATTATTAAAGTGAACAATTTCGCCGTTTTGCTCAATTGTAAAAATAGCATCCAAAGAATTTTCTATTACTTTATTGTTTTGCTCTTTTAGAGAATTAATTAACAACTTACGGTTTATAAAACGTTGGTATAAAAAGGCAATAACTAAAAATACGCTAAAGAATACCACTAGCATTGCAATAAAGTTTTGACGCCTTTCGTTCACCTTTGCAAACAACGTTTTAGTATCAACACTTACACCAAGCTCTAAAGGTAACATCGCAATATCACCATCAAACGAAATACGTTTTTTTAACGTGTAAGCAATTGGGTAATTACTTAGCGGTAAAGTGCCTTGCTCTGCCATTGTGCTTGCAGTGGAAAATTCTTCAGTCCATGTTTTTGCTTTATTAAATTCAAAACCGAAGCGTAATTGAGAGTTTGGATGATATAAAAATTCACCTTCATTATTCATTAGGTAAATTTGTGTTCCTTGTGGAGATTCAACCGTTAAACTTTTTATTAATTTATCAGCAAAGTAGTTAGTGACTAATATTGCAAAAATTTTATTTTTTTCATCAAAAACAGGCTTAGCTACACGAAAAGTACTTATATAAGGTTCTTGTATCTGCCCATTTTCACGGTTGTAGTTAATTGGAGAAATATAAACACTTTTATTATCGAGCATACTCGCTTTTATCATGTAATCGCGTTGGCCTTTCTTTTGTAATTGCAGACCTTGCAGTCGATTAATTTCTCCGAGTTGGTTTCTATCAACCCTGACAACTTCTTGCCCACCATCTGCGAGAATAATATAGCGAGCCTGAAGTATGCTGTCGTCTGTGCGCATAAAACCACTAAAAATACTCGCTAAGCGCTCTTCCCAAACGTCGATGTGCGTGCCTAACAAGGGATCTATTTTCTTGTTTTCAGTGGCGCGAGTAATGCCTTTAATCGGGGGCGTTGCGTCTAAAAAGCGAATAGCGGTAACACTATCTTTAAGATGGTTTTTTAGTGAAAGGCTTTTTGTTTCAAGCTCACGTTTTAATTCTATTTGGGCTGAATTATAAACATCACTTCTTACTTTTTGGTCAAACAAATACAGAGATGGTAAAGCTATAAGAACAAATATTATTGTTGCAACGAGCATTAGTCTATTATTTTTTGTCACATTCAAAAAATTATTCTTTTTCAACATTTACCTTCACCATAAATTTTTATTGTTATTAGTATAGAGCATTAACGAAAGAATTGGACCACCTAACTAATCGGTTATCGTTATAATTTTTATAATAAAAAGACTAAATCATTAGTTTTATTTAGAGCACTCTCTCTATATGAATTATAAATGAATGAGAGTACCCATATCGACTCACGCAGCTTATAAAATAGTTTTTTCAAGCAATCATTCCTTTAAAATATAAAAGGTAGCCAATGCTACCTTTTATATATTTTTAGAGTGCTAAATCTATATTATTATCTAAACAGCACATCTTCTCTGTTAAACCATTTAACGCAAAATGCCAGTAGTCCGGCTGCAATGATTGCAGTTGCTAAAAATATTAAGCCTACAAATGTGTAATCAACAGTCCCTTTTACTATTTCTTTAATTGCTAAAGCCACGTTTGTAACAGGAATGAATGCTGTTTTAGCAGTAAGCTCCATATTTGGCATTATTGAAATAATAATAGGGAAAAACACGCCCATACTTAAGGGGGCCATATAGTTTTGTGCTTCTTTAAACGTACGTGCATAAATAGATATAGCCAGTGCCAAAGCCGAAAATATAGCAGCCACAGGCAGTAGCAATACAAATATCATCAGTAAATCGGTTACCGCTAATGTACTAAATGCCGCTTTAATAAAATCTAGATCGGCAAATGCTAACGCCAGTGCTATCCAGCAGCCCATACTTAAGACCGTTATGGTTGTGGAGGCAATGGATGTAGTTAACAAAGTTATAAATTTACCAAGCACCAGCTCTGTACGCGTAATAGGTGTAAGTAGGAGTGTTTCTAGCGTGCCGCGTTCTTTTTCGCCAGCGCCTAAATCAATAGCGGGATAAGTAGCCCCCATTAGTACTAATGGTATAAGTAAGTAAGGTAAAAAACCGCCAATTTTTTCGCCAAGGTTTTCACGTTTATCGGCTGTATCCACCTTAATTACTTCAATTGGGTTAAGAATAGATTTTTGAACAGACTCTTCAATACCAAAACTGATTAGCTTTTGAGTTTGCAGTACGTCACTGTATTCTTTTGCTAGCTCTTTGACGCGTTCGAATAAAAAGTTAATAGATTTTGAATCGTTAAAAACAACCTGCCACTGACTTTGTTCACCATTATCTAGTGTTTGCTCAGCATGGCTTGGTAAATAAATACCCATATCAATATCGCCAGCTATAACACCAGCTTTAAGCTCTTCAATGTTATTAAAGGTTTTAGCCCCTTTATAAAGCTCAAAACTTTTGTGATAAAACACTTTATCAGTAAATTCTTGTGCATATTCACCATTAATAATGGCATACGTATTTACTTTTTGTTCTGCGTCCATTGCTGCTTGTGAGCTTATAAATGCCATTACGGCAAACAATAACGGAAATATAGCGACAGGAAGCGCAACAACAAATAATAGCGTTTTTTTGTCGCGTAATAACTCTCTTAATTCCTTTTTAAATACCTCAAACATCATGTTTCTCCGTTAATATGTTCATAAACGCTTGATTAAGCTCATCACTATTACCTGCTTGTTTAAATTCATCTACTGTTCCGTCAAAGCAGCTAATACCTTCGTTAATTACAGCTACTCGGTCACATAAAAGTGCAACTTCATCTAAATGATGGGTAGAAAAAATAACAGGAGTACCTTGCGCCTTTAAACCCTTAATAAATTGAATAACGGTTTGCGTGGTCATTATATCGAGACCCGTTGTTGGCTCATCAAGCACAACAACTGCTGGGCGATGCACAACAGCACGCGCTATATTTGCTTTTTGCTTCATACCTGTTGATAGGTTTTCTGCGCGTTTATCTACAAACTTATGCATATCAAGCAATGTAAATAGCTCATCACAACGCGATGCAATATCGCTTTTGCTCATACCGTGGAGCTTTGCAAAATACTCTATGTTTTCTTTTACAGTTAAGCGGCCATACAAACCGGTAGAGCCCGATAAAAAACCGATAGACTTACGCCCCAGTAGCGGTTTTTTTACAATGTCGTTTCCGGCAATTGTTATTGAGCCTTCATCGGGCTTTAACGCGGTTGAAATCATTCTAAGTGTAGTTGTTTTACCCGCACCATTTGGGCCTAGCAATCCAAGTACTTCACCCTTTGCGCAGCTAAAACTCACATCTCGTACTGAGTGAAAATAATCTTTATCTTCACGAGGGTCGATGTCGTCTATTTTATTTTTTTTGTGATCTTTAGTTAGCTTAAATTTCTTTTTAAGCCCAGCAACTTCTATCATGTTCGTATCCTTCGTTTCGCTCTAAAATAATCTGTATTGTTGTAAAAAGAGTCGTCTTTGTTTTCGTCATGCCAGCCTGGCACACCTAATAAAGGCAGTGGTGAAAGCTGTTTGTTATCGGCTAAGCAGTTATCTGTATTAATCATCTCATAAAGGGCTTGGTCTAGGTACTGATATTGAGTAACTAAATCTTTACAAAATATTTCATCCGGTACACAAACAAACAATGCTTTACCCGTTAAACCTATATAAGGTTTGGTGAGCATTTCATAATTAGCATGGCCAAACATAAAAGGTTTTATTGTTTTACCCCACTCATGTTTGTGTTCAACAAATGCTGTTTTCCATTGATGATCGCAAAGCCACTGCTGCCATTTACTCTCACTTATAGCTAATACAACACCACATTCATCAAAGAGCGTTAATGCATTACGATGTTTGGTACGCTGTTGTAATCCATGTTCAGCTATATCTTGTACATGCCGCTGGTTTATAAGTGCTTTAGTTTTAGGAAATAAACACCAAATAAAGCCACCAAATAAGTCATGCCAGTTCTCACTGCGTGTAGGTACAACACCCGTTTCAAAAATAACTTGTTCGTAATAACGATCGCCAAAATCTACCTTTGCATCATCTTCAAAAGTAATAGGAATATTATTCGCATTAATAGCGGTTAAAAATGGAGAAAACCACTGCGGCGCCGGCCAATCTGTTAGTTCGTTAACTTTAAACAGCTCACGTAAATGCGCAAATGCACCTGTTTCTAAACTACTGATTTGCCACTGCTCGGGGGGAGTAAAACGCTTCATTTAAACCTTTAACAATTTATGCCTATAATTTACGAGAAGTTTACCGCAAAAACTGGTTCTACTTAATAGAAGTTAATATACTAATCACAACTTAAAACAAAAAAAGAGCTGACATGAAACATTATTTCTCTCTCACACTCCTCGCTACCGCTGTTTTAGCAGGTTGCGCAACAACAAGTATTACACCTACTGATGTAACAAATGGTTATAACAGTATCCAAGCTGATGAACTGGCTAAACATGTAAAAGTACTTGCATCGGACGAATTTGGTGGTCGTGCTCCTTCATCACCAGGCGAAAAGCTAACGCTTGATTATTTAACTGCGCAGTTTAAAGCTTTAGGTTTAAAACCAGGTAATGGCGACAGTTACTTACAAGAAGTGCCATTAGTTTCTTTAGAAGCTGATTCGAACATGGTGCTTAGTATTGGCGGTAAAGACTACCAATACAAAAAAGACATGGTTATGGGTAGCAGTCGGATAAGTGCTCAAGAAAGCATAGAAAACTCTGAACTTGTATTTGTGGGCTACGGCGTTAATGCACCTGAATACAATTGGAATGATTACGAAGGTTTAAACGTTAAGGGCAAAACGGTTGTAATGCTGGTTAACGATCCGGGTTTTGCAACAAAAGACCCTGCTTTATTTACTGGCGACGCGATGACCTATTATGGGCGTTGGACATATAAATACGAAGAAGCGAGTCGCCGTGGTGCCGCAGGTGCAATTATCATTCATGAAACAGCACCTGCATCTTATCCGTGGTCGGTTGTTGAAAACTCGTGGAGCGGCGAGCAGTTTGGTTTTCAAAAAGAAAACAACAACATGGACCGTGTAGCTGTTGAAGGCTGGGTTACAACTGACGTAGCAAAAGAGCTCTTTACTAAAGCAGGTTTAGATTTTGATACCGTTAAAACGAATGCTGCCAAAGGTGCTTACCATGTTGATATGGGCGATTTAACTGCTTCTGTTACTATTAAAAACACGATTAAAAAATCGGTGTCATATAACTTTATCGCCACTTTACCTGGTAGTGAAAAACCAGATGAGCATGTTATTTACTCAGCTCATTGGGATCACTTAGGCACAGATAAAACACGTAAAGGCGATCAAATTTATAACGGTGCTCACGATAATGCAACGGGTACAGCGGGTCTTATTGAAGTAGCTGAAGCTTTTACTAAATTACCTAAGCATCCTAGCCGCTCGATGACCTTTTTAGCGGTAACTGCTGAAGAGCAAGGCTTATTAGGGTCTAAATACTATGCGGCAAATCCTGTGATTGCAGCGAATAAAACAGTCGCTAACATAAACATGGATAGCTTAAATTTATTAGGCAAAGTAAAAGATATGAACGTGGTTGGTATTGGTAAATCTCAAATGGATGAGTTTTTAACTAATGCAGCTAAAGAGCAAGGCAGAACAATATCTGGCGATCCTAAACCATCATCGGGTGGTTACTACCGCTCTGATCACTTTGCATTTGCAAATATGGGTATTCCGGCAATGTATGCAGGCGGTGGAACTGTGGCTGCTGATGAAGAAACAGCTAATTATCGTAAACGCATGAGCTTAGTACTTCGCGGTTGTTACCATCAACCGTGCGACCGCTACCGTGATGAATGGGATTTATCGGGTGCTGTTCAAGACTTACAATTATTTTATAAAGTAGGTTTTGATATTTCTGAAACAGAACAGTGGCCAACATGGAATACAAACTCTGAATTTCAGCGTAAGTAGCCTTATTTGAGTTTACTTATCGAAAAATTCAAAGTGAGTAATCGATTTAAATAGATGTAAATGATATTGATTATCATTTAATTAAAATATACAGTGTGACCTAGTTAATTTATTAGGTCGCATTGTATGATTTCACTCCCTCACATTGGTTTTATTACTCCTGCCTCAAAACGATTTTTGAGCCAAAATAAACGCTTACTGCTGCCTTTATTTATTTTAACTTGCCTTGCAATACCGCAATTACGCGAAATAACAATGACCGCACTGAGTGATGCATTTTTTCAAGTGAGTGTGTTTGTTGCTGCTACCCTTTTAATTTATTACTACGCTATAGAACACTTACCTCAATTAGAGCTTAGTTATTTAAGTGCCAAGTCCCCTATTTTAGAAATTAGCTTTGCAGCTGTTTTAGGTGCATTACCTGGCTGTGGTGGCGCTATTATTGTGGTTACTCAATTTACAAAAGGCCAAGCAAGCTTTGGTGCTATTGTTGCTGTGCTAACAGCTACAATGGGAGATGCAGCATTTTTATTACTTGCTACCCGCCCTACTGAAGGCTTGTTAATTATGGGAATAGGGTTAGTTGTGGGTACATTCAGTGGTTTACTGGTTAATACAATACACAAAAAAGACTTTTTACGCCCAACAGCGCAAGAACAAAACCACCAAATTAAAATACTCTCAACTAACATTATTAAAATCAGCAAACCGGTTTGGATGGCAGCAATTATCCCAAGCCTTATAATTGCCTTTTTGATTGCGTTTAATGTTGATTTTTCACAGTTTGGTTCAAGCACAAGTACTGTAATTACGCTATTTGGTGCATTAATGGCTTTATTTATTGTTAGTATTTGGGCACTTTCGTCAAGAGGTGAAAGCTATCAAGAAGTAACGTCAGAAGACGATGCATGTAACCCCCCTTCTAAAATAATAAAAGTATTACAAGATACCCATTTTGTAACGGCATGGGTTGTAGCCTCTTTTATGCTATTTGAGATTTTGGTTAATATTGCAGGACTTGATTTAAAAACGTGGTTTGTACATTACGCCTATTTAGCCCCATTAATTGCAGTGCTTATTGGATTTTTACCCGGCTGTGGCCCGCAAATAATTGTTACAACGCTTTATATTCAAGGCATTATTCCCTTTAGTGCTTTAGCAGGAAACGCAATTTCTAACGATGGTGATGCGTTATTTCCAGCAATAGCAATGGCGCCCAAAGCTGCAGTTATAGCTACACTTTATACATCTATTCCCGCATTAATAGTTGGTTATGGGTTGTATTTTTTTGCTGAAATTTAAAAAATGAGATTTAAAAAACACAAAAAAGCTCAGCAATTGCTGAGCTTTTAACATGTTAAGTTATTCTTACTTATAAAGTTGCAGGTTCTACTGCTAATTCTTTTGGATTTGGACCAAAATCATTTTCGCCTTCGTGTGAATCTTGAGCAAGGAAAACAATTAAAACAATCCAGCCGATTACTGGCACTAACCAAAGTAGCTGCCACCATCCTGAACGGCCTGTATCGTGTAAACGACGTGCACCCGCACTCAATTGAGGGATCAATAAAGCTAAGCTATATATTGAGCTTACGAACATTGTGTTTGTAATACCATCTATAACACTTGTTAAAAGCGAAAAAATAATATTAATTAGCATAAACATCCAAAATGCTTTACGACGATTACGGCCTGAAAAATCTGCGTAGCTACGCAACGCGTTCATATAATGTTCCATGAAATTTCCTTAGTGTTATTTTTTATATTCCCTAACGGGGTTAACTTTATTACTTTTTAGTAACATTTGTATCTTAATTAAAAACAGCTGACATTAAAACAAAAAACCAGCTAAAAGCTGGTTTTTATTACATATTAACAATTTAGCTATTAACTCATAGCCATCATCATTGCCGATGGGTTTTCTAAGTACGATTTCCATAGGTTATTAAAGCGAGCAATAGTGCCGCCATCAATAACGCGATGATCGCCAGACCAGCTCACTTGCATAATAGCTTTACTCACAACCTGCCCACTTTCATCAAAACGCGGTAGATGCTGCAGTTTACCTAGCGCAACAATAGCCACTTCTGGTTTATTAATTATAGGGGACGCGATAGTGCCGCCAATAGCACCAATGTTAGAGATGCTAATTGTCCCACCTTTTAAATCATCGGGTGCAACACGGCCTTCTCGCGCAGAATGAGTTAAACGGGTTAAATCATTTGCCACATCAACAATGCTTTTACTCTGGCACGATTTAATATTAGGCACTAACAAGCCAATTTTAGAATCAACCGCTATACCGATATTATGATCGTTATAATAGGTAAGCTCTGAGCATTCATCGTTCACTTTTGAATTAAGTACAGGGTACTCTTTCATTGCTAGCGAGAGTGCTTTTACAAAAAATGGCATCATGGTGAGCTTAACGCCTTGTGCTTTATACTGCTCTTTTAAAGCGCTACGCAAAGCTATAAGCTGTGTTAAGTCTATTTCATCACTAAACGTAAAGTGCGGAATAGTTGAAACCGAAGCTACCATTTGCTTGGCCATGGCCGCTTTAATACCTTTAATTTGCTCTACTCGTACGCCACCGCTTTGATTCTGTGTTTGGTTTTGTACTGCACTTTGAGAAGCATCGCTATTAAGCGGTGAAGTATCAATAGTATTTGGCACTTCGCCTTTTACAAACTCTTCAATATCTTGCTTGTAAATACGTCCATTTTTACCACTACCTGGTACACAGGTTAAATCAACATCTAGCTCACGTGCTTTACGACGAACCGCAGGTGATGCAACCGCTTTTTGATTGATAACTTTAGCAGTTTGCTGTGTTTTAACAGGGGCAACTTTTTCAGCGACGGCATTAGTTTGAGCCTTTACGACCGCTTGGTTTATATCAACATTTGGTTTTGCTGCACTGCCTGCAATTGTCATTTGAAACAACGGGCTATGTACTTTTGCTATTTCACCTTTCTGGTAATATAGTTTTTTTACTGTGCCTGTATATTTTGCCGGAATTTGTACTAATGCTTTGTCGGTCATTACGTCACAAACCGCTTGGTCTTCTTCTATTTCGTCGCCTTCAGCAACTAACCAATCAACAATCTCACACTCAACAATACCTTCACCAATATCCGGTAATATAAAGTCCTCAACCACATCAGCTGCATCATTAGTTTTATTTTCAGCTTGTACTGGCTCTTGTACTACTTCATTGCTAATGCTTTCACCTGCTACATCCATAGCGAATAAAGGGGCATGTACTTTAGCAATCTCACCTTTTAGATAATATAGCTTTGAAATAACGCCATCATGCACTGCCGGAATTTGTACTAATGCTTTGTCTGTCATAACATCGCAAATTGGCTGATCTTCAGATACGGTATCGCCTTCTTGTATTAGCCATTCAACTACTTCGCATTCAACAATGCCTTCACCAATATCGGGTAATATAAAATCTTTAGCCATGGTAACCCCTAAAAATCCATTGATTGTTTAATTGCAGCCAACACTTTTAGTGCATCCGGTACGTATTCTTTTTCAAGTGCCAGCGGGTATGGCGTATCTAGACCACATACACGTAAAATTGGCGACTCTAAATGCAAGAAACACTCTTGTTGTATTGTCGCGGCTATCTCTGCACCAAAGCCATTGGTTATAGGCGCTTCATGACTCACGATTAAACGGCCGGTTTTAATAACCGATTTAGCAATCGTTTCAACATCCCATGGTAAAATACTACGAAGATCAATAACTTCACAGCTTATACCTTGCTCACTTGCTTGCTTTGCTGCATCTTCAATAATCTCCATTTGAGCACCCCACGCTAAAAGCGTAATATCGGCCCCCTCTTGTACTACTTCAGCCGTGCCTAATTCAATACTATAATCTTCTTCTGGCACTTCGCCAATTGATGCACGATATAAACGCTTAGGCTCAAAAAATATGACCGGGTTATCATCTTTAATTGATGCACGTAATAAACCTTTAGCTTGATAAGGGTTACGCGGTACAACTACTTTCAAACCAGGTGTGTGCGCAAAATACGCCTCGGGTGATTGTGAATGGTATAAACCACCGGCAATACCGCCACCATAAGGTGTACGAATAGTTAAGTTACCGACATTAAATTCATTACCACTGCGATAACGAAATTTAGCGGCTTCATTTACTATTTGATCAAACGCTGGGAAAATATAATCAGCAAATTGAATTTCTGCCAATGCAGGCGCACCAAAAGCAGCTAAACCATTAGCAAAACCTAAAATACCTTGCTCGGTTAAAGGCGTATTAAAAACACGATGTTTACCGTACTTCTCTTGCAAGCCCGATGTTGCTCTAAATACACCACCGAAGTAACCAACATCTTCACCAAAAATACAGGCTTGAGGGTGTTCATTCATCGTAATATCGAGAGCAGAGTTAATTGCGTGGAGCATGTTCATTTTAGCCATTACTTAATTCTCCCTGCGGTTACTGGGTAAGCATCTGGATGCTGTTTTATATGTTCTTTTAGTTGCTCGTACTGGCGTTGCAGTAATGGAATTGGTGTATCGTAAACGTCAGATACCAGTTCTTCTAAAGCGGGCTTTGCAACAACTTCAGCACGTTTAAGCGCTGCTAAAATTTCTTCACGAATCGACTCTTTTGCTTTTATATCGTCTTCTTCGTTTAACCAGTCTTGCTTGACCAGCCATTTTCTAAATTTATCAATAGGACACGTTTGATGATTCGCTTCTTCATCTTTAGAGCGATAACCACTTGGATCGTCTGACGTAGAGTGCGCACCCAAACGATAAGCAATCGATTCAATAAGTACAGGTTCACCTTGTGTTGAGGCTATTTCGCGTGCTTTTTTAGTTGCCGCATAAACAGCAAGTGCATCTGTGCCATCAACACGAATTGTTTTAATGCCATAACCCACACCACGCGACGCAATACCGTCGCCTTTAAACTGCTCATCAGCAGGGGTAGATATGGCATAGCCGTTATTACGTGCAAAAAATATAACCGGCGCTTTGTGAACAGCGGCCATATTTAAACCGGCATGAAAGTCACCTTCAGATGCAGCACCTTCACCAAAGTAACAAATAGTCACATTATCAATTGTGCTGGCAAGCTCGCCTGTTTTAGCGTCGATGTGCTTTATTTTTTGGCCATATGCATAACCCGTTGCCTGTGGTATTTGCGTACCCAATGGCGATGAAATCGTCATGTAGTTTAGCGCTTTAGACCCATAATGAATTGGCATTTGACGGCCTTTGCCTAAATCCAATTCATTTGAAAACATTTGGTTCATAAATTGATCAAGAGTAAAGCCACGATAATGCAGGGCTGCCTGTTCACGATATTGAGCCATGATCATATCGTCTTGATCCAGTGCAGCAGCAGAGGCTGTAACTGCGGCTTCTTCGCCTAGGCATTGCATATAAAAACTAACACGGCCTTGGCGCTGCGCGCCTTGCATACGTTCATCTAACAAACGTATAAAACGCATTGTTTCATATAACTTAATAGCGGTATGTTTTGAAATGTCAGGTGCGGTTGCACTAGGATGAATGTCGCCGTCCTCAGTTAAAATACTAAGGGTTGGAATATTAAGCGCTTGACCATCAATAAATTCAAGCTCGTGGTTAATATTCAGCGATACGTTATTTGGATTACTCATAACCTACCTTCTTTTGTTGTCGGTAAAACAGTGCCCCTTTAAATTATTATTGTGGGTGATTGTTGCTGGTTAAACTTTGCAACATCTGCACTATCTTTAATTAAAGCTGCCAACACTTTACGTTAACGTAAAGTGTTATTCAACAGATCTGGGACGAAACAAAAGCAAATACTGGTTAAATAAGTGGCAAGTTAACGATACGGTTACTTTAATTAATAGTAATCATATAGTTAACTTTAAGTTACTAGTGGTCTGATGAGTTAAATTAGACGAAATTGCTATCAATATCCATTGGAATAACAGTAAGGAGTGCTCTTTGCCCTAATGCTACGCTCGCATTTGGAAAAATAATAGCCTCTCCTTCAACGTCAGCGTAAATCGCTGTATCACCGTCGGTTGCAAGTAGTGCACCTTTCGCAAAGCCAGTAAAGTTCTCGGCATCGTCAGAAAAAGGAAAGCTAAAATCGTTCTGCGTTCTATTTATTGTGCGATGGACAGCAAACAATTCAAAATCGTTTGCATTAAATTCAGGATATTTAACTTCATTTTGACTAATTAATGCAGTTAAGGTTTGCTTTGTTTTTTCAAAGCGAGCCATATCGTTTTGACCAAATGGCTTAACTTGACCCAGCTCTACCGTAAAAGAATCAGCACCGTGTATAAATGACGAATAATAGCTAAATGTTGTTGCAGGAGATTTCATCATAAGCACGGTATTTACACCACAACTCAATAAAAATTGTAGCTGCGACTTTTTCCATGGCTTACCATGTAAAAATGGATACACAGCAAATTTTTCGTTTTTAGAGCCTCTAATTGCAGTGTGTAAGTCGTAATGACATCGCGTACTGCCTTGCTCGCCACGTGTATAAAAATCGCTTACGTACTGCTCAAGCTTTGCAGCGCGGTTTCGCTCATTATTCATTGGTACACCTTCAATTGTATGGTGACCATTAAATAATCTATTTAAGTTTTCTTCTACAAAACGCAGGCCAATATTAATTGATTGTGGATTACCGTAAATAAACAAAACACGCTGCTTAAGTATCAGCTCGCCTTTTATAATTTGTTTAATAAGTGCATCACAAATTTCAATTGGCGCAGTTTCGTTACCGTGTACAGCGCTTGAATAAACTACATCTTTTGACGTTATAACAGCAGGTTGAAACTCAATGACTCCGGTATCGTGTATATTTACACGAGTCCCATTATCTAAAACAAACTCACCTGCATCTAAATGCCATTCGTTGTCACGACTAAGCGTTAAAAAATCGCCTGTTTGTTTTAATTCATTTAAGTAAGATGGATTGGCTGACATATAATAAGCCCTTTAAAAATAATGTGAGAGTAGACTCTTATGCATATATTTTTATAAATACACAAGGTATAGAAACGAAAACGGCTGAATAAATCAGCCGTTTTAAAATTATTAGATTAAGTTAGCTTATAACTGAATCTACAAGCTTTTTAGCTTCTTTTTCAAGTAACGCTAAATGCTCTTCACCTTTAAATGATTCAAGGTATATTTTATAAATATCTTCAGTACCTGATGGACGCGCTGCAAACCAGCCATTTTCAGTAACCACTTTTAAACCACCAATGGCAGCATCGTTACCTGGTGCATGAGTCAATTTTTGCAAAATAGGCTCGCCAGCAAGTGTATCTGCTTTTACATCAGAAGCACTCAATGCTTGTAAACGTGATTTTTGACCGCTTGTGGCTGGTGCATCTAGGCGTTTATAAATTGGAGAACCAAACTCTTGTTCTAATTCTTTATAAAGGACTGATGGCGTTTTACCTGTTACTGCTAATATTTCTGCAGCGAGTAGACCCATAATAAAGCCGTCTTTATCTGTACACCATACAGAGCCATCAAAACGTAAGAATGCAGCACCTGCGCTTTCTTCGCCACCAAAGGCAAGCTTGCCTTTGCTTAAGCCTTCAACAAACCATTTAAAGCCTACTGGTACTTCTTTAACCTTACGGTTGTTACGAGCAGCTACTTTGTCGATCATAGAGCTAGAAACCAATGTTTTACCAATTTCTACGGTTTCATTCCAATCACGGTGTTTAAGTAAGTAATCGATTGCCACTGCTAAAAAGTGGTTTGGATTCATTAAGCCGTCTGGCGTTACAATACCGTGACGATCGTAGTCAGGGTCGTTACCAATAGACACATCAAAATCATCTTTTAGTGCAATAAGATTTGCCATTGAATAAGGTGATGAACAATCCATACGAATTTTGCCGTCTTTATCAAGTGGCATAAAAGCAAAACGTGGATCAACAACATCATTAACTACGGTTAAATCTAAATTATATTTTTTTGCAATGACTGGCCAAAAATTAATACCTGAACCACCTAGTGGATCGATACCAATTTTAATACCTGCATCGCTAATTGCTTTTAAATTAACGATATTTGCTAAGTCATCAATATAAGGAGTCATTAAATCTTCGTAGCGGATAAAGCCAGAACGCGATGCCTTAGCGAATGGGAATAACTCAACTTCAACTAAATCTTCTAGTAAAAGTTGATTAGCTCTGTCTTCAATCCATTTAGTGACGTCGGTATCTGCTGGTCCGCCATTAGGTGGGTTGTATTTAAAGCCACCATCTTCAGGAGGGTTATGCGAAGGCGTAACAACAATCCCGTCTGCTAATTCATTTGGGTGTAGCTTATTGTGGCTAACGATTGCATGGCTAATCACTGGTGTTGGCGTAAAATCACCATCTTCTTGTGTGATCACTTGCACTTCATTCGCAACAAGTACTTCTATTGCAGAGTTAAATGCGGCTTCACTCAATGCGTGTGTGTCTTTGCCTAAAAATAACGGACCAAATATGTCATTTTGTTTTCTGTAATCACAAATAGCCTGAGTAATCGCTAGAATGTGTGACTCGTTAAATTTAACATCGTAAGAACAACCACGGTGGCCTGAGGTACCAAAGGCAACACAATGCTCTGGATTTTGTTCAAGATCAGGTTCATTTAAGTAATACGCAGATACTAATTTAGGTACGTTAACCAGTGCCGATTGTGGAGCAGTTTTGCCTGCGCCTGAGTGAATAGCCATTATATTTCCTTACAGGTAATCGCGAATTTTTTCAGCTTGCTCTGCACTATATCCAAGGCAAAGAGCAACTTCATGAAGCATCATTTTTTTACGCGTTGTATTAGAATTAGTCATAACCCAATATTCACTATCGGTTATGTTTTTAGGATTCATACTACTACCGCTATTTACTAAAGCTTCTTTACTAGTAGCAAAGTAAACACGGTCACGCCCTTTTATGTCTAATACCGCAGAAAAATCAGTTTTATGTGTGCGGTAAAATGCACTTAAAATAAACAAAAAGCGTCCAACAACACCTTTTTGCATTGCCAGCTCTTCTTTATTTAATACATTAAAAACATTATCGCTTTTTTGCTTCACGGGTGCGTGAGCTACAGGCGTTTGTTTTTTTGAAGTCTCAGCAGCAGATGGCTCTGAGCTTTTTAATGTGGCGGTAGACGTAGTCGCAGTTTGATTATTTTGAGTTAGTTCTACGTTTGCGGTTTGAATTTTTTCGCCGCTCAGATTTAATAAACGACGTAAAATAGTGGATGCACTTTCACCAATACTTTGCGTATTGCTAGCAATATATTGATATAACTCGTCGTCTATGTCGATTTGTTTCATGTTCTTCCTGTCATTACGGGTCACATTTTTTTCTCCCGTGTGATTATACCCAAACCAATCAGAAATGCGAGTTACAACAAGCACTCCCGTAAACATATTAATATTTACCTCATTGTTGTTGATTTAACAAACAAAAGCCCAATTTAATAAATAGTCGCTGTATTTTTTGCTTTTTAGAGCAATGCTCGGCAAACTATGGCGAAATTTTCAGGAGGCGGGTATGCAGTTAAATTACAAGCAACAAGGGCAAGGTCCTAATGTTATTTTGATACATGGGCTTTTTGGATCATTAGAAAACCTAAATGTAATAGCAAAACCATTAAGTGAACACTTTACTGTTATTAACGTTGATTTACGTAACCACGGGCTTTCTCCTCATAGTGATGAAATGAACTACCCAGCAATGGCACAAGATATTGTTGAGTTATTAGCACATTTGAACATAGATAAAGCACATTTAGTTGGGCACTCTATGGGTGGTAAAGTGGCAATGGAATTAGCGCTTACACATCCTGAACTTGTAAATAAGCTTGTTGTACTTGATATAGCACCTGTTAGTTACCCTGCTCGGCACACAAAAATATTACAGGCATTAAAAGCGGTTTCAGCACAATCAATTGACGATAGAAAACAAGCTGATGCTCTAATGCAGCCTTACATAGAAGAGCTGGGAGTTCGACAGTTTCTACTTAAAAGCCTCGCTAAAAATGAGGAAGGTCATTTTGCATGGCGATTTAATTTAAATGTGCTTGACGAAAAATATTCTACAATTACATCCAATGTTAATGAAAACAATTCTTGTTTATGCGATACTCTTTTCATTAAAGGTAATGATTCTGACTATATTTTGCCCGAGCATCGTACTGCAATTAAAGCTCGCTTTAAAAATACCAAGGCTAAAATAATTCATGGCGCAAGCCATTGGCTTCATGCTCAAAAGCCACTTGCCGTAAATAAAGCGATAAACGACTTTTTAACTGCGGTTTAAAGCAATTTTAATCGCGTGTTTTTGATTTTGCGCACTAAATATATGAATAATTATATGCTATAGTACGCGCCGTTTAATTTAAAGGTTATACGTTGATGGTCAGTCAGTTAATTAACGAATTTGATACCCTAGGGTTGTATTTTGGCTTAGCCGGTATTTTCATATTCATCGGCATGGCAATTAAAGACGTACTAAAAAGTGGCAATGTGCCTAAGTTCGGACAATACATTGTCTGGGGTGTGCTCTTTTTAGGTTGTTCAGGCTTTATTGCTAAAGGTCTTATTCAAGTATTTTGGCAAGGCGCAGGTGTAGGTTAAGCATGGCGAAGTCAGAAACAGATAGAACTACACTCGATTTATTTGAATACGAAAAACGCCCAGGCAGACCTAAAACCAATCCCCTTTCACGGGATATGCAGTTAAAGGTAAATAAACGTAATCAAATAAAAAGAGATAAAGCACGTGGCTTAAAGCGTGTTGAATTTAAAGTTTCATCGCAGTTATATCAAGCATTGAGTGATATGGCAGATGCACAAAATATTAGCCGCAGTGCGCTGATTGAAACGATTTTACAAGAAAGATTGGCTATTGATACATAAAAGGTTTTAAATCCATGGCAAGTGTAGGCATTTTTTTCGGAAGTGACACAGGTAACACAGAACACGTAGCAAAAATGATCCAAAAAGAATTGGGTAAGAAGCTAGTGGCTGTTCATGATATTGCAAAAAGCTCTAAAGAAGAGATTGCTGAATTTGATTTAATCTTATTCGGTATCCCTACTTGGTACTACGGTGAAGCACAATGTGACTGGGATGACTTTTTTCCAGAACTTGAAGAAGTAGACTTTGAAGGTAAACTTGTTGCTATTTTTGGTTGTGGAGACCAAGAAGATTACGCTGAGTACTTTTTAGATGCGATGGGCATGATCAACGATATCGTTACTGAGCGTGGCGCTATTGTTGTTGGTCATTGGCCGAGCGAAAGCTATGACTTTGAAGCATCTAAAGGCATGGCTGATGATAAGCATTTTGTAGGTTTGGGTATCGACGAAGACCGTCAACCAGAGCTTACAGAACAACGTGTTAAAGCATGGTCTGCTCAAGTATATGAAGAGATGTGTTTAAGTGAATTAGCTGACTAATTTACTGCATATATCGCTAGCTGTTTAAATAATTATCAAACAGTTAGCGTTTTAAGCTTTAGTGGCAATATAAATCAATTGTTCTTTGCACTTAACGCTTAGGCACGTTATCCTGTTTGTTGCTAATGTGTCGTGTACATCTTTGCAAGATGTCTAGTATAACCAAATAAAATTGAGACAGATTTAATGACTGATCATAACTTGGAACTTAAAAAAGCCGGTTTAAAAGTAACTTTACCGCGTATTAAAATATTAGAGATTTTACAATCTCCAGATAACCAACACATCAGTGCTGAAGATGTTTACAAAATTCTTTTGGATCTAGGTGAAGAAATTGGTCTTGCAACTGTATACCGCGTACTTAACCAATTTGATGATGCGGGTATTGTAAGCCGTCATCACTTTGAAGGTGGCAAATCAGTATTTGAACTTTCAGGAAGCACACACCACGATCATTTAGTATGTTTGAAGTGTGGCAAAGTTGTAGAGTTTGAAGATGAGATGATTGAACGTCGTCAACTTGAAATTTCTGAAGAAAATGGTATTACACTTACAAACCATTCTTTATATTTATACGGTGAGTGTAATGATAAAGCAGCGTGTAAAGAATTTAGCGACGCTAACAGCTAATACCGCTTTTAAAAAGCAATAAAAAACCTGCTAAGTGCAGGTTTTTTTGTGTCTAAAATACGCTTGTAATGAATATCCCCAGTAAATACTGGAGATATTTAGATATTATTTATTGAGTTTTAGACCATGAATCGCGAAGACCCACTGTTTGATTAAATACAACATTCTCTGATTTAGAATCACGAGAGAAATAACCCGTACGCTCAAACTGAAAGCCCTGCTCTGCTTGTGAATTAGCAAGCGATGGCTCTAATTTAGCGTTTGATAAAACAACCAGTGACTCTGGATTTAATGTTGTTTCAAACTCATCAGCGGCTGCTGGGTTTGGAACACTAAACAAACGATCGTATAAACGAACTTCTGCCGTAATAGACTCTGGTGCTGAAACCCAGTGAATAACACCTTTTACTTTACGTCCATCACTTGGATTTTTACCAAGTGTTTCAGTATCGTAAGTACAGAAGATAGTTGTGATTTCACCATTTTCGTCTTTTTCAACACGCTGTGCTTTAATAACATAAGCACCACGTAAGCGTACTTCTTTATCAAGCACTAAACGTTTAAACTTGTTATTCGCTTCTTCTTTAAAGTCTTCTCGTTCTATATAGATTTCACGAGTAAACGGTACATCACGACGACCCATTTCTTCTTTATTTGGGTGGTTAGCCACAGATAAAACCTCAACCTTGTCTGCATCGTAGTTTTCAATAACAACTTTAACAGGATCGAGTACGGCCATTGCACGTGGTGCATTTTCGTTTAGATCTTCACGGATACATGCTTCAAGCATACCCATTTCAACCATATTCTCTTGTTTTGTTACACCAATACGCAAACAAAACTCACGGATTGAACCTGGTGTATAACCACGGCGACGCAGGCCTGCAATTGTAGGCATACGTGGGTCATCCCACCCTTCTACATGGTTATTTACCACTAAATCGCTTAGCTTACGCTTAGACATAATTGTGTATTCAAGATTTAAACGTGAAAACTCAATTTGCTGTGGGTGACACTCTAAACTAATGTTATCAAGTACCCAGTCGTACAAACGACGGTTATCTTGAAATTCGAGTGTACATAATGAATGTGTAATACCTTCGAGTGCATCAGAAATACAGTGCGTGAAGTCATACATTGGGTAAATGCACCACTTGTCTGCTGTTTGATGATGATGAGCAAAACGTACGCGATAAATAATTGGATCGCGAAGCACCATAAATGAGCTTGCCATATCAATTTTAGCACGCAGGACACATTCGCCTTCTTTGAATTCGCCAGCACGCATTTTTTCAAATAACGCTAGGTTTTCTTCAACGGATGTATCTCTGTACGGGCTATTTTTACCTGGCTCTTTCAATGTACCACGGTATTGGCGTGCTTCATCCGCTGTTAAAAAGCAAACGTACGCTAAGCCTTTATTTATAAGCTCAACAGCGTAACCATATAAAGTATCAAAATAGTTAGAAGAATACTTTATATCGCCATCCCAGTTAAAACCTAACCACTGTACGTCTTCTTTTATAGAATTAACGTAGTTAATGTCTTCTTTTTCTGGGTTTGTATCGTCAAAACGTAAGTTACATAAACCGTTATAATCTTTTGCGATGCCAAAATTTAAACAAATTGATTTGGCATGACCAATATGCAAAAAGCCATTTGGTTCAGGTGGAAAACGTGTATGCGTTGTTGCATGCTTTTTACTTGCTAAGTCTTCATCAATTCGGGTTCTAATAAAGTTACTTGGGCGATTCTCAATTTCCGCCATAGGAGTGTAGTCCTCTAAATATTACGTAATAACAAAACTAATGCATTATTACAAAAACATACACTAACATACAGCACTAGATTAAGGTTTATTTTTGATATTGCTTAACTTTAATTCAGCTGAACCATTGTTTATGAATAAAATTTGTTTTAACGCAATATTTAAGTCATCTAAACAGTTTATAGTAGGTAAATAACCTACATTATAAGGATTTAAAGATGGCGACACTTAATCAACATCGTGTATATATTCCAACTAATGCACGCGCTAACCACTACCTTTTAGCTGAAATAACCCCTAATCAGGATTTTTATAAAAGCTTTAGTGATATAAATTGCTGCTATGAACGTATTGCACGCCAGCTGTTTGCTTCTTGTGATGAGTACGAGCTTTATAATGTGCACTTATTAGCGAATGATAAACTACCCGTTGTAAGATTTAATGATGAGTCTTATCAATTAGAAACAGATAAACAAATGCTCTTTTTTTATAATCCCCGTTATCACGAAGCGCATAAGATTTATTACACTGAAGGTACACCGAGTAAAAAAATACGCATTCTATTTTTAGCAACAGGCGATGATTTGCGAGCCAACTCTGCAGAATTTCATAATAAAGTTCAAAAAGTGTTAGACACTTTACAAGGACAACTCTTAATAAATCAGCCCCAGTTTAAACTACGCGACCATCAACACTTAACGTATGACCTATTTGCTAAAGAAAAAGGCAACAAGGAAAGCTATGGTTACAAATTAAGAAGTCTCTACCCTCGCTACCAATCAAGACAATGCAGCATACCCAATGATTATGCAGAGATGACTTACGCCACTTTTACTATACCGGTTTCGCGCGCAATTAAAACGCAGTTTCAAACACTAATGAACACAAACGACTATGCTAAATTTTATGACTACTTTGCATATGCATTTATACGTGCGTGTCAAAATAACAACTTAAACCATGGCGCTATGGTTGCTAACGGCGCAACGCCTATTATACGCAATAGTAAAATAGATAAGAGTGAAGGCAATGATGAACTTCAAAAGTTAAGTTTTGATATTGAATCTAATGAAAATCAAATTAAGCACTTTTCTGAAGCAAGTAAATTAGTAGAAACGCTGCATTTTGTAGTAGTAGCAACGCAGCAGGATAAACATGAAATGGGCTACGGTCGATTTATGAACCAAGTAGAAAAAACAATCTATACTCTGTGTAATGAGCTGGCTATAAATAAACAACGCCAAGACTTATCTGTACGTTTTTTCCAGCATATTAGTTACCCGTTCTAAATTTTCATCTAATAACAAAAAGGCCCGCATGTGCGGGCCTTTTCAAAGGAAACAAGCGATTACCAGCCTGTTTTCTCTTTAAGTGCTTTACCGATATCAGCAAGTGAACGTACAGTTTTTACGCCCGCAGCTTCTAATGCAGCAAATTTCTCATCAGCAGTACCTTTACCGCCGGCAATGATTGCGCCAGCGTGACCCATACGCTTACCTTCTGGTGCAGTAACACCAGCAATGTAAGATACTACAGGTTTAGTTACGTGAGCTTTGATGTACTCTGCAGCTTCTTCTTCTGCAGTACCACCAATTTCACCAATCATTACGATTGCTTCAGTTTGTGGATCTTTTTCGAACATTTCTAGAACGTCGATAAAGTTAGTACCTGGAATTGGATCACCACCAATACCAACACACGTAGACTGACCAAAACCAGCATCAGTAGTTTGCTTAACTGCTTCGTACGTTAAAGTACCAGAGCGAGAAACAATACCTACTTTACCAGGTTTGTGGATATGACCAGGCATGATACCAATCTTAGTCTGACCTGGAGTAATAACACCTGGGCAGTTAGGACCGATCATACGAGTACCTGTTTGATCTAGTTTAATTTTAACATCAACCATATCAAGTGTAGGGATACCTTCAGTAATACAAACTATTAGCTCGATGCCAGCATCGATAGCTTCTAAGATTGCATCTTTACAGAAAGGAGCTGGTACGTAGATAACTGAAGCAGTTGCGCCAGTTTCTTTTACAGCATCACGAACTGTGTTGAATACAGGAAGACCAAGGTGCGTTTGACCGCCTTTACCTGGGCTAACACCACCAACCATTTGTGTACCGTACTCAAGCGCTTGCTCTGAGTGGAAAGTACCTTGGCCACCAGTGAAACCTTGACAGATAACTTTTGTATCTTTATTGATTAATACAGACATTATTTGCCCTCCGCAGCAGCAACAACTTTTTCAGCAGCGTCTGTTAGTGATTCAGCAGCAATGATATCTAGACCAGAGTTCTTAAGAACTTCACGACCTAATTCAGCATTAGTACCTTCTAAACGTACAACTACTGGTACGGTTACGCCAACTTCTTTAACTGCGCCAATGATGCCTTCAGCAATCATGTCACAACGAACGATGCCGCCAAAGATGTTTACTAAAACAGCTTTAACATTGTCGTCAGAAAGAATGATTTTGAATGCTTCAGAAACACGTTCTTTAGTAGCACCGCCACCAACATCCAAGAAGTTAGCCGGCTTGCCGCCGTGTAGGTTTACGATGTCCATAGTACCCATTGCTAGGCCTGCACCGTTAACCATACAACCAACATTACCGTCTAGAGCAACGTAGTTAAGCTCGAAGCTTGCTGCGTGTGCTTCACGAGCATCTTCTTGAGATGGATCGTGGAATTCACGGATTTTAGGTTGACGGTAAAGTGCATTACCATCAATACCGATTTTGCCGTCAAGACAGTGAAGGTTGCCTTCATCTGTAATTACTAACGGGTTGATTTCAAGTAGTGCGAAATCAAAATCAGTGAACATTTTACCAAGACCCATAAAGATCTTAACAAACTGTTTCATTTGTACTGGGTTAAGACCCAATTTGAAACCTAGTTCACGTGCTTGGTAAGCTTGAGGACCTACTAACGGGTCGATCTCTGCTTTGTGGATAAGCTCTGGTGTTTCTTCAGCAACAGTTTCAATTTCAACGCCGCCTTCAGTAGACGCCATGAAAACTACTTTACGAGATGCACGGTCAACTACTGCACCTAGGTACAATTCGTTAGCAATGTCAGTACAGCTTTCTACTAAAATTTTAGCTACTGGCTGGCCTTTCTCGTCTGTTTGGTAAGTAACTAGGTTTTTACCTAACCAATTAGCTGCAAACGCTTTTACTTCTTCGATAGTTTTAACTAGCTTTACACCGCCAGCTTTACCACGTCCACCTGCGTGAACCTGAGTTTTAACAACCCACATATCGCCGCCAATTTTTTCAGCAGCTGCAGCAGCTTCTTCAGGTGTATCGCAAGCGTAACCTGTAGAAACGGGTAAACCATATTCGGCAAAAAGTTGTTTTGCCTGATACTCATGCAAATTCATGATGCTTTATCCAATTTTTTATACTAAAAGAGCTGAATATTTTTTCAAATAAACAACTATCCCAAATTGCGCACCTAGTATAGATCCCAAGGCTTAACATGAAAACCCCAGTACGACCAAAGGCGCAAAAAAAAAGCTGTGAATGTTCATTCACAGCTTACATTTCATACAACTAGATTAAACATCTAGCAATAAGCGAGTTGGATCTTCAAGTAACTCTTTAATAGTCACTAAGAAACCAACAGATTCTTTACCATCAATGATGCGGTGGTCATAAGAAAGTGCTAAATACATCATAGGAAGTATTTCAACTTTACCATTTACTGCCATAGGACGATCTTGGATTTTATGCATACCCAAAATCGAAGATTGTGGCAAGTTAATGATAGGTGTAGATAGCAATGAACCAAATACGCCACCATTAGTAATAGTGAAATTACCACCCGTCATATCAGCAAGCGTTAGCTTACCATCACGACCTTTAAGTGCTAGTTCACGAATACCTTTTTCGATTTCAGCAACAGATAGTTTGTCACAATCTTTAAGTACTGGAGTAACTAGACCACGTGGAGTAGATACTGCAATGCTGATATCGAAATAGTTATGGTAAACAATATCGTCACCATCAATTGATGCGTTAACATCAGGGAAACGTTTAAGTGCTTCAGTTACCGCTTTCACGTAGAAAGACATGAAACCTAAACGAATGCCATGACGCTTTTCAAACGTTTCTTGATACTGCTTACGAAGGCTCATGATTGGTCCCATGTTCACTTCGTTGAATGTTGTTAACATTGCAGTTGAGTTTTTAGCTTCAAGAAGACGTGTCGCAATCGTTTTACGTAAACGAGTCATAGGTACACGTTTTTGTGTACGATCGCCCATCGGTGCTGCTGGAGCAGAAGCTTCTGCTTTTTTAGCCGCTGGCGCTGGTGCTTTTAAGAAAGTATCAACGTCTTCTTTAGTTACACGACCATTTTTACCCGTGCCTTTAATTTTAGAAGCGTCTAAGCCTTTTTCAGCGATTAAACGACGAACTGATGGAGTTAACACATCTGAGCTTTCGCTTGAATCTGCTGGCGCTGCGTCTGCTTTTGCAGCTGGAGCCGCTGGTGCACCGCCTGCTTTAACCGAACCAATTACTTGCTCGCCTAATACAGTATCACCTTCTCCGTGAATGATATCACCCATGATGCCATCTTCTTGAGCTACTACTTCAAGAACAACTTTATCTGTTTCAATATCTACCAAGTTTTGGTCGCGTGTTACAGCGTCACCTGGTTGTACATGCCATGTAGCAATTGTTGCGTCTGCAACTGATTCTGGAAGTACAGGTACTTTAATATCCACTTCTTTACCTTCTGATGCTGATTGCGCCGCTGGCGCGTCTTCTGATTTAGCTGGTGCTGATTCTTCTTTAGTTGAACCTTCACTTGCTGGCGCTGCATCAGCATCACCAAGTAAACCCATAACTTGATCGCCAAGTACGGTTGCACCTTCTTCTTGTGATATCTCTGTAATTACACCGTCGTGCTGTGCAACAACTTCTAGAACCACTTTATCTGTTTCAATGTCTACTAAGTTTTGATCGCGAGTTACTTTGTCGCCAACACTTACATGCCATGTAGCAACGGTAGCATCTGCAACCGACTCAGGAAGAACAGGAACTTTAATTTCTGTGCTCATTGCTTATCCTTTATTTTCTATAGTAAGCGCGTCGGCAACGAGCGCTTGTTGTTCTTTAGTATGTACTGACATGTAACCACACGCTGGTGATGCAGATGCTTTACGTCCTGCATATTTTAATTTAGCACCTTGTGGGATTGCATCAATAAAGTGATGTTGTGAACAGTACCATGCACCTTGGTTTTGTGGCTCTTCTTGACACCATACAAAATCAGTTACGTGTTGGTAGCGCTCTATAATTGTTTTCATTTCATCGTGCGGGAACGGATATAGCTGTTCAACACGTACAATTGCAACATTATCTTGCTCAAGCTTACGACGTTCTTGTAATAGTTCGTAGTAAACTTTACCACTACAAAATACAACACGTTCTACTTTCTCCGGGTTAATATCATCAATTTCATCGATCATATTATGGAAAACACCGTGTGAAAGCTCTTCAAGTGATGAAGTAGCAAGAGGGTGACGAAGTAACGACTTAGGTGTCATTACAATCAGTGGACGACGAAGTGGTCGAACTGATTGACGACGAAGCATAGCGTAAACTTGTGCCGGAGTAGACGGAACACACACTTGCATGTTGTGATCAGCACATAGTTGTAAGAAACGCTCTAAACGCGCTGAACTATGCTCTGGTCCTTGACCTTCGTAGCCATGCGGTAACAAAATTGTAAGACCACATAAACGGCCCCATTTTTGCTCACCAGAACTTAAGAATTGGTCAAATACAACCTGTGCACCATTGGCGAAATCACCGAACTGCGCTTCCCAAAGTATTAGTGATGTAGGCTCTGCTGTTGCATAACCATACTCAAAAGCAACAACGGCTTCTTCAGATAAAACCGAATCAAATACTTGAAAAGTACCTTGGTCTTTACTTAGGTGCTCTAAAGGAGTGTACGTAGCACCATCAGTTTGACTATGAACAACAGCATGGCGATGGAAGAATGTACCACGACCAGAATCTTGTCCAGTTAAACGAATGTCAGTGCCTTCTGTCGCAATTGTTGCATAAGCAAGTGTTTCTGCCATACCCCAATCAAGCGCTTTTTCACCACTTGCCATTAACTTACGATCATCGTAAATCTTTTTAACACGAGATTGAGCAACATATTGCTCTGGGTAAGTTGCAATTTTTTCACCCAGTTCTTTTAGTCTTTCAACAGAAACACTCGCGTCGTAATCAACATTCCACTCGTGGCCAACATATTTAGCCCAATCTGAAGAATGCGAAGTCTCTGGCTGTATTTCTGAAACAACACAGTTGCCTTCATCTAATGCATTACGGTAATCATCTGCTAGAGCTTTAACTTCTTGTTCAGAGAAAGAGCCTTCTGCAATCAGTTGATCAGCGTAAATTAAACGTGGAACTGGATGTTTTTTAATTTTTTGGTACATGACAGGCTGAGTTGCATTAGGCTCATCAGCTTCATTGTGACCATGGCGACGGTAACACACTAAATCGATAACTACGTCGCGCTTAAACTGGTTTCTGAAATCAAGTGCAAGCTGTGTAACAAATGCAACAGCTTCAGGATCATCAGAATTAACATGAAATATTGGTGACTGAACCATTTTAGCTATGTCAGTACAATATACAGTTGAGCGTACATCATCTTGTTTAGACGTTGTAAAACCTACTTGGTTATTTACAACAATGCGTATACTACCACCACAGCTAAAGCCATTAGTTTGTGACAAGTTAAATGTTTCTTGTACAACACCTTGACCAGTAACTGCAGAGTCACCATGAATTGTAATTGGTAGAGCTTTAATACCAGAGCTATCACCTAAGCGATCAAGACGAGCGCGAACTGAGCCCATAACTACTGGATTTACAATTTCAAGATGAGATGGGTTAAACGCAAGCGCCATATGTACGTTGCCACCTTTAGTAGCAAAGTCAGATGAGTAACCCATGTGATATTTAACATCGCCAGAACTTAATGTCTCTTTGTGTTTACCGGCAAACTCATCAAATAATTCTGATGGGTTTTTACCTAGTACATTCACAAGAACATTCAAACGACCACGGTGAGCCATACCAATAACAGCTTCTTGTTGGCCGCTTTCACCAGCGCGGTGAATAAGCTCTTTTAGCATTGGAACTAACGCATCGCCACCTTCGAGTGAGAAACGCTTAGCACCTGGGAACTTAGCCCCTAAATATTTTTCAAGACCATCAGCAGCCGTAAGACCTTTTAGGATACGTAGCTTTTCATCTTTTGAGAATTTTGGCCTAGACTGGACAGATTCTAAACGCTGTTGTAACCAACGCTTTTCCTCTGTTGATGTGATGTGCATATACTCAGCGCCAATTGAACCACAATATGTAGTTTTTAGTGCTTGGTATAGTTCACCTAAAGGCATAGTATCGCGCCCTACGGCAAACGACCCTACGTTAAACTCGCGGTCAAAATCACTTGAAGATAGGTCGTGGTACTCTAGCTCTAAATCTCGTACACGCTCTCGTTGCCAAATACCTAATGGATCTAGGTTTGCATTTTGGTGTCCACGAAAACGGAAAGCATTAATAAGTTGTAGAACTTTAACCTGTTTAAGGTCACCGCCACTACCCTCTGCTACCACTACTTCTCTATGCTTGTTTTTTGCAAGCTGTGCAAACTGTGCTCGAACCTCTGAATGTTTTACTTCAACATCCACACCATCAACTTTAGGTAATTGTTCAAACACTTCTCGCCATTCGTCTGGCACAGAAGTCGCATCGTCTAAATACGCTTCATAAAGCTCTTCTACATAAGCAACGTTGCCGCCGTTTAAATGTGAAGATTCTAGCCATGCCTTCATCACACCTTCGTGCATTTATAAGCCCTTTTTTTTAGCGCAGAAATTAATAGTTATTATAACAAGATGGCTAATATAATTTAATATCAGCCATCTTACCTTTACTAAGCTATCAAACCGCTCGGTTTAGTAACATAGATTTGATTTGTCCAATTGCTTTGGTCGGATTAAGACCCTTAGGACAAACGCTAACACAGTTCATGATACTGTGACAACGGAACACACTGAACGCATCGTCTAAATCCGCTAAACGTTCTTCAGTTGCTGTATCTCGGCTATCAGCCAAGAAACGGTAAGCATGAAGAAGGCCTGCTGGACCAATGAACTTGTCTGGATTCCACCAGAACGAAGGACACGATGTTGAACAACATGCACACAAAATACACTCATAAAGCCCATCTAATTTATCACGTTCTTCAATAGTTTGAAGACGTTCGCCTGCTGCAGGCTGATCATTAATTAAATAAGGTTTAACTTTTTCGTACTGAGTGTAGAACTGACTCATGTCAATAACAAGGTCACGAACCACAGGTAAACCTGGTAATGGACGTACTACGATTTTACCTTTGCCATTTTTTTGTAGCGTAGATAAAGGAGTAATACATGCTAAACCATTTTTACCATTCATGTTAACACCATCAGATCCACACACACCTTCACGGCATGAACGACGGAAAGATAATGTAGGATCTTGTTCTTTTAGAAGAATAAGTGCATCCAACACCATCATGTCGTGACCTTCCTCTGTTTGCAAGGTGTATTCTTGCATACGAGGAGCGTTGTCAACATCTGGATTATAACGATAAACTGAAAATTGTACTTGTGCCATCGTCTATCTCCTAGTAAACACGTGCTTTAGGTGGGAAAGCTTCACGCGTTTTAGGCGCATAGTTTACATCACGCTTACTCATTTCATCCGTTACAGGATTGAATACTGAGTGACATAACCAGTTTTCGTCATCACGATCTGGGTAGTCAAAGCGAGAATGTGCACCACGGCTTTCTGTACGGAAGTTTGCAGCTACTGCAGTCGAGTAAGCTGTTTCCATTAAGTTATCTAGTTCAAGACATTCGATACGCTGCGTATTGAAGTCTGATGATTTATCATCAAGACGAGCATGTTGCAGACGTTCGCGAATTTCTTTAAGTTCTTGAAGACCTGCAGCCATTGAGTCACCTTCACGGAATACCGAGAAGTTAAGCTGCATACATTGTTGTAGGTCTTTTTTGATTTGAACTGGATCTTCACCTTGGCCAGCCGTTGAACTTTCCCAACGATTGTAACGTGCAAGAGACGCTTCTAAATCTGATTCTGAAGCAGCTTTAGATATTTCAACGTCATTTAGGTACTTACCTAAGAAGTTACCCGCAGCACGACCAAACACAACTAAATCAAGTAATGAGTTACCACCTAAGCGGTTTGCACCGTGTACAGATACACATGCAATCTCACCTACTGCAAATAAACCTTGAACTACTGTTTCGTTGCCTTGAGCATCGATTTGTAGCGCTTGTCCATTTACATTAGTAGGAACACCACCCATCATATAATGACAAGTTGGAATTACTGGAATTGGCTCTTTTGCAGGGTCAACGTGAGCAAATGTTTTAGCAAGGTCACATACGCCTGGAAGACGTAAATTAAGTGTTTCTTCACCCAAATGGTCAAGTTTTAACTTAAGATGTGGACCCCAAGGACCATCACAACCACGACCTTCACGGATTTCAGTCATCATTGAACGTGCAACAACGTCGCGAGACGCTAAGTCTTTTGCGTTTGGTGCGTAACGTTCCATGAAGCGTTCGCCATCTTTATTTAAAAGATAACCGCCTTCACCACGACAACCTTCAGTTACTAGCGTACCAGCACCTGCGATACCCGTTGGATGGAACTGCCACATTTCCATGTCTTGCATAGAAATACCAGCACGTGTTGCCATACCAACACCGTCACCAGTGTTAATGTGAGCATTAGTGGTTGATGCAAATATACGACCTGCACCACCAGTAGCTAATACAACAGCTTTAGATTTGAAGAAGGTAACTTCACCTGTCTCAATCTCAATTGCAGTACACCCTACTACATCACCATTATCGTTTTTAACTAAATCAAGTGCATACCATTCAGAGAATACATTTGTTTTGTTTTTAACGTTTTGTTGATATAGAAGGTGTAATAAAGCATGACCAGTACGGTCAGCAGCTGCTGCAGTACGTGCGGCTTGTTCACCACCAAAGTTTTTCGATTGACCACCGAAAGGACGTTGGTAAACACGGCCATTTTCAAAACGAGAAAATGGTAAACCCATGTTTTCTAATTCGGTAATAGCTTCTGGGCCAGTTTGACACATGTATTCAATAGCGTCTTGGTCACCGATAAAATCGGAACCTTTAACGGTATCGTACATATGCCATTCCCAGTTATCTTCGTGTGAATTACCAAGCGCAACCGTAATACCGCCTTGAGCAGATACAGTGTGTGAGCGCGTTGGAAATACTTTAGATATTAATGCACACGTTTTGCCAGATTCTGTAATTGCTAAAGCAGCGCGCATACCTGCACCACCTGCACCAATTACTACGGCGTCAAATTCACGAACAGAATATTTCACTTAAACACCCCATAATACGATTAGACCAATAGCTACGTAAGCAACGGCCATTAGGTTTAATACAAAACCTAAAACTGCACGAAGCTTTGCGCACTTAACATAGTCTGTAAGAACTTGCCAAAGGCCAATGCGGGTATGAACCATAATGCAAACAAGGGTAATTAACGTAAACCCTTTCATTGCTAGGTTAGAGAAGAGGCCTGTCCAGGCTTCGAAAGTGACTTCTGGCGTCGCTAAAAAATAGCCGATAATAAAAATCGCGTAAGCGCTGATTATTAATGCCGTGGTACGTAAAGATACGAAATCTTGTACACCATCACGTTTTAGAGTTGCTTGATTTAAAACCATATCCACACCCCTGCCAATACGGCAAACACAACACCAAGAGCCATTGAAACTTTAGCGCTGAGGTTACCTGATTCAAGTTCTTCCCAATGTCCCATATCCATAATCATATGACGGATACCACCAATAAGGTGATAACCTAATACAGAAACAGTGCCCCAAGCTATAAATTTGGCAATGAATCCGTTAAACAGACCCTTGACGAATTCAAAACTTTCAGCTGAAGAGAGAGACTCAGACCAAGCCCAAATGACAAACGTTAAAGCAAAAAATAATGCAACACCGGTGACGCGGTGAAAAATTGAAGCTTTAGCCGTTGCCGGCATAGATATAGTTGTTAGATCTAGATTTACAGGTCTTTGCTTTTTCACAGTTACTTGCCCATCTTTGCTCACAGTGGAGCTCATCTACTTGTTTTTCTAAAAACCCACCAAATATTACTGATGGAACTATCAAAATAAACGTACCAAAACAATTAAAGTTCACAAACCTGTAAATTTTAAGCTGTTAAGAATATGTTTACCCAAATACAATACGGTTTAAAACCACCGTTAGTATATATACCCACAGGGCTTTTTACAATTCTTGTTTATTTAGAGATGTTTGCGAATTAGCCAATAGTATTATATTTAATTAATACCGAATATTTATTATACATATATGCATAATGTTTATAAAAATTGACTTTAACCCCCTCTTTCACGTTAAAATGAGAAGATGTGCTTAAAACAGATTTCAGAACTTTAAAATCTAAAAATCAGAATAGATATCTTAATAGGAGATACATAACGATGGCAGATAAAAAAGCCACAGTCCAAATTGATGGACTAGATCCAATCGAACTTCCAATTTATCAAGGCACTGCTGGCCAAGATGTAATCGACGTACGTACGTTAGGTTCACACGGTCACTTTACTTATGACCCAGGTTTCATGTCGACTGGTTCTTGTGAATCTGCAATCACCTATATTGATGGTGGTAAAGGTGTACTACTTCACCGTGGTTACCCAATTGAGCAATTAGCTGAAGACTCAAACTACATTGAACTTTGTTACTTACTTTTAAATGGTGAGTTACCTTCTAAAGAACAATATGAAGTTTTTAAGAATGAAATCACTACAAGCACTATGCTTGACGAGAAAATTGCTAACTTTTTCCAAGGTTTCCGCTTTGACGCTCACCCAATGGCAATGCTTTGTGGCGTAGTAGGTGCATTATCATCTTTCTATCATGAAGACCTTGATATTACTGATGCTGAACAACGTAAAACAAGCGCAGTTAAGCTTGTTGCTAAGTTACCAACAATCGCGGCAATGGCTTATAAAACAAATATCGGCCAACCGTTTGTATACCCACGTAACGATTTAAGCTACGCAGAAAACTTCTTACACATGATGTTCTCTGTACCTGCTGAAGAATATAAAGTTAATCCAGTAACTGCAAAAGCGATGGATAAAATCTTTATGCTTCATGCAGATCATGAACAAAATGCATCAACTTCAACAGTTCGTCTTGCTGGTTCATCTGGTGCTAACCCGTATGCATGTATTGCAGCTGGTATTGCATCTTTGTGGGGCCCTGCTCACGGCGGCGCTAATGAAGCATGTTTAAACATGTTAGAAGAGATTGGCTCTGTTGACCGTATCGATGAATACGTAGCTAAAGCTAAAGATAAAGCTGACCCGTTCCGCCTTATGGGCTTTGGACACCGTGTTTACAAAAACTTTGACCCACGCGCTACAGTAATGCGTCAAACGTGTCACGAAGTTTTAGCTGAGCTGAATATCCAAGATCCACTTCTTGATATTGCTATGAAGCTTGAGCAAATTGCGCTTGAAGACCCATACTTTGTAGAGAAAAAACTATACCCTAATGTAGATTTCTACTCTGGTATTATCTTAAAAGCGATTGGTATTCCAACAAGCATGTTCACTGTAATCTTTGCAATGGCACGTACTGTTGGTTGGATCACTCACTGGGATGAGATGCTATCTCAACCTGGTCATAAGATCAGCCGTCCTCGTCAACTTTATACTGGTTACACTCAACGTGACTACGTATCAACTGACAAGCGTTAATTAACGTTGGTTAGTTTAAAAAGGCCGCATTTTGCGGCCTTTTTTATTAACAACACTTGAGAATTATCATAAACCGATTACAATTCCTGCCTTAAAAACACTATGTAGATGAGCCATGCTTGCTTTAAAGTTTGATATAAATAAAATTAGAAACGACTTCCCAACATTAAATCAAACAATAAACGGCTGCCCGCTTGTTTATTTAGACTCAGCAGCAACCTCACAAAAGCCTCAATCAGTTATAGATACAATTACTGAATTCTATACGTTTCAAAACGCTAATGTACACCGTGGACGCCATACACTTAGCGAGCAAGCAACTTATTCATATGAACAAGTACGGGATAAAACTGCACAGTATTTCAATGTATTTAGTAAAGAGATTGTATGGACTAAAGGTGCTACAGAAGCCATTAACTTGGTCGCTAACGGATTAAAAAAGCGCTTAAATGAAAGTCATACCATAATGATATCTCCGCTTGAGCATCATGCAAACATAGTGCCTTGGCAAATAGTGAGTCAACAAACGGGTGCTAAATTAATAGCGCTTCCACTAAATAAAAATGGCACGCTGAACACCAAAGAATGCTGTGAATTTATAAAAGAAACAAAACCAGCCCTATTAGCTATTACACAAGCATCTAACACACTGGGTAATATCACCGATTTAAAACCACTAATTAGAGCTGCAAAAGACGTCAATTCTCTTGTTTTAGTCGATGGTGCACAAGGTGCACTGCATTTAAAACCCGATTTACGTGAATTAAACTGTGACTTTTATGTCTGCTCAAGCCATAAAATGCTCGGCCCAACAGGATTAGGTGTACTTTATGGTCGATATGAGCAATTAAATACCCTTGATATTTACCAATCAGGTGGGGAAATGATCGATAAAGTGTACTTAACTCACAGTACTTATCGTCCTGCGCCTGCAAAATTTGAAACTGGAACACCAAATATCTCTGGAGTTTTAGGCTTTGGTGCCGCATTAGACTATTTAAATGAATTAGATCACGCAAAAATTCAGCAATATGAGCAAAAATTGTTTAGTTATGCCGCTCAAAAATTGGTAAAGGTTGATGGTATTACAATATATAGCAACCTATCTGACAATATTGGTACACTCTGCTTCAACTTAAATGATGAACATCCTTATGATTTGGCAACTTTACTTGACGGGTACGGGGTTGCAGTAAGGAGTGGACACCATTGTACACAGCCATTAATGACACATTTAGGGCTTAATGGAACGCTAAGAGCGAGCTTTTGTTTTTATAATACCTATGAAGATGTAGATATATTCATTGATTCACTTAAAAAATGTATCGCTTTACTGGACTAAACGTCACTTTAATAGAATTAATTAGGATAACTCATGACAAATACGTTTAACAAAGTCACAGAATCTATAAAAAATGCGCCCGCTTGGCAGCAAAAATATCGTGAGATAATGCTTTTAGGAAAAACTTTACCTGTTTTAGCTGATGTTTTGAAGACTGATGATGCACTTGTACCGGGCTGTGAAAGCAAAGTATGGATGTTTGTTGAATTTGATTTAACAGAAAATACACTTGTTGTAATTGGTGACTCAGATACACGTATAGTAAAAGGATTATTAGCCATTATTTTAGCGCTTTACAATGGCCTCACACCAGAGCAAGTAGTGAATAAAAATGCGTATGAAGAATTTGAAAAGCTCGGCCTTATAAGCCACTTAAGCGCATCACGTGGTAATGGTATTAAAGCCATGGTTGATAAAATACAAACCATGGCACAACAAAAGCTTAGTTAGCAAAAACTAAGCTTGCGAGCGTTGTTTTTTATCTAGATATTTACGCACCGCTTTTGCCGCAACAAAAAAGCCGAAGCTTCCTGTGATCATAGTCACAGATCCAAAACCATTATTACAATCCATATTCATCGAGCCATCAGCACTTTGCTTAGCATGACATACGCTGCCATCGCTTCCTGGGTAAACCAATTGCTCTGTTGAGTAAACACAATCAATATTAAACTTACGTTTAGGATTATTACTAAAATTATACTGCTTACGCAAAATATAACGTACTTTTGCAAGTAATGGGTCTTGCGTAGTTTTAGCTACATCACCAAAAGTTATTTGGCTAGGATCTGTTTGCCCGCCAGCACCACCAGTTGTAATTATAGGTAGTTTATTACGTTTACAGTGAGCAATTAATGCTGCTTTTTCTTTAACTGCATCAATACAATCAATCACATAATCAAAACCTTGAATATGCTCTTGAATATTATCAAGCGTAATAAAGTCATCTATTACATTAATTTGGCACTCTGGATTAATAAGCTCGCAGCGCGCTTTCATTGCATCTACTTTAGCTTGACCAATAGTGCCCGTTAACGCATGAATTTGTCTATTGACGTTAGTCGCGCAAATATCATCCAAATCAATCAATGTTATTTTACCAACACCAGTACGTGCAAGTGCTTCTGCTGTCCAGCTCCCTACACCACCAATCCCTACTACACAAAAATGTGCTTCTTGAAGCCAATCAAACTGTTGATGACCATATAAACGTTTAATACCACCAAAACGTATATCTGTAACTTTTTCGCTCATTTACCAATCCAGTTGCCATGGCGACTGCCATGCTTGAAAATCTTGATGTTTAATTAACGCCAAATACTCATCACCATTACCGGGTAATAAAGTTAGCTGTATTTGTTCACCTTGCCATAAAAAGCTCAACGCATATGCATGTAAATAGGTACGATTTGATGGCGTGCCTGAATACATTGCATCGCCTAAAATAGGTGAGCCAACACTTTTTAGTGCCACTCTTAATTGATGCGTCTTTCCTGAGTAAGGTTTTAAAATATACCCTCTAAACCCAGGTTTATAGCTTAGCGAATAAAATCGGGTAATTGCAGGATTCAGCTTACTCGTTAGTAACTTAAACGAGCCACGGCGAGATTTAACCATATCGCCTTTGATCCACCCCTGCTTCTTTTTCGGTTTAGCGTCACTAACCGCTAAATAAAATTTAGCAATCGCATGCTCAGTAAACATAACAGTAAAGCTGGCCGCAGCGGCTTTGTTTCGCGCTAAAATAATCAGCCCTGATGTCACTTTATCTAAACGATGAACGGCATAAAGCTTTTGCGATAATTGTTGTTCGGCTAACACAACAAAGCCGGGGCCATCTTCTGAATGAAAATTAAGACCCGCTGGCTTTTCTAAAATATAAAAATCGTTATGTGTAAAAATGATTTTTAATATTTTACTTACTTGCTCACTCACACGTTTTTACTTTTAATATGCGCTATCACTTTAGCTAAGTCATCGGGCGTATCAACTCCAGCATGGGGTGCTATTTGAGCTTGCTCTATTTTGATTTTATAACCATGATACAACACACGTAACTGCTCAAGCGATTCAAGTAGCTCAAGTGGCGATACGCTCAATTCTATATATTGTTTAATAAAACCCGCTCTGTACGCATAAATACCTACGTGGCGCTGAAATGGCGCTAAATTAAGAGCACTGCTGTCATTCATCATTGTGCTTCTATCAAACGGAATACTTGCACGAGAAAAATACAGCGCATTTTTATTTATATCGCTAACCACTTTAACGGCATTAGGATTAAATACTTCATCACGCTCTTCAATAGCAACACTTAACGTTGCCATTGGTGCTGTTGAATCACTTAATAGTGCAGCAACTTGGGATACATTTTCTGGCGCAAGTAAGGGCTCATCGCCTTGTACATTAACCACAATTGTATCGCTGTCGAGATCAAGTAAATCAACTACTTCGGCTAAACGCTCAGTACCCGATTGGTGATCTTCGCGAGTCATTACAACATCACTAGTAAATAAACTTACTGCATCAAACACTTTTTGATGATCGGTTGCTATAACCACTTTACTTGCACCTGATAAACATGCTTTTTCGTAAACATGTTGAACCATTGGCTTACCGCAAATATCAGCAAGCGGCTTACCCGGTAGTCGGGTTGATGCAAAACGTGCAGGAATTACAACTACGAATTCCACTTTTCAACCTCTTCTAAAGATAACTCACGTGCTTCGTTTTCAAGCAATACTGGAATATCATCTTGAACGGGGTAAGCAAGCTTAGCTGCAGTACTAATTAGTTCGTTGTTTTCTCTATCAAAGCGTAGTTTACCCTTACAAACTGGGCAGGCAATTATCTCGAGTAATTTTGTATCAAAGGCCATTGAGTATTCCTTTTTCTTTTAATAATGAATTTAATGTGTTTATTACGCTATCGGAAGGCTCTGCATCTATAGGTAAATAATACCAATTAGGTTTTGCAAAGGACTTACATTTAACCGCGTCTTTTTCGGTCATTATAATGCAATCATCACCAAACTGAATAAAATCATCTGCTGTATAAGCATAATGATCTCTAAAGTGATGAGTCGACAATAGCTTAATATTTTGTGCTTCTAATGAGTTTTCAAACCGTTTAGGGTTCCCAATTGCACTTATTGCATGTGCGTGAGTTACCGTATGTTTTGCATCATCACCTGAATTAACTAAGCGAAGGTTACTTACTTGCAGCACGTAGCTATTATTAGCCTGACCGCCATTTTCAATTACTATATCAACACTTTGTAAGCGTTTAGTTGTTTCGCGTAGTGGCCCTGCGGGCATAACAAAACCATTACCAAAGCGGCGTTCACTATCAACAATACAACACTCAATGCTACGAGGCATTTTATAATGCTGCATCCCATCATCAGAAATAATGACATCTAGCGTATGATTTTTTTCTAATAAATCGATATTGTGTTGTCTATTAGGGCCAACTGCTATTGGGCATTTTAAACGATGGTATAAAAGCACAGGCTCATCTCCAGCCTGCTGAGCATCTACAACTGAAGTGACTAACAGCGGGTAATTATCTGATTGCCCACCATAACCTCTACTAATAATACCCACTGATAAACCTTGCTGTGTTAAATGACTATACAACCACAAAACAAAAGGTGTTTTACCATTGCCGCCTACGCTTATATTGCCGACTACAATAACAGGCGTTTTGCACTCAAAAGGTTTAAGTATTTTAGCGCTGTACAAGAGTTTTCGAAATGCCGATACAACCCAAAACAAAGCACTTAATGGTAATAACAATAAAGTAATTAGACCAAATGGTTTATACCAGCTTTGCTCTATTTTGCTCACGCCTGATCACCAAACTGCATTTTGCAAAGTGCTGAATAAGTACCGTCATTTGCTAATAAGCTACTATGATCGCCACTTTCTATCACACGACCGTTATCAATAACATAAATTCGGTCACTGTTTTCAATAGTAGATAAGCGATGTGCTATAACAATAGAGGTTTTATCTTTCATTAGCGTTTCTAACGCTTGCTGAATAAGCTTTTCAGATTCGGTATCAAGTGCTGACGTTGCCTCATCTAAAATCAAAATAGGTGCATCTTTTAATATTGCACGCGCTATCGCTATTCGCTGGCGTTGACCACCTGAGAGCATTACCCCATTTTCGCCTACCATGGTGTTTAATTGCTCTGGCAGGTCTTTAACAAATTCCCACACGTGCGCTTGTTTGGCAACTTGTTCTAACTCTTCAACAGACACATCGTGCTTTATGCCATAACAAATATTGTTAGCAATCGTATCGTTAAATAACACGACCTGCTGAGACACTAAAGCAAATTGGCGACGCAGATCAGTTAATTTATAATCCTGCAGGGCTATACCATCAAGTAATATTTCACTCGGTAACTCTAAGTCATAGTAGCGTGGTAACAAGTTAGAAATTGTGGACTTACCTGAGCCTGAGCGCCCAACTAAAGCAATACTTTCACCCGCCTCAATCTTTAGCGACAAATCGTTTAATACGGCTTCATCTTTCGTTGGGTACTTAAAGGTTACGTTCTTAACTTCAATTAAACCTTTAACTTTATCAACCGAAACAGTGCCTGTATCTTTTTCCATTTCTTCGTCTAAAACTAAAAATATACTTTGCGCTGCAGAGATACCACGTTGCATATCACTATTCACATTGGCAAGTTGTTTTAGCGGACGCAATAACATCATCATTGAGGCAATTAATGCCATGAAGTCACCAGATGTAATCGTATCAATCATTGATGGCAACGACACCGCCCACAAAATAACTGCCATGGCACTTGCCGCTAAAATTTGAATTATAGACACACTAAGCGCTTTAGTTGCGTCCATTTTGATACGTTGCTGACGATTATGATTATTAATTTTCGAGAAGTGATTAATCTCTTGATCTTGACCACCAAAACCATGAATAACTTTATGTCCGCTCAGCATTTGTTCTGAGCTACGGGTAACTTGCCCCATGGCAGATTGAATGTTTTTAGAAATGTGGCGAAAACGTTTAGAGACGACGGCGACAATAATAGCAACAAGTGGGATGATCACTAAAAATATCAGTGATAGTTGCCAACTGGTATAGAACATTACCGCAAGTAAAAATACAACAAATGCCCCTTCACGTACAACTATTAGCAAGGCTTTAGTAATCGCTTGTTGAACTTGTTCTGTATCAAATGTGATTTTTGAAATTAAATCTCCCGTTGAGTTTTTGTCATGAAAAGAAACGGGTAAGTGCAATATGTGCTCAAATAACTCTTGGCGTAAAGAGCGTACAACTTGGGAGCCTACATAACTTAAGCAGTAAGAAGACATAAAGTTAAAAACACCACGCCCTAGAACTAACGCGATAACGACAAAAGGAGCGTACTTTAAAACTTCTGTATTACGCTGGTTCAAACCTTGATCAATAAACGGCTTCATTAATTGAATAAATAAAGCATCCATTGCTGAATAGCCTATCATCCCAATAATTGCGACAAATGCGACGCTTTTGTAGGTGCCAACATATGAGACAAGACGTTTATAAATTTGTGTAGTACTTTGATCCATAACACTCTCTAAATACAGAAACAATCTGTATTGTATCCTCCGATGAGATAAAACTAAACGTCAATCTTTGATAAACCAGTAACTTTCCTGCCCTCTTGCTGTTTCTATAGCCAAATTCTTTGCATAAAATTTAATACTAATTTGCCCTTCAACGCCTGTCGTAAATTGCTGGGCATTTATTTGGTTATACCGTTCAACGACAATGGCCTTGGGGAATTCCCATTGCCCTTTATAGGCACTTGAATGAATGACTACTTGGGGAGCAACGTTATTTATAAAATTAACACTTGAGGATGTATCGCTGCCATGATGCGGGCTTAACATTACTGTACTTTTTAATGATGTATTATCCGCTAATAACGATGCTTCACGCGCTTTTGATATATCACCAGTAAGTAAAACGCTATGAGTATTATCTGATACCCTAACAATGCATGAATCATCATTTTCATTTCCAAACCCTTTTGTACTAAAGCTTTGTACTTTTAATCCAGCAAAATCAATGTTTATGACTTCACATACATTATGTGTATTTTTAGGATGAAATTGTTGTAATGTTTCACCAAAGCCAGCATCTATGAAATGTTGTAATCCTCCAGCATGATCATTATCTTCATGACTTAGAATCGCCGTTTTCACTGTTAAATTATTTGCTTTAATATAAGGCAATAAAATACTTCGCGTACGGCTAAAGCGATTGAAATAACTGGGGCCAAAATCATAAATAAGCACTTGTTTATCTTTTTCAATTAATGCCATCAGTCCATGCCCTACATCAAATACATGTAGTTGCCACTTAGACTTTTCTGTTAGCCAATAATTTAATAAAAGCGTTATTGCTGGAATAAAAGCGAGCCATTTATAAGGAAGAAAATAAACCATCAACATAATAATATAAGTAAAAACGACAAATATTGAGTCAATTCTGCCAGTCGTTATCCACCTTAACGATTCTGGTATTTCATTAAGCAATTTAAATAGCGCATATAAGCCAGTATCAAACAGGTTTATTAAAATACTTATATCTAAGAAAATACTCAGTAATGTAAAAACAATTAAAAAAGGTAAGATAATGATTGAAAGCAGCGGTATAGCAATTAAGTTTATTATCAAACCCGCAATACTTACCCCATTAAAAAAATAGAGTGAAAGTGGCAATAAACCAATAAATAACGCTATTTGAATAACAAACAGTGAAATAACTTTATTTTTTATGCGAGTGTTTAATATTGGTAATTTATTAATAACTGTAAAAATGATAGCAACAGCTAAAAATGAAAAGTAGAGACCTGGATTGAGTAAATTAAATGGGTTAACAATAAGAACAATAACCAAGGCAAATAAAATGCTCCGCCAACGCAGCGGCTGCTTAGCAAGAAAATACAATAATAAATAACAACCCAGCATGATAAGCGCTCGCGTTGCAGATACTAAAAAGTCACTTAAGTATACATAAACCAAGGCTACTAAAAATCCGCATGAACTGTAATAAAGAGTCAGGTTGGATGATTGCCCAATCGAAGAATTAATCTTTGCAAAAATGAATCGAGTAAATAGATAACCGAAGCTAAAAATCAAACCAATATGTAACCCCGATATAGCAAGTAAATGACTTAGCCCAAGAGATTGCATTAATTGTTTATCAGCGTAGCTCATCAAAGATTTTTCACCGCTAAGCAATGCATAATAGAGCCACTGTAGTTTTGTATCCGTATAAGTGTTTTTAAGGAAGTGTTGATAATCTAAAATTATGCTTTGTTTGTCGCTATTTATAATATTAAGATTTTTATTAAGTACTTTACCTTTAAATAATATTCTACTTATAAAAGCATAACGTTCATTATCAAATACATTAAAATTTTTATTACTACGAAAATGTTTTAAATGAATTAAAGCAGAAAATTCATCACCTACTATTAAAGACTGTGCAGAATTAACACTGAGCATTGCTTTGGGTGCTCTAAAATCCGAGAAATTACTCCCTTCTAATGCCACTATTTTAACTTTAATATATTGAGGTTTTTTGTCAGAAATAACCTCTTCAACAATTAATGTAGAATCAAGTGCATACTTTTCATCCGGTTTTGGTATTTCAAAACTATAAAATAGGTAAAAATGCAGTCCGACAAAGCAAATTGCGCAAATAAAGCCTAACAATACGTTTGAAAACGGCTTAAAATAAGCGCTCATTATTACAATGAAAATTGTGAATACTGTAAATTCGAGAGTTTGATAATAAAATACGGTTGCTATACAGCCAATTACAAACCCAAGACTTATCCACACTGATGTAAATGGTTGCTTTAAATGGCTAAAAAAACGATCCAAAGATTTTTACCTGATCCAAATAAAATTAGACATCATAAATCACTAAGAATATTTGGACGCCTTTTACAAGATGCAAATCTTTGGCATTTAAATAGACGTTCTGCTCGAGGTGCATTTGCAGTCGGGTTATTTTTTGCTTTCATCCCTGTTCCTTTTCAAATGGTTTTAGCAGCAGCCGGCGCTATATTATTTAGAGTTAATTTACCTATCTCAGTAGCACTAGTATGGCTTACAAACCCTCTAACTATGCCACCTATTTTTTATGGCTCATACTTAGTGGGTACATTAATACTTAATCAGCCTGAGCAACACTTTGTATTTGAAGCTAGTTGGTCTTGGTTTCTAGAGAGCATAGAAACTATTGGTCCTGCATTTTTACTAGGTTCGTTAGTATGTGCTTCTATTGCATCAATTATCGGCTATTTTGGTATTGATATTATTTGGCGTCGTTCTGTTAAAAAGGCATGGTTATCGCGAAATAATTAGTAGCGTTAAAGCTAAATAATAATTATAAGATTCATGGCAATCCTAATCTTATAAAATATTATAGACGAAAAAAAACCAACTTTATTAAGTTGGTTTTTTTTATAATCAATATTAGTAAACTTTAAAAGCGAAATATACGTCTTAAGCCAACTAATGGTAATAGCAATAATGTATACCAAGGAAAGCTAGCAGAGTTACGCTCATACACTTCTGCTTCTACTGGAGCACAGTTTTCTACTTCACCATTTGCAATTGGCGTTAACTTAACTGCAACTGCAATACTTTCGTATTCAATTTCACCATTGATATCAGTTACAACACCGCCTAAAGAATCAAGTTTTTCAACTGTCTTAGTCGCAGTACCAAATATTTCATTATTTTCATTGATAGCTGTTGCTTCAACCATTGAGTAAGCGTAGTCAGTTTCGCCATCAGTGTCATAACAAGGCAGTAAATCATTCAAATTAGTGATTTTATCTTCACCAATTTTGTAAATAAAGGCTTCTTTGAGTCGTGAACTATCAGATACACCCACTTCCCCTTCGCCTACAATATATCCTTGATTATTTATATCGTTGCCATAAGAACTTGAACTTGAAAAATAATCAGTTGGAAAAACTGTATTACCTGTTTCGATGTCATGATAGAAGAATTTATTACGAAGAGTGCCTTCAATACGCTTTGTCGCATAACCTGTAATTACATCATTATCATTAATAGCGATTGATTTACCAGCCTGCCAATCGTCTTCTTGATTAATAAAGTCAGTGACTGCACCGTCTTTAAAATAGACTGGCATTGTAAGAATCGTATCATCATTTTTGTAATAACGCGTATTTGATGAACCTACAATTGTACCGTTGTTGTTCACTGCTAAAGCAGTACTCGTAAATGCGTCATCTTCCGTTTCACCTTCATCAGGTGTAAGTGCCATACCAAGCTCTTCAACAGAAATAATATTTAACGATTCATCAAGTTCCCATTTAACAGCACGCTTATTAAATAAGCCTCGTGAAATATTAGAATTTAATAAGTTGATACACACTGACGTTGGTTCGTCTTCATTATCACAGTTATCATCAATATTATCTTGTCTGTCATCAGGAATACTTGTAGAGATATTACCTACAACAGTGTAACCACTATTTGTTTTGACTATATCGTTAGCGCGGCTTGTGCCGCCGTATTCATTAAACTCAGGCTCTAACTCAACACTTATACTGCCATCAGCACTTATTACAATCCCACGTTCTATAAACTCATGTGTGAACCACGTTTCTGCATCATCTTCACCATCAGGTGTAAAAGACACTTTATCGTAAGGAGCACCGCCCCAACCAACAGTAACGCCGTCTTCACTTACAGCATTAAAAAGGTTAATAGTTGAACGCGTTAAGCCATCATAATCAACAGATGCAACATCAAATAACGGTTGCTCTGTTACTTGTGTGTCATTGTACTTTATGCCAACTAATGAGCTTAATTTTTGATATTCAAAATTTGTAGAAATTGAAGATAAAAAACTAACCATGAAAGTATGTGCATCAGAATTAGTAAGTACTGCATCATTATTTTCAATGTCATCAAGTGTAAAGGTAATCTCTTTATCACTTAAATCAAATGCAGCCTCTGTATTATCGTAGCTATTTTCAATAATATTTTCAGTAAAATCTATATAGCTGATATCAATAGGTAAATTGTATAAACCATTTGCGAAACCAATAATATGCCCGCTTTCGCTTACATCTGTTACATAAGAATATTTAGCGTCTTCAAGAGTTCCTAATTCACTTAACTGGTACGTAGCACTTGTTGCTGAAGTGCTTAATGTCGCTAAAATACTGGCAGCGAGTAATTTATATTTCATTTTAGTCCTTACTACTGATTCTGTAATTCTTCAAGTTCTTCCCAGCGCTCAAGCGCAGCTTCAAGGTCAGACTCAAGTTGTGCCAAATGGTTCAATGCTTTAGTTGTTACATCACTCTCTTGTTTAAAAAAGTCTGAGTCACTAACTACAGCTTGTTGAGCTTCAATTTCAGCTTCTAGTTTTTCCATTTTATTCGGTAGTTGCTCTAATTCAAGTTTTAATTTGTAAGAGAGTTTATTTGTTTTAGCTGCAGGTTTAGCAACTGGAGCGACTACTTTTTCAACTTTTTTTACTGGTTGCTGCTGCGTTTTTTTTTCTTGTTCAGCTAAATAGTTAACGTAAGCCTCATAGTCGCTATAGCCACCTACAATATCTGTAACTTTACCGTTACCTTCAAACGCCCATACACTTGAACATGTATTATCAATAAATTCACGGTCATGGCTTACAATCAGCACTGTACCTTGGTATTGATTAATGATGTCCTCTAGTAACTCTAACGTTTCAATGTCTAAGTCATTCGTTGGCTCATCGAGAACAAGGATATTAGACGGTTTTAAAAACAGTTTAGCTAATAGTAGTCTATTTTTTTCACCACCAGAGAGTGCTTTAACAGGGGTTCGAGCGCGTGCTGGAGGGAATAAAAAGTCTTGCAGGTAACCTAAAACATGACGTGAGCGTCCGCCCATCATCACTTCTTGTTTACCTTCGGCAACGTTATCTTGAACTGTTGCTTCTTCATCAAGCTTTTCACGATATTGGTCAAAGTAAGCAAATTCTAAATTAACACCTTGCTTAGTTATGCCGCTATCTGGTTCTAAATCACCAAACATTAGCTTTAATAGTGTTGTTTTACCAATACCATTTGGGCCTACTAGACCGATTCTGTCACCGCGCATTACCAGTGTAGAAAAATCATCAGCAATAACTTTGTCTTTAAATGCATGACAAAGATGTTGAGCTTCAAATACTAACTTACCAGAGCGATCTGCTGTTTCAATATTGAAATCAGTTTTACCAACTTGGTCAACACGTTGCTTACGCTCTGTACGAAGCTGTTTTAACTCTCTAACACGTCCTTCGTTACGCGTTCTACGCGCTTTAACACCTTGGCGGATCCATGTTTCTTCTTCGGCTAAACGCTTATCGAACAATGCATTTTGGCTTTCTTCAACTTTTAAATCATGGGCTTTTTGCTCTAAGTACGTAGCGTAATCACCAGGGTACGAAATAAGCTTACCACGGTCTAAATCTAAAATACGCGTAGCAACAGCGCGAATAAACGCACGGTCATGCGATATAAATACGATTCCGCCTTTAAACTCTTTTAAAAATTGCTCAAGCCACATGACGCTTGCCATGTCTAAATGGTTTGTTGGCTCATCAAGTAATAATAAATCAGGCTCACTGACAAGTGCACGTGCAAGTGCTACTTTACGTAACCAACCACCAGAAAGAGACTCAAGTTTAGCTTCTGGCGTTAATTCTAATTGTGTTAGCACTAATTGAATTCGGCTATCAAAGCGCCAGCCATCAGCCGCTTCTAGTTGATTTGATAAACGTTCAAGCTTGTTTAATAACTTATCAGTACACACTGTTTGCAACTCATTACTTACATGATGAAAATCAATTAGTAAGTTTGCAATCTCAGGCATACCTTGCGCAACATAATCAAATACTGTGCCATTTGCGCCTTTTGGTGGATCTTGTTCTAAACGAGAAATTCTAATCCCGCCTAGCTGATTTATTTCACCATCATCTAATACAACTTCGCCATCAAGCACTTTTAATAGAGTTGACTTACCCGCGCCATTTCGACCAACAACACACACTCTTTCGCCACTTTCTATAACGGCATCTGCTTTGTTAAGCAAAGCATGCGTACCAAAAGCAAGTTGTGCTTTTAAAATTCTAATTAAATCCATAGTTCTTATTTGCTCTTATTCTGCTTGTGCTAAAAATTCGCGCACAGTGTGTAAAGTAAAAGGCCAAAATAATTGCTCGCCTTTTTCACTTTTTAATACAGGAATAGTAATTTGATACTCAGCTATAAGCTGCTCATCAGTCATAATATCGATTAGTAATAACTCACTCGTATTACTAAGTACCTCAGTGATAAGTTGCTCAGCTTGCTCGCACAAGTGGCAACCATCAGTGTGATATAAAACCCATTTAGCCATGTGTGATTAACCAGCTATTATGGATTTTTTTATTACGTTTAAAGTCTGGTGATAACGTTTTATCTGAAATATTAATGGCTTTTAAACCTAGACCAATCAGGCCAACTTCATCTATTACAAAGCCACGTTTGTTATTAGAGAAAATCAAAGTACCCGATGGGCTCAAAATCTTTTTAACCCACGTTAATAATTTAATGTGATCGCTCTGCACATCAAACGCGTCTTTCATACGTTTTGAGTTTGAAAACGTTGGAGGATCTAAAAATATCAGATCATATTGCGCCGTTGCGTGCTCTAACCATTTTAAACAATCTGCTTGTTCAAAGCGGTATCGTGTATTACTAATACCATTTAAATCAAAGTTATCTTGGCCCCATTTTAAGTAGGTCTTTGATAAATCGACTGTAGTAATGGCTTTAGCACCACCAAGAGCAGCATGTACAGAAGCTGTACCTGTGTATGCAAAAAGGTTTAAGAAACGTTTATCTTTAGCATTTTCTTGAATATAACGGCGCATTAAACGGTGGTCTAAAAACAAGCCTGTGTCTAAGTAGTCAAATAAATTAACTTTGAACTTAGCACCAAACTCTTCAACAACCATAGTACGGTTTTGTTTAGACATAGCGGTGTATTGATCTTCGCCCTTCTGCTTTTTACGTACTTTTACAGCAATGTTTTCAGGTGAAATCTCAAGCTGTTGAGCCGTTAAACTTATTACATCTTGCAGGCGTTTTTCTGATGTTTTTTCATCAATTTCTTTAGGCGCTGCATATTCAAAAATTACAGCAGAGTCACCATAAATATCTACAGCAACATTGTATTCAGGGATATCCGCTTCATAGACGCGATAAGCATCTATTTGATTTTGTTTAAGCCAGTTTTTTAAGCCTTGCTTATTTTTTTTCAATCTATTTGCAAATGACGTTGAGCCTTCAAAATTGAGTGCTTTTTTGTCATCTGTAGTCAAACTTACTTGCTTATCATCTAATTGATATAAGTTAAGTTCTACATCAAGCGGGCCATTTTTAAATTTATAACGCTTAAGGCGCACAAGTTTTAAAAGTTTAAATAAGCTCTCGTCCATACCCAATAAGGCAAGTTTCCAGTGATTGAAGTGCTTTTTAAAGCCAACGCCTAAATTACGGTGTAAATCAACAAGCTCAGCCATAGAGCCAATACGCTCACCATAAGGTAAGTTTGAAATTACAACACCCGGTAATTTTGCAACAGCTGTAAGTTTAGTTGCATCACTTTGCTTAAACTTAATCACGTCGTCAAGCTCGGCTCGTTTAGCATTATCAATTGCTTTACTTAATACTTGCTCATCGTAATCGTGGCCAATTAACCACAATTTAGGATCAGTAATATTAGCGAGTAACTCTTCTTTAAGCTCTTTAAACTTAGCGGCTCTAAAACTGGGTAAACGCTCAAAAGCAAAACCTTCACGGAATAATCCTGGCGCTTCGTTTCGCGCCATACCGGCAGCTTCTATCAAAATAGTACCCGCACCACAACATGGATCGAATAAAGGCTGTTTTACATTTTCAAGCCAGCCACTTCGCTTAATTAATGCAGCAGCTAAGTGCTCTTTAATTGGCGCTTTACCTTGGCCTTGGCGGTAACCACGTTCTGACAAACGAGGACCTGAATAGTCAATATACATCGATACGCCGTAACGATTTAATCGTGCAACTACGCGCACGTTAGCATCTTGCTTATCAACGTTAGGACGTTGCTCGTATAAATCATTAAAATAGTCAACAATCGCATCTTTGATTACAAGACCCGAAAATTGCGTGTTTTTTAATGAGTCATTGGTACCGTTGAAGTCGACAGCGAATGTTTGCGTAGGTCCAAACCATTCTTGCCAAGGTTGCGAGCGCGCAAAATTATACAGGCTATTTTTGTCATCTACGCCTTCTTTTTCTTCAATAAGCATAAGCACACGCGTTGCAAAACGAGTTGATAAACAAACCTTTTGCGCAAGTAATGAGTCAGCCTCAAAACGAACAGAACCAACAGTTTGCTTAGATACGGTTGCGCCAAGTTCTGTTAGTTCATCAACCAATAAATTTTCGATTCCGATAGAAGTAAGTGCGATAAATTGCAAAGTAATAACCCTTAATAGCTAATTGCGCAGGATTATAACATAGGTTGGGCGACAAACACGCCATAAAGACACGCTTAAGGCTTAAATTTGGTTAGGCGGTTTGACTTTGATATTGCTGATTTAGGATGGGGTGTACTCGATTATTCAAAATACGGATTACTTCAAATTGCGCTAAAGATAAGTTTTCGTCTAATTTAAAGGTTTCACTTAAATTCAAACAAATAGATGCATCAGGACAATGCTCTACAATTAAAAAATCACCTGACTGCGCTTTAGATGTTAATTTTACTATTGCCTCTACGCTTGGCTCTGTCCCGGTATATTCTTCAAAAAACCAACTTTTTGCTAAAACGGGTTTTAAGTGATACTTAACAGCAGTAGCATTTAATGATATTTGACAAATTTGAGCCGCAGACCACAATTCAAATCCATCCAGATAATTATAAACTTGTTCGTAAAATGCAGCATCTTCGAGACTAAAACGTGGATTTTTAAAAACAGAATCGGTGAGCTGTCTTAATTTATAAGGCGTGCATAATTGCATGTCGTCATTTAAATCAAGTAACAAACGATTTTTATCAGGACAAGTAATCCACTGCCATTGCTTTGATGCTTGTAACATTTACTCCTCCTTGGGTATGTTGAATAATTATTGCTCAGAGTATAACCGCTTTTGACCACTTTTAAAATGTTTGCTTAGAACATTTAGCTAACGATCAAAAGCTTAGATAACTGATCCTTATAAGCCGTTAACGATCGACTTTACCAATTGTGGACCTTTGTAGATGAACCCAGTATAAACCTGAACTAAATTTGCGCCTGCATCTAACTTTTCTTTTGCAGATGTAGCATCATCAATACCGCCGACTCCGATGATTGGTAGCTTACCTTGTGTTAAGCGTTTTAGCTCACTTACTACCTCTGTAGAGCGCATTCTAACAGGGTGACCTGATAAACCGCCCGCCTCTTGTGCATATTGCTGCCCCATGACTGCGGCTCGCTCAAGCGTTGTGTTTGTGGCAATTACACCATCAATTTTATTATTTAAAAGTGACTCACTTACTTGCTCTATTTGTATTTGATCGAGATCCGGTGCAATTTTTACAAGCATAGGAACTTGCTTATTATGCTTTGCAATTAAATCTAACTGTTCATTTTTAAGACTTTGCAATAAATCATCAAGTGCAGCACCATATTGTAAATCACGAAGCCCTGGGGTATTTGGTGATGAAATATTTACCGTAATATATGAGGCATGCTCAAATACTTTACGCATACAATGAATGTAGTCATCTTTACCTTGCTCGTTAGGTGTATCTTTATTTTTACCAATATTGATACCGAGTATGCCACTGTACTTTGCTGCTTTTACATTTTCGACTAAATTATCAACACCTTTATTATTAAAACCCATACGGTTAATAATTGCGTTTGACTCTGGAAGTCTAAAAATACGTGGCTTGTCATTACCAACTTGAGGACGCGGTGTAACCGTTCCAACTTCAATAAAACCAAATCCCATTTGGCTAAATGCATCTATACATTCTGCATTTTTATCCAGGCCAGCGGCAAGCCCTACTGGATTTTTAAATTCAAGACCTAAAAAGTTTACGGGTTTATCTGAAACACTTTGTGACCAAGCTATATTTAGAGGCGTATTAGCAAAACGACGAAGATTATTAAGTGCAAACTCATGCGCCCACTCCGCATCACGGGTAAACATAAAACGGCGAGCTAAATCATAAAACATCAATATAATCCTCTTTTTAAATTTCAGACAAAAAAATACCTCAGACAAGGCTGAGGTATTGTATAACAATTTTAACAATCAGTTATTTATTTACTAAACAAATAACTGATTAAAGCTAAATTATTTTCCTGATGTATCACAGTTGTGACTTAATAACATAAGTTCACGAAGTGCAACTGAGAACTTAGCAAAGTCGTGGCTTTGTGATGTTTTAAACTCAGCCAACATTTGTTTCCAACGCTGAAGTAATAAATCTTGGCTATCCATCCACTCATCTATTTGACTATCAACATCGCTCTCGTCACCTTCAAAGCTATTTAGCACCACTTCAGATAACGTACGTTGCTGCCAATCAAGCTCTTCACGGTAAGATGAACGAGCAAGTGCTTGCCAATGATTTGCTACTGGTTGCTTAGTTATTTGCTCTAAGAACCAATGCAGACCCATTCTCGCGCCTAGTTTAAAGTAAGTATTCGATACCATCGAAATACTCTTACCTGAATTATTAGCAACCTCAGCTAAATCCATCACAGAGAATAAGCTTGATAACGAAACAATACGCTTAGCTATATCTGCAGGAACGCCGGCATCAATTAACTTATTAGCTTCAATTACAATACGGTCATTTTCTTTTTCAATCATGTATGTATTTAAATTATCGCTTAAATCTTTAAACGTTGGCGCAAAGAATTCAATTCCTTGTTCAATCGTTTGTGACTTATTACGATGACGTAAGAACCAGCGCGTAGTACGGCGAACAGTACGACGAAGTTGGTAAAGCATTTCAGTTTGTACCGCTGCTGGTATTTTATTATCCAGTGCGCTGATAGAAGACCATGTATCACGCATTTCAAATATTTCGCTAGCAATTGAGTAACACATTGCAATTTCAGCTTCGTTGGCACCGGTTTCTTCATGCATACGTACCATGAAGTTTAAACCCATATCATTAACGATACTGTTAGCAAGTTTAGTTGCAATAATTTCTTTACGAAGTGGATGGTTGTTCATCGCATCGTTAAACTTCTCACGTAGAGGACGTGGGAATGACTTCACAAGCAATTGGCGATAGTAAGGGTTTTCAGTAATTTCATCACTTACTAAAGACTCTTTTAATACCATTTTTGCGTAAGACACTAGCACTGAAAGCTCAGGGCGAGTTAAGTCTTTACCTGCGGCTGCACGTTCTGCCAATTCTTCATCACTTGGAATGAACTCAATAGCACGGTTTAACTTACCATCTTTTTCAAGTGCATGAATAAAGCGAATCTTTTCTTTAAGCGTTGAAGTACCTTTAGACTGCGTAATTGAAATAGTATGTGTTTGACGGTAACAGTCTTTTAATACTAATTCAGATACTTCATCTGTCATAGAATAAAGTAGCTCATCACGTTGTTTACGTGTTAAGTCGCCTTCAGCAACCAAGCCATTAAGTAAAATCTTAATGTTAACTTCGTTATCTGAACAGGCAACGCCCCCTACGTTATCAATAAAGTCAGTATTAACACGACCACCCTTAGCTGCAAATTCAACACGACCTAATTGAGTTGCACCTAAGTTACCACCCTCACCAATTATTTTAGCGCCTAAATCTCTACCATTGATACGTAGTGCATCGTTTGCACGATCCCCTACATCTGCATCAGTTTCTTTAGAGTTTTTAATGTATGTACCAATGCCGCCATTCCACAGTAAATCGAACTCCATCATCAATGAAGCTTTCATTAACTCATTTGGGGTCATACTTGCTTTTTTAGTGCCCAACATTTTTTTCATTTCTGGGCTAAGCGTAATTGATTTAGCAGCACGAGAGAAAACACCACCACCGGCAGAAATTAACTCTTTATTGTAATCTTCCCACGATGAACGCGGCATATTAAATAAACGTTCGCGCTCTGGGTAAGAAGTAGCAGCATCTGGGTTCGGATCAACAAAAATGTGCATATGGTTAAAGGCAACTTGTAAACGAATATGCTTAGATAACAACATACCATTACCAAATACATCACCAGCCATATCGCCTATGGCTACCACTGTAAAGTCAGTCGTTTGACAATCGATATCCATTTCACGGAAATGTCGTTTAACTGACTCCCATGCGCCTTTAGCTGTAATACCCATTTTCTTATGATCGTAACCAACCGAGCCACCTGATGCGAATGCATCGCCTAGCCAGAAATTGTATTCATTAGCTATGCCGTTTGCGATATCAGAGAAAGTAGCTGTACCTTTGTCGGCTGCAACCACTAGGTATGCATCATCTTCATCGTGGCGAACAACATCACGAGCTGGCACTACTTCACCGCGCTCTATGTTATCTGTAATATCTAGAAGACCACGGATAAAGATTTTGTAACACTCTTGGCCTTCTTTTATAAACGCTTCGCGCTCACTAGGTAATTGTTTACATACAAAACCACCTTTAGAGCCAACAGGTACAATTACTGTATTTTTAACTTGTTGCGCTTTAACTAAGCCAAGTACTTCAGTACGGAAGTCTTCACGACGGTCAGACCAACGCAGACCACCACGCGCTACTTTACCGTAACGTAAATGCACACCTTCAACGCGCGGAGAATAAACAAAGATCTCAAACGCAGGAAGTGGAAGTGGTACATCAGGAATTAAGCTAGGCTGTATTTTAAACGAAACATAAGATTTAAACTGACCTGCATCATCTTTTTGGAAATAGTTGGTACGTAGTGTCGCAACAATCATATCTACGTATAAACGTATAATGCGGTCATCATCAAGGTTTGCTACATTTTCAAGTTCTAAGTAAATTTGCGTACTTAACTTTTCAAGTGTTTTAGCACTTGCTGGGCTCTTAACTGAGAACTTTTTAGCAAATAAATTAACAATTTGCGCTGCAATGTTTGGATAATTTGCAAATGTGCTTTCAATGTAACTTTGTGAGAACGTTACACCAATTTGACGCATGTACTTAGCGTAAGCACGTAAAATAGAGGCTTCGCGGCCAGTTAGGCCACCCATTAATACTAGACGGTTAAAACCATCATTTTCAAGGCGGTTGCCCCACACATTTGTTAATGCAGCGCGAAAACGTGCTGAAATTTTATCAAAGTCTGCCATCCCTTTGCTGTCAATAAGCATCGAGAAGTCCATGATCCAGTTAATACGACCATCGCTAGTTTTAACTGAATATGGTGTTTCACCAACAACGCGCAGACCAAAGTTTTCAAGCATTGGCATAACATCAGATAAGTGAATTGGCTCATCTTTATGGAATAAGCTTAATCGTACAATATTACTGTTTGCTTCTTCTTGAGGACGGTAAAACAGCATTTCTAGCTTGTTTTCATCGCTAAGTAGTTCTAACTTTTCAATATCAACAACCGCAGCACTTGGAAGCACTTCGTCTTTGTATGAGCGTGCAAATGCATTACAGTATTTACGATTTAAATCGTTACCACGTGCTTCACCCGCAGACTCTAAAAGTGCAGATTGAAGTTTATCTTCCCACGTACGTGCAGCTTCTACTAAATTGTTTTCGATGTCTTTCACGTTATATTCGATCTTGTTGTCGGTCACACGAACGGTGTAATGAGTACGCGCCAGTGTTGACTCAGAGAAATAAGTAGTAAATTCGACTTTATCGTCAGAATTAAATGCATTAGCTAATATATCTTGCGTTTCACGACGAAGAGCCGTGTTATAGCGTTCGCGAGGAACATAAACCATGCAAGATAAAAAGCGACCATACGCATCTTTACGTACAAACAAGCGACACATATCGCGCTCTTGTACTTGTAAAACACCCATAGCAACTTCAAGTAGCTCACTTTCGCGCGCTTGAACTAGCTCGTCACGTGGGTAGGTTTCTAAAATATTTAAAACAGCTTTGTAAGCGTGTGTACCTTTAGCAAAATCACACATTTCCATAATGCGGTTAATTTTACTCTTTAAAACAGGCACATCAGTAGCACTGTTATTGTAAAAGCTTGATGAGAACAAACCAATAAAGCGGTCTTCACCAATTACATTGCCTTCATCGTCAAAACGCTTAATACCTACGTAATCGATGTAAGCTGGACGGTGAACGCGAGAAACAGAGTTAGTTTTTGTTAGGATCAGTAGGTTGCTGCTGCGTGCTTCTTGGCGGGCAACTTCTGGTAATTCTGATAATAATCGTGTGTGCTCTTCAGTAGAGTTTTTCATCAAGCCAAGGCTTGATTCCATTTTACCTTTTAATTGGTAATCACCTTGAACTGGGCTTAGCTCATATTCACGGTAACCCATTAGGGTAAAGTTATCTTTCGCTAACCAATCTAAAAACTCAGTTGTTTCTGAAACTTCTTCTGTCGTTTTATTATGATGACGTTTAGGTAACTCTTTGGTTACTGCAATCAATTTTTTACGAATTGGCTGCCAATCATCAACAGCAACTGATACATCAACAAGAACCGACTCTAACTCTTTCTTGAAAGACTCAATCACAGAAGAATCTGTTTGACGGTCAATTTCAATAAAAAATACTGTTTTAGTAGATGAGGATTCTTGCTCTGCTTTTAAATTTGATAATCCAGAAATTTTAGCGTTTTCATCGCGCTTAATTTTTAATGGGCAGTGAAGTAATAAGTGAGAGGCGATATTTTCACGAGTCATGGCCATACGAACAGAATCAACTAAAAACGGCATGTCTTTAGTAATAATCTCTACGATTGTATGTGATGACTGCCAGCCATCTTTTGCCACTTCAGGGTTGAAAACGCGGATAACTGCGTCGTCGGTAGTATTTTTTTCTAGCGAGTTCCAAAGGCTTAATGCTGCGCCATATAGGTCACTATCGTTGCGGTTTGCCAAATCCTCTTTAGACATATTGCTGTACAAGGCTTTGGCGAATTTCTCAACGAGTAACACATTATCAGCGCGAACTTTTTTCTGGATCAGCTTACAGACATTATCTAGGATAACCGAGGCTTGGCCTTCATTTCGTGTCATTGTATGTTCCTTAATCTATTACTGCTCAGGAGCAGGAATTTGTACAGCTATTCATTAGCGTGGAGTCAATCAAATTCTAACCCTTTTACAGTTAATAAACAGCCCTTTCGATGAAAACATTTTAAGCATTTCAGCTATTTGGTCATCTATTCACAAATTGTAGATATAAATGGCCTTTACAGGCCATTTAGGAGCAAAATTATTCACATTATTTTTTCTGGTCAGTCCAGAGAAGGCTACCAATAGCGGGTAATAACAACACTGCACCTAACATATTCACTAAAAACATGAAGGTTAACAGTATACCCATATCAACTTGGAATTTAAGATCTGAGAATATCCACGTACTCACACCAATCGCAAGTGTAATACCGGTAAATAGAACCGCACTGCCACGTTCAACAAGCGCATTTCGATAAGCAACACTTAATGGTACATTTTGCTTAAGCTGCCCCATCATCGACGACAGTATATAAATACCGTAATCGACCCCAATACCTACTCCTAGAGCAATAACTGGCAAAGTAGAAACGGTTAAGCCTATTTCTAATTGCACCATAAGTGCTTGTGCAAGTGTTGATACGATATAAAGCGGCAATACCACAGCAATCGTTGCTTTTACGCTTCTAAAGCTCATTAAACATAAAATGATAACGGCACCATAAACATAAAGCATCATTGGTATTTGCGCTTCTGCAACTGACTCATTAGTCGCTGCCATTACACCAACAGGTCCTGAAGCTAATTTAAATGCTAATTTATCAGTGCCCTCTTCTTGCGCAAATTGCTTAACACTCTTAATTACAGTATCTATAGTTTGTGCTTTATGATCATCTAAAAATATAATCACTGGCATAACTGAACAATCACCGTTAAGTAAACCTGTACTAGTTTCAACTCGAGACGTTGACTGCACTAAACTTGCTGAATTTCGTGGCAAGCTTTGCCATTTCAAATTGCCTTCGTTGTAGCCTGCGTTAACCGATTGAGCTACAGAGCTCAAACTTACAGCAGACTGCACACCTGCTACATTCTCTACTTTGTATTGAAAACGGCTTATACGCTCCATCACATCATGCTCAGTACATGCTGCAGGATACGCTTCTACAATTACCTTTAAGATATCAGACGAGATAGTGTACTTGTCTGATATTAAAAACGTGTCTTGATTATAACGAGCATCTTGATGCAGTGATGGCGCGCCTGCATGTAAGTCACCTATACGCATTTTATCTGCTTGCCAGTAACCTAAAGCAAATAGAACAAGGGTAAAACCAATAATCATTTTAGCTACTTTAGGATCAGTCGCTTTAACAAGTAAGTCGCGGATTTTATCAAGCATGTTTGGTTTTGCTGCATCACCAGATTGAATATGTACACTGTTTTCAAAGTTCATGTACGAAGCCCAAACTGGCAATAAGATTAAATTAGTAAATATAATTACTGCTACACCTAAACTCGCTGTAATGGCAAGTTCACGGATAATACCAATATCGATGGTAAGTAATGTTAAGAAGCCTACGGTGTCTGAAAGCAGTGCAATACCGCCTGGCACTAATAAAGCCCTAAAACTTGACTGACAACAAATACGTGTTGTTTTACCTTCACCTACTTTTTTACCAATCGCATTTATCATCTGCACACCATGGCTTACACCAATAGCAAATACTAAAAACGGTACCAAAATAGACATAGGATCAAGGCCAAAACCTAAACTTGAAAGCAGGCCTAATTGCCAAATAACAGCAATAATGGAACATGCGATAGGCAAAATAGTCAGCTTTAAACTGCCACAAAATAGCCAGACCATAATAAAGGTAAAAGCGATAGCAATGGCAAAAAATACAACCACCCCTTTTGCACCTTCCGCTATATCACCAGCCATTTTTGCAAAGCCAATAATATGAATACTTACTTTGTCCGTACTTAAAGGCTCTCTTAAATCACTTTCTAGCTTTTGTGCAAAAGCTAATGTGTCTAATTTTTGTTGTGTTTGAGGATCAGTTTCTAAAAGTTGAGCAGTTACCATTGCACACGAATAATCGCTGGCAATCATACGTCCTACAACTTTTGCTTTTTCAATGTTTTCCTTTACTACACCTAAACCACGCTTATCTGCTTTAAAGTTAGCAGGAATAATTGGGCCACCGGCAAAGCCATCCTCCACTACTTCAACAAAACGAGCACTGGGTGAAAATATTGAGTTAACTAATGGACGATTTACGCCAGGAATGAAATAAAGCTGATCGTGAACCGCTTTTAATTGAGTAAAGAACTCTGGATTAAATATATCACCACTGTCATCACACACTGAAATCAAAATACTGTTTGCACCACCAAACTGCTTTTCATGCTTGGTATACACTTTCATATAATCGTGGTTTAACGGAATATTTTTATTAAACGATGCATCTAATTGAATTTGAGTCGCTTTGAATACAAGTAAACAGCTTATAAGTGCAAAACTTATAAGCATAATTAAGCGATGTCTAAAAATCGCCTTTTCAATAAAATCGAGTAGTTTATGCATTAAGGGGTTAACTCCTTCACTTTAATGCCATCTTCTGTAGCCATAATCAGCCTGTTATCTAATATTACACCATCAAGAATCGCTTTACCGTCAGCAAGCTGCTCATGGGTGAGTAACCCATCTTGAAGATGAAAAATAACGCCACTGTTGGCAAGCATAAGCCATTGTTTGTTATTATAATTAATGATGTTGTTGATCGTCGCTGTTTTAACATTTTCGAAATGCTGCCACTGCTGTTCACCATTTTGCTTTGCAAAAACATTACCTCGAAGCCCTGCCACAATTTCTTGTGTGCTATCTGATGCAACTGCAAAGAATGAACCAGGATAAATTTCTTCTATCCTTTGCCAAGTTTGACCATCATCAATGCTTCTGGCCATCAAGCCCATCTCACCAACCAGCATTAAACCATTATCTGTTTTTTCGATTCGATTAAAGTGCGGTAAAATTGAAGCAGTTTCGGCTTCGTATCCTTCGGGGTCATTTTCTTTTAAATCGTTCAAGTAATCACGATCATCACTAAATAATAGCGAATCTAAAAAGCGTTTTTGCCAATGTTTACCACCATCGGTGGTTTGATAAAACATGCCATATGCGCCCACTGCAAAACCTTTTAAATCATCTTCAAATAGAATATCTAAACATGGTTTGTCTAATTTTGGTTGTACTTGTTGTAGTTGCCAATTAACACCACCGTCAGTAGTATTTATTATTGTTGCATCGTGGCCACACGCCCATCCATTATTTTCATTACTAAAATCAACGGCAGTTAATAGCACTTGAGTTGGGACTAGCTCAGCTTGTTGCCATTTATCACCCGAGATACTTTTAATAACAGTACCGTGTTTACCTACTGCAATTAGACCATTGCCTGTGTTGGTTATGTCGGTGAGTAAGGTTTTAGCTGCATTTGTTGCACTGATTGCATTGCTAGGGGCTTCTTGTGCAACACTCGCACCGCTTATTATCAGGCTGGCATATACCAAATACTTCATAAATTTTAATCGCCTTGTACGAGAGAGTTGTTTGTCTTTTTACTGGGGAAAGCGTTGCGCGCTGTAAGACAAACGCGATGAGAAAGGAAAAGGCACTTAACAAATTGTTAAATGCCTAGTTTAATACTATCTACCTGCGCGACGTAAAGCGCTTGAAGTAAATTCGTTATCGTTAAATGACTGTGAAAAATCGTACATTTTTTCTTGGTTATCTAAACCAATTGCTAAATAACGACGAGAATTCAAATCATGATAAACCTCAAGCGTACTCCACTGTGTAGGTACTTCGTAGTAGTTAAGGCCATAAGCCATTGCTACACGATAAAGTTGGTCGCGGTTATCATAAATATCAGTAACCTGTACTTGCCAGCTATCTTCATCGATGTAAAACACACGTTTTTTATAGATATGACGTGTATCATCTTTTAAGTTAGCTTCAACAACCCAAACACGGTGTTTTTCGTAACGTGTATGTTCTGGGTTAATATGGCCAGGCATTAAAATATCATCGTACTCTAGCTTATCACTATGAAGTTTATAGCTGTTGTAAGGTATATATAACTCTTGCTTGCCTTTTAGTGTCCAGTTGTAACGATTTGGCGAGCCATTAAACATATCAAAATCATCGGTAGTACGCAGGCTATCTGCAGCTGTGCCTGGTGCATCATATGCAACATTAGGTGCACGACGAACACGACGTTGCCCCGAGTTATAAGTCCATGCTTGGCGCGGCGTTAATATTTGATCCATTGTTTCATGAACTAATAATGCAGTACCCGCTAAACGAGCTGGTTCTGTAACGCTTTGTTTAAACTTAAACAAAATATTTGAGTCTTGTAGCTCTGCTGGTGTTGCACTAGGGTCTGAGTACTTAACTAATAACTGCTCATCAAAGCCAACATAGTTATAAGAACCAGATGCAGTTGGTGCAGCTTGACCACCAAAACGCTCAATAGACTGGCCACGGTAACGTAATAAATGATTCCAAATTGCCTCTAAACCCGTTTTAGGAATAGGGAAAGGAATACCAATCGCCGTATTTTTAATACCGTTACCGCCTTCAATTAATTCAGCAGTCGGTGCAAACTTTTTAGTCGCATCATACACAAACTGAGGGTAAGACGCAGAACGGTGAGTTTCATACACAGGCATTTTAAATGTGTCTGGGTATGCTTCAAATAAAGCAATTTGACCCGGACTTAAATTGGCTTTGTACTTTTCAATATTACTTTTATCAATAGTGAAAAGCACTTTATCAGCTGTAAATGGGTCAAGGTGATGCATACCAGCTTCATAACCTGCTGGTGCAGAAGTAATGCCATTATTCCATGCTGGAATAGAGCCATCAGCATTAGCTGCTTTTTCTGCGCCCATTGGCGTTAAGTTTTGACCTAATTGAGCAACTTCATCAGCGTTTAATTTAGCTAAAGCTGCGCTGCTTGCAAACAAGCTACAAAAAGCTGTAGCGATGAGGGTAGGTTTTTTAATCATAATAATGTTACCCCTAAATAGAATATTTTAAGTTAAAAGAAACGTAATCGCGATCTGAGAAAGTATTAATATCGCCGCCGCCCCAAAACGAGTTATAGCTCACATCAAGTGACCACGCATTTTGGTAGTTAAAGTTCATGGTTGCACCCAAAGATTTACGGTCTTCGATAAATAAGAACATAGGGTCTGGTGTATTACCATTTACGTCATGAGAAAATACAAAACGTGGAGAGAAGTTAATACCTTTGTAAAGGTTAAAATAATCACCTTTAGCAATTAAGCGGTAACCCCAAGAAGATGCTGTGGCGAATGATTTTTCTTCAGCGCCATTTGATAAACCAAGTTGCAATGTTGAATAATCAGTAGTACCTGGGCCTGTAATTGTGCCACTACGGCCAGTACCGGATACATTTAAACGCATTTCGTCATATTCTGGCATGTTATGAATTTTTACTGCACCCACTTCACCAACTACAGCCCAACTATCAGCACCTAATGAAGGTCCAAATAAGTGAGTAGCCGTGAATTGAATTTGTGATGTATCACGTTCAATATAGCCTTGAGCAACTTCACCCGCACCAACAGAACTAATATCATCGCCAAAACTCATTTGCGAAATACCTGCAAAATCAGGACGAAGACCTGCAAGAGCTAACTGCTCAGGCATAGCTGTATAAAGTAACTCTACGTCATCAATTTGCAGTGGTTCATCTTGACGAAACGCAAACTCACCCGCAAAGGCTGTTTCACCAATAGTTGTGTTAAAACTTAAACCATATAGTTTAATATCTTCTGGGTAGTCGTTTTCAGCTTTAGAAAAAGCGGTTAAATCAGCAACATTATCTGACGTAATTTCTGTTGTCATGATCATCGCTAAATCTTGAGCAATTGCTGCCTGCGAAAAGTTTGATACACGACCAGATATAAGCGGACGACGACTGTGGTAGTTCACGTGGTATAACGCAATTTCAGTATCATTAAATTCAGGTAAAAATATACCTAAACGTAAACCGTACTGGCCGCCATCTTCAGGTTCTGTTTTACCATTATCCCCTTTGCCTTTTAAAGCAACCTTAGTTGGGTAAGCAAGATACATTTGGGCTAATAAAGCGCTTCCTTCAGCACTTGAAGGATCAATACCTTGAGCAGCTGCTGCTAATGCAAAATCAGATGTTAGGTTATTTAAACTATCCGTTAAAAAAGCAACATCAATATCAGGATTAGACGTAAAGCCTAATTGAACATTCTGCTGATAACCATTTTCTGCTGCAAAGTCATTAGTAGAAAAGTATGTACCTGCTGCTGGTAAACGTGTTTCTTGCCATTGATATTGGTAGAAACCTTCAAGCGTAATATTCTCAGTAATTCCGAGCGATGCCCAAAGCATACCGATTGGTATAAATGCTTCTTTTAGCTCAGCGCCAGGTGCTTTTAATCGATCTATATCAACTGGGTTTACGTTAATACCATGAGATATAAGCGTACTTTCACCCCAGTTAACTACTTGCTGGCCTAAACGGACAGATAAAGGGTTATTACCATCATTTAAATCAAAATCGGCCCATACAAACGCGTCTAATAAACGTATGTCGGCACAACTTTGTGCTTTGGTGTCTTTATCGTCACATGGATCAACACCCTGCCCTGATGTAGGATTTGAATATGCATGATTGCCATCCATCAACGCAAAGTCATAAAAATACATGAAGCGAGTGAACAAACCGTAGTTATCTTTATTTATTGAAAGGTCGTGTGTGCCCTTCAATAGTTTTGAGAAGGAGTCACCACTATCAAAATTTAAATTACCCGCATCACCATTGTTTGAGTAAGAGCCCGGTTGTGCCCATACATCTTGTGATGAGTAAATAGTATTACTTAGCGCTGGGTTGTATCCTGTCCAATCAAATGCTGGGTTATTACTTTTGCCAATTAGGTTAAAGTCTCTGTCTTCTGCACGAACACTTTGCCCATATGAAAAGGTTGAATCGAAGGTAATATCAAAACCTCCAGCTTCAAATGTTACAGCTTGAGTACTTGCTGCAGATAAACCTAAACTAGCGGCTGCTAAACCTATAGCGATTCTATTTTTAACAAAAAGCGATCTTCTTATCATTTTGGTTCCCCCCTGTCGCGGGTCATTTTGTGTGATCAAGTTATTGTTTTTAGTGTAATCATAACGATAGAAGCGAATCAGTAAAATTACAAATACTCGCTCTAATCTGTCATATACTTCTTATTCTGGTTAACGCTTACGTATTGGTAAGACGTCGTACCAGATAATTTATACACGTAATTTAACAATAGGACAAATTGAAATTAACAAAAATACAATATTTTTATGTATATATAACATAAAAACCGAGTGTCAGGCCACTCGCTCTAGGCGGATGAACTTGTTTTCGGGGGTTAATAAGAGTCTAAAACGGCCACGTACACCCAAGCTCGAAATGAAGGGCCTCAAATGCGTAGCAGCAAAACGAATTGTTTTACCGCCATCCTCTACAACTTGTAAAGAGCTAAAACGGCCATGGTAGTAATCCATGCACTCGTTATAGCTCAATCTTAAGGTAAAATAATACTCAATCATTTATGCGAGCGCTTTTTCAACCTTTTCATACAAGTCAGCACTTAGGCCATCTAAATTGGCTAAGCGCTGTAATTGCAGTTTCATTGCTTGTGAGCGTACATCATCGTAACGCTTCCACGACATAAACGGTGTTAGCATACGCGATGCATTTTGTGGATTAATTGCATTAAGTTTTATTAATAAATCACCTAATAACGCATAGCCTTGAGCATCTGCTCGATGAAATTGTGCTGTATTAAAGTGGCTAAAACTTCCTACAAGTGCACGTACACGGTTAGGATTTGAAAAATCAAAACACGGGTGTTCGTAAAGTGCCTTAATATCATCTATAGCAGTACTGCCTGATTGCATAGCTTGCAGTGCAAACCACTTATCCATGACTAAAACATCATGACGCCACTGACTATCAAAATGACTCAAAAGCTCATCTCTAACAGGGTGTGAAGCTTTTACCACAGCGCTAAGGGCACCAAGTACATTAGTCATATTAGTCGAGCTTGCAGCTTCTTTAATAAAGGTTACAGCTTCTGGACTTTGTGTTTTAGCAAGGTAGTGCAGACATATTTGCTTTAAAGCACGATTCGCAACAGCGCTTGCACTTATACTGCCATCATCTTCAAGAGATTCGTAACAACTAAGAAGCTCATCAGCAAGTTCATCAGCAATTTGTTGCTCAAACTTTTCTGTTATTTCAATAATGTCATCTACAGGTATTACATCAAATTCAGCAGCTAACGTGTCAAAACTCGGCAATTTAAACAGCTCTGCAATTAAAGCTAAATCGCCCTCTTTGGTGTTTATAAGTACACGTAGCGCATTTATAATTTCGCTGCTTAATACGCTATTCGTTGCATCGGTGATTTGAGATTTAATCGCCTTAATGAATAGCCGCTGTTGTGCATCCCAACGTGAAAAATCACTGCGCGCAAAACGCATAATATGCAATAGTTCGGGCTCTGTTGTTTGCTGGTTTAAAATACAAGGTGCAGAAAAGTCTTCTAGCAAAACCGCAACAGGCTTTTCTAAAATATTATCAAAGCTAAATATTTGAGTCGCATTAGTTACATCGAGTACATGATCTAGCTTTTTACCTTTATATTGCAGAGCAATACTTTGTCCATTGGCATCAAGTAGTTCAATAGCAAAAGGTATATGAAGCTTTTTATTCTCTGGCTGATTAGCTGGCGCTGTTTGCTCGATTGTCAAAGTGTATGTATTTGAGCTGCTATCAAATTCTTGAATTGCATTTAAACGCGGTGTACCTGATTGGCTGTACCATTGTTTAAATTGCTCTAAATCAACACCTGATGCATCGCTCATCGCACTTACAAAGTCATCACATGTAACTGCTTGCCCATCGTGGCGCTCAAAGTAAAGCGTCATCCCTTTTTGAAAATTAGTTTCACCCAGTAATGTGTGCATCATACGGATAACTTCAGCACCTTTATCGTATACAGTTACTGTATAAAAGTTATTCATTTCAATAACTTTCTCAGGGCGAATTGGGTGAGCCATAGGGCCTGCATCTTCGCTAAACTGATGCGTACGCATAACTTTGACCGCATCAATTCGGTTAAGTGCACGAGAGCCTAAATCACTACTGAACTCTTGGTCTCTAAATACAGTTAACCCTTCTTTTAGCGATAACTGAAACCAATCTCTACAAGTAACTCGGTTACCTGTCCAGTTATGAAAGTACTCATGCCCTACAATGGATTCAATCGTATGGTAGTCTTTATCTGTGGCTGTTTCTTGATTAGCTAATACGCATTTACTGTTAAAAACGTTTAGCCCTTTATTTTCCATCGCGCCCATGTTGAAAAAATCGACGGCTACAATCATATAAATATCAAGGTCATACTCTAAATTAAAGCGTTCTTCATCCCACTGCATTGCCTTTTTGAGTGAGGCAATAGCATGGGGTGTTTTAGATAAATTACCTTTATCAACAAACAATGCTAATTCTACATCTTTGCCGCTTTTAGTCGTGTACGTATCTTTTAAAACATCAAAATCGCCAGCTACAAGTGCAAATAAATAGCTCGGCTTTTTAAATGGGTCTTGCCATTTAACAAAATGACGACCATCTTGTGTTTCACCACTGTCTACTTGATTACCATTAGAAAGAAGTTGTAGATACTTTTTATCGGCAATAATAGTTACATCAAACGTGGCAAGTACATCAGGGCGATCCATGTAATAGGTGATCTTTCTAAAACCCTGCGCTTCACACTGTGTACAATACGCACCGCCAGATAAATACAAACCCTCTAAAGAAGTATTCGTCTCAGGCGATATCTCGGTCACAATACTTAATTGACAACTATCCGGTAGGTTATTAATTATTAGCTGCTCGCCAATAATTTCATAATCAGTTATATCAACCGTATCAATAGATAAAGACAGTAAGCGTAAATCAATACCATCAAGCACTAAAGGTGCTTTTTTATCACCAACACGCGTAAGCGTTAGCAAAGAGCTTACTTTGGTTGATAATGGCTGTAAGTCAAAGGTTAGCTCTGTGTGGTCAATTAAAAAATCAGGAGCTTTATAGTCTTTAAGATATTGTGCTTGAGGTTTACTTGATTCAGTCATAGATACTCCAAAACAGCTCCTTTTAAGTTAAAAGGAGCTGTTTAAAATTAGGCGGATTGTTTTGGCTTAATACGTAAAATTTTAATGCCCAAGTAGGCATAAACCACCGCTAAAACAGGGTTAATTAAGTTAAAGAAAGCGTAGAGTGCATAATCAAAAGGATTTATTAGTAAAACGCTTTGCATATATGCGCCACACGTGTTCCATGGAATTAGTGGGCTGGTAATTGTACCGCCATCTTCCAATGTACGAGATAAGTTAACAGGCTTCAAACCACGTTTTTCATATTCATCTTTAAACATACGACCAGGTACAACAATTGCAATATATTGATCGGCCGCTATCACGTTAGTACCAATACACGTTGCTATTGTTGCCGCAATTAACGATCCCGTACTTTTAGCTATTTTAAGTATGCTTTTAACAAAAATATCCAAAAGGCCTGTTTTTTCCATAATGGCACCAAACATCAGTGCAGTCATAATAAGCCATGTGGTTGTAAGCATTCCAGACATACCGCCACCACTGAGTAGGGAGTCCATTTTGTCATCGCCTGTACTTATGCTAAAACCATCAAAAAACGTCGTCCAAACAAGCTTAAAATAGCCAACTAACTGCCCTTGAGAAACATCAATTTGACTAGCAATTAAATCAGATTGAAACAACATGGCCCAAACAGCGCCCACAACAGCACCGATAGAGATAGCAGGAAAGGCTGGCATTTTTTTAATCGCTAAAACTAAAAGTACAATTAGCGGGATTAGCATTTCAAAACCAATATTAAAGTTTTGCTGTAAAATAGCCGTTATTTCATCAATGCGCCCCGCTTCGCTTGAAGCAGTTGCGTTAAAGCCCATGAATATAAATATAATCAGCGCAATTACAAAACTTGGTACTGTCGTCCACAGCATATGTTGAATATGCTCAAATAAATCAGCGCCTACAACTGCTGGCGCTAAATTGGTTGTTTCAGACAGCGGGCTTAACTTATCACCAAAGTACGCGCCAGATATAACAGCGCCTGCTGTAACTGTTTGTTCAAGTCCAAGACCCGTTGCAACGCCTAATAAAGCAACACCTATCGTAGCGGCAGTAGTCCAAGAACTACCTATACTCATAGCTACAATGCCACAAATTAAACAACTCGCTGCATAAAACCAACTTGGGTTTATAACTTGCAAGCCATAATAAATTAAAGTTGGTACAGTTCCAGAAAGTAGCCAAGTGCCAATTAACGCACCTACCATAAGTAAAATTAGGATAGCGCCAAGTGAAAGCGTTATACCTTCGATCATAGCTTGTTCTAATTTTTTCCATGTATAACCGTTTTTAAGCCCAATTAAAGCCGCTGCAAAAGTAGCAAATAAAAGTGCAATTTGGTTAGGGCCTGATGAAGAGTTATCACCAAATAAGTAAACGGCAGCACCAAGTAAACAAATTAATACAGAGATAGGAATTAATGCATCAAAAAACGAGGCGGGCTTGATTGGTTTGTCATCCAATAGCTTCAAAGTAGAGACTCCTAGACACACTTACTGTGTGTTTAATTATTATTTTTAGCACGTAAAGCGCATTAATTGAGCATGATTGTTCTAGCTCAACTTTATGTAATCAAATATTATAACAATTTAGTAAATTTTAGGTAGTAAAAAAGGCGCTAATGCGCCTTTTTTATAGAGGTAAAACCAGTTGTTACTTCTTAGCTATACGACCATAATTAATATAATCTTGAGTAATTAATGCAGCTTCTTCCAAAAATGGGTCAAGCTCTTCAATTACTTCAGGTAAATCGTCTAAGTTTTCTACCGGATCTTTACCTAAACGCTTAAGACGCTCGTTAGTACGTACAAGTGCACGTGCTTCACCTTCATCTTTTTCTTTAATACGGTCTGCTTCAACTAAAGAGATAGTTTTACGGTCTTTCTCTTCGTTGTATAAGGTAATGTCATTAAATACATAACCAAATTCTGGTTCTGATTTAATTCGTACTTCGTGTTGTTTCTCAAGATACGTAATAATAGGTGTTAAATTACCTAATTTTTTGTATTTCGCTTTAACAATGCTGTCCCAAGGAAGTGCATTATCTTGCTTACTTTCGCCCCACTCTGCAGGATCAATTGCTGATGGAAACGAAATATCAGGGATCACACCTTTATGTTGCGTACTACCACCGTTAATACGATAAAACTTAGCAATCGTATACTGTACGCTACCCAGCGCATTATCGTATAAATCGTAAGCGCGGCCTAAGCCTTTGTGCTGCTGTACAGTACCTTTACCAAAAGTCTGCTCGCCAATAATAACCGCACGGCCGTAATCTTGCATAGCTGCTGCAAATATTTCAGAAGCAGAGGCACTGTAACGGTCAACTAAAACAGTTAAAGGACCATCGTAATAAGTTATACCATCGCGATCTTTTTGCTCTTCAATACGGTTATTTAAGGTATGAATTTGAACAACTGGACCTTGGTCAAAAAACAAACCAGACAGTTGTGTTGCTTCATATAAAGAACCACCACCATTTTGGCGTAAGTCGATAATAATACCATCAACTTTTTCTTCTTTAAGCTTAGCCAGCTCAACTTTTACATCTTTCGAAAGATTATTGTAAAAGCCTGGAATTTCAATCACGCCAACTTTACTTGTTAAATCAGAGTATTTTGCTTCAAATACTTCTGATTTAGCCGCTCTATCTTCAAGTCGAATTTTATCACGCGTGATTTCAACAACTTTAGGTGCGCCGTGAGCGTCAACACCTTTTAAATACTGTAGACGTACTTTAGTCCCTTTAGGACCTTTAATTAAATCAACTACGTCATCTAAACGCCAGCCAATTACGTCTACAAATTCTTCGCCATCTTGGGCAACACCAATAATGCGGTCATCAGCTTTAATTTGATCTGTTTTATCTGCAGGGCCTCCCGGCACTAAGCTGCGAATAACAGTGTAGTCTTCATCTGGGCTTAGTACGGCACCAATGCCCTCAAGCTCTAAGTCCATATCCATTTTGAATTGCTCTGCACGACGTGGCGATAAATAAGACGTATGCGCCTCAATACTACGTGCTAGCGAATTCATAACAATTTGAAAAGCATCTTCTGAATTAGATTGTACTAAACGTTTTTCTGCATTTTTATAGCGTTTGGTCAGCACTTCTTTAATGCCTTCCCAATCTTTACCCGTCATTTTTAAACGCAGTGCGTCGTACTTTACACGCTCACGCCAAATTTCATCAAGCTCAGCTTGTGACAAAGGCCATGCTGAATCTTCACGATCAAAAAAGTATTCATCTTCTTTATCAAACGTCATTTCTTTTTCAAGTAAAGTAAGTGAATACTCGTAACGTTCAAAACGGCGTTTAAGACTTAAGTTAAAAATATCAAACGTAAAGTCTAATTTACCGGTAGTAATAGCGTTATCAAAGTCATCACGATATTGCTCAAAAGAAGCAATATCGCTGGCTAAGAAAACGCTTTTATTAAAATCAAGGGATTCGATATAACGATCGTACACTTTACTAGAAAGCTCATCGTTAAATCGAACCGGTGTATAGTGTGAACGAGCAAATAAGCTAGCCACTCGTTTGCTAGCAGTACCATGTTGACTCTCTTGCTTAAGCTGGGGTAAATCGTCAATTGTAACGGCTTCTACAGCAGCAAATAATGAACCTGAAAACAGGGCAGCAACTAACGGAATGAGCGTAAACTTTTTACTCATACACAACTCCTTAATTTATTTACAACTTAAACGATGTATAAGCTGTCAGCTTTGGTTTTAACTTGCATACCAGTCACTAATTCAACATGAACGTCATCTTTGTTCACTTCAGTGATTACTGCATTTACAAGTGCTTGGCCAAGTTTAACCTTAACCTTATTATTAACCTTGACCTCAGTTGCTGGTAAAGGTTCAATTTTTCCTGAACGTTTAACTGGCGCTGCTTTAGCAGGTTTGTTAGCTGCAGGTGCGTTTTTATCGCCTGCTTTGCTAGCATGAGCTGGTTTTTTCTTGAAAGATTTAGAATCAGAATCTTGGCGAGGACGCTGTTGTTTTTTGCGTTTTGCCATTTTAGCACGGCTTTCTTCCAATGCTTTTTGTGCATGGTCGATATGCTCTTGCTCAACTTTTTCACCTTGATTACCATCAAGATCAATACGAAACTCTGACTTTGTCACAGCTTCTAAATAACGCCAATTAGACGTGTATTTTCTAAGCGCTTGACGAACTTGAGTCTTACTTACTTTTTCAGACCCTTCAATACGCTCAGCAATATCTTTAAAAATACCTACTTTAAGCGGCTTGATGCCATCTTTTTGTTTAAAACATTGTGGGAATTCTTGATATAAAAATTCCAACACTTCATTAATATCTTTTAGCTTGTTTGTGGTTTCCATTTTAGAACCTATTTTTCACATCTTTTCATCAAGGGACGAATCGACGTAGTGTGTTACCCAGTCGACCAACTCTTCGAAATCGGCTTCTATTACAGCCATATCACCCCGAAGGTGTTCCCAAATACCATTAATTGTTTCATCAATAAATTCACATTCTGAATCATCTGGAAGACGATCCCATGCAATATGAATTAAATCATTGAGCGTTTCCGCTACATGCTCTTCTTCGCCTTCCCAGTCGCCAACATCTTGCACAGCAAATAGGTAGTCTTGAACATTTAGCAAATCTTTCATTACAGGCTCGCCTCTAAGCATTTCACTAATGCTTCAAGGCCAGCTTTATCATCAGCATCAAATCGGCCAATACTTGGACTATCAATGTCTAGTACTGCGAATACTTTACCATGTTTCATGATAGGTACAACCACTTCAGAGTTAGACGCTGCATCGCAGGCTATATGCCCGTCAAAAGCGTGAACATCTTCAATTAATTGTGTTTCAGCGGTTGCCGCAGCTGTTCCACATACCCCTTTCCCAACGGGAATACGGATGCATGCAGGATTACCTTGAAACGGACCAAGTACTAATTCAGTAGGAGAATCCATAAAGTAAAAGCCCGCCCAATTTACATCTTCTAAAGAGGTAAATAACAGCGCGCTTATGTTTGCCAAATTGGCAATTACATTAGATTCACCAGCTATCAGCGATTCAGTTTGCTTAACTAATGACTGGTAAAAATCGTGCTTTTGCATACCAAACTACTTCTTATTAAACATACAGTAGCTAAAGGTACTCTTTGTCGTGAAAAATTGGAACCTTTTGGAGGTAAAAAAAAGGAAATCACACCGTTTATCAGCGTGCTTGGTTAATAATGCTACGATTATTTTTTTACCGATTTGCGAAGACCAAATAAAAACAGTCCGGCTGCAAATGCTGACATAACACTATTAATCAAAAATATCTCGCCAGTTGAGGCACTTAATAAGTAACTAAATATAGCGCCACCTAACAAACCAAGCGTTAATACACCTGAATAATTAACTTTAGAATACTTAAACATTAGTAAATACCCTGGCACAACAAAGGCCGCCATCGTTAAGCCTACAATATGTGCATTTGAGATAGCAGTCATCAATAGTTGAAAAAATACGGATAAGAAATCACCCTGTAGCGTTAGTGCATAATACAATCCTAACAAGCTACCAATAATTACCGGGGACAATAATGAAAGCGCGACACTTTTTGCGAGTTGATGTTTCATCTAATAATCCTTAATACAGAGTATAAATTTTAATGTATTAAGCATGCACCAAGATCTAAAGCTTAGAAATAGAGACTATGGTCGTAATTTATGATTAAAAATAAACCTTATTGCAGTATGAGCCTATTAATAAATTAATAGGCTCATACTTATCAAAGTGCTTATAACTGAGCTATTTTATTTGATAACTCAAAGTGGCGAGATGTTACTATTTCCTCTAGCACTGCCAATCTTTTGTTCAACATCGCTGTTTGTTCCTCTAATTTTGTTATCTTATTATTACTCAGTCCTTTAAATTTTGCTTGCGCTGCCATTATTGTAGTTTTATAGGTGAAATAACGTTTAGTAATAGTAAGAATCACAAAGGGTGAGCTAAATATAGTTATTACAATAAATAGTTCTAGCATGGTCGTTTCCCAATCAATTTAAGTTAGCTTGTTGCGTATAAAGGCCACTTTTAGTGCATTGAAATAATTTTGATAATGTAACTTCGCGCTGCTTTCCTCGTCGAATTAGCATCTCAACATACACAATACTTAACACAATGGCTGTTGCTTTAAACAAGTTACCTTGTAGATCACCTACTGCGCCACCCGACATACCAAATATTCCGTAAGCTGCATTCATAAAAATATGCATCCACATAGGAAACCAAATACGATAACCACATTCACAATATAGCCACGCAAACCATGTACCTGCTACAGTAGTGATCGCAACCGCCATCAATGCAGAAATCGCATCATTACCTTGATAAATATGACCCAGGCCAAATATTACTGAACTAATTAATGCCGCAGGCACAAAGCCCCATCTACAATATTTAAATAAAACACCAAACAATGCAGCCCTAAAAATTAGCTCTTCAAAAAAACCCGCATAAACTGAGCCGGTGATTATTGCTGGTATTGATAGGTTAAGTTCATCACTCAAAAATCCATAACCTATTGCCATAGGAGCACAACAAATAATTGCTGCGAGTGCATAGTTAATAAAACCAGAAGAATTAAGCCCTATAGATTCAAAAGGCTCACTTTGTTTAAACAAAATAATAGCCGCAATAACTAACGGTCCATATAAAAAAGTATATTTAGCGGGGGTAAATAAAATGCCAGTTAGATTATCAAGTTCAGACAACCAGCTAGACCAACCTTCTCCCCAAAACTGCCTCATTACATAGTGGCAAAATACAAATATAGAAATTATTACAAGTGCCTTGATAGCGTGTTTCATATCTACTTTCCTCGTTAAGTTGTAAATTTCAACTTAATCTTGGCAATAGTAAAAATACAAAGCGACTTATTAGGTCTCAATTACAAGACGAGGTATAAAGCCCATGTTTTAGGGGGGATTAACATGTTTTTGGGATTAATGACAAAGCATCTTTTATTACTTTTACATAAGAACGAGACACCGGTATTTTAATATCAATTGTATGCAGCGATAATTGCAACCCTCCAGCATTACCACTGTAGTGCTGAATGTTTTGCAGGTTGACCGCATAAGAACGGTGGCATCGTAATATAATTGTATTTTCTGGAAGCTGCTTTAATAAACCGCTAAGAGATACACGTAATAGTTTACGTGAAGTTGAAGCTCCTTCCTGTATTGTTATTTCACAATAGTTGTCTGAAGATTTAATAAATAAAATATGGTGATGAGCCGTGCTAATTTCGTCGTTTTTATTATCGCCTTTAAGAGTAATTGTCTTTAATTCAACTTCTCTCAACTGCTCTTGATCGACGCTAACTGTACTTGGCTTAGTTAAATCTATTACATGCCTATTTACCACGAGTAAAAAAATAAGAGGAAATACACCAATACAAAAAATATACCCTACAAAAAGTAATTGATTCTGCCAATGCCAAGACCCAAGTACAGCAACCACAAAATACCCATGATTGAATAACGCAGTAATTAAAATATATGTGATAGGAATAATAATTAAACGGCTTAATTTACTTAGCTTAAACTTAAGTAACACTATTTCTATGAAACCTGACAATAGCAAAGCACAAAAGGTTACTAACCCATAGCCAAAAAGCCGCAGAAACTTGTAAGACTCGGTATCGCTTGAAGTGCCAAAAGGTTGAAATACAAAAAGTACAAAAAGCGCTATAAACGAAAACATGACGGCACGATATACAACTAACTTTCTCGAATCTAGATCATCTTTGAGCCACAACATCCTACTTTGCATACCTTTAATCCACCAATATTTAAAAATAGCACACATTAATATGTGCATTCCAACTCATTTAAAATTTTTTGTGATGGTATTTTTATTAAAAACAAAAAAAGGAAGAGAACATCAACGTTATTTAACAGCAGAAGGTGGTGTGTGAGCAATTCTATCTGCTTTTAAGATTTTACTAATGAGAGATAAAACATGTAATACCAATTCGCTTAATTAGGTGGTCTATTTTGAGGGCGGAAAAACGTGTTGATAGCTAGGCAAAAAATTCGCTATTTAGTTGTTCTAAATGAGAGTTTTTTAACGCAGGGAGCGACACGTTTAGCCCCGCAAAATGATTAAGTATTATTGCGGATTGGTATAAGTGCACTGATTTTGTTCCAAACACAAAAAAGCCCGCTAAATTAGCGGGCTATTTTGTTATATGGTGGAGAGATAGGGATTTGAACCCTAGATGGGCTATAAACCCATGCCGGTTTTCAAGACCGGTGCATTCGACCACTCTGCCATCTCTCCGATACTGCTAAGTTAAAAGTAAGAGTGTACTAATTAACTATTTAAATGAATGATACTTTAATTACCACACACTTATTAAATAAGTGGTGGAGAGATAGGGATTTGAACCCTAGATGGGCTATAAACCCATGCCGGTTTTCAAGACCGGTGCATTCGACCACTCTGCCATCTCTCCGCACGGCCTGCATAATAGGGAAACCCATCCCTTTTGTGAAGCTTTTTTTTTAATTAATTGTTTAAGTGCTTAAAAAACAATTAATTTGTCTAAAGTTAGAACAAAGTGTTTTTAATTTAGCCGTCAATACTCTTTTATTTAAATATTTAACTCTATTGATCTACAAAGGTTTGCCCAAACATATAAGAGTTGGTAATCTAATTTTAGTTAAATTATCGAAACACACACGTTTCACTTAAAGGAGCTCTACAATGGCGTTTAATCAATCGTACAATACCGCGAAACCGGTAATGTCTACCATTGAAACAAACAAGGTACTTAAAAACACCTACTTTTTACTAGCTATGACACTTGCATTCAGTGCAGTGACAGCCGGTATTTCAATGGCACTACAATTGCCTTACTTTATGGGAATTGTATTTACACTTGTTTCGTTCGGTTTATTATTTGTTGTAAATAAAAAAGCAGATACAGCATCTGGTGTATTTTGGGTGTTTGCTTTCACAGGTTTAATGGGGGCAGGCTTAGGTCCATTGCTTAACCATTATGCTGCAATGCCTAATGGCCCAATGCTTATTATGCAAGCGTTAGGTTCTACGGCGCTTATCTTTTTTGGTTTATCTGCTTATGCACTGAACACTAAAAAAGACTTCTCATTCATGGGTGGCTTTTTAACGGTTGGCTTAATAGTTGTGATTGTAGCTAGTATTGTTAATATTTTTGTTGGCAGTTCGCTGATGTTTATGGTGCTTAATGCGGCAGTTGTATTGATCATGTCTGGTTTGATTTTATTCGATACAAGCCGAATCATTAATGGCGGCGAAACCAACTACATTCGCGCAACAGTGTCTTTATACCTAAGCGTATATAACTTATTTACGTCTTTACTTGCTCTACTTGGCGCAAGTGATGACTAATTAAATAGTTCTGTTAAAATAGCCCCTTAATTGGGGCTTTTTTATTGGAATTGTTTTGTCACGTTTTGTTCTTTCATTACATACACCACCATCCGATCACGATACCACGCAAAGATTAGTTAAGTTTGCGAATGCATGTTTAGCCCAAGGGCACACCATTGATGCTATTTTTTTATACCAGCAAGGTATTTATCATGCATCTACCCACTTTGATTTATCCTCAGACGAACTACAAATTTCAGCACTTTGGCAGCAACTCGCTGATCAAAAACTAAATTTAATGCTGTGTGTTACCGCCGCTGAAAAACGCGGGTTAGATATTAAAAACACAGGTGTATTTGCAGTCGCAGGGCTAGCTGAATTTGCAATGCTTGCAAGCGACGCTGATAAATGGGTGCAATTTAAATGATAAACGTATTAGTAATGAGTCAGTGCAGTCCATTTGACGATTTAAATATTCGTGATGCACTTGATATGACATTGATATTTGCTGCCGTTGACCAAAATGTGAGTTGGTTGTTTAGCGGCCCCGCCGTTTTGGCTTTAAAAAAGCATCAACAACCAAACAATATTGGATTAAAAGATTTTTTTAAAAACATTAAAACACTCGAAATTTATGATGTTGAAAACATCTACGTGTGTGAAAAGTCATTGCTTGATTATGGTTTAAATAAACATGATTTGCTCATAGAGGCAAAAGCACTCAACTTTAGCCAACAACAAACATTAATTAAAGCGCAGCAACATGTGGTGAATTTATGAGTACATTACATATTTTTTCTAAGCCGCTTAACTATTATTCGGCAAATCAGCTAGAGAACTTAATTTTATCAGACGATAACGTGCTACTTGTTGGTGATGCCTGCTTTGCAAAAAAACAATTTAGGCAATTTGCAGATACACTGTTAATACTTGAACAAGACGCGCAAGTACGTGCAATAAAATTAACAGATAACGATAAAGCCATTAGCTATGAAGACTTTGTAGCACTCACTTTATCAACTAATCAATCAATTACGTGGTAACTCATGCTTGAATTTAACAACCAACAGATTGAAACCGACAAACAAGGCTACTTGCTTGATCATACTTTGTGGTCAAAGGAGCTTGCACCTGTAATTGCTATCCAAGAAAACATTACACTTAGTGAACAACACTGGGAAGTCATTAACTTTGTTCGTGATTTTTACATTGAGTATAACACCAGCCCAGCCATTAGAATGCTTGTAAAAGCAATGGCTAAAGCACTCGGTGAAGACAAAGGAAACAGCCTTTATTTGTATAAATTATTTCCTAAAGGCCCTGCTAAGCAAGCAACAAAAATCGCCGGATTACCAAAACCAGCTAGGTGCATATAATGAGATCTAAATCAGGCAATAATCAAGTAACTGAATCCAAGCCAAAAAGAAGTACAGGGCGCACTTATTCACGCAGTGCACTTAACAAAACACCTTCTGGTAAAAGAGAAATAAAGCCACAAATAGCATCTAAAGACAGAAAAATTGTATTATTCAACAAACCATTTGATGTGCTATGCCAATTTACAGATGACGCCGACAGACAAACGCTTGCGGAGTTTATCCCTATTAAAGAAGTTTACGCAGCAGGAAGATTAGACAGAGACAGTGAAGGTTTATTGCTTTTAACAAACTGCGGTAAATTACAAAACACCTTAACTGCACCTGATAAAAAAACCAATAAAACCTACTGGGCACAAGTTGAAGGTGAACCAACAAGTGAATCAATTAACGATTTATGCAATGGCGTAAAACTTAAAGACGGGCTAACACTCCCTGCTAACGTTAAAATAATAGATGAGCCTACAATTTGGGCGCGTAATCCCCCTGTACGCGAGCGAAAAGCAATCCCAACTACGTGGCTAAGTATCACCATTAACGAAGGTAAAAATAGACAAGTTCGTCGAATGACCGCACATATTGGCCACCCTACACTTCGCCTTATTCGCTATAGCATTGGCAACTATACGTTGGATGATATTAATTGTGGTGAATACAAAGTAATTAAGGGCGTAGTTGATGCATAAACCGCATGTAACAGTTGCGGCAATAGTAAAAAAGCAAAATGAGTTTTTGCTCGTCAAAGAGCGCGATAAATTTACACAGCAGGTTTGCTACAATCAACCTGCTGGTCATTTAGAACAAAACGAAACTCTTGCACAAGCCGCAAGCAGAGAATTACTTGAAGAAACAGGCTTAGCGCTTGAGCCAGTCGGCTTTTTAGGTGTGTATAATTTGCATGCCGAAAATGGAGTACACTATTTACGGTTCTGCTTTTTATTTGAAGCGCTCGATAACATACAAACTCCAGTGCCAATAGATACCGATATAATCAGCGCCAATTGGTATACGTTTGAGCAAATCAAGTCATTACCGCTTAGAAGTCCCCTGGTAATAAAATGCATTAACGACAGTCTAATGCGCCCAATGTTGAGCCTTGAAACTATTTACAACTAGTCGCTATCAAAGCTTGTTTTAATTTATGCGATAAACATAACTGTAAATAATTAAACCGAACTTAACGCTATGCAATTCCGCCCTTGTTTTTTAGCATAATACAGGGCACTGTCGGCTGCTTTCACAAAGCTGACTTTATCGTCCGTTGTATAGTCGTTTATTGTATTAATACCCATACTTATAGATAAAAACCCTGTAAAGCTATCCTGGTGTGCAATAGCTAAGTTCTCTACAGATTTTTGTATTTGCTCAGCTATAAACAATGCCCCTTGCCTATCGGTTTGAGGTAATAAAACAACAAATTCCTCTCCCCCATAGCGAGCAACAAAATCTTCTGGGCGACTAACCGTTGAAGCAATTGTTTGGGCCACATCATATAAGCACCTATCGCCCGCTACATGCCCATACCGGTCATTAAATTGTTTAAAATGGTCAATATCGATAATAATCATCGATAGCATGCCTTTGCATTCTTTTGCTCGTTCGTACTCATGCGTTAGTTTTTCATCAAACCGACGCCTATTTGCAATTTTGGTTAATGCATCCAAAAAGGCCATATCCCTAAGTATATCCTCTGCTTCTAAACGCTCTGTAGCATCATTAAAAACAGCTAAAAACTCTTCACCTATATCAATCCCTGAAATTTCCATCATCACTTGTGTGCCATCACGACAAGACACTCGATAGTTATTTGCGGGTATATCATTATTATTATTCAGCGCCTTTTCAAGCGAGTCTTGCCACAGATCTTTTACAAGTGCTCTGTACTGCGGATCTGGATACGCTTTTTCCCACCACGATTTAAGATTAGGTACATCCTCTACTGTATAACCAAAAACATCTACAAAGCGTTGATTAACTTTTAAAATATCGCCCGTTTTGGCACACACATTACATACCGGCATTGGCAAAACGGTAAATAACCTAGCGTAATGACTTATCTCATGTTTGCGCATAGGGTTGAGTGTACTTTGAGGTAAGTAACTCATTGGCATATCACTTTTTTCAATACTAAGCTTTTCGTCCATTTCTAAAGCAAAATACCATTCAAGCCACCAGTGTTCTACGTGCTCAAGCACCTTTAGCTCAATGTTCTTTTTAGCGGTTGAGCCCTTAATTAAGCTAAATAACTCATGTACATGATTTGGTTCTTGGAAAATGTGAGGGTTTTTGAGTTTTATTAACTCATAAAAAAGGTGATAGGCTGACTTTTTAAACTCTGTCGTTTTACTGGAGAGTAATTCACTATCCACAAAATCAGATTCGTTTGTGTAGTGTTCAACTAAAGAATTTATCTTATTTATTTGATAGACGTAATTCATATATTCATTCCATTGACTATATATCAAGCGACTTAAAGTGGTTTACATTCATATACTCACCACTATTTTTATTTTATTAAGTGTATATTTACTCTAGTAGTTTTAAAAGAAAATACTATTAATAAAACTCAATAACTACATGAATTATTCTACAGTTTTAATTTATTAGTAAAGATCACTTTAATATTACTAAAGTTACAGCCTGATAACGCGCTTAAGTCTAGTTTGCTATTTGTTATATAAATAAAATACTGACTAATTCCCCTCTTTGCGCCCTTAGTCTCTTTAAGCACAAACAAAATACATGCTATAATCGCGGCCTTTCCAAGTTAACAGCAATCTGTATAAGCGAAATTATTCATGAGCGAAAATAGTCACATTAAAGTCATTGTTGGCATGTCCGGCGGTGTTGATTCTTCTGTATCTGCGTATTTATTACAACAACAGGGCTACCAAGTAGAAGGCCTGTTTATGAAGAACTGGGAAGAAGATGACAATGATGAATACTGTGCTGCAGCTGATGACTTAAAAGATGCGCAAGCAGTGTGCGACAAATTAGGCATTGAGCTTCACACTGTTAACTTTGCAGCAGAATACTGGGACAACGTATTTGAGTACTTTTTAGCAGAGTACAAAGCAGGCCGTACACCTAACCCAGATATAATGTGTAACAAAGAAATTAAATTTAAAGCTTTTTTAGAATTTGCAGCTCAAGCGCTAGGCGCAGACTTTATTGCAACGGGCCACTATGTTCGCCGTGAGCTTCGCGATGACAAATACGTAATGTGTCGCGGGCTTGATAACAATAAAGACCAAAGCTACTTTTTATATACGCTAAGCCACGAGCACCTCAGCCAAACTTTATTCCCTGTAGGTGATATCGAAAAACCTGAAGTACGCCGCATAGCAGAAGAGCAAGACCTAATCACTCACGATAAAAAAGATAGCACTGGCATTTGCTTTATCGGTGAGCGTAAATTTAAAGACTTTTTACAAAAGTTCTTACCAGCACAGCTAGGTGTTATCGAAGACACTGACGGTAACAACGTAGGTGAGCACGAAGGCTTAATGTACCATACGCTTGGACAACGCAAAGGCTTGTTAATTGGCGGTATGAAAGAAGGCTCTGGTGAGCCATGGTATGTTGTTGATAAAGACTTAGAACGTAACGTACTTATTGTAGGCCAAGGTAAAGATCACCCTCGTCTATACAGCAACGGTCTTAACGCTAATCAACTGCATTGGGTAGACCGAATTGGTCCTAAAGGCACAACTCGCTGCACAGTAAAAACACGTTACCGCCAAGAAGACTTAAGCTGTACTTTACTTGTAGGTGAAGACGGCATGGCCCGCGTATTGTTCGACGAGCCACAAAAAGCAGTGACGCCTGGTCAATCTGCCGTATTTTACGCAGAAGATATCTGTTTAGGTGGCGGTATTATCGATTCGGTGATTAAGTAATGAATGAACACCAAGTCATGGCGCTTGCCGCCATGTGCCAAGCTGCTAAACAAGTTCAAAAAATTGCCCAATACGGTAACAATAACGAACATGATTTAGAAATCTTACTTTCGAGTATTATCCAAACATCTCCGGCATCGCCAGAAGATGTTTATCAAGGCACTGACAACTTACGTGATGGCTATAAAACATTAATGGCACAGCTTACTGCTGGCGCTCAAAAAGATGTTGAAATAGTTAAATACGTAGGTGGTTTAATGCAACTTGAGCGCGCACTGAGCGCAAACGACAAAAGCTTAAACGAATTAGGTAAACGAATAGATGATATTCATCGTCGTTTAGATCATTTTGCTATTACCGACGAGAGCGTTGTCGCCGGTTTAGCAGATATATACTCGTCGGTGCTGAGCCCCCTTGGGCACCGAATACAGGTTTATGGTAAACCCGAGTTACTAAAACAGCAGCTCACTCAAAATAAAATCCGTGCATTATTATTAGCCGGCATTAGAAGTGCAGTGTTATGGCGTCAAATGGGCGGCAAACGCCGTCACTTTTTCTTTGCAAAAAGAAAAATACTCGCCATTGCTAAAACAAAAATTTAACTATCGTTCAAACTAAAATTTAGGAGTTATTATGGAGCTTTCAGCGTTAACGGCTATCTCTCCAGTGGATGGTCGCTACGGCAGCAAAACCACTGAACTACGCAGTATTTTCAGCGAATTTGGCTTAATCAAATACCGCGTAATTGTTGAAGTGCGTTGGTTGCAAGCGTTAGCTGCAGCAAGCGATATTAAAGAAGTACCTGCATTTAGCGAAGAAGCTAATGCACTTCTAAACGCCATTGTAGATAACTTCAGTGAAGCTGATGCACAACGCGTTAAAGATATAGAACGCACTACAAATCACGATGTTAAAGCGGTTGAATACCTACTAAAAGAAAAAGTCGCCGATAACAGTGAGCTTCATGCAATAAACGAATTTATTCACTTTGCTTGTACTTCAGAAGATATTAACAATCTATCTCATGGTTTAATGCTAAGCGAAGCGCGTAAAAATGTTTTACTTCCTTATTGCGATGAACTTTTAAGCGCAATTAAAGCTAAAGCAATTGAATACAAAACAATCCCAATGATGACTCGTACGCACGGACAACCTGCTACACCATCAACTATGGGTAAAGAGTTTGCTAACGTATATATGCGCTTAAAGCGTCAACGCGGGCAAATTGCACAAGTAGAGATGCTAGGTAAAGTTAATGGTGCTGTTGGTAACTACAACGCTCACCTTAGCGCATACCCAGATTACGACTGGCATACACATGCAGATAAATTTGTATCAAGTTTAGGCTTAACACTAAACCCATTTACTACACAAATTGAACCGCATGACTATATTGCAGAATTATTTGACGCAATTGCACGTTTTAACACTATATTGTTAGATTTCGACCGTGACATGTGGGGTTACATTGCCCTTAATCACTTTAAGCAAAAAACAATTGCTGGCGAAATTGGCTCATCAACAATGCCACATAAAGTTAACCCAATTGATTTTGAAAACTCAGAAGGCAACTTAGGCTTAGCAAATGCTATTTTTGCTCATCTTGCACAAAAATTACCCGTTTCTCGCTGGCAGCGTGACCTTACTGATTCAACGGTATTACGTAACCTAGGTGTAGGTATGGGTTATGCAATTATTGCATACCAATCAACACTTAAAGGTGTAAGCAAGCTTGAAGTAAACGAGCAACGTTTAGCTGACGAGCTTGATCAAAACTGGGAATTGCTAGCCGAGCCGATTCAAACAGTTATGCGTAAATATGGTATTGAAAAGCCATACGAAAAACTTAAAGATTTAACACGCGGTAAACGTGTAAACAAAGAAATAATGGCTGACTTCATCGATGGTTTAGACCTTCCAGAGCACGCTAAAGTAGAAATGAAAAAACTAACACCTGCTAATTACATTGGTCGTGCTGTTGAGTTTATTGATGATTTAGTTTAAAAACTAAATTGCTCTTTTAAAAAGCGAAAGGATCATCCTTTCGCTTTTTTTGTTTTAACCCCATTGCACTAACTAGTAGGCATAATGTATGTATCAATTAAAAATAAATAATTTGTCTGAGCAAGAGTTTTTAAGCCATTTTTGGCAAAAAAAGCCGCTTTTAATCAAACAGGGTTTTGCTAATTTTCAAGACCCGCTTGATGCTAATGAACTTGCCGGCCTAGCAATGGAAGAAAGCATAGAGTCACGTATTATCACCAATCATAAAAATGACTGGCAAACGCACCAAGGTCCATTTGAAGACTTTGAGCAGTTAACAGACGATCATTCTACATTGCTCGTGCAAGCAGTTGATCACTGGCATAGCGAAGCTGCACAACTACTAGAGCCATTTAGGTTTATTCCAAACTGGCGCATAGATGATTTAATGATCAGCTATTCAACGCCTAATGGTGGTGTTGGCCCACATTTAGACCAATATGACGTATTTATTATTCAAGGCGAAGGTAAACGTCATTGGCGTGTAGGCCTGCCCGATCCAACACTTAAACAGTTTGCTCAAAACAAAAAGTTACTGCAAGTTGAACCTTTTGAAGCCGTAATTGATTGCATATTAGAACCAGGCGATATTTTGTATATTCCACCAGGGTGCCCTCACGAAGGTTACGCTGTAGAAAACGCACTAAATTATTCAGTTGGTTTTAGGGCGCCAAATCAACAAGATTTATTGTCGAGCTTTGCCGATCATATTATTGATACCGAAAGCGGACAAAAACGTTATACCGATCACAACATCACACTAAGAAAATCAAAAGGTGAACTTACAAACCTTGAAGTTGATAAAGTTAAAACACTGATGGCGGCACTTTTAGAAAATGACGATTTATTTAAACAATGGTTAGGCTCAACGCTTAGTCAGCCCAAGCATGAAATGGATTTAGCACCAGTAGAACCTCCATTTACACCTGAGCAAATAAGCGATGATTTAAGTGATGAAGAAGCTGTGTTTGAGCGTTTAGGTGGCACGCGTGCTATTTATCAGCAGCTCGATACCGAAGTGTTATTAAGTGTAAACGGTGAAAATTACGCTATGCCATTAACTGACTTAGCGGCGGTAAAACTACTTACCGATAATACTGAATTTGAAAGTTCAGCATTAAATTTAACAAACCCAAGTTTAGTTTTTACTCAAACTTTTACTACACTTGTTAATGAGGGGCTTTGGTTTAATATAGACCAAGAGTAATAATACCAATTTTATTAATAATGGTGAGCATTTTGCAGCGTAAAATATTATGTATACAGGTTAGTTAAAAATTTTAATTTTCACCTGATATTGGCTTAAATAATTTTGCTGTGATTGCTTACTCATTTTAATTGGCTATCAATAGGAGTTTGCAATGGGCTATCTGGTTGATAAGGTTGAATGGGATATAAAAAAAGATATGCTACAAAAAATTCGAGAGCGAGTTTTTGTTTACGAGTTACATATCCCCAAGCACATCGAATTTGATAGCCTAGATAAAATTGCATTACATGTACTTGTTACAGACGATGCAAACTGCCCTATTGCAACAGGTCGGCTGTGTACAGATGGCTTAATCGGCAGAATAGCGGTATTACCCGAGCACCGTAATCGCAAAGTATATAAATCGCCTCTTAACTTTATTGTTGAATTAGCTTCCAACCAAGGTATAGAAGAAGTAAGCATTAATTGTATTTTAAATGAGGTAGAGCGTTTTAAGCGAAATGGCTTTATTCAGCAAGGAAATGTTTTTATGGAGGCGGGAATTCCTAGGCAACGTATGCAATGCTCTGTTTCGGCGTTTAATACAACCCCCTTCACACTTGTCCATTAGATAAAGAAAAGGGCTATAAATAAGCTATCACCCTCTACATTGTTACTTAACCCAAACTGTAGTTACTTTGGTTCATTTGCCCACAGCGGTTCATTATCATACATTTCGTACAAGCCATGTGCTCTATTTATAAGTAAGTTAGCAAAATCTACCTGCGTTTTATCACGCGCGCCTGTACTCATAATTTGATCCGCTTTTAATTGCCACTGCAAAGAAAAATAACGCATTGCATCGCGAGCATCTGTAGCTGCACTTACTTCAGCATGATCTGTAGGTAAGCGCCCTGTTACTACCCAATATGTTTTACCGTTTTGGGCTTTAAATTTCCACATTGCACAAAGTGGTGCTAAAAATCGGCTGTCTTTATCAACTACTGATTTTGGCATAATGCCCTTTTCGGCTAAATGTTTTTGCGCTGCTTGAAAACATTCGCGTTGCCACTGCATTCTTTGCTCATCAGTTATAACTTGCTCTTTTGCTGTTAACGGCTTTTTTTCTTGTTGTTGCATTTTTAATAACCTTTTACTTCTTTTTTAACACTCTAAGGGCTTAGTAAATAAGGTGCAAGTATAAAAAGGTCGTTTGCACCTTAAAGCGCTCTGTTTGCTGTGTTTTTAGCCAAACTATTATTTTATATTGTGATCAAACGAACCTACATCACCCGGAAAAACTACTGGAGACTCAATACCGTCTTTACTAACAGAGGCTACACCAAAGTAATAATTATCAATCACTACGTTTTTAAGTGTGTACTGTGAAACCTTACCAACGTATTTACTAAACTGCCATTGCGGCTCGCTCGTGTAACGCCAATAAATTTTATAGCCAGCAATATTTTCATCACTGCTTTGTTGCCATGAAAACGACGTATCAGCTGTAACAGCGCCCTTTATTTTAACTTCTTTTGGCGGTGCGGGTGCCCACGCCATAGACGCCATCGTTACCGCATTAAGTGAAGTTAACTTAGCCGTATAATCAAAATCAACACCTTCAATGGTATCACCATACTCAACACCATTTTCAGTGCGTAAATCTTGATGCTGACGATCGTAGTGCTCGTTAGTTTCCATAATACGCACTGCTGCAAAACCTGCATCATTAAATGGGCGATGATGCCCACCACGACCAAATCTATCTAATCGATATACAAGCATTGTATCTAAATTAGGAATGTATCTGTCAGCAATAGTATCTATGTAGCGAGCTAAATTACGACTCGCAGAATCAACTTCACCACCTGTAAAGCGCCGAGTATTAGCTTGCTCTTTTGTTTCTACAACACGGGTACCTTCTGAAAATATACGTGCAGTCGTGTTATTAGTTACCCCATTAATACCGGTAATATTGCCAATCATATCGTTGTTTAAAACGCCATGAACTTGCCAGTTATGCTTTTGTGCATAAGCCGTTAATATTTTACCGCCAAACAAACCTTGCTCTTCGCCCGAAAGCGCCGCGTAAACTACCGAACCATTAAATTTGTATTTACTTAAAACACGAGCTGCTTCTATTACTCCTGCCACGCCCGATGCATTATCGTTAGCACCCGGTGAATCACTCGTAAAGTCCATAACATCACTTACACGTGAATCTATATCACCCGACATCATCACCATCCGATTCGGCTCGCTCGATCCACGTTGAATAGCCACTATGTTAACCACTTCAACAGGATTAGGAATGCGTTTTTCGCCCGATATAGTGTCCTTTACTTCAATAATTTCCAGACAACCACCACACTGCACAGATATTTTTTCAAATTCTTTTTTTATCCAACGCCTAGCCGCACCAATACCTCGCGTATCCGATTTAGTCTCTGAAAGCGTATGGCGAGTACCAAAATCCACCAGCGTTTGAATGTCACTACCGATACGGGTAGCCGACACTTCACTTGCTATATCGTGTAACTTTTGTTGGTCGGTATATTGTAATTGCGTTTCACCATGTGCTGATAATGCAAGTGAGCAAGCGCCTGCAATTGCAGTAAATTTGAGTAACGTTGTTGTGATTTTTAAAGGTGTTTTAAGCATCTATTAGCTCCTAATTATTATGGTGTAACCATTACTTAACTAAGATTTTATGGCAATACATTTGAGGTAGATGTAGAAAGGAGCACGCTAAAGCGCAGTTATAGTAATACTTAGAGAGTTAATTGAGTCGTACAATCAACATAATACCGGTCATAGGAATTAACCCAAACATCCACAGCTTTATTCCTAAAATATATTTTTTAAAGCTCCCTTTATTTATACAAGATCTAACTCTACTTCTATAACCGTTAAAATCACCCAAAATTAAAAACACAATTCCAATTACGATTGCGTAAAATAGAGCACCAATAAGTAAAGGGTTTTGCTTAAAAGTACTGATTATTTTATCTAAGTAGTGAATGTCAAACGTCATAGCTAAAAGAAAACTATATACAGTAGATATCATAGCTAACAATGCTGCAGCATTTATGGCCGTATTTTTATTTCTTGAGTCTAATTTTTTCATCCACTGAGCACACACAAAATGAACAGCGCAAATAAATGTTCTCATTTTCAATCCTTGAATAACGTCTAACTAATTAATTGCTAATACAATATTATATTTTGAGGTTAAATTACAAACCTTGTTACACAATAATCTATTAAAAAATATGTTTTTCGTGGCACACTGTCATTGTTTATATATTAATAGTTTAAGTTATGCGTCAGCTAAAAGAAGATACAGTTAAAAGTAACCTTATTGAGTCGCAGCAAAGTGCATACGGCCCCGTATGCGTGTATCAAAATAAAGAATACCGGTGGTTAACGCTTGCACAAAAAACCAATGAAGACATTACAATTCAGGGCGTTATGAACCTTATACACCCTGAGCAAGTAATAGTACCTGTAAACCAGTGTATGATGTTATTTTTACTTAAACCGGTAGATACACTAAATATATTAAATTTAGGCTTGGGCACTGCAGGGTTTGAGCGAATTATGTATCACTTACAAAGTAATACGCCTTACATAAACACCATCAATACATTTAACACGGTAGAAATAAACCCAAGCATTGCCTTAATTGCTGCCCAGCACTTTAAGTTACCAATTAAGCACAGCACCTATTTACAATGCGCCGAGCAATATATTACCCAATGCACTGATCACTTTAACGTAATCACTATCGATATTTTTAGTGGTGAATATCACCAGCCTTTTTTAACCAGCGATAGCTTTTGGCAAAATATAAATAGCTGCAGTGAGCAAAATACGCAAGTAATCATTAATTTAAACCCACAAACTGGCCAAGAGCTGCAAATGCTTTTAGTACTTTTAAGGCAACATTTTAAGTGCTTAGCGATAATAGAGTTTAACGAATACAAAAATATAGTAATCATACTAAGCCAGCAAACATTAATGCACATAAACGTTGATGAAATACAACACTCACCGGTGTTTATAAATTTTGCACCAAACCTTTATAAAAGTATTAACAGCATTTACCACATTGAATAAAACGCGTTACCGACCAGGTTCATGTTTTTCATAGCACGGTAAGCTTGTTTCTAACTTCTCCCAGTTAGCTTTAGACGTAACAAAATTATGCGATAAAACCTGCTCAGTAATATCGCTATCAAATATTCCTAAACGAATTCGTATTCTGCTTTTGTCATCATTATTGCTACTGTAAACCGGCGAGCCACACCACTTACAAAAGTAACGAGTGCGCCCTGGTTTAAAACTAAATTCACTAAGTAATGCTTTTCCTTTGGTTATTGTGAAGTCATCTGTATTTACAAAGCCATTGGTTGCAAATGCAGTCCCGCTGTTTTTTCTGCACAGTGAACAATGACAACGAATAATGCTGGTTATACTACCCGACACTTCAACCCTTACCTCACCGCACAAACACGAACCCGTATACATATAACATCCTAACTATTAAATTATTTTAAACTCAGCTGAAATTTGCTGAGTTGATTTAATGGATAAGTTTACTGGTTAATTTTTTGAATGGAATAATAATTTTTGTATCTTCGCAGTTCCCACGCCATTACCTATTGCTTTAATGGTTGACATAAAAACATTAAATTGGTTACATAACTCTCAATAAAAACTATAGCCAAAATTTAAATTGGTTAACCAAATATCAATAATATTACGAGAGCCAATTATGTCTTCCAAACACATTTTAATTCTATGTTTGTTTAGCACGCTATCAGCATGTTCAACCATTCAAAAAAGTACATCGAGCGATTGGCTACTTATTGATAACTTTGAAAATTCACTTAGCAAGTGGCAAAGTGTCGATACCCAAAATGAAACTAAACCACAGGTTAAAAACCCACAAATAACAGTTATACAACCAGAACAAGCAAACTCATCAACAAATCATTATTTACTAAAAAAACCTGCAGCTGAGGGCATTGTAGGAAATCGTAAAGCGCTTTCTTATACAAAACTTCCACAAGCGGTTGAAGTTGGTCAAACCTACACATTTTATATGCGTATAAACGTAGCTACTTTTCCTAATAACCATGCTTTTGGATTAAGCAACCTTACGCCAGAGCTAATTAATAAACATGCGTACGATGCGTTTGAGCCTACACTTCGCGTAACCGATAAAACAGAATCAAACGGGTTTGTAAACGATGGCGCTTTAATGGTTAAAACCGACAGCGGGTATAGCAACATTCAAAACTACACTACCAAACAATCGGCCAAGCCACTGCAAACAAATACCTGGTACGACGTATGGTACGTTGTTAATAACGCAGCAGCCTCAGAGCAAGGTCAGCAATATGCTGTTTACGTAAAAGGTGGTGAATTTAGCAAGCAAACACTGGTGTATAAAAATGCACAATTTAGAATGAAGCGCGAACAACCTCTTATATATTTTTTAGCAAACTGTAATACAGGCCCAATTAAAAAGCCTTACGGAAATGGTGGTCTCAGATATGACGATTTATACATGAGCAAAGGTACAAACCTAAATAACCCAATGCTATAAAGTAAGTGAAGTGTTTTTAGGTGTTCTTTTATACATAAGTTTATATTAATAACGCTCTAGCATATTCACAATTAATACCTTACAAACCTGCATTTAAAAATACTTAAATGGTATAATAGCCACCATTATTTGCCATTTAAGTTTTTAAAATGTATCGATTATTTGAAAAAATGACAAAAGCATTTCCTGAGGATCAACCTACTCAGCCGCCTTCGACTTTATTTGCTTTTTGTCGTCACTACACCAAAGGAATGGAATTGTCGTTGGTGCTAATGTCAATCAGCGCCGCCATGCTCGCTATTTTAGAGGTTTCTTTATTTAGCTATATGGGGCAGCTTGTTGATTGGTTAACGGCCTACACACCCGAAACCTTGTTTGTAGAGCAAAAATCAGAACTTATCAAAATGGCTGTCATGCTCTTACTGGTATTGCCCGTAGTCGTATTTTTTCATTCTGCTATTTTGCACCAAGCATTACTGGGCAATTACCCTATGTCGATTCGCTGGTTAGCGCATCGTTATTTACTGCGCCAAAGTGTGAGCTTTTATCAAAATGAGTTTGCAGGAAGAATAGCCACCAAAGTATTACAAACCTCTTTAGCCGTTCGCGAAACAGTGACCAAACTACTCGATGTATTAATGTACATAGTGGTTTATTTTGGCTCAATGGTATTTTTAGTTGCCGAAGCTGATTGGCGCTTAATGATCCCTTTACTGGTTTGGTTAGTTTTATACATTTGCGTACAGCTTTATTTTGTACCTCGCCTTAAAAAAATTGCCAGCTCACAAGCTGATGCGCGCTCAGAAATGACCGGTCGAATTGTTGATAGCTACACAAATATTTCTACTATTAAATTGTTTTCGTATACCCAGCGTGAAGAGCAATACGCAAAACAAAGCATGGATGTATTTTTGCAGCCTGTGTACAAACAAATGCGCTTGGTAACCAGCCTAAACTTTGTTATTCAAAGCTTAAATTATTTATTAGTATTTTCGGTTACCGCAGTATCACTTTATTTATGGTCGCTTAGTGCAATTAGCGCAGGTGCCATTGCAGTTGCTGTTAGTTTAGCGCTTAGATTAAACGGTATGGCGCAATGGATCATGTGGGAAATAAGCAGCTTGTTCGAAAACATTGGCACCGTAGCCGATGGTATGAAAACACTGTCTAACCCTATTGAAGTTGCCGATAAACCAAATGCCGATACACTTAACGTAAGCCAAGGTGCTATTGAGTTTAACAACGTACATTTTAACTACGGCAAAGCTGCAAACGAGACTAATCGCAGCCCAGTAATGAATGGTTTAAACTTAAACATTAAACCTGGCGAAAAAATTGGCTTAGTCGGTCGCTCTGGTGCAGGTAAATCAACACTTGTTAACTTGTTACTGCGTTTTTACGATACTGACTCAGGAACAATAAAAATTGATGGGCAAAACATCACAGACGTAAGCCAAGAAAGTCTACGCCGCTACATAGCGATGGTTACGCAAGACACTTCCCTGCTTCATCGCTCAGTAAAAGACAACATTTTGTATGGTCGCCCTGATGCAACACAAGACGAAATGATCAACGCGACCAAACAAGCTAAGGCACTTGAGTTTATAAACGACTTGGTAGATAGCAAAGGTAACAAAGGCTTTGATGCACAAGTGGGCGAACGCGGTGTTACTCTTTCAGGCGGTCAACGCCAACGTATTGCTATTGCACGTGTGCTACTTAAAAATGCACCCATACTTATACTCGACGAAGCCACCAGCGCACTCGACTCAGAAGTAGAAGCGGCAATTCAGGCAAGTCTTGATGACTTAATGACAGGCAAAACAGTAATCGCCATAGCGCATAGGCTCTCAACCATTGCACAAATGGACAGATTAATTGTACTTGATGACGGCGGCGTAGTTGAGCAAGGCACTCATGAAGAACTAATCGCTAAGGGTGGGATTTACGCAGCCCTGTGGACACATCAAACAGGCGGGTTTATAGGCGTCGATTAGCCATTAATATTACCTTACTGTAGACGTGGTTTATATTCTGCTGCTACCTAAACAAAAAAGCGAAGATGCCTTAAAGGCTCTTCGCTTTTTTGTTTAAAGTTATAAATAGAGTTTATAACTTTTTTATAAACTAAGAGATTAGTCTTAATCCTATCATTATCAGCATAACCACATTAGCAAGCACACCAATTAAAAAGAAGTAACTACGTGGACTTGGGTTTTTCTCCGTTGCTATAGCGTAGTACAGCGCCATGTGAATTAAACGCGCAATTAAGTACACCCAAATACACATTGCAAAAATCGGGCTTTGATAATTAATTACAAACGCAAATAACACCGTACCTATAAATAATGCGCTGTTTTCAAGCGTATTATGAAACGTACGATGCGCTCTAAATATAAAGCTATCGTGCGATAAATCCTCGTCAATTTTACCTGGTACAGCATTTGGCTCTTTAGCTTTGCTAAACGTAGCCACAGCCCACTGTACAAGCAACATAATTAAATAGAGGTAAAATGCCAAATAGGCCGAAAGTGCAACTTCAGTCATTACTAAATCCTTTATTTTGTTTTTTAACTTAGTTTAGAGTGCAATTTTAAGGCCTAAGTTAATACACTGATATTTAAAGGGTTAATTTAATAAGCCTAATTACATATGTAAGTAACTCACGGCGTTGTATAAAATTTACTTGTTATGATTTTAAAAATAACATCAAAACTGAGCTGTATACTGCTGGATTTACTCCGATCTAAAAAGCTTAAACTCTTCAAACGCACAATCCCACAACACAACTTGATTACGACCCAAAGACTTAGCCTCATAAAGTGCTAAATCGGCCTGTTCAATTAACTCAGAAGGTGTTCTGGCTTTAAATTTAATAGACGTAACCCCAAAACTACACGTAACAGGAATATCATCAAATATCGCTTTTTCTACTTTAATACGAATAGCTTCAGCAATACGTATTGCTTGCTCTTGAGTCGTGTTGGGTAAAATAATACAAAATTCCTCGCCACCAAAACGGGCAACGCTATCACTGTTGCGTATATTGGCTTGTAAAAGACTGGCAACGCCACAAAGTACGGTGTCGCCAATGCTGTGCCCATAAGTATCGTTAACACTTTTAAAATGGTCAATATCGACCATTAAAATACAATATTCTTCAATCTGAGGTAAATCCAAAAAGTCGCGATTCATAATCTCAAATAAAATGCGGCGGTTATAACAATTGGTTAAAGGGTCTCTCGCGGCCAAATAGTCTAACTCTTCATTACGTTTTTTAGAGGCAATAAAGCTTCGATAAACCAATAAAACAATAGCTAAGCAAGCGGCTAATAAAAATGCGAGCGCAATACTCGCGTATTTGTTTTTTGCAAGCTCTAGCTCTGATATAACCCTAGCTTGGCCTGATATTTCAATTTCATTGTTTTTCTTTTCAAGCTCAAGTTGATGGAGTTTTTCTTTTTCTCTTAACGTCTCCAGCTCTATTTCCATTTTGTGAGAATGCAAATGTGCTTTTTCAAGAGCAAGCTTACTTTCGTCTCTTTCGTATTGAATGATTCCGGTCAGGGCTATTTCTTCTTCCGCGTAACGTAGTGATTCATTTATTCGTCCACGCTGTTTTTCTGCTATTCGAATTTCACGATAAGCGTATAGCATATGTAACTTATCATCTATTTCGGTTGATAAAGCGAGTGACCTTTTTAGTAAAGAAATCGCCTCATTTGTATCAATACCAATTAAAATCGCCGCAAGCGCTGTTAGCGACTTTATCTCATAAAGCTTACTGCCCGTTTTTCTGGCGAACGACAACGACTCTTTGTAATACTCTATAGCCTTGTTTTTATTTCCTTGGGCACGATAAATATTAGCAATAATACGCGCCGTTATAGAAATGTAGGATGTAAGATTTTTGGTTTTATAAGTTACGTAAGCTTTCTGAGCAAATCTCATCGCTGATTCTAAGTCGCCAGACTCATAGTTAATAACAGCCATTTCTCTTAAGGCCGACGCGAGCGTTTTTTCCTCGACCACACCTTTTGGTAAATCAATGGTTATTTGATAGAAAATCTCGGCCTGATCAAACTGCTTTAATCGTGTGTATAGCAGCCCCATTTGATTGGATGTTTTAGCAATCCCAAGCACGTTATTTACTTTTTTATAATATAAATATGCCTCATTTATATGCTTAAGTGATTTTTCATAAAGGTTGATATGTCGATAAATAATACCAGCACCTAATAATGCTTTAGCCAAGCCCACAGGATCGTCAATTTCTTTATGTATTTCTAATGCACGAGTGGAGTAATCAAGGGCTAAAACTAAGTTGTCTAAATAGCGCTGCGCTTCTGCTAGTGTATTTAATGTACGCGCCATCAACTTTAAATCATCTAAATTAGTATATATCTCTAAAGCTTTGGTATAAAAATGAGCCGTTTGCTCTCTATTTTCAAGGCGCTTATACGACTGAGCTAATTTTTTATACGTTTCACCTAACTGTTTTTGTATTTGTTCGTCTTTATTTACAAGGTATTTTAAAGCAGATGAATATTGCGTTATCGCGTCATTGTATTTTTTTTGTTCATAAAACGAATCCCCCTTTGTTAGGAGTACTTGTGCTATAAAAAACTCATCGCCATACACAAGCGTTGTTGGTAATAAAGTTTCAATGCGGTTAGCAAGTTCGTCATAACGTTTTTCATCTAATAATATTTTTATATAATTAATAGACGCCTTTATTTGGTTGCGTGAATCATTTAATTTACTGTAATAAGCCGAGGATTGTGAAAAGTGATGAAGCGATTCATTAATATTGTTATTTTTTTTATTCGCTTTACCTAATAAGTTATGTAATTTTGCGCTGAGTAACGTGTCATCAGCACTTTGCGCTTGTAACAACAACGCCTTACTTAGTTCGATACTTGTTATAACGTCAGTATCCATAAGTAATTCGGCTCTTTTTAGCAGCCCTGTATTAGATTCATTGATTAAACTGTATGAGGTGGTTTCTTGCGCGTAAGCGCTACTTAAACTAATATAAGCGCTACTTAAACTAATAAACAAAGCAAAAAGCAAAGCTTTCACTAACAATTTAGAATTATAAATTCGATTTACGAAGAAAGTGTGTACTTGCGAAGTTAAGTCCATCTTTCGCGTGTGATACGAGTAAGTGTAAAATTCCATATTTACCATTTTAGTGATTTGTTATTAATTTAATGCAAAAATTCTGGCGATAAAATATACACATAAAGACTGCAGGTCAAGTTTCGCTGCAATATGGGTAATTGTTAATTTATGATTTTAGCATAATTATGCATATTGCAGCTTAATTCTTTTTTAGCTTAATCGTACGCTGTAAGTTATTAAATGAGAAAACCTAGCTTCTTAGTTTAAGGGTAACCAATACAACACCGTGGTCGGTAGTTAAATCATCACGCTCGTACTCAGGGTTTATTAAGTGCCTGTCGTAAGTGTTATAACCACTGACTTCAAAAAAGCTGTCATCGTAACTAGCGTCAAACTCACACGACAATAAAATATAATCAAGCACTGAGCTGCTCGCGCCATAATAATGTGTTGGCGGCCTTAACGGTGCTGGCTTTGTTATGTTTATATTTTTTACTTGGCTTTTATCCGCTGAATCAACAATCTCGCTGTTACTGCTATCACAATCACTTTGTACATCGTTTGTTATTGCTTCATCGCTAAAAACCTCATCATTACTTAGCTGCGACTTAACAAACAAATCCCATGAATCATTTAGACAATATTTAGCGAGGTAGGTTTTAGCGTCAAACGCAGGTGCAAAGCGCAGCGTACTCGTCAGTAAATGGCTTAATACGCCATCCGCTAGTTCATTATTAAAGTCCCCCATTAATAGCATGGGTTGTTGCGTAGCTTCGCGGCGAGTAATCATTTGTATCATTAGCAATGTAGCTTCACTGCCACGCTGAATAGTTGAGCCCCAACCACCCGCTACATTCGCTTTTAAAATCTCAATTATGTTTTGCTCGGGCGCTAGCTCTTTGTTGTGTTCATCAACATTAATCATTGGGCGCTTAGATTTAAAATGCACCACATAACAATCAGTATTGCCTATGTGCGGTAAAGTAACGGTCGCTCTCAATACCTTACGACTAAAAGTAAACTCACTATTAAGGCCAAGCGTACTTGCAAGCTCACTATCGTGTTCAACCGCTGCTACCTCAACTATGGGATATTTAGAGGCAATCGCTACCACGGGGCGCTTATAAATAAAATCATCAATCACTTCTGGTGTATCTACCACTGCAAAGTAGTTATAGCCTTGCTCAGCAACTAGCTCTTTTAACGAGTCAATACTAAACACTTCCTGAAAACCAATCACATCAGGCTCGTGCTCTGTTAAGTAATCAACAATCCAACGCTGCTTTTTAGCCCACTGTTGCGCGGTATAAATCTTCTCAAACTCATAGTATGCATTGGGCGGCTCAAGATAGTTAAACAGGTTAAATGTGGCTATTTTTAGTTGGGTGTTAATAATTACAGACTCTTCACGGTTTAAATCTGTATCTAACTGTTTAAGATCTTGATTGCTGATGGGTATCGCCTAAGTAAAGTTGAAAATGTTGCTTGCTTATAAACTATCATTTTATTACATGTTTACGTAATAAATCAGCCAGCTTAATTGTAATTTTATACACTCTTTTATTTTAGTCTTTATTATATCCCTCAATAAATAGCATTAACGTGCTTAACCAGATAAAATTCGCGGCAATTAAATATGAGCGAAGTGAAGTTGTCATGAGTAGAAAGATTGAACTATTAGCCCCAGGCGGTGATGTAAACGCGGTAAAAGCCGCCATTGTAGCCGGTGCTAATGCGGTTTATTGTGGGTTAGATACCTTTAATGCACGTAACCGAGCGTCTAATCTTTCGTTTGATGAGCTTAACGGCGCACTTCGCCTAGCCCATGAATACGGCTGTGAGATATTTTTAACGCTAAATGTAGTTATATTAGAGCACGAAATGGGTGCGCTATTTAAGCTATTAAATCAGCTAGTAAATACCACGCTCGATGGCATTATTGTGCAAGATTTAGGGTTGTTCAATATAGTTAAAAAGCACTTTCCTACGTTGCATATTCACGCATCAACTCAGTTAACCACGCATAACGAATCACAGGTTGAGTTTTTAGCGCGCATTGGCGCTACACGTGTAAATTTATCGCGCGAGCTTAACTTAACTGAAATTAAAATACTGACCGACGTAGCGCATAAATGCGACGTATTAACCGAAGTATTTGTGCACGGCGCATTATGTATTGCGTTTTCAGGGCAATGTTATTCAAGCTCAGTAAGTGTGGGTAACTCGGGTAATCGTGGTCGCTGCTCGCAAGCGTGTCGTGATGAATACGAGCCAACTGCGATGGGTAACAAGCATCCGTTAAACTTAAAAGATAACTCAGCTTATTTCGACCTGCCAGAGCTAGTAGCCGCAGGTGTTGATTCGTTAAAGGTAGAAGGTCGTATTAAAGGCGCTAACTACGTACATACGGTTATTGATAGCTGGCGCAAACAAATAGACACGTTTGTGCAAACCGGTAACCTAATTGAAGACGATTCAAGCTTATACAAAGTATTTAACCGTAACTTTACTAATAAGTTTTTAACCGGCGACATGACCAAAAACATGTTTACCGATAACCCGCGCGACCATAGCTTTGATCACGCAAATGAAAAAAACAACGCAATTTCGGTCGTGCAAATTTACGATGCACAGCAAGAGCTTTCTACTCAAAAAAGTGAAATTGATTCGTTAGTTAAAAAGAAAATTGAATTTTTAGATATTTCAAAGCGCGAGCTTACATTAGAATTTTCAGGGCAATTAAATCAGCCATTCACTGTAAACATAATTATTGAAGATAAAAACGATATTACGCTTTCGAATAAAAACGAAAAAGAGCCTCTACGCTTTGAAGTTCAATCGCAAATGCCTATGCAAACCGCCGATAAATCGGTTGTTGATATTGCTGCTATTGATAAACGCTTTAAAAGCTTTAGTAATGCCAATTTTGAAATTAAAAATATGGATTACTCAAACTTAGGCAACAACTTAAGCATTCCGTTTAAAGAGCTCGCCCGTATTAAAAAGCAAGTCGCGTTTTTATTAAACGAAGGCAAAGACGTACTCGCCCCTGTTGAATTACCAAAACTAGTAAGCCACGAAAAAGCAGATAAAAACAAAACAACACTCTCTATTTTAATATCGGACATAAAAGACGTTCACCTATGTGATTTAACAGATGGCGATGTTTACTTTAAATTACCTGAGAGCTTTAGAACCGATAACGATAAATACATCAACGTATTTTTAGAGCACCCGCAGTTAATTCCGTGGTTCCCGGCGGTATTAATTGGTAAAGATTTTGAAGAAGCGGTACGTTTACTCGAGGTTGTAAAACCTAAGCTTATTATTAGTAACAACACAGGCGTTGCATTTAAAGCCGTGCAAATGGGTCTTGACTGGATTGCCGGTCCATTATTAAACACTACAAACTCTTATGCGTTACTAACCCTACAAGAAGATTTAAACGCTAAAGGCGCGTTTATTTCAAACGAAATAAACAAGCAGCAAATGCGCAGTATTAAACGCCCTAACAACTTTAAAATGATGTACAGCATTTATCATCCAATACTAATGATGACCAGCCGCCAGTGTTTTTTCCAGCAAACCGTTGGCTGTAAAAAACCACGTATTGATGCCAGCTGTATGCTGAGCTGTAAAAAGGAAACAACCGTTACCAATGTTAAAGGCATTAGCTTTGCCATTGATAAACAAAAAGGCGGCTACCCGAGCATTTATAATCATGAACAATTTTTAAATATGGATATTGTGACCGATTACGCCGATAAGTTTGACGAGTTCATGATTGATTTAACTGACATTGGCTCAGGCGATAAAGAAAAGCTAGATAAAGCCGTGTTACTCGCCCACTTCCAAGATTTAATTAGCGGGCAAACACAAGCAGCTGATCAATTAAATCACATGGTAAAAGTAAAAACACGTCAGCAATATGTTGAAGGCTTAAACAGTTAAGGTAAGTAATAACATGACATTGCCATTATTATATTCATTACAACACTGCCCATACGCAATGCGTGCACGAATGGGTATTTTAATGGCAGAGCAACACGTGCTACTACGCGCTATTAAAACTAAAAACAAACCACCGCATCTTTTGCAAATATCGCCAAAAGGCACGGTGCCTGTTTTATTACTGCCGAATAATCAAGTTATAGATGAAAGCCTAGATATTATGCTGTGGGCTTTAAAGCAAAACGATCCGCATAATTTACTTCATACTCAAGACCCATTAGCACTTGAGCGCATGCTTGAATTAATTAAGCTAAACGACACGAAATTTAAGCCCGTGCTCGAAAAGTACAAATTTTATGCTCGCACAAAAGACATGGCACAAATTTATTACCAAAAAGCCTGCGAAGAATTTATTAAGCAATTTGAAGAAAAACTAACCACGCATAAATACTTAATGGGCGATGAAAAAAGTCTAGCCGATTATGCCCTGCTACCATTTATTAGACAGTTTGCCCGTGTAGATAAACATTGGTACTTACAAAGTGAATACACGCATGTACGCGCATGGTTAAACGAGTTTTTACACGCCCCCATGTTTACCAAAGTTATGACCAAATTTGATTTGTATATGGACTGCGGCGAAGAGTTTTTATACGGCGTTAAAAAATCTTAACTTAGCCTTTGTTTTATAGAAATTACATTGTCATAGCTAGCTACAAAGCTAAGCATTGAATTATTCTCATCATCGAATTTAAGCCATTTATTTACGCTATACTGCCCTCCCCATTACTAACAAACGCTATGCATTATGAACTACTCAAACTTCGGCACTAAATTCACACAACCCAACGGCATTACTCAGTTAATGGAAGATTTAGGTGGTGCTAAAAACAGCAACAATCCTAATATTGTTATGCTCGGTGGCGGTAACCCCGCATTAGTACCACAAGTAAATGAGGTTTTTTTAAGTGAATTACAAAAACTCGTTGCCAGTAACAAGGTATCGCAGGTATTTGGCCTTTACGACGGCCCGACTGGTAACGACGAGTTTAGAGCTGCATTAGCTGGCCAGCTAAGTAAAGAGTTCGCATGGGATATTAGCGCCGATAACGTAGCACTTGGTAATGGCAGCCAAGCTAACTTTTTTGTATTGTTTAATATGTTGGCAGGTGAAATGCCGGATGGCAGCCATAAAAAGATTTTATTTCCCCTTGCGCCAGAGTACATAGGTTATGCCGATCAAGGTTTATCTGATGATATGTTTGTTGCCATAAAGCCTGATATCGAAATTTTAAATACAGGCAGCACATCAAAACAGTTTAAATACGTCATTGATTTTAAAGCAGTTGAAAAAACACTAGCAAACGACAACAGCATAAGCGCGCTGTGCGTCTCACGACCTACCAATCCGACAGGTAATGTAATTACTGACGATGAAGTAAAACACCTTGATTTGCTCGCTAAGCAATATGGTATTCCACTCATTATTGATAACGCATATGGCGATCCGTTTCCAGGTTGTATTTACACCGATGCAAACCTAACGTGGAACTCAAATATTATTTTATGTATGTCACTTTCAAAGCTGGGCCTACCGGGTTTACGCAGCGGTATTGTGGTTGCAAACAATGAGATTATTAAAGCAATTGGTCGCGTAAATGGCAGCATGGTGTTATCGCCAAATAGTATTGGTCCAAGCTTAGTGACACGCTTAATTAACGACAACGAACTACTGCCACTGTGCCGTAATGTTGTGTTGCCTTTTTATCGTAATAAAGCACACATAGCGATTGAGTTGTTTAATGAAGTATTTGCCGAACTGCCTGTTTACCTGCACAAAGTTGAAGGTGCCTTTTTTATGTGGCTGTGGTTTAAAGATGCAAAAATAACCAGCGAAGTGTTGTATCAAAAGCTTAAAGCTCAAGATGTATATGTAATTCCTGGGCACAACTTTTTTATTGGCATTGACGACAGTTGGCCGCACAAGCACGAGTGTATTCGTATTAACTATGCTACTGATGCCAATACTCTAAAAAAAGGCTTAGAAGTGATTAAATCGCTAATAAAGTAAATACACTGATGCTGATATTAATATCAGCATCACCCATTTAACTCGATTGGCTTATATATTCGTTTAAAATTTACTGCATTTAATACTCTGCTTGTTTGTGCAGTAAGCGTTATTTTAACTTTGAACCTTAGCTTGTAACACATACTCATACCCACTTTTAGCTTAAACTTTATTCAAACGCACTGTATCCCCTTTAAATTTATATATATATTGGTATCCTACTCGACCTTTTTTAATAGCAATTAGCTTAATTAAGTGATCTATCAGAGGTGAGAAAATCGTGTCGATAACCAGGCAAAAATTTCGTTATTTAGTTGTTCTATATCAGAAATTTTTAACGCAGTTAGCGTCAAATCTAATCCCTCAAATTGATTAAGTATTATTGCGGATTGGTATAACATATGCTTATTAAAAAAGAACCAGCCAAGGGGCGATAATCGCTGCAGGGCACTTAGTTTAAGTGGCAGCAATAACACTACAGGCATCGCGTATAAATATTGGTTTTAAACGTTGGATGTAACTTTAAATAAAAACGTGCAATAGCACTATTAAGGTCAATTATGCGATTAGGACCAGGACTTCTCGTCACCGCTGCCTTCATTGGACCAGGGACCATTACTACTGCCAGCGTGGCAGGTGCAAACTTTGGTTTTGCACTTATATGGACATTACTGTTTTCAGTAATTGCCACTATATTATTACAATCTATGGCGGCGCGCCTTGGCGTTGCTACCGGGCAAGATTTAGCTCAAGCGCTCAGAGCACATATTCAAACGCCCTTATTTAAATCTTTGGCTATATTTTTAGTTATTAGCGCCATTGGCGTGGGCAGTGCAGCTTATGAAGCGGGTAACTTAAGTGGCGCTAGCATGGGCTTAATTGAAATATTCCCTCAAGTTAGCTCTCAAATATGGACACCACTTATTGCTTTTTTAAGTGCTGCTTTACTGTATAGCGGCAAACATAAAGTGGTTGAAAACGCGCTAATTTTACTCGTTATTTTAATGAGCTTAGTGTTTATCTCAACACTTGTAATGGCTGCTCCCTCGCTCAGTGATGTATTTTCAGGTTTTATTCCTAGTATGCCTGAGGGTTCTATTACAACCATACTCGCTTTAGTTGGCACTACCATTGTGCCGTACAACTTATTTTTACACTCCGGCGTGCTCGCTGCTAGACACGACAGTAACAGCGATATGGAAAAAGTGATCAAACAAACAAATGTTGATACAGGCCTATCAATCACCTTAGGCGGTGTGATCACGCTCGCTATTTTATCTACTGCATCGGTTGCATTTTATGGCACAGATGCGGGGCAAATTAGTGCTGCTAACATGGCCGTACAGCTAGAGCCATTACTTGGTGATGCCGCTCATTACTTTTTTGCTATTGGCTTGTTTGCAGCAGGTTTAACAAGCGCGATTACAGCGCCACTTGCTGGTGCTTATGCTGTGTGTGGCATGTTAGGCTGGTCTAACGATATGAGTAACGCACGCTTTAAAGGCGTTGCTATTGTTATTTTATTGTTTGGTGCTGCGGTTGCCTCACTCGGTTTAGACCCTGTAGCAGTAATTATATTTGCGCAAGCAGCTAACGGGTTATTGCTCCCTATTGTTAGTACTTACCTTGTATGGCTGGTTAATCAAAAAGGCGTTATGGGAAACTACACAAACTCTGTGGTTTTAAACCTAGTAACTCTACCCGTTTTAATCCTAATTTTTGGGCTAAGTAGTTACAAACTAATTAGTTTGATTTTTAGTTAAATTCTAAAAAATCATATTTAAAAGCCGCTGTTTATAATAAACAGCGGCTTTTATTTATTAATCATCAAAATAATGTATAAGCCGTATTCACATTCATGCATCTAACACTCTTTTTGGTTGTTAGTTACCTTTATTAATTGTGAAAACGCATAACCACCTACCGCGCCGGCAAGCAGTTGAGCATAAAAACCCCAGCCTCTTGCGCCCGCTATAATATGAATATTCATAATTGATTCAATGGCAATTAACACAATACCAAACGCCACAATGCCAGCAATAACAAATAACTGAGTACTGTATTTTTGAGCCTTTTTATTAAGCTTTACGGTAACAAAAAAAGCGATGGCAAGTGCTACGGCAATAATAGCGCCGTAGGTAGGTAATAGGCCTAACCAATCATCACGCATTAAACTAGACAGCCACTCCAATTGTAAACTAATCTAGCGCCACTAAATTTACTTTTTTGAGCTAAGAGTTCACCTCTTTTTATATCTTTACTCGCGCGTTACACATTTAATAAGCAATTATCACTGTTAAACCTAAATTACACGCATGAAAATGACTGCATAATGCAGTTGTGATTTATTACTGAGTAGTTTAAGTTTTATGCCAGTAGCTTTTCGCAGTTACTGATATTCGCTCGCCGCTTTCGGTTTAAGTTTTCACAATAACCTTCTTGTGAGGCTGGCCTGCCGACTGCACCATGAAATACACGCGTAAATTGTGTGGTGAGCTTTAACCAGTTTTCTGGGGAGATATTAACTCTTTCGAGTAAGGGTAAGTGTGTACTTTCAATATAACCACGTTTGTCTTCTCGTATACAGCGCCCTGTTAGCTCAACAAGTTCAAGGTACGATTTAAGCTCAAACGGCAGCCCTTTTGGCATAATTTGACGAGGCATGCCTGCAAAGCGCAGTAGTTGTTTTGGTTGCTTGCCATCCTTTGCATACGTTAAACGCTGTTTGATGCTGGTATGGTCTGACTCTTCTGGGGTGTTAGCCATTTTAGCTCTAATGGGGTTTAAATCGACATACGCCATACAGGCCGCAAGGGCTGCTTCATCTAATAATGCTTGAGACGTAAATCGTCCTTCCCAAAAACGGCCAGTGCAGTTATCTTCTTTATTTGCTCTGCGCGCAATGTTTTCATTTAACAACCGCATAAACCAGCTAATACTTGATAGGCGCTCTCGATATTCCTTTACTGTTTGATTAAAAAAGATAAGTTCAACTTTACTTAGCTTTTCACCTTGTACATATTTTTGCGTTAGCAATGTGCCTTTACACAGTTTATGCCAACGAATAACAATCGCTTTATCATTTAACCTATTCGCTTTTTTATCATCAACGTACAACACTAAGTGGGTATGGTTACTCATTACGGCATAAGCACATACATCAATACAAAATACCTTGGCTAACTCAAGCAGCCTATCTTCAACCCAACCTCTGCGATGCTCAAAAGATTGGCCTGTAAAACGGTCTTCACCGCACAGGAAAGCACGCCGAACACATCGTGATATGCAGTGGTAGTATTTTGTATCAACCAAACTTACTTGACGCTTTCTTGCGATTGCCATAAGACACCCAGCTCACTTTTTACACTAAACAAAGGCTAGCCTCTAACTTCAAAAAGTGCAAAATTTAGGTTGGGTGTCACTGTTAATTTTTGCTCACTTTTTACACTAAACAAAGGCTAGCCTCTAACTTCAAAAAGTGCAAAATTTAGGTTGGGTGTCACTGTTAATTTTTGCTCACTTTTTACACTAAACAAAGGCTAGCCTCTAACTTCAAAAAGTGCAAAATTTAGGTTGGGTGTCACTGTTAATTTTTGCTCACTTTTTACACTAAACAAAGGCTAGCCTCTAACTTCAAAAAGTGCAAAATTTAGGTTGGGTGTCACTGTTAATTTTTTTAGTTGGCGGCTTTTGTGCGTATTTTTGCACAAAAGGTGAAAACTTAAATTTGTCCGATGCAGGTGTTTGTTAGTGTAGCTATTGGGGATCAAAGCCATATCTCCATTGGTTCAGTCTTCCTTCAGAACTCTCGATATTGTAAATATCCATTATACTTTCCATATAAGCGAGTCCTCGGTCCATCTCTTCTGAGTCCATCAGGGCTAACTTACGTGCCGCAGACTCTAGAATACCCCAGAACTCTTTCTCGGAAGTATCCTTATCAGAAATTGCCATTAAATCAGAGAGTGCCGCATTTAGAATTTGTTCGACTTCAACTCGGATTTCTTCATTCGGGGCACCAGGATAAAACTGGGATAAATCTTCTCTAAATTTAGGTGTTTCTTTGAGTGCTTCCAAAGCAATCAATACCTCATTCCCTTTAGGTAGATTTTTCACACTTCCACATCCACATCCACATCCACATCCACATCCACATCCAATCAAGGTTAAAATAGTAAAAATAAATATCGAAAGTTTCATATGAAATACACTAACGCCCACATTAGGGGCGCCGCTTGCGGCGTCCATTAGATGTGCTTGTTACACGCTTTTTACTGTAGATTTTAATGCTGAAATAAAAGGAGTTAACTTGCTTTGCATTAACTGAGCATGAAGAACTTGCTTTCCTTTATCATTTTTCGCACTGAAACAAATGAACCATTTGTTCTTTATTTTCACTCTTTCAACATGACTATGAGCAATCGAATTTCTTATGTGTTTAAACAAACCTCTAGCTCTACTATTTGAACCTTTCTGAAACAAAACAATTTGCTTTGGTTGAGAGTGAAGCTCAGTTCTTGACGATATAGCTTCATCAGATAATGTTGCATTCTCGTACGATAACACCTCTAAAGAATTTGTTCGTTTAAACGCTAAAAATTCTTTACTCCGGATATCAAAATTACCTATTTGTGGCAAGTCTTTATAAGTTCTTTCCCACTCAACAAGAATACCAAGGTATATATCAGCAGCAGTCTTTCTATCTAGCACTCAAACCTCAATATTGATGAAACGTGTAACGAGACTGTAGAATAACTCCAACAGCCAAATTCAATTAAAAAACGAGCTCCTATAATTAACTCTAAGCATTTTTAAAGCATTAGGTAATGCATTTGGAACCCATAAAACAGGCTGTTTTTCTTAAAAATGAGTAATTCTACAGCCACAACGCCGCGTTAAGCGGACTAAAATTGTTGGTTATAATGTTGAGGAACGAAACCTAACCAACTGTTTTAGTTCCGTTTAAACGCCTTGTTAACTTTACCAGCTCTTAAATGGTATTTTTGAGCGCCTAACGTTTACGTCTTTAAGCCCATTAGATTCTAACAACATTGAAACAGAGCTAATACAACTATGTGAGCTTGCATTAGGTCCAATAATTACTTCTCCAATAGCATCCTTTGAGAAACTTAAAATAGGTAAAGTGATATAAGGAATCAAATGGCTAATACCTGATCTAAATTGAATATCAGAAGTAGGATTTTCAGCAATAATCCGCCACTCAGACTCTTCATGAAAGCCACTATCTTTAAACAGAGGTGCTAGCTTAGCTATTGAATTACATAGATTACTTAATGCTTTATCTGCTTGATTTTTCCCAGCACCTTTTATAACGTATTGATGATAATCTATTTCATGATTGACTCTATCTTTACTTTCAAATTTATCATATTCAGCTCTAGTAACAGTAGGCATTGGGAATTCGACTTCACATTGGTCGATTAACTTTTTCATTTTTTGCCTTTGCTCAACTTCGCTATATACACATTTATACAAATTCAATTCATTTTCATGACAGTATTTTTCTAAAACATCGCGTTTAAAACCAATGCAAACACCTCGTCCAGGTGGACAATATCCTCGCCACTGACTTAATAAGTCAGGTTTTTCACTGAAAGATGAAACATAAACATTGTTATGAACCATTTCATCTAAAGCTTTACGGATAGAGAAGCCGAATGGAGATAAATAATCATCATCCATATAAATATTGTTTGATAATGAAACAGGAAATTCGAGTGCATGAATATATTCTAATGAATCGTTCAAATATTTACAGTGACTAGCCCAAACACTATTACCATTAACAATTCCAAGTAACCCATCTAGGCTAGTGTAGTGATAAAGCATCGGTAATCCTTGTAAAGTTAACAACTTTGTATCCGACATTTGTCGCTTTATAAACCGACAAATGTCCAAATATTACAAAAGGTTCTAATTTAACCAGCTAATAAGGACTTGTAAACAACTAGTTAGCCGATATTTAAGTTTCCTTGATGTAGAAATAACCCAAAATGGTAGAGATCAGTAATATCGGACAAAAAAGTAATGAGCTATAAAAATAGGTGTAAGCGATATTATTAATAAGAAAACTTGAATTTTTTCTTTGAGTTTTTACCTTTAACCTAAAACAAAAAAGCCGCTGTTCATTACAAACAGCGGCTTTCGTATTAAGATTTACAAGCTTAAAGCGTGCTTAACTTAAACTTGATTTTATTGCTTAGCAATTACTTCAAGTCCACCCATGTACGGGCGTAATACTTCTGGTACTACTACTGTGCCATCGGCTTGTTGGTAGTTTTCTAGTATGGCTACTAGTGTACGGCCAACGGCTAAGCCTGAGCCATTTAGTGTATGTAGTAACTCTGGCTTTTTAACACCTTCACGGCGAAAACGTGCTTGCATACGACGTGCCTGAAAGTCAGCCATGTTTGAACATGATGAAATTTCGCGGTATGTGTCTTGCGCAGGTAACCATACTTCTAAATCGTATGTTTTAGCTGAGCCAAAGCCCATGTCGCCCATACATAAAATTACTTTACGGTACGGAAGCTCTAGCGCTTGTAGTATTTGCTCTGCGTGACCTGTTAACTCTTCAAGCGTTGCCATTGAGTCTTCTGGTTTTACAAGTTGTACTAGTTCAACTTTATCAAACTGATGCTGACGAATTAAGCCACGTGTATCGCGGCCATAGCTGCCTGCTTCACTTCTAAAACATGGAGTGTGGGCAACTAAACGAATTGGTAAATCGCTTTCGTCGTAAATTTCGTCGCGTGCACTGTTTGTAAGCGGTACTTCAGCAGTAGGAATTAAGCTAAAGCCGGCTTGTTGTTCACCATCATCGTTTACAAGGCCTAATGTGTGGAACAAATCACCCGCAAACTTAGGTAATTGGCTTGTGCCATAAAGGCTTGCGCTATTTACTAAGTACGGTACGTACATTTCTGTATAGCCGTTTTTGTCTGCGTGTGTATCTAGCATAAATTGCGTTAGTGCACGGTGCATACGCGCAACTTGGCCGCGCATTACGGTAAAGCGTGCGCCACTAATTTTAACGCCCATTTCAAAGTCTAAACCGTTTAGGTCTTGCCCTACATCTACGTGGTCTTTAACTTCAAAATCGAATTTTTTAGGCGTGCCCCACGTTAAAATTTCAACGTTGTCGTCTTCGTCTTTGCCCGCAGGTACCGACTCGTCTGGCAAGTTTGGGATTGCTAAAGCAATGTCGTTAATTGCGGCTAATACTTCATCTTGCTCAGTTTTAGCGGCGTCAAGCTCACTGCCTAAGTTAGCCACTGCATCAAGTAGTGGCTGTGCGTCTTCGCCTTTAGCTTTGGCTTGACCAATTGCTTTTGCGCTTGCATTACGTTGACTTTGAAGTTCTTGCGTTTTTACTTGTAATGTTTTGCGTTTTTCTTCAAGTGCCGTTACCGTCGCTACATCGAGTTCGTAACCGCGCGCCGCTAAACGTGCTGCAGTTTGTTCGATGTCTTGACGTAAAAATTTAGAATCTAACATGTTAGTTTTTTAACCTTTTTGCATTACTAGCTGAAGGCCCAGCCAAGCCATAAAAATACACACCATCACGTTTAAGATGATATTGAGGGCCATTTTAATAAAGTGACCTTGTTGTAATAACAACAACGAGTCCATTGAGAATGTTGAAAAGGTGGTTAATGCACCTAAAAAGCCAATCCCGATAAGGGTTTTGGCGGGGCTAGCGGTGATAATTTCTTTATCTATCAAACCGTACAAAATGCCCATTAACAATGAACCCAGAATATTAACCGTCAACGTGCCAAAAGGGAATCCCCTACCGAGGAGTTTTAGCATGCTTTCGCTAATAAAAAACCGTAAACACGCACCTGAGGCTCCGCCAAGTGCAATCATCATGTAAAGTTTAATCATTTTCGTACCGTTTAAGTGGGCTTTGCGCATCGCGCTCTTTTAGGTAGTCGAGTTTTTGTTTAATTTTTTGCTCAAGCCCGCGATCGCTCGGTAAGTAATATTCTTTACCTTCCATTTCTGGCGGTAAGTACTTTTCACCTGCGGCAAATGCGCCTTCTTCGTTATGCGCATAGCGGTACTCGGCGCCGTAACCTAGGTCTTTCATTAAGTTGGTTGGCGCATTGCGTAAATGCTCTGGCACAGGGTAACTTGGCTCGTTTTGAGCATCCTGCTTGGCTTGATTAAACGCCATATACACCGCATTACTTTTGGGGGCGCTGGCTAAATACAATGTGGCTTGTGCAATAGCACGCTCACCTTCGCCAGGGCCTACTCGCTGAAATATATCCCATGCGTTTAACGCCACTTCCATTGCGCGCGGATCGGCGTTACCAATGTCTTCTGTGGCAATAGCAAGTAATCGCCTTGCTACGTATAGAGGGTCACCGCCACCAGCTAAAATTCGACAATACCAATACAATGCACCATCAGGAGAGCTGCCACGTACTGATTTATGAAAGGCTGAGATTAAATCGTAAAACTCATCGCCGCCTTTATCGTATTTAGCTAAATGAGTAGGTAACACTTGGCTAAGTACGTGCTCATCTACGTTGTATTGACCGTTTTGCTCGGTAGTTAAATCAACTGCTTGTTCAAGTAAATTAAGTACTTTACGCGCATCGCCGCCACTTGCTTGGCACAGTGCCTTTTTAGCGTTGTCGGCAATAGTGATGTGTTTTTGGCTTAGCTGCTCGTCTTGTTTAAGTGCGCGCTCTATTACAGTGTATAAATCGGCATCGGCAAGCGACTTTAAAACATACACTCGCGCACGCGACAATATAGCGTTGTTAAGGGCAAACGAGGGGTTTTCGGTGGTTGCACCTACAAATATAAAGGTGCCGTCTTCTATGTGCGGTAAAAACGCATCTTGCTGAGATTTATTAAATCGGTGTACCTCGTCAACAAACATAAGGGTGCGTTGGCCGCGGCTTTCTAAGTTATCGCGCGCTTGCGTTACACTGTCACGTATATCTTTTACGCCTGCGGTTACCGCCGACATTTGAATAAGTGAGGCATCTGCATGGTTGGCAATTATTTGCGCTAGTGTTGTTTTACCTACACCCGGCGGGCCCCACAAAATTAAACTATGGCAGCGCCCCGCTACAATGGCTTGATGCAGTGGTTTGTCAGCACTTAATAAATGCTGTTGGCCAATGTACTCGTCAAGCGTTGTAGGGCGCATACGCGCGGCGAGTGGGCGTACATCGGGCCCAAAATTAAATCCTAAATTACTCACCGTTACTCTGATCGTCTATTTCAACACCTTCAGGAGGCGTAAATTCAAAAGTGCTCTTATCAAGCTGTGTATTAACTTGGGCATCGCTGAACGTAAATGACGATAGCTGCCCTGAGTTGTCAGTAACTACTAGTTTAGCAAGGCCTTGTTCGTTATCTGCAAACGCTATATCAAGTTGTTCTACTTGGCTTTCTACGCCTTTATTTGGTGTTACGCTAAAGCCTGTATTTGTTGCAAGTACGCTGTATTTCTCCCATTGTGCTGGGTCTTTTGATGTAAGTAACACAAATGGTGTTGAATCAATTAGGCTGCTGGTTTTCATAATCGTTACTTGCTCAGCAAAACTGTCGAAGTAATAGGTTTTATCACCGTTTGATACAAATAATGTATCGTCTGGATTAGTTTGCTGCCAGCGAATCATCATAGGCTGTTGGAGCGCTATTGTGCCCTCGCCTTGCATTACTGCTTGGCCTTCTTTGTCTGTTACTTTTTGTGCAAATTGCGCTTTAAAGCTTTTTAAAGTGGCAAGTCTGTCTTGTAATGCTTGGCTGTCGTCAGCAAAGCTTGGTGCGGCAAGTACGCTGCCTAACACTAATAATAAGGCGTTAACTTTTTTCATAAATTTGCTCCATTAGGTACTAATACATCGCGAGCGCCGTTATGACCTGGTGAACTCACGATACCCGATGTTTCCATTTGTTCTACTAAGCGTGCTGCTCGGTTATAACCAACACGTAGTTTACGTTGTACTGACGACACCGATACTTTGCCGGTTTCGATTACAAACGACACGGCTTCGTCGTATAATGGATCGTTTTCTTCGTCTGCATTTTCGCTTGCTTCACCTGGTAATAAAATATCCTCGCTTGCATCGCCATTGAGTATTTCATCAACGTAATTTGGTTTTGCACGCGCTTTCCAATCGTTTACTACGGCATGTACTTCATGGTCGTCTACAAACGCGCCATGCACACGCTCTGGTACGCTAGTACCTGGTGGTAAATAAAGCATGTCACCCATACCCAGCAGGTTTTCGGCGCCTTGTTGATCAAGTATGGTACGTGAGTCTATTTTGCTCGATACCTGAAATGCCATACGTGTTGGTATATTTGCTTTAATTAAACCTGTAATTACATCAACCGATGGGCGCTGAGTTGCCAGTATTAAGTGAATACCAGCCGCACGTGCTTTTTGGGCTATGCGGGCAATCAGCTCTTCTACTTTTTTACCAACAATCATCATCATGTCGGCAAATTCGTCAATTACTACAACAATACTTGGTAATTTACCTAGTTCGTCCGGGCCTTCTTTCATGCCATCTGTGTCTTTAAATAATGGATCAAGAATTGGGTAACCCGCTTCTTTGGCTTCAAGCACTTTTTGGTTGTAACCTTTTAAGTTACGTACACCTAATGCTGACATTAATTTATAACGGCGTTCCATTTCGCCTACACACCAACGCAGTGCGTTAGCGGCTTCTTTCATGTCGGTCACTACTTCACACAACAAGTGCGGAATACCTTCGTATACTGAAAGCTCAAGCATTTTAGGGTCAATCATGATCATACGTACATCGTCAGGACCCGATTTGTACAGTAAGCTTACTATCATGACATTAACGCCCACTGATTTACCTGAACCGGTTGTACCTGCTACTAATAAGTGTGGCATTTTACCAAGGTCGGCACATACAGGCTGACCGGCAATGTCTTTACCTAACACCATAGTAAGTGGCGAAGGGTTTTGTTCAAATTTTGGGGCGTTTATTACTTCTGACAAACGTACTATTTCACGGTGTTTGTTAGGAAGCTCAATACCTACATACGTTTTACCTGGTATAACTTCTACAACACGTACACTAATTGCCGAAAGCGAACGCGCTAAATCTTTAGCTAAGCCTGTAATTTTAGATACTTTAATACCGGGTGCTAAATCTAGCTCAAAACGTGTAACAACTGGCCCTGGGTATACAGCAACAACTTTAGCTTGAACGTTAAAGTCGAGTAGTTTTGTCTCTACTAAGCGCGATACTGTATCGAGCTCTTCTTGCGAAATTGGGTTTTTAGCTTTATCCGGTCTGTCGAGTAAATCAAGCGACGGTAATGGCCCCGGTGGTGGCTCTTGCGTGAGTAATTGCTCAAACTTTTCTTTAGCCGTTGGCGGCGGTTGATACGCAGGTTTTGGTTTAGGCATTGGCCTAGCTGGCGATACAACCGTTGTAACTGGTTTTTCTGGCTCTATAACGGGGCTCTGATCGAGTGCATTTAATGCAGCTTCTGTATCCATTGGCTCGTCGTCTATGGCGCTAAAGCCAATCTCTTGATCGAGTATGTCGTCAAGCTCATCAAACGGCATAAAGTCGTCACTAATTTGTGGCTCGCTAAATGGCGTTTGCGGTTTATTAATTGCTTTTTGTTTATCTGCTTTTTTAGCTGATGTAGGTAGCTCTATTTGCTCATGAATATCGTCTTCAAAGTGAGCGTCAGCTTCATCGTTATTATTTGCTTTGCCCGCAGCGTGTTCTCGGTGCATCCAACCTTTTGCGTACGATACTATAAAGCGATAAAACCTAACCATTAAATCGCCAAGGTAATCTACAAAATCAACCCACGATACACCCGTTAATAAGGTAAGCCCGGCAAAAAAGAAACACAGCAATAATATAGAGGTGCCGGTAAAGTTAAACGCAGGCATCATGGCTGATGCAATAACATCGCCCACTACCCCACCAGAGGAAAAGTTATAAATATCGTCAAAATTGATACTACTAATAGCGGTAGCTGAGGTGATAAACAAAGCAAAACCAATAACACGCAGCGCTAAGGTGGTGTAATCAAGCTGTAAAATGCGGTGAGGTTGTTTAAATAGCAAGTAGCCAAATAGCTGAATGGCCGCTGGCACTAAGTAAGCCAACCAACCAAAGGTGAGTAATAAAATGTCGGCTATCCATGCACCGGCTGCTCCTGTGATATTGCTTACTTCGCTAAAACTAGTTTGCGACCATGCAGCATCTGCTGGATCAAAGCTGATCAAGGCACATAAAATAAATATTGCCGTAAAGGTGCTGATAATCAGCCCAGTTTCTAATAGTCTTTGCACACCGTTTAGGCGCATAGTTCCCTATTCCTCTTTATTATTCTATTTTTATTCACACTTACTTAGCAGTGAAATACCTTAGCAGGAAATGCAATTTGTTGCACTTTATCTTAACCTTGATGGCCTGATTATGAACAAGTTTTTATAATTTGAGCTTACATAAGCAAATGACGCAGCTAATATAAATAACCTTAAGTAATATAAGGACGAATAATTACGCCTTCTTCACCTTTTACTTCTTCCATTACTACATAAGTTCGGCTTTCACTAACGTTAGGCAATTTTAATAATATGTCACCTAATACACCACGGTATTCTGACATATCATTTACGCGCGTTTTAAGTAAAAAATCAAAATTACCCGATACTAAATGACATTCGATAATTTCTTCGTGCTTTTTAACGGCCGCACTAAACTCATCAAATACGTCGGGAGATGTTTTAGTAATTGTTACTTCTACATACACCGATAAACCTTGCCCAAGCTTAGCTGGATCGACCACTGCTTTATAGCCAAGTATGTAGCCTTCTCGTTCTAGCTTTTTCACTCGCTCCAGACAGGGCGTGGCGCTTAGGCCAACTCGTCTGGCCAGTTCAACATTTGACAAGCGTCCATCGTGCTGTAATTCCATTAAAATTTTACGGTCAATTCTATCTAATAACTGATGCATAGTACCAACTAGTTTTTTGTGCTGTTTATTTTTGTTATATAGATGATAACACTAGATTTGACTTTAAAAAAGGTGAGACACACGGGCTTATGATGAATATAATAGTGAAAAATGTTAATCCGTTCTTAATAAGGCAAATGATATGATTATTGGTGTTCCTAAAGAAATTAAAAACCATGAATACCGTGTAGGTATGGTTCCTGCGAGTGTTCGTGAATTAGTAAACCACGGTCATCAAGTGATTGTAGAAACTGATGCAGGCATGGGTATTGGTTTTACTAACGAAGATTACACGCTAGCGGGTGCTGAGATTTTAGCAACTGCTGCTGACGTTTTCGCTAAAGCTGACATGATTGTAAAAGTAAAAGAGCCACAAGCTGTTGAACGTGCAATGTTACGTGAAGACCAAATTCTTTTCACTTACTTACACCTTGCACCTGATCTTCCACAAACTGAAGACCTTGTAAAAAGCAAAGCTATTTGTATTGCATACGAAACTGTAACTGACTCTCGCGGTGGTTTACCACTTCTTGCTCCTATGAGCGAAGTTGCTGGTCGTATGTCTATTCAAGCTGGTGCACAAGCGCTAGAAAAATCTAACCACGGTCGTGGCATGCTACTAGGTGGCGTACCAGGCGTTGAAGCAGCTAAAGTTGTTATCATTGGCGGCGGCATGGTTGGTCGTAGTGCAGCGCAAATGGCTGTTGGTCTTGGTGCTGAAGTTGTCGTTCTTGACCGTAACATCGACGTATTACGTGCACTAGACGCGCAATTTGGTAATAAAGTTAAAGCTATTTACTCAACTGCTGATGCTCTAGAAAAACACGTACTAGAAGCTGATTTAGTAATTGGTGGCGTACTAATCCCAGGTGCAGCTGCACCTAAACTAGTAACTGCTGAGCACATTAAAGCAATGAAACCTGGTTCTGCAATTGTTGACGTTGCAATCGACCAAGGTGGCTGTATTGCTACTTCTAAAGCAACTACGCATGCTGATCCTACTTTCATCGTTGATGAAGTTGTTCACTACTGTGTTGCTAACATGCCAGGTGCTGTTCCACGCACATCTACGTTTGCACTTAACAATGCAACATTGCCTTTCATCATTAACCTTGCAAACAAAGGTTATAAAAAGGCGCTACTAGATGACGCTCACTTCTTAAAAGGCTTAAACGTAATTAAAGGCCAAGTAACTTACAAAGAAGTAGCAGAAGCGTTCAACATGGAATATGTTGACCCACGCACAGCGGTAGAAAACGCATAATTTAGCGTTTTGTAGTTAGGTTGGTATTAAGTAATGTAGCTACCTAACTACAACCCATAAAAAAAGCAGCTAATTAGCTGCTTTTTTTGTATTTAAATTTCAGATTTATATAAACTTATTTAGATAAAACGCTTAATTATAAAATCTACTTTTACGCGCTTAGCTTGGCCAAGTAGTTTTTTAACTGGCTGCGGGTAATCATCCATCGTTTCTAAATCATCTGGGCCTGTTAAACGTCGGCAGTGTTGTAAAATTTCCTGCTTTTCGTTATCAATAGCATCCATAATTGTTTGCTCTGGATCTTCTATTAAAATACCGTTTTCAATATCAAGACCCCATGCACGCGGATTTAAGTTATGCCCGCTCAGTAAATGTTTTGTTCTATCTGAACAAATACCTTTTAAATGAAACGAATTGCTTTCATCTTTCCACAGATACACATTTAAATTACCGTTATCGATATGGCGCTTTTGTGTTTTTACAAACTTATGCAAAATAGTTTCGTATAAATAAGGTAATGCCCCTATTTTACTAAACGGCTCGCTTGGCGGTAAATAAAAGTCATTTGCTGTTTTATCGCCTACAACAATAGTCACTTGCTTGCCTTGCTTTAATAATCGGCGCAGTGATCGCATAAGCGGTGCCGGAAAATTAAAGTATGGCGTATACAATACAAGTTCTTGCTCTGTTGTATCAAATAACGCTTTTATTAAACGATTTAACTCGTTATTGCGACGCCCAAGCCCTAAAAATAAGCGAATACCTAATGCTTGCGTATTTAGCTGCTCTGCTGCGTTATAACTTGCGACTTTTAAATCGCGCATTAACTGCTTTTGATCAAGCTTAAAGTCGTGCAAACGCTTAAGCGGTCGCGTGTCTATACGCGGCACAGCCACTGAACTAAGCAGCTTTGTTTCAATAAAATCAACCACTGAGTCACACAGTTCGCTCTGCGTTATTAAAAAGTAACGATCGAGCCTGTAGCGCTCGTTGTATTGCAAGTACACGTTGTTTAAGCTTGCACCGCTGTAAAGTAATGTGTCGTCAATTACAAAACCTTTTAAATGCAGTACACCAAAAAGCTCTTTAGCTTTTACAGGTACGCCATACACTTGTACATTCGATTTAAACTTTTCTAAATCGTCACAGTATAAGCTTGCGTTGCCGTCTGATTTATCTGCGCCAATTAAACCACGTTGCGCACGATGAAAATCCACCAGCACTTTTACCTCAAGTGCCGGGTTTGCCAATGACACACGATGCAGCGCTTCTAAAATTTCGCGACCTGCTTCGTCATCTTGTAAATACAACGCCGTAATATAAATTCGTTTTTTTGCGTTCGCTATCAAGCGTAGCAATTGCGTTCGGTAATCTTGCGCATTGGTTAAGACGTTAACGTCTTTTGAAGTCAACCCGAATGCGGGTTTTTCCTGCCAAAATAACATAGTTGCCTATTTGCTTAGGTCACATAATCTATCAGTGACAAATAAAATTAGGTAAAACATAACAAAAAAAATCAAAGGGGTCATGAAATAACGCTGTTTTGTTGCCTGTTAGTCTATTTATTGAGCTACTTAGGCATTTTAACTGTAAAAGCACAGAGCTCTAGTACACAATACTGCACAGCTTTTCGATTTGATAAAAAAAATAATCACGGATTTTGTTTACATCTGCCTTGTTTTTCTTAGAATCGAGCGCATTAAAGACCGTATTAAACGTTTAGGAAAAAATAATGACTGAAGCAAAACATTGTAAGCTACTAATTTTAGGCTCTGGCCCAGCTGGTTATACTGCCGCAGTATATGCAGCACGTGCAAATTTAAACCCTGTTTTAATTACAGGCATTCAACAAGGTGGCCAATTAACAACCACAACTGAAGTTGAAAACTGGCCTGGTGATGCACACGGTTTAACAGGTCCTGCGTTAATGGATCGTATGAAAGAGCACGCTGAGCGCTTTGAAACTGAAATCATATTCGATCACATCAATAAAGTAGATGTATCTAAGCGCCCTTTCACACTAACTGGCGACCAAGGTACTTACACATGTGATGCATTAATCATTGCAACGGGTGCTTCTGCTAAATACTTAGGCCTAGAGTCTGAAACTAACTTCCAAGGCCGTGGTGTTTCGGCATGTGCTACGTGTGACGGCTTTTTCTATAAAGGTCAAAAAGTAGCGGTTGTTGGTGGTGGTAATACAGCGGTTGAAGAAGCGCTTTACTTATCTAACATTGCTGACGAAGTACATGTTATTCATCGTCGTGATAGTTTCCGCAGTGAAAAAATACTTGCTGATCGCCTTGCTGAAAAAGCAGCAAACGGTAACGTTGTAATGCATTACAACCGCACGCTTGACGAAGTATTAGGCGACCAAATGGGCGTAACCGGCGTTCGTATTAAAGATGCACACTCTGATGCAACTGAAGAGCTAGATTTAGCAGGCGTATTTATTGCTATTGGCCACAAGCCAAATACTGATATGTTTGTTGGTCAACTAGAAATGAAAGATGGCTACTTAGTTGTAGAGTCTGGTCTTCACGGTAACGCGACTCAAACAAGCGTAGAAGGCGTTTTTGCTGCAGGTGATGTGTCAGACCACATTTACCGTCAAGCAATCACATCTGCGGGTACAGGCTGTATGGCTGCCCTTGATGCTGAACGTTTCTTAGATAATTTATAAGCAATTAAATAAATTATTATAGGGCTGATTATTCAGCCCTTTTTTTATGCCTAAAATATAGTTACACTTTTAAGATCAATTATAAAATAAGTACTGTATGAGAAATCAGCTATACCAATTAAGCGAAAACGATATAGCATTCCCCAATCCGGAATACGCATTAGAATCCCCTGATGGCTTGTTAGCAATTGGCGGAGATTTGAGTTTACCTCGCCTAAGTAATGCCTACAAAAGCGGAGTATTCCCTTGGTTTAGTGAAGATGAGCCTATTATGTGGTGGTCTCCCAGCGAGCGAGGCATTTTTGAGCTTAATGATTTTCATATAAGTAAGAGCCTGCGTAAGCATTTAAAAAAGCACCCTGTAAGAGTAACCATTAATAATGCCTTTGAAGAGGTGATAGAAGCCTGTCGCGATCAACGCCTTGATACCGATGGCACCTGGATCACCTCTGACATGCTCGAAGCTTACGTTAATGCACACAATGCTGGCATTGCACATAGTTTAGAGGTGTGGAGTAACGGAGAGCTTGCAGGTGGCTTATACGGCATTATGCAAAATGGTGTTTTTTGTGGCGAGTCTATGTTTCATCATCAAACCAATTGCTCTAAGCTTGCTATGTGGGCACTGGTAAATTGGCTTAAACGCCATAATGCACATTTTATTGATTGCCAGTTAGAAAACCCTTATTTAATGACTCTAGGTGCACAAGTAATCCCCCGTTCCACATTTTTGACTAAACTAAAAGCTGCACATAACTATACTGTTAACCCTATTATGTGGGAGCCACAAGAACTTGACGCAATCTATGAATGAGCAACTTCCTGCACGTGTTGGTTTAACCCAAGAGTTTGACTGTAGTTATTTACCCAACAGACAAGAGCAACTTTTAGTTATTCTTGATCCCAGTTGCTACAGCACCGACAAATTTGAGTCTTTATTGGGCTTAGGGTTTCGTCGCAGTGGTAACCAAATATACCGTCCACACTGCCCAATATGCAGCGCATGTAGTTCTGTACGTGTATTAGCACAAGACTTTATGCCCTCAAAATCGCAAAAACGTAAACTAAACAAAGCAAAAATACAGTTTGAGGTAAAATATTCAACGCAAGAGCGACCTGAGTACTATCCACTTTATAGCAAGTACATAACGATGCGTCATCAAGACGGAAGTATGTATCCTCCTGAAAAAGAACAGTTTCAAAGTTTTTTGCTTTGTAGTTGGCTCAAGATCACATTTATTGAACTGTGGCACCAAGATACTTTAGTCGCGGTTGCCGTAACTGATTGTATGAATAGCGCTATTTCAGCAATCTATACTTTTTTTGATCCCGACTTTGAACATTATAGCTTAGGCTCTGTGATGATATTAGAGCAGCTAAAGTTTGCTAAAGAGCAAAATAAGCAATACGTGTACTTGGGCTATCAAATTGATGAATGCGACAAAATGAAGTACAAAACTCAGTTTTTACCTGCTCAAAAACAGCTCAATGATGAGTGGGTGGCTATTTAATTTGCAAATATAGCCCCTGCGCCTTTACTTATTGGAGTATTTTGGGCAAAATCTGCAGCGTTTAACTATTAAAGAGGTGTTACGCTAAACATGGCGAAAGAAGACGTAATCGAAATGCAAGGGACAGTCCTTGATACTTTACCAAATACAATGTTCCGAGTTGAGCTAGAAAATGGTCACGTAGTTGTGGCTCATATTTCAGGCAAAATGCGCAAAAACTATATCCGTATTTTAACCGGCGATAAAGTAACGGTAGAAATGACTCCTTACGATTTATCAAAGGGTCGTATCGTATTCCGTGCTCGCTAAGTAAGTGCGTAAACGAGATTTAGTTTTTGGCTAGTGTTTTACTAGCTTTAAGCGTTTATTAAATGTAATTGATAGACATTGACTAGCAATTACATTTAATAAACAAAAAGCCCAGTTTTTGCTGGGTTTTTTGTTGCCTATAAAAAGGGCAAAAAAATGGCCCGCTATTATGTAGCGGGCCATTTTATTTAACTAGATTATTTAATTAACGTTTTACGCTGGTGTTAAATTACTCTCGTAATCAAAGCGAATCTTCTTGTCTTTAACTGATACTTTAACCGTACCGCCATCAACAAGTTCACCAAACAGTATTTCGTTAGCTAATTGCTTTTTAAGCTCTTCTTGAATAACACGTGCCATTGGACGTGCACCCATTGCTTTATCGTAGCCTTTATCTGCCAACCACTCACGTGCTTTAGACGTAAGCTCAAGATTAACCGATTTTTTATCGAGCTGCGCTTGCAGTTCCACAATAAATTTATCAACCACCAGTAGAATAACTTCACGTTCAAGGTGATTAAACCAAATGATGTTATCTAAACGGTTTCTAAATTCTGGTGAAAATACTTTATTAATTGCACCCATTGCATCGTGCGTATGATCTTGCTCTGTAAAACCAATCGACTTACGCGTAGTTTCTTGTACGCCCGCATTGGTAGTCATTACAACCACTACGTTTCTAAAATCAGCTTTACGACCGTTATTATCGGTTAACGTACCGTGATCCATTACTTGTAGCAAAATGTTGTAAATGTCTGGATGCGCTTTTTCAATCTCATCTAAAAGTACAACAGCATGTGGGTTTTTAATAACAGCTTCTGTTAATAAACCACCTTGCTCAAAACCAACATACCCTGGTGGTGCACCAATTAATCGGCTTATTGCGTGGCGCTCTACATATTCCGACATATCAAAACGAATAAACTCAACACCCATACACTTAGCTAGTTGTTTAGTTACTTCTGTTTTACCCACACCGGTTGGGCCTGCAAATAAGAACGACCCCACTGGTTTTTCTTCGCTCGATAAACCAGAGCGAGATAAACGAATAGCTGATGTAAGCGCATCAATAGATTGATCTTGCCCAAACACAAGCATTTTAAGATTACGGTCTAGGTTTTTAAGTGTTTCTTTATCTGTTGACGATACACTTTGCGCAGGAATACGTGCCATTTTAGATATAATTAGCTCTATATCTGCCACGCCAATGGTTTTTTTACGTTTAGAACTCGGTTGCAAGCGCTGGCTTGCACCCGCTTCGTCAATCACATCAATGGCTTTATCTGGCAAGTGGCGCTCATTAATATATTTAGCACTAAGCTCAGCGGCTGCTTTTAATGCTTTTTGAGTGTAACGAATACCATGGTGCTCTTCGTAACGCTCTTTTAAACCATTTAATATTTTAGTGGTATCGGCAACACTTGGCTCAAGTACATCAATTTTTTGGAAGCGACGTACTAATGCACGGTCTTTCTCAAAAATATTTTTATACTCGTTGTAAGTTGTTGAACCCATACAACGTAGCTTACCACTAGAAAGCAGTGGTTTAAGCAAGTTTGATGCGTCCATAACACCACCAGACGCCGCGCCGGCACCAATAATAGTATGTATTTCATCAATAAATAAAATAGAGCCTGGCTCGGCTTGTAGCTCTTTTAGTAAGCTTTTAAAACGCTTTTCAAAGTCGCCACGGTATTTAGTACCCGCAAGCAATGCCCCCATATCTAGCGAGTACACAACAGCATCTGCAATTACTTCTGGTACTTGCTTATTAACAATACGATACGCTAAGCCTTCAGCAATGGCTGTTTTACCAACGCCCGCTTCACCAACAAGTAATGGGTTATTCTTTTTACGACGACACAATACTTGTACCGTGCGCTCTACTTCGCTGTCGCGTCCGATCAGTGGGTCAATGTTACCCTCACGTGCTTGAACGTTTAAGTTTGTTGTAAAGCTGTCTAGCTTGCTTGCTTCTTCGCTTTGAACTTCTTGCACTTCATCATGAATATCGTCGCTGTCGTTACCCAATTCATCATCGGCTTTAGAAATACCATGCGAAATAAAGTTAACGATGTCTAAACGCGATACATCGTGCTTTTTAAGTAAATATACAGCTTGGCTTTCTTGCTCAGAAAAAATAGCAACTAGCACATTTACGCCAGTGACTTCATTTTTACCTGACGATTGCACATGGAACACAGCGCGTTGTAATACACGTTGAAAGCCAAGTGTTGGCTGGGTTTCACGCTCTTCTTCTAAATCTGGAATGACGGGTGTTGTTTCGTCAATAAATTCTAATAATTCTGTTTTTAAACCAGAAATATTAACACCACACGCGTTTAGGGCTTCTCCTGCAGAAGGATTATCTAACAGCGCAAGTAAAAGGTGCTCTACGGTCATAAACTCATGACGGCGAGTGCGCGCTTCACGAAACGCGGCATTTAATGTGAGTTCTAAGTCTTTGTTTAGCATTGGCAACCCCTTACTGAGATAATAATTTATACCACAACAATCGGATGTTTGATCACCCTAATTGGTATTTATACCAATTGCATTAAATTGGTATTTATTCCTGCTCACAACTACAAAGCAGTGGATGCTCGTTATCACGCGCGTAGCGGTTAACTTGTTCAGCTTTGGTATGGGCTACATCGGCGCTGTAAACACCGCAAATACCCTTACCTTTTTCATGAACTTGCAGCATCACGTCGGTCGCTCTATCGCTATCCATATTAAAAAACGTCGTTAAAACTTCTATTACAAAGTCCATCGGCGTGTAGTCGTCGTTATTTAAAACAACTTTATATTTTCGCGGCGGCTGTAGCTTTTGCTTTTCACTGTCGCGAACTGTGTCGATAACACCTGAATCTTTCATACCACTCATAATTAAATATAGTCTTGTCTTTGTAACTCAAGCAAACTTGAATAAAAAATAAATAAAATGTTAAAAAAATAACTCAAAACACTTGACTGGTTGGCTAAATAAACTACAGTCAAACGTAGATTGATTAAACCTTAGTCAGTCTAGCAAATAATACAATTTAGAATAACTAAATTAGTCAACTTATTGAAGGATGTAGAAGTATGGCTTGCGGTAAAGTTAAATGGTTCAACAACGCTAAAGGTTTTGGTTTCATCGTAGAAGACGGCTGCGAGAATGATATTTTCGCTCATTACTCAACAATTGTAATGGACGGTTATAAAACGCTTAAAGCTGGTCAAGATGTAACATTCGAATTAGAACAAGGACCTAAAGGTCTACACGCTAAAAATATTGCCCCAGATGGTGACATTATTGAGTGACTATTGTTTTGTTCGACTAAAGCGAGTGACCTTTTAAGATCCTCGCTTAATTCCTTAAGCATACTAACTTATCTCTTCTCCCCTATTTATTGCCTCTTTTCATTCAAATTCAACCCTTTTCCTTGAATTTATTTTATATACCCCAATGTTCTAAGAGTTGATTGTTTAACTGCTTATTGGGCATGCTCAAACTCTAGCCCTTTTTATTTAAGCTTGTTACACTCTTAGTGCTAAAAATTGCGTATTAACGCAGCAACTAATCCAACTTGTCGCCTCTTATAATGTACTAGGCTAAAGGCTGATTTATTTTAGTTAATTTTTTAGCTATAAATACAATTCCAGTTCGTCAGGTGTGACTATTCTGCTTTTATAAAAGAGCAACGCTGAGTACCAACACCTAACAAACTATTCATTACGAGCGTACGTGTGCATTAACTCGTTTAATAATATGTACTCACTCATCAGTAATGATTTTCTTTGCATTGTTGAATAAGACCTTATCGGTCTACTATCTAGGAATGATGATGACATCAAAAATTATCTATACAAAAACGGACGAAGCTCCGGCACTAGCAACTTATTCGTTGCTACCGATCATCCAAGCATATACAAATGCGGCCGGTGTTGAAGTTGAAACTCGCGATATCTCATTAGCAGGTCGTGTAATTGCTAGCTTCCCTGATTATTTAACACCAGAACAACGCATTGGTGATGCACTAGCTGAACTTGGCGAGCTTGCTAAAACACCAGAAGCAAACATCATCAAATTACCAAACATCAGTGCATCTGTACCACAGCTTCGCGCTGTAATTAAAGAGCTTCAAGCACAAGGTTATGCACTTCCAGATTACCCTGTTGAACCTAAAAATGATGAAGAAAAAGCAATTCAAGCTGCTTACGACAAAATTAAAGGCAGTGCAGTAAACCCAGTACTACGTGAAGGTAACTCAGATCGTCGCGCACCAGGTTCTGTAAAAGAATATGCACGTAACAACCCACATTCAATGGGTGCGTGGAGCAAAGATTCAGAGTCTTACGTTGCAAGCATGAGCGAAGGCGACTTCTTTGGTTCAGAAAAGTCAGTCACTGTTGATGCAGCCACTGATGTACGTATTGAACATGTTGCAACTAACGGCGACGTGACAGTACTTAAACAAAGCACGCCGCTTTTAGCTGGCGAAGTTATTGATGCATCAAGCATCAGCGCTTCTAAGCTTCAAGCTTTCTTAGCTGCAGAAATTGATGCTGCTAAAGAAAAGGGTGTTTTATTCTCGCTTCACATGAAAGCGACAATGATGAAAGTATCAGATCCAATCATCTTTGGTCACGCTGTAAAAGTATTCTACAAAGATGTTTTTGCTAAACACGGTGAGCTTTTTGAAGAGCTAGGTGTTGATGTAAATAATGGTTTAGGCGATGTATATTCTAAAATTCAAACATTAGACGATGCTAAACGCGAAGAAATTGAAGCAGACATTCAAGCTGTTTACGCTAACCGCCCTGCTATTGCTATGGTTGACTCTGATAAGGGTGTTACAAACCTGCACGTACCAAGTGACGTGATCATCGATGCGTCTATGCCTGCTGCAATCCGTTCAAGCGGTCAAATGTGGAATAACGATGGTAAATTACAAGACACAAGCTTTGTAATTCCAGATCGTTGTTACTCAGGTATTTACCAAGCAACTATTGATTTTTGTAAAGAAAATGGCGCGTTTGATCCAACGACTATGGGTAGCGTTCCAAACGTTGGCCTTATGGCTCAAAAAGCTGAAGAATATGGTTCACACGATAAAACGTTTGAAGCTAAAGCAGATGGTTCTATCCGTGTTGTTGATGCAAACGGTACTACATTACTTGAGCACAGTGTTGAGCAAGGCGATATTTGGCGCATGTGTCAGGCTAAAGATGCACCAATCCAAGATTGGGTTAAACTTGCAGTAAGCCGTGCACGCGCAACGGGCGTTCCAGCTATTTTCTGGTTAGACGAAAACCGCGCACACGATGCTGAGCTAATCAAAAAAGTAAATAAATACCTACCAGATCACGATACAGCTGGTTTAGATATTCAAATTTTAGCACCGCTTGAAGCAACATTGTTCTCATTAGCGCGTATTAAAGAAGGGAAAGACACTATTTCTGTAACAGGTAACGTTTTACGTGATTACCTAACAGATTTATTCCCAATTTTAGAGCTAGGTACAAGTGCTAAAATGCTTTCAATTGTTCCACTTATGAACGGTGGTGGCTTATTTGAAACTGGCGCGGGTGGTTCTGCACCTAAGCATGTTCAACAATTCGAAAAAGAAAACCACTTACGTTGGGATTCTTTAGGTGAATTTTTAGCACTTGCTGCTTCTCTTGAGCACTTGAGCGTAACGACGGGTAACAACAAGGCACAAGTACTTGCTGATACACTAGATAAAGCAACAGGTACTTTCTTAGCAGAAAACAAGTCTCCTTCACGTAAAGTGAAAGAAATTGATAACCGTGGTTCTCATTTCTTCCTATCTTTATTCTGGGCACAAGAACTTGCTAAGCAAAATGACGACAGTGAACTTAAAGCACAGTTTACTCAAATCGCTAGCGACCTTGAGTCTAATAAAGATAAAATCGTAAGTGAACTTAACGATGCGCAAGGCCCTGCAGTTGATTTAGGTGGATACTTCCTACCTAATGACGATGCAGCGTTTAAAGCAATGCGTCCAAGCACTACATTTAACGATATTCTTGCTAAATTAGTATAAATATTAGTTTGAATTAAAAAGCCGCTTACTTGTAAAAGTAAGCGGCTTTTTTGTGTCTAAATTTTATAAAAAAGGCCGCTATTTATAAAATAGCGGCCTTTAAAATAATTAAACTTATTTAATTATTTAGTATATTAATTACTTGGTATAAGCCCGTGGCATTTTTGAATCAGTTGTATAACGGTCACGTAGTTTATCTTGGCGAGATTGTGTAGAAACCTCAACGCCATTAATAAACATTTTATTCACGTGGCTGCTGAGTTCAAACGGGTCATTACTCCACATAACTACGTCAGCGGCTTTACCTACTTCAAGGCTACCTGCATTAATACCAAATACATCAGCAACGTTTGATGTAACCGCTTTTAACGCGCCTTCTTGGCTCATACCATACGATACTGCATTACCAGCGTCAAAACGCAGCTGGTAAATATTGTGGCTTGCATCGCCGCCTACCGTTAATAATACTTTTACGCCTGCTTTTTCAAGCACGCCTGCATTATCTAAACTCGCATGAAGCGAATCAAAACTTGCTGGTAAGCTATCCATTGCACTAATAATTACTGGGATATTTGCTTTAGCAACGCGCTCTTTAACTACAACAGCGTCTTGCGCACCGTTAAGTACTAAGTTAATACCAAATTGCTCTTTTACTTTAATAAGCTCAATAATATCTGCCGCACGCGATACGCCAACCACTAATGGCATTTCGCCACTGAGAACTTTTGCCATTACTTTGTCTTCAGTACTTGGCTTGTCGTCATCTTTTTTAGCTTTTTTACCGGCTTTAGTTTTGTGCTCATCAAGCTTATTAATAAGTGTTTGCAAAGTAAAAGCACGAGAACCTTTACTACGCTCACCTAAGTAAACAATTAAAGCCGCTTGTTTTTGCATGTTGCTGTCAAAACTACCACTTAAATCAACAATACTAGCAAGGCCCGAAAAAATACTATCGCCACCATGAGGAGTAATTACATCGCGTGTTACGCCGCCTTTACGCGCATAAGGAATTAAGCTCGAATGTGCGTTGTAAGCAAGGCTTACATCAAAATCAATACCGGCTTTTTCCTCGCCTGCATCGCGAGAGCCCGCAACTGCACTTACTTCAACTAAACCAAGTTGATTAATACTTGCAATAAAGCCCGGAGTTACAATTTGGCCCTTTGCATCAATAATTTGATCGGCTTTAATTTCAGTTGGGTTAATCGCTGTGATTTTACCATCTTTCATTACAATGCTTGCCGCTTCTAATACGCCTTGATCTGATGACGTATGCAATGTTGCATTAATAATTGCTAGCGATTGTGCACTTACAGCACCAGATGCTAATAATCCTGCAGCAACCAGAGAAAGCGAAAACGAACGTGATAAATTTTTCATTCTGGGTGCTCCTTATTGTTGACCTAACATAAAATCACTTGTTGCTTGATACGCGCTGTCGTTTCTATCGTAAACTTTTGCACCATCAACAAACACTTGCTCAGCTTTAGCATAAACACTAAATGGGCTTTGATTCCAAATAACCACATCGCCCTGCTTACCCGCTTCTAGTGAACCTGTTTTGTCATCAATACCAAGTGATTTAGCCGCGTTAGCCGTGATCCATTTAATAGCGTGCTGCTCAGATATATCAAAACCATTTTCGTTAGCGCGGTACATAACCTTGCCCGCTTCTTGGTTTAAGCGCTGAATTGTTGTATCTGAATCTGAGTGAACAACCGCACATGAATTTTTAACTGCATCAACAATAGCCACGTTCTCTTGAACCATGTCGTAGGCTTCCATTTTAAAGCCCCACCAGTCTGGCCAAAGTGCAGCACACGAACCATTCTCAGCAAGTAAGTCAGCAATTTTATATGCTTCTACACCGTGATGGAACGTACCCGCGTCGTAATTAAATTCTTTTGACAGGTCAATCATCATTGCCATTTCTTCAGCTTTATAACAATGATTATGAATACGTACTTCGCCTTCAAGCACACCACGAAGCGTATCGTGTTTAATATCACGTACTGGTGCTTCTGGGTTTAAGCCTGCTTCATAATCGGCATCGTATTTATCCCATGCACGTTTGTACTCAGCGGCTTCAGCCCACGCCATACGATAACCTGCCATATTACCCATACGGGTTGAAGGCAATACACCTTGACGACCATAAACACGTTTAGGGTTTTCACCACACGCCATTTTTAAACCATACGGCGCATCAGGAAATTTCATACCTTGCATAGTGTGTGCAGGTACGTTTTTAAGCGTAACACCGCGTCCACCAAATAAGTTAGCTGAGCCTGGTAAGATTTGCAGAGAAGTAATACCGCCTTCGCGAGCACGGTTAAAGCCTGGATCTTGTGGCCAAACAGAATGCTCAACCCACACTTCTGCAGTGTTAGGGCTGGTCATTTCGTTACCATCTTGATGCGACTCAACCGACGGGCTTGGGTAGGCACCTAAATGCGAATGCACGTCAATAATACCCGGTGTTACCCATTTGCCTTGTGCATCAATTGTAATATCAGCAGTAGCAGTTAAGTCTTTACCAACTTGTTGTACTTTGCCGTCAACAAGTAATACGTCAGCATCTTCTAAACGCTCACCAGTACCGGTAAGTACTGTTGCATTTGTAATAAGTGTGCTTGATGTAGCTACGGGCTGATAAGTGCTTGGGTAAGGATTTTTGTTGATTGTTATTTTATCGTCTTGCGGACCGTTTTCTTGGCAACCTACAAGTGCAGCAGCTAAGCCAACTGCTAATAAAGATGGTGCAAATTTTTGCATGTTGTTTGGATCTCCTGTTTTTTTGCTACTTTAGCGAAAGCTAAGGAATAAAGCCAAAAAAACAGGTGAAAACGCAGTTAATTAAGATGAATTTCTGTAATTATTTCTTTATATAATTGTTATACAACTTTTCAAGCGCACCTTCGGTTGTAAGCGATGGATCTTTGCTTATAAAGTGCTTAACCGTACGGGTTACAAAATCAGAGTTTTGCTTATGTAGCTTTGAAAAATCTTTAATAATTGTATTACCATCTTTAGCTGCAGTTACTTTGTCATGACGGTGACGATACTGACTTAATGCTTTATTAAAATCACCTTGGTAGTCTTCAACCAATATTTTATAAAAGTCACTTTTTTGTACGTTTAAGTCATTAATGCAGTAATTTAACGCCTCTTTAAAGTCGGTAAATATCATGCCTTCTACATCAAACTCTTTCGTTTTTTCACGTACTGCTACTTTGGCATCTTCTGTGGCATAGCTAAAACCAGTAAACGCTAAACGCTCAGCGGCTTCTTTTCCTAATTTCATACCCGCTTGAATACTATGGGCAAACTCATCGCTCATATCGCCAAGTTCGTTTTCTTCCCACATGTTATAAACACGCAGTGGTTTTGCATATTTAGTGGCAAGTTTTTTTTTCATTTTAGTAAAGCGCTCATCAATCGTCATCAGCCTTTCGTTATGTAAAAGTGCGTGGCACTCATAACAAGCCGCAATAGATATAAAGTCAGCTTCTTCACCTAAATCAACAATGCTTTGTAGCATATGCAGCGGCGGACAATGGTCGCGCTCTGTCGCTTCACAGCCACAATAAAAACACTGGTTAAAATGCTGCTGATCGCAAGCGTATGCTTGCTGATAATAACTGGCTAACGTTTTGCTCACTGGTGCTCCTAAAAAACACGACAAAATTATGGGGGCGATAATAACAGCCTGAAAAAATAAGTCAGCCGCAAAAAAGCATTTAATTTAATTATTTTACAGATATCACTTAACACAAAACAGCGCTTAAATAAGCGCTGCAATTAAACCAAATAAACCACCAAACACACCACCCCACACTACAAGCCAACCTAAGTGCTCGCGGATCATGGTTTGAATAATCTCTTTAACCATTTTAGGAGTAAGCTCATCAAGGCGCTCATCAACTAGTTTAAGCACTGTTTTATGTAAGCTCTCTGCGCTATTACCTTGTGAAAGTGTTTGGCTTACTAATACTTTAAAGTCATCAGTTTGAGAAATTTCACCAAGTGAGTGTTGCATTTTTTCAATAAACTTTTCACGCATTGGCTCTATTGCCGCTGTGCCACCAAACATACCAAGCATACTACCAAACTGTGACTCTTCAATAACGACAAGTAAATTGTCGAACGCAGGGTTTAAATCAACATTACTAATTATTGGCTCAAAATCGATATTTGGCTGCGCTTTATTGAGTAAATTATTAATTTTTTGCTCTGAAAAAAACTCCGTTAATATTAAATTACGAATTGCGATTTTAAAACTTTCAAACTTAAGCGCTATAACGCCTGAGCCATATAAAAACGGGACTTTTTCGAACAACATATGAATCGCTAATAAATTAGTTACCGCACCTGAAAGCGCAAATAAACCAACAGATAACACAATTGCTTGGTTAAACATAAAACCGACAACAACACATAAACCCGCTAGCAAATTGGTTATTAAACTTTTGTTCATTTTTACTCCATTACAGTAAGTGTAATTTTTATGCAATATAGTCGTTAATTTTACAACGTTTAGATTGTTAAATTAATACCTTTTTGCCATAGTTTAAGTATCTGTTTAAAAGGCGAGCAATTGTTATGTGGAAAACAGTAAATGAGCACATCAGCCAAGCCATTAATTTTGACTTTAAACACACCTATAAACGCCAATTACAAAGTACAAATACCGATAAACTATTTCATGTTACCAATGGTACGCATAACTACTTGGTTAAAATAGCCCTAAAAAGCGAACTTGAACGTTTAGAAAGTGAATTTATTGGCTTAAGGCTGCTAGCGCAAAATAGTCACTTTAAAGTCTCTGAATGTATTGTAACCGGCGCTAATATTGAATTTTCATTTATTGTTTTACAGTGGCTTGTTTTAGATAAACAACCCCACAACACGTGGGCAACTATGGGAAGCAGCCTTGCTGAAATGCATCAAAAACACGACCAAGCTATGTTTGGTTTTGATGTAGACAACTACATAGCTACTACCATACAACCTAACCGCTGGCATAAAAAGTGGGATGTATTTTACGCCGAGGAACGTATAGGTTGGCAATTACAGTTACTCGCTGAAAAAGGCATTAACTTTGTTGAGCCCGAGCGCTTAATTAATGCCACAAAAGAGCAACTTCATAGTCACCAAGTAGAACCTTCATTATTACATGGTGATTTTTGGCGAGGAAATATGGGCTTTTTAAAAGCAGAGCCAACGGTATTTAATCCGGCTTGTTATTATGGTGATCGGGAAGTGGATATTGCAATGAGTGAATTATTTGCCCCACTGCCAAAAGACTTTTATAGCGCCTATAACCAGCACTATCCGTTATCGCCAAATTACGAAAAACGTAAGTTAATATACCAGTTATACCCTATTTTAAATCACGCTAATATATTTGCTGGGCACTATCTTACTGAAGCTAAACAACATATAGAAAAGCTGCTCAGTTAATACAATTTTATGCGTAAAATAAATGTCATAATAGGCTATTAAGAACTATATTTAATCCGTAAGTAAGGAGTTCAGCTTTGAGCCATTAAGTAGTTGCTAGCATATACGCAATTACTTAATTATTTATAACTGGAGTGATTATGAAAAACTATTTATCACAACGAATTGCCTGCCCACACTGCGGACACCACATACATTTAGACTTAGACGCAAGCATGGGCGATCAAGACTACGTTGAGGAATGCACTGCCTGTTGTAACCCAATTCATTTAAATATGCATATAGATCATGCTAACAATAAATTAGAGCTACACGTAGACAGTGACGACGAACAAATATTTTAACTTAAGCCTGATGGCGTAAGTAGTTTTCTACCGTATTTACAATAGTGTAAGTTTGCTGATCAACTTCAATATTAAACTTGTCACCCACTTGCGCTGCACCAATGTTTGTAATGGCGAGCGTTTCTGGAATTAGGTGTAACCAAAAGCCTTGTTCGTCAACTTCGCCTACGGTTAAGCTTGCGCCATTTACCGCAACAAAGCCTTTATATAGCACATACTTTTGCCACTCTTTTGGTAAGCTTAATTGAATTTTGCAGTTATTCTCAAGCTTCACTATTTGAGAAATTTGTGACGTACAATGAATATGCCCAGACACTATATGCCCGCCAAGCTCAGTACCAAACGTAACAGAGCGCTCATAATTAACTAAACTGCCTAGCTCAAGCAAACCTAAATTAGTTAACTTTAGGGTTTCGTCAATTACATCAAAATGCACTTGCGCCACCACATCATGATTACTTAGCTCAACTTGCACAACGGTTAAACAACAGCCATTAATAGCAATACTTGCGCCTAAATCTAAATGCTTAACGTACTCATCGCTCACCGATACAACTAAGCGTAAAACACCGTCTGTTTGAGTTTTAGAGACCACCGTAGCTTGCGTTTGCACTATTCCTGTAAACATAAAATCACTTTAAATTATTACAAAGTGCTAGTTTAACGTATCAACTCATAAAATCATTCACTCCTGTGATTTTTATTTGAAACACAATAGATTACAATTGCCGCCTGTTTTATCAAATAGCTGTTTTTATGACCTTTTGTAATTGGGAAGCTAAGCGTTTACTTTCCCTCGCTTTACCTGTTTTTTTAGCGCAAGTAACTCTTATTTTAATGTCGGTCGTCGACACAATTATGGCCGGACAAGTAAGCCCTACCGACTTGGCCGCACTTTCTATTGCTACTGGTATTTGGAACCCTCTTTTACTTGGCCTTCAAGGTATTTTATTAGCGCTTACTGGTATTATTGCGCAGTTTTCAGGTGGCGATGATCGCAAAGGTATTAGTCATTATTTTCAACAAGCTCTCTATTTAACGGCTATTTTATGCTGCGTAGGCTTTTCTATTACCTATTTAGCCGACACCATTATTTTTAAACTAGACACCAGCCCAGCAATTGCAAATCTTGCGTATGATTACATTCACTTTGTTAAATGGGGCATTTTTGGTTTTTTAACTTTTACCGTATACAGAAACGTTACCGAAGGCATGGGTATGACCAAGCCCGCGTTTTATATAAGCCTGCTAGGTTTAGCTGTAAATATTCCGGTAAATTATATTTTTATAAACGGCTTATTTGGCTTACCCGCTTATGGCGGCGCAGGGTGTGGTATAGCAACAGCCATTGTTTTAACTGTTATGGCAATAGCACAAGTTACCTATTGCCACACAAGTAAAAAGGTAGATGCCAAAGGCCTGCTTTCATCATTTAAAAAACCTAACCTAACCACTATTGGTATAATTACAAAATTAGGGATACCAATCTCACTCGCCACTTTTTTTGAAGTTACTTTATTTGCGTGTATACCGCTGTTTATCGCGCATTTAGGTGCAGTTGCAGTCTCTGGTCATCAAATAGCAGCAAGCGTTACTACTTTGTTATTTATGATGCCGTTAAGCTTATCTATCGCTATAAGTATTCGTATAGGCAATTTATTTGGCCAAAATAAAATGACCGAACTTAAAGTTGCGGTATCTACTAGCTATATTTTAGCAATTGCGATTGCATTATTTTTAGCACTCATAACATTCCTCGGCCGTGATTTAATTAGCCAACTTTATACCGACAGCCCTGCCGTAATGGCATTGGCTTCATCAATTATGATTTTAGCGTGTATTTATCAATTACCGGATGCATTGCAAGTTGCAGCCAATGGCATACTTCGAGGGTTAAAATACACTACGCCTATATCGTATATTACGTTTATATCGTATTGGTTAATCGGCTTTTGTTTAGGTTACGTATTGGCAAGAACAGACATAATTGTGCCAGCCATGGGGCCTCATGGCTTTTGGGTTGGAATAATAGTAGGTCTTAGTGTCGCTGCTATTTTATTAATGCTAACGGTAAAAAAACGTCTAAAATATGAATTTCTTAAAATTGATGCACTTAATCAAAACTAATAAACTCAGCCTTAAAATATTACCAGCTACAATGCTGGTAATGTTCGTTTTTGTACTTACCGGCTGTAGTAAAGCACCCAGTAGTGTAAACGCAACTTATGTTGAGCGCTTAAGTAGCACCGTTAATGTAAATACAACACAGCCTGCGCCACTCAAGCAACTCCCCTTACTGCAGCCTACCCCAATAGCACAAAGTGACTTAACACTGAGCATTGTTGAGCTTGCAGGCATTAGCCAATGTAAGCTTAACGTACTTATAAGTGAGCACAATAACCAATTAGGAAAAACCGCCAGCGCTGCTGGGCAGTTAAAATATCAAATAAACTTTATTAAAAGTGCGCAGGTTTGCTTAAACACGCTTGATAAAAATAGTCCTAGTTACACAAAAATACTCGCAGCCAAAAACTACAAAGAAACACACCTAATGCACTTTTTTAACACCATGTTATTTAAAGAGCCTGAGCTAAATCGTACCTGGCAACTCACTTCAAACGAGCTTACTACTGAACCCGCTGGTTTTAGCGATACCGTATTTGCACTAAAGCAACTTGTACTCATTAAGCAGCAAATAAACGCTAAAGAATTTAGTGAAATTAATAGCGATTCTATTTTTAGTGCACTCGAACAGCTTAATAAATATCAATTTAACCAAGCTTTAATTCAGTCAGCCCGTAAACAGATAGTGTTAAACAACAACGCCACACAGCTTGTAAAAACACTAAACTTTAATACCCTATGCCCTGAGGGTAAAAACAATAAAAACGCAAAAATTATAAGTAACGTATTTCAAAAGTTTTACCTAAAACAAATTCAGCCCTATCAAGCGCAGTTAACTGGTTATTTAGAAGTACTACAACCGCTTTATAACGAGCTTTGGTTTAACGAAAGTATCTCAAGTCCTCAAATTAATAACTTAGTAAAAACGGGCTCGACTAGTAACTTACTGAACTTACTAAAAAGCTCAGCTAAAAAACATGTGGTTTGGTGGCAAGTATTTTATAAAACGTGTGAAATAAGCCCAATATGAATAAAAAAACGGCAAATAAACTCAAAAACAACAAACTTGCTTGATTCACCAACCGCCACGCTATATATTAGCCGCCGTTGTTAAGCAATTAACACCTACTTAAATAAAGTAATACGACTGTAGCTCAGTTGGTTAGAGCACTACCTTGACATGGTAGGGGTCGGTGGTTCGAATCCACTCAGTCGTACCAAAATTTAAGAAAAAAGTATCACTGAAGGAAAAAGCACTACCTACTCTTGATCACCCGGTCCAAGGGTCAGTAGTTCGAATCCACTCAGTCGTACCAAAATTTAAGAAAAAAGTATCACTGAAGGAAAAAGCACTACCTACTCTTGATCACCCGGTCCAAGGGTCAGTAGTTCGAATCCACTCAGTCGTACCAATATTTAAGTAAAAAGTATCACTGAAGGAAAAAGCACTACCTACTCTTGATCACCCGGTCCAAGGGTCAGTAGTTCGAATCCACTCAGTCGTACCAATATTTAAGTAAAAAGTATCACTGAAGGAAAAAGCACTACCTACTCTTGATCACCCGGTCCAAGGGTCAGTAGTTCGAATCCACTCAGTCGTACCAAAATTTATTCTAATATCACAGAATAAATTTATTTAAGAATTCAAAAATTGTACGACTGTAGCTCAGTTGGTTAGAGCACTACCTTGACATGGTAGGGGTCGGTGGTTCGAATCCACTCAGTCGTACCAATTCAAAGTAATGAAAAAACCTAAGAAAAAGCACTACCCACTCTTAATCATCCGGTCCAAAGGTCAGTGATTCAAACCCACTCAGTCTTACCAATTCAAAGTAATAAAAAACCAAAGAAAAAGCACTACCCACTCTTGATCACCCGGTCCAATGGCCAGCAGTTCGAATCCACTCAGTCGTACCAATTCAAAGTAATAAAAAAACCAAAGAAAAAGTACCACCCACTCTTGATCACCCGATCCAACGGTCAGCAGTTCGAATCCACTCAGTCGTACCACTTCAAAGTAATAAAAAAAACCTAAGAAAAAGCACTACCTACTCTTGATCACCCTGTCCAATGGCCAGCAGTTCGAATCCACTCAGTCGTACCACTTCAAAGTAATAAAAAACCAAAGAAAAAGCACTACCCACTCTTGATCACCCGGTCCAAAGGTCGGTAGTTCAAATCCACTCAGTCGTACCACTTCAAAGTAATAATAAATCCAAAGAAAAAGCACTACCCACTCTTGATCTCCCGGCCCAATGGCCAGCAGTTCAAACCCACTCAGTTGTACCACTTCAAAGTAATAATAAATCCAAAGAAAAAGCACTCCACATTGTGCTCTGCTTCTGCGTTTGCGTTTGCTCTGAATATTAGAAGTAATTTATGCGTTTGTTAAACAACGTGAAGCGATTTAATGGTAAGTATTAAAAAGGCGTTAGCAACTTGATTACTAACGCCTTATATTTTTCAAATTACAAACTAGATAATAAACCTTTCTTTAATTACAAATTGTGCCCGTAACATTTATTACTGGAACTGCTGAACCACTCGTAGACTTAGAGTTCTGTGTACCAAACTCAATAGATTGTCCTGGTTGTATCGTGCTATTCCAGCTATTAGGTGTTGCTGTATATGGATTTGAACCTGTAACCGTTCCATTCCAGCTATTAGTAAGACCGTACCCTGAAGGATATGACCAGGTAACAGACCAGTTGCCTGATACAGCAGTATCACCATTATTGGTTACTTTAATATTACCTGAAAAACCTGAATCCCAATCATCCCCCAATACAAATTCACAAGTCACACTGTTGCTTGGAGCTGGTGTAGGATCTGGATTAGGTGTAGTACCACCACCATTTTTAATGAACTTAAAGTAATTCACATTAAATAAGTAACCGCTACCCGTAAAATTAGTCCGAATAGTTTGATTACCCGCAGCTAAATCAACTGTTGTAGAAACCGTTTGATAGGTCTGCCATCCGCCAGTGTTTGATACGTTAATAGAACCAATACTGTTTGTTCCATTTAGTAAATACGTTAATGTACCACCATTAGAATCAGATGCTACACGCGCTTCAACGGTATAAGTACTCGCCTCTGCAACATTAACAGCAAAGTCTAAATAATCACCATTTTGAATATAGCCGACATTTAAACCACCACCTGAATCACCAGTATCTTCAGTTTTCGTACCACTTTCACGTACAAACGCTTCAGCTTGAACAGTTCCTGGAATAGAAAGGCGATCTGTTGGTGTAGTGCCACCACCATCATCAGTAACACTAACCGTTACGGTTGCGTTGTTACTTGTTGTTGTACCATCGGTTATTGCATAGGTAAAGCTATCAGTACCGGTATATCCAGTATTTGGCATATAAACTAAACTATTACCATTTTGGCTAACAGAGCCATTACCCGCTTGTGAGTAAGTAGTAATACTGATTGAATCACCATCTGCATCACTATCATTTGAAATCACATTTTTAGATACATTGGTATTTTTGGTTGTTGAAACTGAGTCGTTGTTGGCTACAGGTGCATTATTACCACCGTCTCCAGGTCCTGGATCAATTACGCTACCTTCACAGCCGTTATTTGGACAATAGATTCGGTAATTACCACTCATCGCTAACATACCGAACATATATAGAGTTCCGTCATAATAACGATACTTTCCCTCCGGCACAGGTGTATTCCAAAATGCATCAACAAACTCCCAAGCATCTGACTTATTAGACGCTAAACTTGCTATCGCGTTCATAGCAACTAAACCGGGTGAATGATCGGTATTATTTGGATCATATAATGAACCATTTAGGTTATATAAACCTGCGTAGGTATCAATTCCCTTGCCTTTAAAGAAAGATTGTAAACGTGTTGCCCACGTAACTTGCCACTCATCTTTTTTAAACCACGAATAATCCATTGCGGCATTGCTAATAGTACGCCATGCATCATATTGAAAAGTTTCTTTCCATTTTTGGAAACTGCCATGTGGACTACCGTCAAAGTTGGCATAATCAGGTGATAAGCCGGTACTAGAATTTGCAGTTGTCTTGAAAAATTTACGACTTTCAACCGCCATTTCAGCCCATAAGTCATTATTATTATCAGCCCATCGAGCCCACAATTCATAAAATGCAGGTAAATGATATGAAGGGTCGGTCCAGTTACGGTCAGTAGGGGTAGATGGCGAGAATACGATTTGTTTGTTCGCTTTATCAATTAAGGTATATTGTTCTAACTGCCCTTGATTGTTATAACGTGTTTCACCATTACCAACCATGTCTTTTAATATTTGGTTTGCGTGTGCTTCATAGTTATAAATACCTGAGCCATTACCCCATCGGTTAGCAGCAAAAAATAGTGCTGTTACAAAGTACTCTTCACCATCAGGCGCCGGCGCAGCATCTTGCACTTGGCCACTTGTACTTACTTTCCATGCAAAATAACCTTTATTGTTGCCTGATTTATTTAAAGAATAAGTATTGGCCCATTTCCATAATTTATTAAAGTCATCTTGGCGATCCATTTGAACAGCCGCCATCATACCGTATGACATACCTTCGGAGCGTACATCGTTATTACCCACATCCCAAATGTAAGCCATATCATTACCAGTAGGAATGAAAATCGCTTTATTAGCTGTATCGGTAGAATGGAATAATTGGTCATAAACTTTATTTAAACGCGCTGTTACTTCTGACGAAGAATAACCAAACTCTTGGAACATACTACGATATTGACCAGAGTCGAATGCTCCTTGGCTTGGTAACGTAGGCGCTGCAGGCGCTGCCGGAATGTCGCCAACACGGTGTAATTCATAAAAATCTAAAAAGGTGTCATTGCCACCATTATCAGATTCTAAAACAAACTTAAGTTTTGTATTACTGGGTTGACTCGATAATTTAAAATCGATGCTCGATACGCTAGCAGATGAACCACTAAAGCTGGTTGCGCCCACTTTTTTATCGCCAAGGTATACACTAATACCGGCAGCGCTGTTATCGGTACTTGCACCACGAATATCTAAACGAAATTTCCCCGGTATGCCACTCACTTGGGTATTTACTTCCACGCCATCATTGTTAGCAAATGCCGCGACACCGTTAAAAGGAGTATCTATAACACTAGAATAACCAGGTAGTAATGTACCGCCTTCTAATTCACCACTTGCCAATTGTTGAGCGTAAGCACTTGTTGTTAATGTACTTATACCTAAAATCGGTAATAATAATTTATTAATTTTCATAACAATCCTATTTTTAATATTTGATTACTTTACGATCCATGTTTTTTATTATTTAGAAATACATGAATGTAGAGCTACTTGCTAAACACTTGTAATAAACTCGTAAAACACTGCGTACAACAATCAACTCAAATATCACAACCAGCAAAACCAGATTTCACATATCATCTAGTTTTTTTATGCTGTTTTTTTGAATAATTAACCATCAATGCACAGATGATTATAGATGTTAATGTCATTTTGACAATAAGATATTAAATAAATAATATTTTGTCATCAAATATTAACAATTAAGGGGCCGACGGCGATGCAAGCAGATTAAATAAGGAATAATAAAAATTGAAAAATGATGTTAAACGTTATTGCAAATCGTGATATTGAACAAGCGACTCACACTTTAATTAAATTCATTGATAATTTAACTATTGAGAAATTAGGTAGTTACTGCAAGTTTATAACGTGTTGGTTTAGTAAAAAAGCTTAACGAGTGAAGCAGTATAACAACGCCAAAACTATTGCTTTAGTTCTATTATTCTAGTTCTATTGCTTTAGTTTTGGCGCTTATTAAAGGAATAATATTTACCCTTTCATTTGTTCAAGCTCTTTGCCTTTGGTTTCGTGTAAAAACTTAAATACAAATATAACTGAAACAAACGCGCAAAATGCGTAAAAACCATACGCACCTGCTAAACCAATACCGGTGAGCATTACTGGGAACGACCAAGTAATTAAAAAGTTAGCTATCCACTGGGCAAAGCCGGTAACTGCAAGGCCAGAGCCGCGAATTTGGTTAGGGAACATTTCACCTAACATAACCCACATTACAGGGCCCCACGATAGGTTAAAAAAGAACACGTACGCATTAGCTGCAATTAAAGCAACTATGCCCTGCTCACCTAATTCTAAGTTACCGGTTGGGCCAATATCTGCATTTAAAAAGGCATAAACAATAACCGAAAGCGTCACTGTCATACCAATTGAGCCGGTTAACAAAAAAGGTTTTCTGCCAATTTTGTCTATAAAATACATGGTAATAAACACTGCTAAAATACTTACAAAGCCGCTTATTATATTAATGAGTAACGCGTCAGATTCAGTAAAGCCTGCGGCTTGCCAAAGTACCGCACCGTAGTAAAAAACAACGTTAATGCCTACTAATTGCTGAAATGTCGCTAAGCCAATTCCTATCCAAATAATGGGGCGTAAACGTTTTTTAGGTTTATCAATAAGATCAGATAATTTAGGTTGGTGCTTATCGTCAGCAAGCGACTGTGCTATTTCATTCAATTTATGAGCGGCAGTTTTATCACCATATAATGACGATAACACCCGTGCAGCAGCGTCTTTTTTACCAGCCATAATTAAGTATCGAGGGCTTTCGGGGATAAAGAATAAAGCGATTAAAAACAAGCATGCAGGTAATAATTCAACCCAAAACATCCAACGCCATGTTTCAAAGTCGAGCCAAAATATAGCCGTAGAACCGCCAGCAGTATTTGCTAAAAAGTAGTTACTCACAAATGCGCTAAACAAACCAAAAATAATAGCCACTTGTTGAAGTGTAGAGAGCGTACCTCTGTATCGTGCGGGGGCAATCTCGCTAATATATGCGGGGGTCATAACCGATGCAGCCCCTACCGCTAAGCCACCTAAAATGCGATAAATCACAAATTCAAACGATGTGACTGACACACCCGAGCCCCAAGCACTTATAATAAATAAAGCAGCGGCAAAAAGTAAAATTGGACGCCGACCAAATTTATCAGCCAATCGACCTGCGCAAAACGCACCAATGGCACAACCAATTAGCATGCTCGATACGTTAAATCCCGTACCCGCACTACTGGAGCCAAACGCCGTTTGTAATCCATCAACAGTGCCGTTAATTACGCCGCTGTCAAAACCAAATAAAAACCCGCCAATGGTCGCAACAAAGCAAACCAGTACTATTAAAAGTACATTTTCTTTCTCGTTCATAAGTATCCATATTGTGTGTTGTTGTTATTTTATATAGATTTTGAAGCTCAAAAGGGTGTGCGTATTCGCTTATTTAGTTGTTTTTATTGGTTGAGCTTGATTCTCTTTCTATTAATTCAAAATCTAAAATATGTCTTAAGTCTAAGCTTTTTACATTGCTTAAATCGTTATACTGACCCGATGCAAGTAAAGTAATCGCAAGCTCAGCCATTTCATTAATGGGCTGTTTTACCGTAGAAATATTTGGCCAAACTATGGTTGCAAGTTGCGTGTCATCAAAGCCAACAACCGACAGTTCGCTTGGAATATTAATACCTTGTTTTTGAGCTATTGAGATTACAGCGGCAGCCATATCATCGTTAGCTGCAAAAATAGCCGTTGGTTTATCATCAAGCGAAAGTAATTTTATTGCCGCTTCCATACCCGATTGATAGGTAAAACTGCCCTGCTCTATATACTCAGGTGGCGTTATTATTTTATTAGAGCGCAGCGCATCTAAATAGCCTTGGTAACGCAAACGGCTAACACCTTGTTTAGTGTCGCCAATAATATGTGCAATTTTGCTATGCCCTTGATTTATTAAATGTTCTGTAACATCAAACGCTGCTTGGTAATCGTCCATGCATATATAAGGGGAGCGATTTAATTTTGTATCTGGCGTTATTCTTACAAACGGAATATTTGCTTTAGTAAGAACATCTAAAACCTGTTCGTTGTCGCACATAGGTGGCAGTAAAATCATGCCATCAACCTGTGTAACATCAATAAGTTGCTTTACCGATTCAATTGTTTTGTCAATATCGGTATGCGCTTCGTCAACAACAAGGTGGTAGCCCAATGCGCGGCATTTTTTAAGCGCTGCCAATAAAAATTGGCTTATGTAAGAGTCACTTGGGTTATCGTATAAAAGCCCTAAAAAGAATGACTTAGTACTAGCAAGGCGCCTAGCAGACACATTTGGCCTGTAATTTAATTGCTCAACAACAGCCATTACTTTTTCGCGGGTTTTGTCGCTTACTTTTTTGTCTTGGTTGAGCACGCGCGAAACTGTCATCATTGATACACCAGCCTGCTCGGCTACATCTTGTATTCTTGCTCTTTTAGGATCGGCCATTACTGTTATTACCTACTCACAATCAGTGGATTGTTATAATTAACTTTCTTAATTTTCATTATACATAATTGTAAAGCTTGATATTGTTTACAGCGCGTTTTAAATGATTACTTATTGACAAAGTCTTATACTACACTGAAAATGTTAGCGCTAACAACAATTTTATAATATTCACACCCAATAATATAAAAAACTTAAAAAGGCCTATATTATGAGCATCCTGCAAAACCCAATTCTAAGAGGCTTTAACCCAGACCCAAACATTGTCAGAGTTAATAACGACTACTACATAGCCACTTCAACATTTGAATGGTTTGGCGGTGTGCAAATTCACCACTCTACCGATTTAGTAAATTGGCGAGTTATAGGCCAAGCACTTAACACCGTAGAGCAACTCGATATGCGAGGAGTGCCCGACTCTTGCGGCGTATGGGCACCGCAACTTAGTTACAATAATGGCCGTTTTTATTTGGTATATACCAATGTAAAAAGCTTTGATGGTCCTTGGAAAGACACACCAAACTATTTTGTATCAACCACTGATATTACCGGTAACTGGTCACAAGCGACTTACTTAAACTCTAGCGGTTTTGATCCGTCTATTTTTCACGATGATAACGGTAAAAGCTATTTGCTAAACATGCTGGTTGATCACCGCAACAACGCACTATTTGGTGGCATAGTAATGCAAGAGCTTTGCCTAAAAACCAATAAATTAATAGGCGATGTTAAACCTATATTTTCAGGCACAAAACTTGGTTGCACTGAAGGCCCACATATTTTAAAACGCGGCGCTTACTACTATTTAATTACCGCTGAAGGTGGCACTGGGTATGAACACTGCATTAGTGTAGCGCGTGCTAAAAACGTATTTGGCCCTTACCAAGTACACCCGCACAACCCCGTAATAACAGCAATTCATGAGCCGAGTAATACGCTACAAAAATGTGGCCATGGAGATTTTTTTCAAACGCAAGCCGGTGATTGGTACACGGTATTTTTAACATCTAGACCACTGACTGAGCGTGGCCGCTGCATTACAGGGCGTGAAACAGGGATTGAGCAAATAATCTGGAAAGACGATGGCTGGCCTTATGCCAAACACACAAATAAAGCCCCCAGAATACACGTACCCGTTGAAGGTTTAATGCTAAATCCACAGCCGCAACCATCAACAAATATTAATTTTAGTAACGATGATCTGACTGTTGATTTTCAGTCATTGCGTATACCCATGTGCAAAAGCTGGGTCTATAAAAATGCCCAAAAAGCATCGCTCACCCTAGTGGGAAAAGAGTCTTTAAGCTCATTGCATCAGCAAAGTTTTATTGCCAGGCGTGTACAGGCTCATCATACTGTTAGCAGCACATGCGTTGATTTTGCGCCGAGCAGTTTTCAGCAAATGGCGGGGCTAGTATGTTATTACAACACCGCGCATTACTACTATTTGCATATAAGCGGCGGCGATGTAGGCGATGAAACCACACCACGTTATTTAAATATAATAAGCTGCGATAAATACCAAACAAGCACGCCTGTTGCACCGCTTTTGCTTAAAACAAACAAACCTGTTTACTTAAAAGCTGATTTTAATGGCGCTCAGCTGCAGTTTTACTACGCCACCGAAAAAAGCTGCTGGATAAAGTTTGGTCCAGTGCTTGATGGCAGTATTTTATCTGATGATTACGTGCAGCAATCACCGCAAGGGTATCGCCCGTGTTTTACCGGTGCTTTTGTTGGTATGGCGTGCCAAGACTTATCGGGGCAAAATAAAGAAGCTCACTTTTCATTTTTTGATTATGACGAACCTAGCGGCGAATAAATCGCCGCCAGTTAAGTTTATTAGTTGATTTAAAGCTGATATAAAAATTTTTAAAGCTTTTTAAAGTTCTCTTAAAACTATTTTAGAACAGGGCTTTAATACGCTCCATTTGCGATTGTAAAAGTAAACTCTGAGAGTGGCTCATAATGTCACTCTCTCGTTTATTTTCGCTCAGTAAGCGCCCTACTTCTTGGGCTTCAAAGCTGTAACCTTGTGACTGCCTGCCATCTTCAAAATGCTCAATTAAATCATCAAGCTCATACAAAGAGCACTCATAAGCTCTAAATGCATCGGGTATTTTTATATAGCCTTTGTTGCCAATAATATACGCGCCATTACCTAACCGACATTGAAATGACGTTGCTAAGCTCACCATTACATCGCCACAATTAGCCGTAATAAGTACATCGTCCTCTACGCCTTTGTAGCGAATATTTGCTCTTACGTATAAGTTTTCCAGGTCGTTATTTAAAAAGTAATTGGCAATAGCTAGCGGATAAATTCCCATATCAAGTAAACAACCGCCCGCCAAATCGGGGTTGTATTCACGCCCGTCGGGATTAAAAGGCACGGGGTAGCCAAAGTCGGCTTTAACATGCTTAATAGTGCCTATTCGTCCTTCTTCTACCCATTGTTTAGCTTTTTGTATTGCTGGTAAAAAGTACGTCCACATGGCTTCCATTAAAAATACGTCGTGCTTTTTAGCCAGTAAAGACAACTGCTTACACTCTTCAGCCGAAACCGTAATGGGCTTTTCACACAATACATGCTTACCTGCTTTAATAGCATCGCTGGCATTTTTAAAGTGAAAGTTATGCGGGGTCGCAATGTAAACCACATCAACGTTTTTATCGTCAAATAATGCTTGATACCCTTCGTAGGCATTGGCCGCACCATACTTGCTCGCAAAAGCGGTTGCATCATCTCCATTTCTTGCTGCAACCGCGTACGCAACACCATTATTGGTATGTGCTAAGTCTTCACAAAATTGTGTAGCAATTCGGCCACAACCAACGATACCCCAGTTTATTTTTTTCATAGTGTTTCCTTATGATCTTAAAAAGAAATTTAAGTGAACTCCAACAACCAAGCAATAAACTTGCAAATTAATTGTTAAACATAGTTTAAAACTAGCTTGACTTAACAATATCAAATCATTAATGTTAGCGCTAACACTAAAACAACATTAAGCATCACATTTATGTTCCTTGGTATCGATTTAGGCACTTCAGGTGTAAAAGTAATTATTTTAGACGAGCAAGACCAATTGCTTGCTCAAGCGAGCGGATCTTTGAGCGTTTCACGCCCGGCCCCCCTTTTTTCTGAGCAAAACCCTACAGATTGGTGGCTTGCTACCTGTAGTGCAATCGAGAAGCTTAAAAATACTCACCCTGCATTACTAAAATCGGTAAAGGCTGTGGGCCTTTCTGGGCAAATGCATGGCGCAACACTGCTTGATAAAAACAATAGTATTATTCGCCCCGCCATTTTATGGAACGACGGGCGCAGCGCAGCACAATGTGTAGAGCTTGAAAAACGCGAACCAAATTCTCGTAATATTACCGGCAACATAGCAATGCCTGGTTTTACTGCACCTAAATTGGTGTGGTTAAAAGAGTTTGAACCAGAAAACTTTGCAAAAGTAGCCAAAGTATTATTACCAAAAGACTACCTACGCCTTTTAATGACCGGTGATTTTGCATCAGACATGTCTGACTCAGCAGGCACACTGTGGCTAGACGTAGAAAAAAGAGCATGGTCGCAAAAAATGCTTCGCGCTTGCGACTTAACAGAGCAACACATGCCTACTCTTTTTGAGGGCACACAAATTACTGGAAAATTAACAGCCCAAGTTGCTACTAAATGGGGTATGGAGCAAGTGCCTGTTGTTGCAGGTGGTGGCGATAATGCCGCAGGCGCTGCCGGTGTTGGCGTAGTAAGGCCTAAACAAGCGTTTTTATCATTAGGTACTTCGGGCGTTTACTTTGTTGCTAACGATAAATACCTGCCTAACCCAGAAGGTGCTGTACATACTTTTTGTCATTGCATTGAAAACACCTGGCACCAAATGTCAGTGGTGTTAAGCGCAGCAAGCTGTTTAACCTGGGTCACTAAATTAACCGGTTTTAAAAACGAAAGCGCATTGCTTGAACAAGTAAGTAAATGCGATTTTAGCAAACCAAGCTCAGTGATATTTTTACCTTATTTAACTGGCGAGCGTACGCCGCATAATAACCCCGATGCCAAAGGCGTATTTTTTGGTTTAGATAGCGATACCGATGCAGCAGCCCTTGGCCGCGCAGTACTAGAGGGCGTTGCTTTTGCTTTTGCCGATGGCCAACAAGTACTGCTTGATGCTGGCGCACAAATTGACGATGTAACCGTTATTGGTGGTGGCGCTAAAAGCCCACTGTGGGGAAAAATCATCGCAAGTGTACTCAACCGCCCCCTAATTTACCGAGAAGGCTCAGAAGTTGGCCCCGCATTTGGCGCAGCAAGGCTTGCCCGAATAGCAGTAACACAACTCCCTGCACAACAAGTGTGTGTTAACGGCAAAGTAACGCAAACAATTGAGCCAGACCCAGTCATGCAAGACTTTTACGCACAGCAATACACAACATACAAAGCACTTTACCAAAGTGTAAAAACATACTTTTAATACACTATTATAAAATTAATGGAGCACATTATGAGCGAACAATTTTTTACAAACGTTGAAAAAATCAAATTTGAGGGTGAAAACTCTAAAAACCCATTTGCATTTCGTTACTACGACGAAAACCAAGTAGTGCTTGGCAAAACAATGAAAGAACATTTACGTTTTGCAGCCTGTTACTGGCATAACTTTTGTTCTACAGGGTTTGATATTTTTGGTGAAGGTACATTTGATCGTCCTTGGATCCAACCTGTAGGGAATCAATTAGAACTTGCTGAACAAAAAGTAAAAGTAGCCTTTGAATTTTATGAAAAATTAGGCGTTCCTTACTTTTGTTTTCATGATGTTGATATTGCCCCTGAAGGCAAAACACTACAAGAAAGCCACGATAACGTAACGCACATAGCTAACATTATCGAAAAAGAAATGCAGCGTACAGGTGTAAAACTACTGTGGGGTACTGCTAACTTATTCTCAAATCAGCGTTTTTGTGCCGGTGGTGCAACAAACCCTAATCCTAATACGTATGCATATGCAGCAGCACAAGTTAAACATGCAATGGAAATTACGCATCGTTTAGGCGGCGAAAACTACGTACTTTGGGGTGGTCGTGAAGGTTACGACACACTACTAAATACAGACCTTGCACAAGAAAGCGAACAGTATGCACGCTTTTTGAAAATGGTTGTAGAGCACAAGAAAAAAATTGGTTTTAAAGGCACATTATTAATTGAGCCAAAACCACAAGAGCCAACTAAGCACCAGTACGATTACGATACAGCAACGGTTGCAGGCTTTTTATACAAGCACGGCTTACAAGACGAAATTAAAGTAAACATTGAAGCAAACCACGCAACACTTGCGGGTCATAGTTTCCACCACGAAATTGCAGTTGCTTGCGCAGAAGGCATCATGGGTAGTATTGATGCTAACCGTGGCGACATGCAAAACGGTTGGGATACTGACCAATTCCCTAACGACGTAGCTGAGTGCACACTTGTTGTTTACGAAATTTTAAAAATGGGTGGTTTTACAACCGGTGGCTTTAACTTTGACACTAAACTTCGTCGTCAATCGTGTGAGCGTGATGACTTATTCATTGGTCACATTGGCGGTATGGATACGATGGCTAAAGCATTACTCAATGCAGCAGCAATGATTGAAGGTGGCGAGCTGACTGATTTTGTTGAAAAACGTTACGCTGGTTGGAAAGAAGACCTAGGCCAAAGCATTCTAAATGGTGAGCAATCACTTGAGAGCCTTTCAGCCTTAGTACACGAGAACAACATCGATCCTAAGCAAGTTTCTGGTCGCCAAGAACTGCTTGAGAATATTGTTAACCGCTACGTATAAGGACATCGCCTCGGTTTTAAAGCCGAGGCGTACATCATTATGAACTTGTTAGAACAACTCAAAAAAGTAACCACGGTCGTTGCCGACAGTGGTGATGTAGAGTCAATCAAAGCTCTACAACCGGTTGATGCAACAACCAACCCTTCGTTAATTTTACAAGCTGCAAAATTACCTCAGTATAAACATTTAATTAGTGATGCTATAAGCAAAGCTGGCAATGACGTTGACGCTATTTGCGACCAACTTATTGTTAACTTTGGCTGTGAAATACTAAAAGTAATACCTGGGCGTATATCAAGCGAAGTAGATGCGCGTTTATCGTTTGACACCCAAGCAAGTATTGCCAAAGGGCGTAAGCTTATTTCACTTTACGAGCAAGCCGGTATTTCAAAAGACCGCGTACTCATTAAACTTGCTTCAACGTGGGAAGGCATTAAAGCCGCCGAGCAGTTAGAAAAAGAAGGCATTAAGTGTAACTTAACACTGCTTTTTTCGATGGCTCAAGCCATTGCGTGCGCACAAGCTAACGTAACGCTTATATCTCCGTTTGTTGGGCGTATTCTTGATTGGTACAAAGCCCGCGATAATAAAGAATACACCCCAAGCGAAGATCCTGGTGTGCAGTCGGTTACCAGTATTTATAAGTACTATAAAAAGTACGATTATAAAACCGTGGTAATGGGCGCAAGCTTTAGAAACATTCAAGAAATAATCGAGCTTGCTGGCTGCGATTTACTGACTATCTCGCCCGCACTGCTCAATGATTTACAAAGCCAAGAAGGTGAACTGCTTACTAAGCTTGACGCTGCAAATATTGCCAAAGCACCGCAAAGTGACTTAACCGCACTCACCCATGAGCAATTTTTATGGCAGCACAACGAAGATCCAATGGCCAGCGAAAAGCTCGGTGAAGGTATTCGTAACTTTGCCAAAGATCAGCGTGTTTTGGCTAAATTGGTTGAAGACTTACTAAACTAATTTCCCTCAAGCCTGCCACATTACGTGCGGGCTTTTTTAATTTTATTTGAGGTAATACATGACTCAGCTTTCTTCTCGTGCGCCTTTTGCTAATGCCATTCGCGCACTCAGTATGGATGCGGTACAGCAAGCAAATTCAGGGCATCCGGGCGCACCTATGGGTATGGCCGATATAGCCGAAGTACTGTGGAACGATTTTTTAAACCACAATCCAACCGATCCAAATTGGCCAAACCGAGACCGCTTTGTACTCAGTAACGGTCACGGATCTATGCTTATTTATTCTTTATTGCATTTAAGCGGGTACGAACTACCACTTAGCGAGCTTAAACAATTTAGACAAATGCATTCAAAAACCCCAGGTCACCCTGAATACGGTTATACCCCAGGTGTTGAAACAACCACAGGTCCGCTTGGCGCAGGTTTATCAAATGCCGTAGGTATGGCTATTGCCGAAAAAGCCCTAGCAGCACAATTTAACAAAGAGAGTTTTGATATTGTTGATCATTACACTTACTGTTTTATGGGTGATGGCTGTTTAATGGAAGGCATATCGCACGAAGCATGTTCGCTTGCAGGCACATTAGGCCTGGGTAAACTTATTGCTTTTTGGGATGATAACGGTATATCTATCGACGGACACGTTGAGGGCTGGTTTACCGACGACACCGCTAAACGCTTTGACGCTTACGGCTGGCATGTAATAAAAGATATAGACGGCCACGACCCAGAACAAATTGCCAGCGCCATTGCACAAGCCAAACTAGTGAGCGATAAACCTACCCTACTTTGTTGTAAAACCGTGATTGGTTTTGGCTCGCCAAATAAATCAGGCTCGCACGACTGCCATGGCTCGCCATTAGGCAATGACGAAATAACTGCTGCACGCAAATTTTTAAACCTCCCAAATAAAGCATTTAGTATCAGTGATGATATTTACGCCCATTGGGACGCTAAACAAAGCGGTGATAAAAAACAAAAACAATGGCAACAACTGTTTAGCGACTACACCAAAAGCCACCCAGAGCTTGCTAAAGAATTTGAGCGACGCGTAATTAAACGCACCCTGCCTGACAACTTTGAAGCTATTGCAAACAACTATATTGCACAGTGCAACAATGACGCCGCTAACATTGCCAGCCGAAAAGCCTCGCAAAACACCATTGAAGCCTTTGCCCCGCATTTACCAGAGTTACTGGGTGGCTCTGCCGATTTAGCCGGTTCTAACTTAACGCTGTGGTCTGGCTCCAAAGGCATAAGCGCAGATGACGCCAGCGGTAATTACCTGTTTTATGGCGTGCGCGAGTTTGGTATGAGCGGCATTATGAATGGCATATCACTGCACAGTGGTTTTATTAATTACGGTGCTACGTTTTTAATGTTTATGGAATACGCCCGTAACGCAGTAAGAATGTCGGCACTTATGGGTATTCAAAATATATTTGTGTATACCCACGACTCTATTGGCCAAGGTGAAGACGGTCCAACTCACCAACCTATTGAGCAACTAGCCAACCTACGTATGACGCCAAACCTAGTAACATGGCGCCCATGTGATGCAGTAGAAACTGCAGTATCGTGGAAAAACGCAATACAAAATCAGCATCAACCTACTGCGCTTATTTTTAGTCGCCAAGGGCTAAACCACCAGCCACGTAGCGCGCAGCAAATTAACGACATAGAAAAAGGCGGCTACATTCTTAGCGATAGCAGTAAAACGCCTGAGCTTATTTTAATTGCAACAGGCTCTGAGGTTGATTTAGCAATGCAAGCCGCTAAAGAGCTTACAGCACAAGGCGTTGCCGTGCGTGTGGTATCTATGCCAAGCACCACATTGTTCGACCTGCAATCAGACGATTACAAGCAAAGTGTATTACCAAACTCGGTTGTAAAGCGCATTGCAATCGAAACCTCACACCAAGATTACTGGCTTAAATATGTTGGCTTACAAGGCAAAGTAATTGGTATGAGCACCTTTGGTGAATCGGCGCCAGGTAACGTGCTATTAGCGCACTTTGGCTTTACAACCAAAAACCTAGTTAGCACCGCGCACGCGTTAATTAAAGCCAACGCTTAATATATTTAGTACGCGTAATGCGCTAAATAATCCAAACTTTATCCAATTAATGCGCTAAGTATCCCAATGCTTAGCGCATTTTTAAATTTAAGGAATATGATGAAATACTTACTATTAATTATGCTTTTTAGTGCAAGCACTAGTTTTAACGCATGGGCAAATGACGCTCAAAATGATGAACTAATGCTAACGATTTTTTTAAAGCACGACCAATCAAAAAGCCTCTCTGAAATAAAAGAAATACTCAACAACGCTAACTTTTACAAACATTTTCCGCCAGAGGGTGCAACGGTAGAATCTTGGAAAGTAATGATGGGCATAGGCCAAGTTGTTACCTTGCGCTTTCCAGCAGCGTTATTACCAAAAGTAAATTTATCGATTGAGCGCTATGGTTGGAAAGCCTACAGCACTGAGTTTTACCCAACTTACGATCTGTATCCAATCGTAAAAGAAGAAATTAAAAAAGCCAGAATGAACAATTAAAAGAGTAACCACCATGACAACTTCACTTGTTCCATACACACTAAGTAATGAAACAAACGATACTATTTCTATTATTAACTACGGTGCCCGGCTTACCAGCTGGGTTACCCATGTTGATAATAAAAAACGAAATATTATACTTGGCTATTCTAATATTAATGACTATTTAAACGATACGTTTTACTTAGGCGCGGTAGCCGGTCCTTATGCAAACAGGCTAAGTAACGCACAAGTACACATTGATGATAAAGCCTATGCGCTTAATAAAAACGAAGGAGTAAACCAACTCCACGGCGGTCAAAAAGCATTAAGCGACTTGTTTTGGCAGCTCGATTATCATCACAAAAATGCATTAAGTTTAAGTATTACCCTACCCGATGGTTACAACGGCTACCCAGGTAAAACCACATTTAATGTGCTGTACAGCTTTACCACTAACAGTAAAAACCAGAGTAATCTTGATATTAAATTTACAATTACCAGTAATAAAAAAACCATTGCAGGGCCAACAGCGCACCCATATTTTAATTTAAATGGCATTACTAACAGCGCACAAGGGCATATATTAAAATTGGCCGCAGCGCATTATACGCCCATAAATTCGCACGCAATTCCCACAGGCTTAATAGCCCCTGTAGCCAATACGCCTTTTGACTATACAAATGCGCGAGTGCTTAATAAAACCGATAAACTCGATCATAACTTTGTAACCGAACAAACACTTAACCTGCAAACCAATAAGCAACACGCTGAGCTTACAAGTGCTGATGAAAAGGTAATGCTGAGTGTGCTTTCTAACTACCCTGCCATTCAGGTGTATACAGGGCAGCATTTAAAAAGTCCTTTTAATGCACATGACGGTATTTGCCTAGAGCCGCAATTTTGCCCCGACAGCCCAAATACCCCACACTTCCCATTTAGCTATTTAACACCACAAGTGCCTTTGCAAACGCATATTAGTTACTGCTTAACTAACTTGAAATCTTAATAATAAACCTATCAAAAATAGCTATTTTAAGCGCTTAAAACCAAAAAAGGATCGCTATTAAGCGATCCTTTACGGGAGATTAAATGTTTTTTACTATTATAAATCGCTTACAAAGCTTTTAAGTTTTAACTCACGGTCAATTAATAATGGGTAATCGGTGCGCCCTTGCATTGGCCAATCGTTACGCCAAGTGCCTGCATCGCTTATACCCCAAAATGTTACGCGGCTTACTTTATCGTCATGCTTTTTAAGTATGTTAAATACGGCTTTATAACGCTCGCCCAACTGGGTATTTACTTCACTCGGTAAACCATTCGGGTATGGATTAAAGCGCTCTTGCAAGGCAATATCTAACGAAATGTCAGCGCCTTGTTCTTCACCTTCAGGGAACGGTAAAACCGAAATATCAAGCTCGGTTATCATTACATCAATACCTGTTGCTGCGTATGCCACAATAGAGTCTTCCATTAACGAAAGCTCTGGGTTATCAAGCGAATAATGCGCTTGCATACCAATACCATCTATTTCAATGCCTTTGCTTTGTAAATTTTTAATAAGCGCAATTGCACCGGCTCTTTTTTCTGGCTTATACAAGTTGTAGTCGTTGTAATACAGCTTGGCATTAGGCGCTGCCTGCTTAGCGTATTTAAACGCGTATTCTATAAAGTCGTCACCAATAATGGTGCTCCATTTAGATTCACGCAGTGTGCCGTCTTCGTTAAGTGCTTCGTTTACAACGTCCCATGCAAAAATACGGTTTTTATAACGCCCTGCAACAGCATTAATATGGTTTTGCATACGCTTAAGTAATGCGTCGCGGGTAAGCGGTTCGCCCTGCTCGTCTTCAAAAACCCAATCAGGCGTTTGCGAATGCCACACTAATGTATGCCCAACTAACTCTTGGTTGTTCTCTTGTGCGTACTTAACTAACGCATCAGCGGCTTCAAAATCATACGTTTCAAGCTCTGGGTGTATACGCTCCCACTTCATAGAATTTTCTGGCGTAAAGGTATTAAATTGCGCTTTAGCTACGTTTAAATCTTCAGGCAAAGCTCCTAATACTTGGTCGCGGCTAATTGCTGTACCAATTTTAAAATGATCTTTAAATTGCGCTTTAAGCGTTAATTGCTCCGGCGCTTTTTGTGCTTTTAGTGTCGGTTTACTTTGCTCTGCTGAGCCATTACAGCCAAGTGCAAGGCTCGACATTCCTAATAAAATAGCAATCGTTAGTTTATTTTTATGCATGATGTACCTGTTGTGTGTTTTTTAGTGTGCAAGGTAAACTTAACACCATATAGTCTTTTTGACAACAACGTTTTATTAAAATAGACTGAACAAAAATAACACAGTACACATTCCTTAATTGCATACCTAACTAGCAAGATAACTAGTAAATAAATTAGCAAGGACACACATGAAAAACACAACAAACACCTTATCACTAAAAGCCGCAGCCATTTTTGCATTAACGGTCGCATTAACTGCTGCATTAACTTCTGCATCACCTGTTAGCGCAGCAGATAAACCCAAGCAACTTACCTCATCTATAGTGAGCCAAAAAGACGCGCACATCACTCACTACGAAGGCGGTGATTTTCATACCTACTTTTATGGCGATACATCACTCACCAAAGGCGCTATTACCGGCGTCGCGGTTATTAAACCTAATAACGAAATACACCCTGCCCACCAGCATCCTGATGAAGAATACTTAATGATTCTTGAGGGCTCAGGCACCTGGACACTTAATGGTAAAAGCCAACCAGCACTCACCGGGGATATTTTATTTGCAGCCCCTAATGACCTACACGGCATTTATAACAACGGCGATGTGCCACTTAAGTTTGTGATAGTGAGGTATCAGGCTAAGTAATTTTGGATGGCTTTTTTCAGTTTTTAGTGAAATAGATTAAGTGAATTATGCACAAAGAGGTTAAGAGACGCTTCGCTTTTAGAGGAAAAAATAGCCTGATATAAGATCAGGCTATTTTTTAATTAAAACGAAATATCGTCATCTTTTACTTCTGGAGTTGACTGTCTGTACTGCGGTTGTTGAATTGGCGTTAAGAGTTTATCTATTCTAGTTTCATTTTCTAACACGTATTCAACCCCATCTTGCGTTAATTTATAGCCATACCACTCATTACCATTAAAATCTGAATCAAGTACTTTCTCAATTAAACGCATTCGTTCTAGTTTTATTAAAGCTATAGTACTTTTATGTGGCTCTGAACTATTAGACAAACTGAAAGCTGAAATACTGTCGTTGTCTGTTGCTGTTGAAAGTAAGTTGCAAAGAATAATGAGCATAGACTCTGTTACAACGTGTTGAGGGAGAGATTTTTTGTATTCAGTTGTACCAGCTGATTGACGTAGATCGTCTTTAAATTGGCTATGGAAACTACCTAACTTATCTATTTGCTTTAAAAACCTGGTACATGCTGAATTTACTGCCGATTCTAAATCATTATCTCTGCGAATAGGATCATAGTCGTTGATGTTTACACCCAATAAATCCGTCGGCATATAAAGCTCTTCATGCCTAGGCTTAAGAATAAAACAGCGCTCTTTGCCTAAGGCTCCAATAAATAATCCCAACTCAAATATTACGTTGTCTCGGACTGTAGGTTTAGGATTACTTCTCATTACAGTTAGATCTTCAGGGCAAAATATAAAAAGCGCAAAATCAACATTTTTTGCTTTATCGGTAAGTGATGTAAGAGTATCTCCACCTGAGTTAAATATCTTATCCCAAATTGTTACTTCAACTTTGCGGTCAAGACAAACATTACATGCACTAGCCACATCATAGCTTTCCGACGATGAACCAATAAATAGACGAGGTTTTTCCATGTTAATACAACCATTTTAAATAATTTATATCACGCTATACAGATACTTAATTTTGATGATTCGTATAGCTATTCATACAGAACTTATCTATCTCATTTAAGATATAAATAAATCCTGCTATTTATTCTTATATTAGTACAAAGTACTATAACGTATTGCTAGTTATAAGCTTTAAGTTATTTTTTCTTATCATGATGCTTTGAACTCGTCGGGCACTTCTCATTTTCTTCTCTTCGTGAAAATTTTCTAAAAAAAGCCGAGTATTTAAAAATATCCAGCTTTGATTACACTTTGCTTAACTTCATATGCAATCGTTTTATTAAAACGTCATCAAACAACCACAATAGGCAACGCTACTTAACTTGCTTCATTTTGAGTAAAACAATTAAAGCACACGCAAAAAAATAGTCTGTATAAAAATACAGACTATTTAATCTGGGGTTAATTACTTTTAGTTAAACTTATTATTCGACCAAGGTTACCGATACATCATCCACATAAAAGTCTGCAGTGAGTTCACTTGACTCAACATAAAGTAAAGCCGCGCTTTCCTGCGTTGTAATTGAATGTGTGTAAGTACCTGATAACTGTACCCAGTCGCCTGCTGCAACTGTTGTAACAGGTGTAAGCTCTAGGTACTCAGTGCTAGTGTGCTCTATTTGTAGCGTGAGTTTTATATCTGGTGAAACGGTACTGGTATCGTCAGATAACTTAACCCATGCAGATACGTTATAGGTTTTATCTGCTGTAAATAAGCCTTTTACATCCTTTTGTAACCCATTCCACGTTTCAGTTCGCCCTTGTACTAAAGCGCTATTATTGCCACTGTGGGCTTGGGTTGACTCTAAGGTTATGCTTGCACTGCCACGCGCTTGCCATGAATCAAGTCCGGCTTCAAAGTCGCCATTAGTTAACAGCTCTGATGAAGGTGCTGGTTGTACAACTTCAATTAGCTCTTTTAATGCATTAGCAAATCCTTGTAAGGCAGGCTTTGCAGTAAAGTCATTAAAAAATAACAGTGGCCATTCTGTTGTCGGCTCTGGCCAGTTTTGTAGCCAGCTATCCTCGTCAATTACGCCCCAAATAGTTATGCCACCGCGTTGATCTTCAGGTACAGTTTCTAGGTATGTTTTAACAATATCGTAGTAGTACTGCTTTTGCTCATCCGCTCTTTCACTGGTTAGGTAAGTTAGAGGAATGCCGCCTTCGTTGTTCATACGAACATCTAGCTCGGTAATTTTTACTTTAATTTTAGGGCGAATATCGACCACTTTTTGAAGATGTGCCTGAATGGTTGAAATGTCAGGGCTGTTAAGTGAAATATGAGATTGAAACCCTATACCATCAATAGGCACGCCGTTGTTTTGAAAATCGTTAACCATAGATATAACGGCATCTAATTTGTCGGCATTCCAAATCAGGTTGTAATCATTGTAGTATAAGTCGGCATCGGGGTCGGCCGCTCTTGCTGCTTTATAGGCTAATGGTAAAAATTCGGCTCCTATATTTTCAAACCATACAGATTCGTCGGCGCTGTCGTCAGTGGTTTTTTCACCACGGTATTTACCATTTTCCATAAACGCTTCGTTAACTACATCCCAGCTAACGACGGTATCGTTATCGCCTTCTTCTTCAAAATGAGTGGCAACTTGAGTGATGTGATTTTCCATCATGGTTATCCACGCGGCTTTATCACCTTGAAAACTTTGCATCCAAGGCGCAATTTGCGAGTGCCACACAAAAACATGGCCATGCACGGTGAGTGAGTTGTCTTTGGCGTAGTTAACTAGCTCATCAGAATTATCGTAAAAAAATTCGCCTTGGGTTGGTTGTAAATAGGTAGGCTTCATAATATTTTCAGCAGAGAGCTGATTAAAGTGTTGTTCAATAATCGTTTTAATCTCTGGTCTGTCTATTATGCTGTTACCAAAACCACCCGCTGGCACAGCCACACCAATATTAAAATTAGGTGCCAATGCTTTTAAACTTTGCGCTGTTACTTCGCTATATTGAACATCAGGTATTTCTTGTGCTGGTACATCGTCTAAAATAAAGCCTGAAAATTCGTCTAGGTATATAGACTTGTTAATATTCTCTTCTTTTGAAAAGTGAATTGCCAGCCTAATTAAAGAGTCAGCTTCGGCTGTTGCGGCTGTTAATGTAATTTTTTGCCACTCGCCTGTGAGTGTTTCTTTTACTAGGCTAAGTTGACCGTAATCTGGTGCGGGCGTTTGAATCCAAAAATCGGCACTGGTTCCCTCTTCACCTTTGGCCCAAACACTAAACTCGTAATTTTTACCACCGGTGATAGGAAGGTCTTCATAAGCTATTTCAATACCCCACGGGTTGTCACCCAGTGTATTAACGTTAACCTCAACTGCTTTTGTGCCTTGGTAAGTATTAACGCCTTCTTCGGATTCTATTACTTCTATAGTAGAAGTCGCGCTTGATTCTTGTGTTGGCCTAAATACCCAATTTCCGACGGGGGTTGTTTGCCCTGCAGTGTCTTCTTCAAACCCGCCATTTGTTATTTCAGCTGCTATTGGCGCTTCAGGCTCTGGAGTATCAGGGGCTACTACTTCCGGTATGGGTTCAGGCACCGGTGTATCTTTATTATTCCCCCCGCACGCCATTAAAAGTGACACTAAGGTCACTAATCCGGTGTTACGAAAAATCGATTTATTCATTTTTTATTCCTTAGACTAAAGCAATAAATGAGTCGCTTTTAAATTAGGTGCAGTAAAGCCATTTGAGTGAATAAAATATGATAAGAGTATTTCTACTGCATTATCAAAAACTATTATTCAATATGACTACAACTAATTAGAAAAACAAACAGTCATTTATGTTTATTATTTTAATATCTCTTCAAACGTTAATATTTACCTTGTACAAGGGTACATATATAAGCTTAAAATCATCGAGTTATAGTTAAGGCTTAAATTAAATTTTTATTGTTCTATATCGTGTGTGTGAATATACAATCATTAAATTAACCTAAAACCAACATTGTTATAGTCTATTTAACAATAAGGATCAAGGTTAAAATTTAACCCGCTTCATATTGCGTTTTCTTTGAGTATGAAAAAATAATTAAATAGAAGGTGTAAGTGATACTTGCGCTTGTATTACTTAGGTAAGATCAAGGTTTGCCAACTCATCGCTTAGTAAAGTGACTTTTATTTGCCCCTATGTGGAAATTTCCAAACAAAAAAAGCCGAGTATTTAAAAATAATCGGCTTTGACTACACAATGCGATTTACTGAACTACTTCAGCAATGGTTTTAATAACTGGCTTAGGGTTTAAATTACGATCCCATAGTAATGGGTAGTTTGTTCTGTTTGGGATTGGGTAGTCGTTTTTCCACGACATACCATCGTGTAACCCCCAAAAGGTTACGCGGTCTATTTTATCGCGTTTTGCATAAAACAGTTCAAACAAGGCTTTATAACGGGCGTTTAGTTGCGCTTCTACGTCGCTTGGCAAGCCATTTTTGTATGGGTCGAGGTAGGTTTCAAACTCTTCTAACTGAAACTGTGGTTTCATCATATCGGTGCCGGTAATCTGCCCTTCTTTTGTTAAAGGCAGCACGTCTATATCAAGCTCAGTGATCATCACTTTTATACCCAGCGCAGCGTAGGCGTCAATGGCTTGTTCAATATATTGCATTTTAGGAAAGTTAAGCCCCCAATGCGCTTGTATGCCAATGCCGTCGATTCGGATACCTTCTTTTTGCAACATTTTGATCATACGTATAATACCGTCTCTTTTTTCTGGTCGCCACGCATTAAAGTCGTTGTAGTAAAGCTCAGTATTAGGTGAATACTGCTGGGCGTATTTAAATGCGGCTTTTACCATGGTATCGCCATCACCTACGCGGTTAACCCACACAGTTGGGCGATAAGAGCCGTCATCAGCAATTACTTCGTTTACTACATCCCACGCATCTACTTTGTTTTTATAGCGCCCTGCTACCAGCTCTATGTGTTTGCGCATTTGCTCTAACTGCTCTGCTGGGGTATTTGGCTCATTTTTGCTATTTGTAAAAAACCAGTCAGGCGTTTGGTTATGCCACACTAAGGTGTGAGCTACGGTAAACATGTTATTTTGCTTGGCAAAATCTATAAACGCATCTGCACCACTAAAATCAACCTTACCTTTTTGCGGATAAATTACTTCTGCTTTCATGGCGTTTTCTAGGGTGACTGTATTAAATTGCTTAGCAATAATTGACTGCGCGGCTGCGTTTTTGCCTGTCACTATATCTTGGTTTACAGCAACCCCCATTTTAAATGAGTCTGCAAAGGTGTTTTTAAGGGCTGGGACTGGGGCTGGATCTTGGCCTTGTGCAGCATTTACGCTTAAAGACCCTGCAAGTAAAAGCAGGCCGAGTGTGTGTTTTTTATGCATGTGTGTGCTCCGTTGAATCGTTATTATTTTCAATAAATATCATACAACGAAAAAAATAAATGATATAGTCAAAATGACCATTAATTATAAATTAAACAAACCTGAGTAAACGTCCATGCTAAAAACACACAAAAAAACGCTAAGCTTAGTTGTATTAATGCTCTGCTTTAATAAAGCAGCGCTGGCACAACAACTTGAAAATACACCTTTGTTAAACGCTGTAAACAGCCAAAGCAATGAGCAGTCACCATTAATAAAAGGCGTTAAGCCCACACTTGTTAGTGACGAGCTTTTGTTTTTAGAAGGGCCTACGTGGTCAAGCCAAGACAATGCGTTTTATTTTTCAGAAATGAACTTTGCAAGCTCGCAAGCACTCGGCCCCGATTCGACCATTTATAAATTAGTGCTGCCCAATATCCTTACCACTTATTTAAAACACAGTGGTACAAACGGTTTGTATGCCAAAGGAGAGAGCCTCTATACGCTTAACCACAGTACGCAGTCGCTTTCTAAAATTAATATAAAAAGTAAAACTAATACCGTGGTAGTTAATGAATTTGATGGGCTAAGCTTTAGCTCGCCAAACGATATGACTATGCATAAAAATGGCGATATATTTTTTACCGATCCTAATTGGCAAATAGGCGAACGCACTCAGCAAATGCCTTATACTGGTGTGTATAAGTTAAGCAATACAGGCGTACTTAGTTTAATTGACGCTACTCTTGAAAAGCCCAACGGTGTTGCGCTCTCGCCCGATCAACGTACCCTTTATATTGGCGACTTTAGCAACCGTGTAAGCAAATACACTATTGATAAAAACGGTGAGATTTCACCGCGCGAAGACTTTATTAAAGTAACCTCGCCAGATGGTATAAAAGTAGACTCCGCTGGCAATATTTACGTAAGCAGTCACAAAAAAGGCGTTATTAATATTTACACGCCAAGTGGCGCGTTTATCGATAAAATTGAACTTGGCCCTAATGTAACCAACCTTGCGTTTGGTGGTAAAGACCGCAAAACATTATTAATAACTACCGCCAAGGGCTTGTTTACGCTTGATGTAAAAGTAGCGGGTTTGGCTAATTAGCTAAATTAGTTAAGCAACTTATTAAAGATAAAAGTTAGCTTACTCGTTATACATAAAAAACCGGTGTAACTTGGTTACACCGGTTTTTTATTATCTAGGTTTTGCTGCCTAAGCTTTTACTACTTAGTTTTTGCTACTTAGGCTTTTGCTGCTTAGGTATTGTTATTTTAATTAAACGTGTTGTTGTAAAACTTAAAGTTACCCGATACATGCAGCATAGCTAACATATATAACGAACCATTATAGTAACGGTAGTCACCCGTTGGTTGCGATAAAGACCAAAAGTCGTTAAAAAACTCATTTGCTTGCCCAGTGTTTGTTGAAGCAAGTAACGCTACTGCATTCGCGGCTTTTTGTCCTTCGCCTGCGCAGCCTTTGTTTTGCGCTCCACCGTACGAATACACTTGCTCGTAACAGTTTTTACTGTTGTTTGTTTTTGCATAACTTAAAAAGCCAAGTGCTTTATTAACTGCATTTTTATGCCACGCCTGAGCACCCATTAAGTGCGCGTCTAAGCCAACATTCATAATTACGCGCCATGCATCAAACTCATACCATTGACCTGGGTTTGCTTGGCCGTTAAAAATGTAACCAATAACAGGGCTGCCATCTAAGCGCGATAAAAATGTAGGTAAGTTCCAATGCGGATTATCATTCACTTTTGTAAAATGGTTTTTAAGTAAGGTTCTACTTTTTGTAGCCACTTGTCGCCAGTAATTTTTGTCGGCTTGATTAGTCACGTTATTTGCAAAGTAGTCGTAAAACGCAGGTATATGATAAGAAGGGTCTGTTAGGTTATCAATGTAAGGTGAAAAACGGATTATTTGGTTTTGCATCAGCTTGTTTTTAATTGTGTTTAACATAGTAATGGCATCAGCATAATAATCAAATTCGCCCGAATTACCCCAACGAGCTGACGCATTAAGTAGTGCAAAAGCAAAGTACTCTTCGCCATCAGGTGCCGGGCCTTCATCTACTTTATAAACAAAACCGTTTTGATTAAGCTTTAGTTTCCACGCGTAAACACCTTGTTTTTTTACATCAGGGTGATTGTCTGGATTTTTTTGATACGCTTTAGCAAAGCGCCATAAGTTATCAAATTCTTCTTGCTTGTAGAGCATAACAGCAGCAGTCATCCCCCATGATTGCCCTTCTGTTCTTATATCATCACCTTCGCCTGGGTTAATTGCTTTTATGTAGTGTGCTTTATAAACGCCATTTTCTGAGTATGGGTAATACAATTGCTGGGTATTATTACTTCCAAACATATTGTTAAAAGTACTATTTACCTTTTGTTGTATATTTGTTTTGCCCATTTCTTGTGCGAGGTTTCGGTAAGCGCCCGAGCTGTCGGCGCCTGCACTCGATGGATTATTGTTAAATGCAGCAATTGTTTGGTAGCTTATTAGTGTTAACAGTAAAGTTGTTATTTTAAAAAATACTTTCATGTTTATCCTCTTTATTTGAATTATATCAGCGTGCAAATTAAACATAGTCTTTTTGACCATTTGATCAAGCAATTCTCAAAGCTATTTGTTTATTTTATAAACTAAGTTAAATGAGTGAGGTGTTTACACAGTGCCTAAAATGCAAAAGGCCGCTTAAAAAAGCGGCCTTAGTGATGTAAATAATATTAAAAAGTACATTTATGAGTTATTCATTAATTACTGCTTTTTAACCCTTTACCTGTTGCAGCCCAATAAATACCGCCATAAATATGCTCGGTTAAAAACTCACTGTTATACACCGCATTAGTATGCCCAAGAGCGGTATAAAATGAGCGGCCGCCATCGTAATTGTGATACCACGAAATAGGATGAAACGATCCCATGCCTGAGCCTGTTTTGTTATTACCCCAATCGGCAGTTGGGTTATAACTTTGCTCATCAACAGTGAGTAAGTAGTTTAATTTAGTGAGCTCTGGCCCAAACTCGTACCACTCGTCAGTCCAAAGCATTTCCTGCGGCATATGGTTTAAGCCTATAAAGTTAGTATTAGGCACTTTGCTTAATACACCGGTTTGAATAACAGGATGAATGTTAAAGGTGCGCCCCACCAGCTTTTGATACCACGGCCAATCGTATTCGGTGTCTGATGCGCTATGAATACCCACAAAGCCTTTACCTGCTTTTACAAATCGCTCAAGCGCGGCTTGCTCTTTTGGGTTTAAAATATCGCCTGTGGTTGATAAAAACACTACTACATCAACATTTTTTAAGTAGTCGTCGTTAAAATAATGGCTTTCTTCGTGCCAAATTAAATTAAAAAAGTGCTTATCGGCTAAGCGTTCTAGCGCTTTAACGCCTTCGGTTTGCGACTTATGGTGCCACCCTGCAGTTTTTGTAAATAGCAGTACATTAAATTGCTTTTTAGGGAGAGTATCAAACCCTGTAGCATGACTTTTTTGCACTGTTGCCGTACTCAGCGCCAATACAAAAAAGCTTAATAGCCAACCTTTATATGCGAATCTAGGTAAAGAAAAAAACATAGTATTCCTATTTAAAATGAACAAACATATTGGCCGTTAGCCGCCCTGTTTGTGGACACGGTGAAATATCGGTAGCCGTATTAAGCAAACTTGTATGCAGCAAATACCCAGGAAACACAATAAGCCTATTTGGCTTATATTCTATGTGCTTATAGCATTCAAACTCACTGTGCTGTGGGGTGCAATAACTAGGTTTTGTGTTACTGCACTCAAGGATGTGTTGAGCATGCGTTAAATACGTGTTTTTGCGCTTTGTGCTTATTGTTTCAAACCCTGTTTTTTTATGCCTAAAAAACCCAGTGCCGCCGTGCGCTCCCTCCCCAAGGTAATGAATAATCGCAATTAAGTTAGGATCGTTTGTATCAAAGTGTGGCAAGGTTTGTATTGGTGATAGCTGCTGCTCCGTTTTAGTAATTAACGATAAGGTATTATCTTTTGGGTATGGGGTAAGTGTTTGCCCAATATTAAATACGTTATAAAACCCCTGTATAAGAGGCTTTAAGTAATCAACCACGCATTGCTTTGGCAACGGCATGCGTAAACCTGGGTATTGAGTGAGTTCGTCGGGCTTAAATTCGCCCTGATTTTGCGCATGATTTTGCGCATGATTTTCATCACTTAGGGCATCACTTTCATCAGCACTTTGTGCTAAGTTTATAAGTTTTTGCGGCTCACTAAGGTAGTCGTCAATTATAATAATTGGCGTTTGCTCCTGCCCTATAAACTCATATTGCGGCTGTAAGTTATTGCCAAGTGTTAGCATAAAACTTACTTAGCCTTGCAATAATGATTAATAAAATCAATGTGACTCGGTAAGCTGTTAGCCTTTTTAGCTACATGATTTTTTATTGATTCTAAAAAGCGTTTTAACTCATCATCGCTCATGCTATCTACAATGGGGTGATAATTTTGCGGCACTATCCCTTGCCCTAACATCACTTGTAACCACGATGCTTCGCCAAATAGCTCTTGCTCTGCTTTATAAACATGCCCACTTTGCTTAAATAGCTCAAGGCGTTTAGCAAGCGACTCTGGTATTGGCATGTTTTTACAGTAACGCCAAAAGTCGCTGTCGGTGCGCTGTGTTACATGGTAATGCAGCACAATAAAGTCGCGGATATTTTCCGCCTCAAAGCGCATTTTGTTATTAAAGTCATCTTGATAGCACGACTCAATTGCTTTGGTTGGCATGTTTTGCATTAATCTAATAATGCTTTGCTGAATTAAATGAATACTGGTTGATTCAAGCGGCTCTATAAAACCACTGGCTAAGCCAATAGCCACACAGTTTTTGTTCCAATGTTTACGTCGTGTACCGGTGCGATATTTTATAACGCGCGGCTCATTAATGGGTTTGCCTTCTACGTTATTAAGGAGCGCTGCTTTTGCCTCTTCATCGCTCATGTATTTACTACAAAATACTAAGCCATTACCACGGCGGCTTTGCAGTGGTATTTGCCACTGCCAACCACATTTATGCGCCATGGCGCGTGTGTATGGCACTATTGGACTTACTAATTCAGTTTGTACTGCTACTGCGCTGTCGCACGGCAGCCAATGGCTCCAATCTTCGTATCCGGTGTGTAGCGCTTGCTCTATTAATAAGCCTTTAAAGCCGGTGCAATCTATAAATAAATCGCCCTCAATAATTTGCCCATCACCCAAAGTAAGCGATTTTATAAAGCCATTAGAGGGCTCTAAGTTAACTTTGCTTATCATGCCTTCTATACGTTTAGCGCCGTTTTGCTGTGCAAACTTTCGTAAAAACTTAGCGTACAAACCTGCATCTAACTGATAAGCATGATTACGGTCTTGATTCGGCACTACGGCAAATTTACCTAAACGGCTTGCTACGTGCTCTGTGCAATAGTCGCCAATATCGGCTGCTACACCTTGCTGCATGCCTTTAAGCCAAAAATGCTGAAAACCCGCAGCCCAACAGCCTTGCCCCACATAACCAAACGAGTGAAAGTAGCTTTGTTGGTTTTGTTTCCAGCCCTCAAACGATATGCCTAATTTAAAGGTGGCGTTGGTGGCTGCCATAAATTCTGATTCACTAATTTTTAGTAAATCATGAAATATATGCAGCGTAGGGATAGTTGACTCACCGACTCCTACGGTCGGTATTAAATCAGATTCAACTAAGCACACTTCAATATTTTTACCTAGCAGCTTTGCCATTGCAGCGCTGCACATCCAACCGGCGGTGCCGCCACCTGCTATTACGATTTTTTTAATTGCATTTTGATTCATATTTCAAACCTTACAAGTACGCTTAGCGTCTTAATTTATTTTGTAATTCGGCTCTTAATTTACGCGCTGTTAGCTCATCCATTGGCTTTGCTAAAATAGACTGTGCAGGCGTTGATATGTGGGTAAATTCGTTATCGTCAAATACGTAGTAATTAAACAAACGTTGCCATGCTGCGCGCTCATGCTTTGGTAAATTACGTATGTTTAAAATAGCAAGGTGCAATGCATTAGTCGGTTGACCATAAACCGCTGGCGTATTTTTAAACCAATAATTAAACAGAATATTTAAACTGCCAAGCCCCTCTACTTGGTGCCACCACATACTGGGTAAAATAAGTGCATCGCCCGCCTCTAAGTCAACGGTAATTGCCGCTTTTATTGCCTGTTCAAACTTAGGAAACTGCTTAAAGTTAGGTGCAGTTGTGGTGGTTAAACTTATAGGCTGACCACCTGGTGCTTTATCAAGCGGGCCTACATATAAATTATCGATTTGATCGGGGGGAAATAAAGTAAAACGCCTTTTACCTGCAACGCAACACGCTAAATTTTGCGCTACGTCGTAATGTGCTGGCACGGTAACCTTACCGCCTGCCCACACATTAAATAAACAGCCTTCGCTTAACGCATTAACGTGGCAGTGATCAACCAAAGAAGGTAAGCATTGTGCAATGCTAGTAGAGCCAATGTATAGCGTATCTGCGTGTGGGTTATTTGCAGTTTGCGTTATTTGCTCAAGCGCGTTAATAAATGGCGCTTGCTGATTAGTAAAGTTAAAACCACTCATATCGTGGTTATACCCTACAACCCAATTTTGACTGGCGGCTATTGTGCAGGTATTAACTAAAAAACCTTCGTAAAACGGCGTTAAATAATCAATTGCTGCAGCATCAGATTTTTTAGCAGCAATAACTAGGGGCCATTCGCTTACAAACCCTTTTAGTACAATAGGCACAGGCGAGTTTAAAAGCTCCCTTGGTAACGTACTGGGAGTTAAACCACTGAGCGATTGAATTTTATTTACTAAATTTGCCATAGTTAAGCACTTACATCGCTTGCTTTTGTAGCATAAGTTGCTCGTTTTTAAGCGCCACTAAATCACGTACATGTACTTGCGATGCAATGACCATATATATACACGCTAAATACCCTTGTGAGTGAAGCTCTGCAATTGCCTCGCTACCTAGCTGGTTTAGCGAGTCTTCGTTTATGGTATAAAAACCGAGTAAGTTATGTTTAAGCCCGTTTACTAAATCAAGTTCTAGCGATACCGACTCAAGCAAACTATGTTTAATTAAGGTTTTAATAAAAGGCTGATTTTCTTGAAGGCCATGATGAAGGCTGTCGAGCACGTTTATTATATTTTCGAGGTAATCACTATTTCCGCCGTGTTCTAAAAAGAGGCTAATACCCTGCTTTGTTGACACTTTTGGTGAGTCTAAATCAATACTAAGCATGCGCTCTTGCGTTGCTACACCGTTTTGCATTGTATTTTGAGTCGCAATAGCAAAAGGCAGTCGCTGCATGCTGAGCGGAATGTAGTGTGCTTGCCATTGTTGGTTTACTAAAAATAAGTTTTCGTCTTTGTTTATACCGTATAAACACACCGGCGAAAATGTATTTGTTGCGTCATCTTTGGTAAAAAATATTGGGTAATGTGCTTGAGCGACTCTAAATTCGCTTACAAATGTTTCGCTGTACCAAACCCCGTCACCTAAGTGTGTGCCGCGTGCAGGGTTTATTTTTAAATGCTGATGCTCAACATTATTTAATAATGCATGATTGGCCATGGATTGTGTGCTCCAATTATTGTTATGTGCCTTTACTTACTACTACGCATACCTACTGCTGTGAAGTGAATGTAACAAATAAGTTAAATTCACATTGACTATAACAGGTGGGTATTATTATTACTAGATTAAAAAGAGCAAAAAAAAGCCGCATAATGCGGCTTTAAATAGGTAGATAATATTTATTAAAAATTATAACGAACACCTAAACCGTAGCGAGAGCCTGTTTGAGTGATGTTATAAATCAGCTCTTGCTTGCGCCCGTACGATGTTACGTACTCGTCAGTAATATTTATACCTTCAATAAATACGGTAAGCCCTTCTACTGCGGGTACTTCGTAACTTACGTTAAAGTCTATTTGGTAATATTCATCGGTATAAATTGGCGCAGTTAAATCGCCATTTACACGGCGCTCATTTAAAAACGAGTCGCGCCAGTTATATGCAATACGTGCTTGTAAGCCTTCTTTATCGTAAAAGAACACCACGTTTGCCGTATCACTTAACCCTACAAGTGCTTCTGTATCCTCTAATGAGTCGTTGTCGTATTCAAGTCCTGAGTCAACCATGGTGTAGTTAAAAATACCGCCAAAGCCTGACTCACCAAATAAGTGCTGAATATTAAATTCAAAGCCATCAATGGTGTATTCTTGGTCGCCATTTACAGGCACGTTTATTCTAAAGTTTACAGGTTCATCTGTTGCTGGGTCACCAACAATTGTGCCGCCGTCTAACTCGCCATTTTCATCAAAATTAGGCTGTACATTTGGATCATCAGCAAAGTTTTCAAAAATATATGTTCGAATAGCTAAGTTAGAAGCATCAGCACCAAGTGCACTTTGTGCTGCTTTGAACTTCTCACCGTTTAAAGGATCGGCAAGATTAAAAATATCCGAATCTATTGTGCCTGTTGTGATCCAATTGGTTACGTCTTTTTTAAAGTAACCAAACGAAATATAGCTACCTTCGCCGTAATACCATTCACTTGATAAGTCGTAGTTAATTGATTCAAGTGGTTTGAGTCCTGGATTACCAGAGCCACCCGAATAACCACTTAAACTACCGCCGGTATTAATAGTTGTTCCGCCTTGTAGCTGACCATAACCCGCTCTTGAAATAGTTTTGCTCGCCGCTGCGCGGATCATTACATCTTCAACTACTTCAATATTAAAGTTAATATTTGGCAGAAACTGGCTGTAGTCTGCCGATTGGCTTAGCGTTTCAATACCGGTAACACCCGTTACTGATGTGGCTGTATCTTCGTTCCATTCTACGCTGCTATAACCGGGTGCTGTTGCTTTAGAAAATACGTCTGTTTTTTCGTAGCGTAAGCCAATTTGTAGGTCGAAGAACATGCCGCTCAATTCGCCTTTATAATTTACTTGTGCAAAAGCAGACTGCGTTTTTTCTTCAGTAAAGCGGTTTGTTGCTGCATCCCAATCGGTTGAAGCACAAAATTGTCCTTCGCCATTTGGACCTGCCGCTGCGCCAGCCGCTGCTTTACAATCACCGTAAAGGTTATCTACGTTAGCAACAGGGTCAGCAAACTCGGCAGCATTTACAATCGCATCAAAGTCGGCAAAAAAGATTGTATTAAATAAATCGTATTCGCCTTGTGTTGCAGTGCCTTCAAAGTTACCCGCTTTAGCTTGAAACTTATCTAAAATAGTATCTTGGCGCCAATCAATATCAGCAAAGTCGCCCTCAACACCAACACCACCCCAATCTGGGCGTTGTACTTGGGTATGACGATAATGGTTATTTACTTTGTTAACCGCAACACCAAAGTCGATGCTTAGGTTGTCGTCAATGTAGTAGTCACCTGAGATTTGTGTTTGATCGATTTCTGAATCGTATTTATCATTTGCAAACCAGCTACCCGATAAGCGCATAGTGCTTGGGTTAAAGTTTTCGATGTTACCAATTGCAATACCGGGTAAATCGCCAGTTAAATCAAGCCCAGAGCGCGTACGTGTGTACGAAGGCAACTGAATATTGTTACGCGTACCGTGGCGTGGATCGGTTGCTTTCATAGAGGCTTTTGAACTGTGATGATCAAACTCTAGGTTAAGTTGATCCGACACTGCCCACTCTAGGTTAAAGCCTAATGAATCTGTTTTTTCTTCGCGGCCCCAAGAACCTACAGTAAGCGACGTATCGCGGTAGTCGGCATCACTTTGGATGTCATAAATTTCTGAGTAAATAAGTGGATACGCGTTAGGCTCTCCCGCCCAAACAGATTCACTTCTATCGCCAGCGTAGTTAAACCAAACTGAGGCGTCCGTATGCTGCTCTTCAATAGTTGTTTTAAAGCCAGTGTAATCAAGGGTTACTGTAATGTTTTCAACAGGCTGATATTGAAAAACTAGCTGCCCATTTATACGCTCACGTTGGCGCTCTTCAAACACATAACGTGGTTGTTGCGGGTTTGAATAAATACCTGATGTAGGTCTGTTTGTTCCGCCTTCTGCTCCTGCAGGTACGCCGCCCCATCCTGTATTTGTGTAATCAGATGCTCTGTAACCTTGATCTTGAATAAACTGTTGCATACCGCTTTCACGGTCTTGGTAACTACCCGATATCGAGATACCAAACTTGTCATCCCCAAATGTTTGCGAATATAAACCGCTTACCTCTGGTGTAATGCTGCCCTCATCGGTTGATTGATCGTCTACGGCTTTTACGCCAAACGATGCTTTTATACCTGGGCTATTTAAGGGTCTGTTTGTTGTTAAGTTTATAGTTGCGCCAATGCCACCTGAGGTAACACTTGCGTCTGATGTTTTATAAACTTGCACACCCGATACGCTTTCAGATGCGACATTTGCAAAATCAAATGTGCGGTCACCTGTTGTATTAGGAAGCTGACGACCATTAATAGTAATTAAGTTATTAGCAGGTCCAAATCCACGGACTGTTACGCGGCTACCTTCACCGCCGGCTCTATCAATTGATACGCCGGTAATACGTTGTAGCGATTCAGCAAGATTGGTATCAGGAAATTTCCCCATATCCTCAGCCGAAATTGCATCGACAATACCAGAAGAATCGCGTTTAACATCCATAGAGCGTTGCAATGAACCTCTAATGCCGGTTACTTGTATTATTTCTACATCTTCATCGACAACGGTTTCTGCAGCGTAGCTTTGGTGAGGAAGCGTAACCGACCCTATTGCAGCGAGTATGGCTGTTGAAATTATCTTTTTCTTAAACATCATGATGCCCTTTTTCTTATTTAATTATTATTGACGTACTGCAAGACTTTAAGAATTACTCGAAACATAATTGTAAACTATTTGTTTCATTTTACGGTCAATAAATAATTATTGTGTGTGTATGTTTTAAACGTTTTACAAAGACCACAACCAGTTTTAAACCTGTGCTACTTAACTAAAAAAACATTAAATATCAGCAAGTTTATGCTAATTCTTTGTGCTAATTTTTTACTTTAAAATATTTTCATTTTGTCATATGTCCTCAGCTTCCTCTTAAATCGACCATTTACAAATAAATTAATGGTCATATTGACTATATCTTTTTTATGCAAATAAAAGGCGTTGCAGTGCTCACGCAGATAATTTGCATTGTTTATAACTATTTTTATTAAGCGTGTTCATATGGGCTTATTGTTTGGATTTTTCCGTTTTCGTCGTGCTCAAGCTTAGCCATTTTCATACTGCGTAAATGGGTTTGCCCGCTAGATAACGTACTGTCGTGATAAAATAAAAACCAATCACCATTGTGCTTAACAATTGAGTGGTGCGTGGTCCAACCCAGTACTGGGTTTAAAATAACGCCCTGATAGGTAAATGGTCCGTACGGATTATCGCCCGTTGCATAGACAATTTTATGTGTATCACCCGTTGAATACGAAAAATAATAAACACCGTTGTGTTTGTGTACCCAAGGGCCTTCAAAAAAGCGGCGGTTGTTATCGCATACTGTAATTGGTAAGCCGCTCTCATCAAGTACAACAACCTCTTTTACGTCTTCGCTTAGGCTTATCATATCTTCAGATAATTTTGCTACGCGTGCTGGAATTGCAGCTTCACCATTTTTTGGATATGTACTTTCTTTGTTAAATTCGCTTGTTTGCCAATTTTGTAATTGGCCGCCCCACAAGCCACCAAAATATAAATAATAGCTTGAGTCGTCGTCTTCAAATACAGCTGGATCGATACTAAACGTGCCTTGAATGTAATCGTCTTCTGCTTTAAAGGGCCCTGTTGGGCTGTCACTTTTTGCAACGCCAATTCTGAAAATACCTTGCTGATCGCGTGCCGGAAAATAAAGGTAATACTGACCAAGTTTATGCGCTGCATCGGGTGCCCACATTTGCTTGCTTGCCCATTTTACGTCGTCTACACAAAGTGCTACGCCATGGTCTATGGCTTTGCCTGTGCTTTCGTCCAGCGAAAACACATGGTAGTCGCGCATTGCAAAGTGGTCGCCGTTATCATTAATTTCATTTTTTGATTCAATGTCGTGCGACGGGTAAATATACACAGTGCCGTTAAACACATGCGCAGACGGATCGGCGGTATACATGTGATCAACTAATACATTGTGATTTTGTATTAACGAGTTGGCTCGTTGTAAGTCTTTTAACTGTTTAAGTTCAGCGTCACTTAATCCATTAGATGGGGGTGCTGCTTGCGCTGTATTTTGCATTTTTACTCCTAGTATTGCCTGCCCAATTTACACTTTTAAAAGGTGAAAAATGGACTGCTAAATTAGTTTATGGTTTTGTTATCAGCCAGCTTCGTTTGAATGCGCTTTACTTCAGGCTCGGTAAGTTTGTAACGTGTTATAAAAATTAAACATGCCACGGTACAAATTACTGGAATACCAGCAAAGGCGAGTAAAATGCCTGATAACGTGTGTTCTGATTGCTCTTGATTTGGTACGTAGGCGTACCCTGATAATATCCAGCCTGCAATAGCACCGCCAATTGCAAAGCCTAGTTTTATTGCTAATAAATGACCCGAAAACGTAACTGCCGTTAATCTGCGGCCAATTTTTAATGCGCCGTAGTCAACCGTATCTGCCACCATCGAAAACATAATTGGGGTAATAATCATGTGGGCAAAGTTAGCAATAAAGTACACAATAAAAATGGTTACGATTGCGTCGCTCTCAAGTACGTAAAACATGCTGTGAGAAATAATTACGACCACTAAAGCGACAATGAAAAGTGTTTTCTTTTCAATAAATTTGGTTAAAAAGTTGGTAGATATAGCGCCCAATACTGAGCCAATTGCTGAGAGTGTTAAAAAGTTAGAAGTAAGCGAGGCTTCCCCTACGTAGTATTTAATATAATGCGGCGCTACTGAGGCTCTAACGCCAATTAAGATTAAAGTTGCTAGGCTTATAACGGCTATAACAACCCATTGATCGTTTTTAAATAGGCTTGAAAACTCAAGAAAGGCATTCTTTTTACTTTGCGCGGGTTTAACTTGTTTGGTTTCTTTGGTCATTTTAAAACACAGTAAAAAACACGCTGCGGCAAGTCCGCCTAAAAACACCATTGCTAGCGGGTAACCTACTACATCGTTGCCGTCGCCAAAAAAGGCAACCAGCTTAGGCAGTGCCCATACAATTACAAGCAGTGCTGCCATTGCCATTGCAAATCGGTATGACTGTAGCGATGCGCGCTCTTTAGGATCGTTTGTCATTACTGCGCCAAGTGCACCGTACGGTATATTAATGGCGGTATAACACGTCATTAATAGCCCGTAAGTTAAGTAGGCATATATAAGCTTGCCCGTAGAATCAAAATCTGGGGTTATAAATGCTAAGCAAGCAAACACACCGTACGGAACAGCTAAAAATAATATGTAAGGACGGTAAGAACCCCAACGGCTGCGCGTTCTATCGGCAATGCTGCCCATTATTGGGTCGGTAATACCATCAAATAAACGAACCGCTAAAAGTAGCGTACCCGCAGCAGCTGCAGATAAACCGTAAACATCGGTATAAAATATCAACATAAAGTTAGCGACCATTTGAAATACAATATTACTGGCTGTATCACCTAGGCCGTACCCTATTTTTTCTTTAATTGTGAGTGTGTGTTTTGTGTTGTTCATGTGTGCTCAATTTTCAATGTAAATCGATATAGTCAAAAATACTATATGCATTTTTAGCGCATGTAAACATTTATGTTACATTTTTAATCAACTGGTAATTTATTTAATACATGACGCTAATTTGGCGTTAAATTTACTAACATACAAAGGCATTAGCCGTTCAATAAAAAACCACTACTTGGCCAAAATAAAAAATGTGTGTTGATACATTAAATTAGGTACAGCAGAAATAGCAGTTAATTAAATAGATGTGATTGTTTTAGATAGGATTTATAAATGTTTTTTATTTGCGCTTTAAGCGCCTTTTATATACTCTTAATAGTCTTTATAACAATATGTATGTATAGCATTGGCTGAGTAATTTATGCACCATAAAACATCAAATATTTCTAACAATATTGACGAAGAATCGATTCCTGATGACTGCATTAGTAATCTAACCGTAGATAATATTGTATTTGCTATTCATGAAGGTAAGTTAAAAGTGCTGCTGGTTAAATATAATCGCGGTCTTGCAACAAGCCAATGGGGTTTAATTGGTCATTGGGTTCGTAAAGACGAAAACTTAGACCTTGCAGCTCTGCGTGTTGTTAAAAGTACCACCGGTGTTGAAAACCTTTATTTAGATCAGTTAGGTGCATTTGGTAACGTAGACCGCTACCCCGCTAGGCGTATTATTACTATTGTTTACTACTCGCTCGTGCGCTTTGAAGAAACCAATCTTGTGAGTGGCGATAACGCTGTAGAGTGTGAATGGTTTGATGTAAATAACGTCCCTAGTTTAATGTTTGACCACGCCGACATTTTAAAAAGTGGCCTTGATTACTTACGTTATAAAGTAAGGCACGAGCCTATCGGTTTTAGCTTACTCCCAGAAAAATTCACCCTGCTTGAGCTACAAGGAATTTACGAGTCGATTTTAAATAAGTCACTCGATAAGCCTAACTTCAGACGTAAGTTTCAAAAAATGAACTTATTAATAAACTGCAAAGAAAAACAAACCAACGTAGCCCACAGAGCTGCTACTTTGTACCGTTTTGACATAAACGTATATGAAAAATTAAGAGAGTTTGGTTTTACATTCGAGTTTTAAATAATTTAATTTTTTTTACCGTAAAATCAAATACACGTGTAGGTTAGCTGTACAACGTAATTTAAAAGCGTTTGCTAACCTACAGAACCTCAATGTATCAACATGAAAATTCGACTGTAATCTCTCCTAAACCTTCGTACTTTATTGATGTTTTTTTATTTATGTCTAATTGCATTAGACCGTTATAAGAGCCTGTAATAAAAATATGGCCTGCTTTTAATTCAAACCCATTTTCCGTTAAAAAGTTAATAGCCCAATATAAAGGAAGTTGCGGCAAACCTGCAGGATGCGTCCCCGCATAGCTTTGTAAATCTTCGCCCTGTTTAACATCAATATTTATATCACTGCTCTCATATGCTTTTTTAACGTCTACTTTAGGGCCTAAATATACACCTTGATTAGATAATCCATCGGCCAATTTTTCATAGTGTGTTGCTTGATAACCCTCTGGAAATCTGTTTTGAATAAGCTCCAACGCTAAATGGGCACTACCAATGGCATTATCTATATCCTCATTTTTATATTCTTCATAGCTTGCTAGGTCTTTGTTTAGCACAAATGCAATTTCTGGCTCAATGAGCGCTTTATTATTTTTTGTGAAAAGAGCACAACGTCCCATAGATTTAACCGGTGCATGCAAAAGTGGCGCGAGAGTAATCGTGCCATCACCTGATGGAAGCATACATTTCCAACCATACACTTTTTGGTTATTTAGCTTAATCATCAACTTCTGAACTGCTAAAACGTCGTCTATAGAATTAAGCGTTATATCTGATGATAAGTCAGGTATCGCAATGCCTTGCTCTCTTTTATTTAGTAAATGCTTAGCGATATGTTCAAGCAAGATTGAGTTATCCACTGTAGTTCCTTTTTTTGCTATTGAAAGTAATTTGCATAGCAATAATAACAGTGTTCTTGACAATTAAACATATGATGTTTAGATTTGTCGAACGTTATTCTTTTGCGAATTTACTTCTTGTTAAGTGAGTAAACTCTCAAAGGTTGAACTTTATCTGACGACACGACACACAAATATATGGAGATCACTATGCGTTCAAAGAAAAAAATTGCACTCGGTGTTTTAGCCGCTCTCTCAAGCTGTTCATTTGCTCAAGCTGCTACAAACGATAAAGTAAAAGACGATACTGAAGTCATTGTTGTAACGGGTGTTCGTTCAAGTCTCGAGGCCGCATCATCTCTAAAACGTTACAGCGATAGTGTTCAAGATAGTATTGTTGCTGAGGATATTGGTAAGTTTCCCGATCAAAATGTGGCTGAGTCTTTACAACGTGTTCCTGGCGTTTCAATTAACCGTGTAAATGGTGAGGGCTCAAAAATAACCGTTCGTGGTTTTGGCCCAGAATTTAACGTTGTTACATTAAACGGGCGCACATTAGCTACTTCTGAAATTGGTCGCTCGTTTGATTTTCAAGTATTAGCAGCTGAGCTAATATCGGGTGCTGATGTCGTTAAGTCGCCTACGGCTAAAACACCTGAAGGGAGCATTGGTGCTTATGTTAACGTTAAAACTGCACGCCCATTAGATAACCCCGGATTACATGTACTTGGCTCTATAAATGCCAAATACAGTGAACTTTCTGGCGAGACGAGTCCTGAATACTCTGCGTTATTTAGCAATACGTTTGCTGATGAAACATTTGGTTTTAATATTGCCCTTTCACAACAAAAAAGTGATAACCGATACGATTCAATGGGCACAACCCGTTGGTTATTACTTAATAATGAGCCGGGTGTGATTGAAGGCGACATTCATAATTTAGATGGCAATGTGGTTACGCCAACTATGCTTCGCCATGCCGGGCGAATTGAATACGCATTAGGGCAAGAGCATCGCGAACGTACTGGCATTAATACCAGTTTTCAGTGGGCACCAGATTCAAGCTTTACCAATACCTTTGATTACATGTATACGGATCTCTCAGTAGAAACTCAAACTCAAGGTTTGCAAGCCGGCTTACAGTATCCTAATTGGCGAAATGTGGTTGTATCAGACAACGGTACTATTTTATCAGGCACTAAGTTTTCGGGTAAAACACTGGGCGGAACTGGTGAAAATGTTGATTTTAGAATTGATGGTTTATTTCAAGAGCTGGAGTCAAAATCAAAAACACAGGCATTTGGGTTTAATTCTATAAAAGAATTTGATGTATTAACGCTTGAGTTTGATATAAGCCATTCAACATCAAAATCAACGCCACGTAGCGACTTATTAGTTCCTAATTATATTTCACCGGAGCGAAACGATAGTTTAAATTTTGATTTTAGAAACACTGATACCGTTAATTTAGACACAACCATTGATTATGCTTCGCCGACAAGCGTGAGAGCACATTGGAATCAAGTTTCACATTACGAATTAGAAGACACGATTACGGAGCTGCAAACAAAAGGGAAATACCTACTCGATTTAGAGTTCGCTGAAAGTCTAACCTTAGATTCAATCGATTTTGGTATTGCGTATTCAGATCGCGAAAAAGTAAGAGATCGCTTTGAAACATTCCATGAAGATAACTGTGGTTTAGTGGCACCGAATGCCGATATTTGTGGCGAACTTAGAGATATGCCTGATGACATCTTTTCAGCAAGTCCCTATTCAGATTTTTTAAGTAGTGAGCCAGGTAATTTTCCGCGTGACTTTTTGTTTGCTGATATAAATAAATACCATAGCGCTATTCGTGATATGACCAAAAATCCAAATTGGCCAAACGAGCAATATAACGAAATCGCATCATCAAGCGTCACCGAAGAGAAAATAAGTGCTTATTCGCAGTTTAATCTCAGCGGCTTAATTGGTGATTACGATTGGCGCGGTAATGTGGGAGTCCGTTATGTAAAAACGGATACAAGCTCAAGTGGTTACGGAAAAAGGCGCCTAGGTTATACGGGCGAGCTTGATAATGGCCAACCTTTATTAGTTGTTGATTACACAGACTCAGGAAGCCTTAAAGCAAAAAATAGTTACACTAACTGGCTACCTAGCGCTAATTTTAGTATTAATTTAAGTGATAACTTATTGGTAAGAGCCGCAGCGGCTAAAGTTATGTCGCGCCCTGCCATTGACGACATTGGCGTACAAACAACGTATACCGATATGCAAGCAGGTAGCTTTTCTCAAACAGGTGGCAATCCTTATTTAGCACCCTATAAGGCTAATCAATACGATTTATCTTTTGAATATTATAGTGATAGCGGCGATTCTTACGCGGTTAACTTTTTCAAAAAGGATATATCTAGCACAATTGCACAAATAACTTATTTAGATAATACGCCTGATATTTGGGATGGGTCGCAATACGTTGATTCATCAGTAAGTATTGATGGATACGGCAATGTAAACGAAACTATTAATACTAAACAAAACCAATCAGGCGGCTCAATTACTGGAGTAGAACTTGCTGTACAACATAATATGGATTATTTACCGAGCTTTTTAAATGGCTTAGGTGTGCAAGCAAACTATACATGGGCTGATACTACAAATAAAAACACACAAAAAATAGAGCTTCCAGGTGTGACCGACCCAGGTGATAAATTAGAGGGATTTGCCGAAAACTCTTATAACATTGTTGCCTACTACGACAAAAATGCATTTCAAGCGCGTTTAGCCTACAACTGGCGAGATGACTTTTTAAGTAGCCGAGCTGGTATACGCAGTGGTGGATTACCAGAGCATACTGCGGCTTATGGTCAGCTCGACTTTAGTATGTCTTATGCGGTTAACGATAACTTTACGCTAACAGGCGAAGCAATAAATATAACTGATGAACGTACCTATCAATATGCCGATGTAAAAGAGCGCGTTATTAATACCCAATATACTGGTCCGCGTTACCGTATAGGTATACGCGCTAAGTTTTAACGCTTTATTGAAATAACCCAAATTGCTATAAAGATCGCTCATCAGCGATCTTTATTATATTCCCACTATGTCACTTTTAAACATATAAGCAGCGATTAAAATTAGTTACCACTCCCCCTATTTTGTGCACATTACATTGACCAGTCAAACATAATATGTTTATATTAAAGATATGAGCGAACTTATATATTACGACCTAAAACAAACATCAGGAATGGCAGCAAGCCTTTCTGTTCAAGTGGCTAAAGAAATTGGCAGACGCATTGTGTCTGGATCATTTGAAGCCGGCAGTTTAATTGATGATGAAGATGCACTCGCTAAACGCTACCAAGTAAGCCGCGTAGTAGTACGCGACGCGGTAAAAATCTTAGTAAGCAAAGGCCTACTTGATGTACGCAGAGGTATTGGTACGCGTGTACTACCTCGTGATAGATGGAATATGCTAGACGATGACGTATTAGCATGGCATTTATCAGCACCACCTAATCGTAAATTTTTAGAGCAATTAATGGACGTGCGCCTAGCCTTTGAGCCAAAAGCAGCACGTTGGGCAGCTGAACGTGCGCGCCCTGAGGATTTAATTGAAATTGCAGCCGCATGCGAGCGCATGGCTAAAACAGATAACAGCGCAGAAGATTTTATTATTGCTGATTCTTTATTTCATAAGGCCATTATAAAAGCAGCGCAAAATAGCTTTTTAGCTTCTATGGAAGGCGTTATTTATTCTGCACTTTTAGTTAGTATTAAAGTAACAAATAAAGACCCGCGCGATAACGGTGCATCTATTCCGTTTCATCGTGAAGTGTACGAAGCCATTGCTGCAAAAGATGGCGATAAAGCCGAATTTCTCACCGAAAAACTCCTAAAAGATGCCAGCTTTCGTCTTTCTGCGACAGTAAATAACAAATAGCCATTGTTTATTGTCGCAAATTCATATAAATAGTACGTATAAATAAATAATACGGACACTAAGATACTATGAGCGAATTAACATACTACGATCTAAGACGCAGCAGTGCCATGTCACCTAGCTTACCGGTACAGGTAGCTAAAGAATTAGGCCGTAGAATTGTTGCTGGCACATATACTCCTGGCACACTGATTGATGATGAAAACCGTTTAGCTGAACGTTTTCAAGTAAGTCGAGTTGTTGTTCGTGATGCAGTAAAAATTCTTGTTGGTAAAGGGCTTTTAGATGTACGCAGAGGCATTGGCACTCGTGTAAAAACCCGTGATAACTGGGCGTTGCTTGACGATGATGTTCTTGCGTGGCATTTAAGCGCCCCACTTAATCCTGAGTTTTTAACTCAATTAATGGAATTTCGTTTAGCATTTGAGCCCAAAGCAGCCAGTGTTGCAGCGCTTCGCGCAGAGCCTGAAGATATTAAAGCCATTGAAGATGCATTAAATGAAATGCAAAGCTCGGTAAGCGATTTAGATAAGTTTGTTATTGCTGATGCGCATTTTCATGGCGCTATTTTACGCGCTTCTCATAATGAGCTATTTATTTCGATGGAATGCGTTATTTTTTCAGCGTTGCTTGTGAGTATTAAAGTAACAAACCAAAGTGCACAAAGTAATCATGCTTCTATTCCGTTTCACAGAGAAGTATTTGATGCTATTGCCACCGGTAATAGCGAAAAAGCACAAGCCCTTACAGAAAAGCTTTTAGCAGATGCTAAAGCCAATTTAGCTAAGTTAATGGATATTTAATTTATTTTAAATAGCACCGCTAACTCATCATTTAATGTGAGAGGAATGATGAGTAGCGATGCAAGCACAACAACGTTTTATCGCAATTTAATTAAAAATTAATTAAAGATAATATTCAGCATAATTTTTAGCATTAGTCGTAAATTCTTCTAAACCCATTCCGGCTTTATACAAGCCGCTTCCTAAACCAAAACCCGATGCCCCTGCATTAACAAATTCATCCTGGTTTTGAGGCGATACACCGCCCACAGGGTAAATATCAATACCCGAAAGCACCGTTGTAATTGCTTTTAAGCCTTTTGGACCTGCTGTATCTGCTGGAAAAAACTTAAGCGCGTCTGCACCGGCATGCAATGCAGCAAACCCTTCAGTGGGTGTATAAAATCCTGGTACGCAGTACAGTCCTTTTAATTTACTAAAACGGATCAGCTCTACATCGCTATGCGGAGATATAATAATACGACCGCCCGCTTTAATTACCTGATCAACTTCGTCTTTAGTAACAACCGTTCCCGCACCAATAATGGCTATATCTGCGTATTTATCACTTAATAACTTAATACTTTTTAATGCATCAGGAGAGTTAAGTGGCACCTCTATAACGCGGTAACCAATATTAATAAGTACCTTTGCATAATCAAGCACTTCACTTGGTGTAATGCCGCGTAAAATGGCAACCAATGGTAGTTGCTTCATAGCATGAGTTAACGAAATTAATGACATAATTGAGTTTCCTTTTCAGTGACTAAACCGGCCTGTACAGCTAGTGTAAACATGCCTTTAGTAGATGCAGTTGCACTGCTTAAAATAGAAGAAGTAAAGCCGAGTTCTTTTAATGCTTCACAATACAGAGTGTTTAAACTTGAGTTACCAATTAAATAAACATGCTTAATGTCGTTTAGCTTACTTTTAATACCCGCAAGCTCAGCGCCAATAAGTAAACCAGATAAGTAACTAGGTACGTTTTGCAGCGTTAATTGTTTATCTAGCTTTAAAGTACGCGCACTAAATAATGCACTTAATAAACTGCTTTGAACTTGACTAACACCAACGCCTTTTAAAAAGCTTGGCATATCTGTTGGTGTTTTACCTAGTGCCTCTAATCCTTCACCTAAAATGCTTTGTTTAGTCAATAAATCAAACATTTCACCGGTCATGAACGTACTAAGGCTCGTAATAACCGTTTTACGTTGAATATCTTTTGCAACTTGAACCCATTTAGAGTGGGTGCCGGGTAAGCAAAACATAGTCTCACTTAAGGTTTGATTACTTAGCTCACCCGCTGTTTGCTCTACATCTAATACAGCGCCAAATACTTGTACTTCTTCACCGCGCATTACATCGCATACATTATTTTCCATAACGTATTTAACACCCGGCACAATACTAATTTGTAAGCCTGCTTTATTATTTGCTTTACAAAGGTTTACGCTCATACTACCGAGATTAGCTGGCGCATTTACATAGCCTGTATCTTGCCAACCTATAGCACCGCCTACCATACCTGCCATAATAATCGGCGTTTTATGTTTTGATAACCAGCCTGATATATAACTAAGTAATACGGTTTCTAAACAGTCGTTTTTAATACAAAGTACGCCCTGCTCACCATTAACAGTATCTAAAATGCAGCCTTTGCCATCGACTAAAAAAGCTCTAAAGTTAGAGCTTCCCCAATCAACAACAATTAATGCTGGAAAGTTGCTTTTGTTATCGCTCATAAGCCTTGCCCTTATTTATTAAATTGATACTTCGTAATGTTTAATAAAATCAAGGTCGGGCTCAATACCAAGGCCTGGACCTTGTGGTAGCGCAACTGTTCCGTTGTTATTTTTAACTTGCTCGTTAATGTTTAGAGACTCTTGCAATAACTGCTCTCTAAATAAGTTTGGCGTTGTATCGTACTCAAGCATAGGTTGTACTGGGTGTGCAGCACCTGGTAAATCAGGTAACGCAGCTAATAAATGTAGATTAGTACCTACCGCAATAGCCGAGCCCCATACATGGTTTATTACAGGCACAAAATGCGCGTGTGCCATAGCTAATACTTTTTGATATTCGGTAATACCACCGAGCGCACACACTTCTGGCTGGAGTAAATCAACGCAGCGGTTTTTAATTAAGTCTCTAAAGCCCCAGCGGGTAAATTCGGCTTCGCCACCGGCAATGCTCATATCAAGTGCTTCACATAAATCGCGATAGCCTTGATGATCCTCTGGTGCAACCGGTTCTTCAAACCAGTACACGCCTAAATTTTGCAGCTCTCGACCTAGCGGAATAGCTTCGCGCGCTGTATATGCATGGTTAGCGTCAACCATTAGGCGCATATCGCGGCCAATACCTTTACGTACAGCTTCAACAAGCTTTATATCGCGGTCTGGCGAAAGGCCTATTTTCATTTTCATGGCCGTAAAGCCCATTTCTTTAATACGCTGGCTTTCTTCGGTAAAGCGCTCTTCCAGGTTTGGAAACTTTTGTAGCATCATACCGTAACCATAAGCCGGAATGCGGTCTCTAAAAGCACCCCCTAGTAACTTATAAACGGGTTGATCTAAAAATTTACCTGCAATGTCCCACAGAGCAATATCTACACCAGATAAAGACTGAATAGGCATGCCTTTTTGGCCATGATCGCGCAGTAAGTTATAAACTTTATGCCAAATCACTTCTCTGTCGAGTGGATCCATGCCCAAAATCATAGGCTGAATCACATGCTCAACAATTGTTTTATTGGCAAACGCAACGCCGCCACCGCCAAAACATTCGCCCCAACCTGTAATACCTATATCGGTACGAACTTCAACTAAATGTGCGGTACGTTTAGCGTAATACTGCTGCGAATAACCAAGTTCTTCTTCTAGGTCGTACTGTAAAACGTGGCTAATAATTTGTGTGATTTTCATAGTCTGTTCCTTAAACCTTTAACGCGCGAGAAACACGTTTATATGCAAGGTAGTCATCTAAAGCTAACAACGAACAATCAACACCCACGCCCGATTGCTTAATACCAAAATGAGGTAAATTAATGCTGTATTTAATGCCGTTTACTTGTACTTCGCCAAAGCGTAAATGTTTTGCAAAGTAAGAAATAGTGTCTTCGTTACTACTAAAAATAAATGAACTCAAACCAGCGTCCGTGTCATTTGCATCGCTAAGCACCTGTTCGTTATCACTAAATATAATAATACTAATAACAGGGCCAAATATTTCGTCTTTGTATAGATTCATGCTCGAATCTACATTTGTAAGTACGGTTGGTTCGTAAAAATACCCATTAACGCCTGTAGGTTTTTTACCACCTAATTGTAATTTAGCGCCTTTTTGCTGTGCATCTTTAACTAGCTCATCAATACGTTGCCATGAGTTAGCATCCATAACGGGGCCCATATCAATAGCCTCGTTTTTATCAAAACCAACTTTTACTGCTTTTGCACGAGTAAGTACTTTTTCAATAAATTCATCAGCAACGCTTTCGTGTACAAATACACGATTTGGGGTAACACAAATTTGCCCTGCGTTGGCAAACTTAACGCCACAAATCACATCGGCTGCGTTATCTAAATTTGCATCGCTACATACAATGGCAGGTGCATTACCACCAAGCTCCATTGAATAACGCTTGATTGACGTAGCACCTGTTGCAATTACATGCTTACCCACATTAGTAGAACCAATTAAAGTAAGTACAGAGGGAATAGTTGACGCTGAAATGGCATCGCCTACGGTGCTATCTGTGCCCGAAAGTATGTTAACCACACCTGCTGGCAAGCCGATTTGTTCACATAATTCGCCTACAGCATAAGCAGACAAAGGCGTTTTACTTGACGGTTTTACTACAAGCGGACAACCCGCAGCCATTGCTGGGCCTAATTTATAAGCCAAATTTAATAATGGAAAATTCCATGCTAAAAATGCTGCAGCCACACCAACAGGCTCACGCGAAAGAACGTGGCTATGTGTACCTTCATTATCTTTTAATTCTTCATCGGCGATATTAACAATGGCATCAGCGTAAAAATTAAGGCTATCAACTAACATTTGAAAGTCGTCAGCGGTTGACTGCCATGGTTTAGCCATTTCTAAATGCACGCATTCACGTAAGTGTTGCTCGTTTGCAATTACTGCATCTCGCAGTTTAAGCATCCATTGAGCACGCTCTGTTGCAGGCGTTGTTGACCAACTTGAAAATGCTTCTTGCGCAGACTCTAAGGCCATGTTTGCTTCATTAATACCTGCAGCCGAAATTTCGCCTACAACTTCAAGTGTTGCAGGATTGATAATTTCGGTCGTTGCGTCACTCGTTATTAATTTTCCACCGATATACAGTTGTTTAGAAAGCATTTTGTCGCTCCATTATTATCTACAACACCCTAAGGGCTAAATGACTAAAGTAAGACACACAGGCCTTAATACATAATAACTATTTAAACATATGATGTTTGATTGAGCAAACACAAAATACATTTAGTTAACAAAAAAACTCATATGCCAAGATTTATGAGCATTGCCTTTAATTAACCCTTCCTCTTCACTCGCCATGGCTTTGTGTAAAGAATCGCTATTGCCTATACAAGGTTCTATCCCAAGTACAAAAGGGGGTAGCTGCTCATTGGCAGACCAACCGTTGTAATTAAACCAAAGCCCCAAGTGACTTATGTTTGTTGATGAAAATTCAAACCCGCAGCTTTGCTGAGCTTTATCATCAACCAGTTTTACAATTATATTTAGATCTTTATGAGTGCCCGTATTTAGGTGTTTGCTAAAAACCTTACTTGCAAAACCACTGTTATAGGGCATAACCTTATTTAGCGGCGGGACTTTAGTTGAGCACTCACTCCAGTTAATAAAGGCACTATTAACGTTATAAAAATGACTTAGCCCTTCATCAACTTTAAACTCCATATGTTTGTTATTTATTAAAATACGCATCTCTGGTTTTATGGCAAAAATAGGATGCGCTGACCAAACAAAAGGGAGATTGTGAGTTGTGTTATTTTTTACGTAGTAATCAACAAGCAGCCGCTTACTGTGTTTTTTTAAGGTAAACGTTCTTATAAATGTAAAAGTAGAGTCAAAAACCTCAGCTTGTAAGCTAAGTATTATTTCTTCATCGCTAATATGGGTATTAGTTATTTGCCATGCTTGGCACCACAACTCACCATGATCATGTGAAAAATGCGTTTTATTGGGGATATGTTCGTACAGCTGAGGAGAAATACCCGGAAAACATTCATCCCAACCACCGCTATCATGCTCAGAGAAATCATTGTTTTTTGCAGGTTTTAAAGTGATTTGTTTATCGTGAGCAAGCCACTCTCTATTGTGTTTTAAGCTTACAATAGAGATGACTTTTGCACCCAACTGAGGAATGACTGTAATAGCAAGCTCACTATTTTTTAGCAAAATAGCCTCAAAACCATGAGCCTTACAGTGTGTTAAGTTAAGCACTTTAATCGTGATAAATTACAGAACGGCCACCATCAATGATTAAGCTTTGCCCTGTCATAAAACTCGAATCTGAACTGGCTAAAAACACGGCTGGGTAAGCAATTTCTTCTGTTGTTCCATTTCGTTTTAGAGGATGTACATCGCCCATTGCTTTGCGTGAAGCTTGCGGATCGTCTGTTTGCTCCCACGACTTAAACGCCATAGGTGTTTCTATCATGCCTGGGCACAGTGCGTTTACTCGTATGTTGTGCTTTGCGTATTCAACGGCCAAGTTTTTAGTTAACCCTATAACCGCATGCTTAGTTACCGCATACGGAAAATATCCCGGTACAATTTTATAAGAATGCACAGAACCTACATTTATAATACTACCTCGGCCTAACTCTTTCATATGCTCAAGTACGGCTACAGCACACTGCCACATACCTTCAACATTAACTGCAAAGCTATCACGCCACATTTGTGGAGTAACGTCATCTACGTTTCGCCCGGGGCTAATTAAAGCGGCGTTATTAACTAAAATACTGGGCTTGCCGAGCTCATTAACTACTTTTTCAACCATGTTTTTTATAGCCGCTTCGTCCCTAATATCGGTATGAGCAAAAATAGCATCAAACCCTTTGCTTTTTAGCTCTGCTACAACACTTTCACCCATTTCTTTATTTATATCAGCAACACACACTTTAGCGCCTTGCTCACAAAATACGCGTGCTACTGTTTTTCCAATTCCATCGGCTGCGCCAGTGACAATAGCAACTTCGTTTAATAATCGTGATGACATAGTTATATTCCTTATTTATTGAGCCCAGGGACCAAATCGCGTTCAATGGCCTCAATAGACTTGCCCTTAGTTTCGGGAAGTATGAATGCCATAACAATGCAGCCTACAATAGCGACGCCTCCGTAATATAAAAACGTATTTGCTGCGCCCATATTCTCTAATTGCCAAGGGAAAAACTGCTGAATACTCCAGCTAGAAATACTCTGTACTAAGGCGGCAAAGGGTAGCGCAACACTGCGTACTCGGCTTGAAAATATCTCCGAGAATATCACCCACATTATTGGCCCTATCGACATATTAAAGGCGGCTAAAAATGCAAATAAGCCAAATAAAACATACGCAGGGCTAATATTTATAGAAGCATTAATAATTGCACCGGTAACAACTGGTAGCTCTTTTTTACTGTAAATAGTGGCTAAATCTGCTTTTAGCGCAACATCCGTGCTGTATATTTTATTTTCGAAAACGTGCAGCTTTGTAATATCTACTTTTTGCTCTGCAACTTTGGTTATTGCTTCACTGTTGAGTGAGTACGTGGCATTTTCAAAACCATACCAAATTGATACATGCGCAACAGCAATAAGCAGCAAACCGGTAATTGTTAATGTTCTTCTGCCGAGTTTTTCAACAAAGAATATGGCGACCAATGTAAATAATACAGATACCGCACCAAGTACTATTGTTTGTAAAAAAGAGTTTTCGACGCTCATACCTATTTGCTCAAACACGGTAGGTGCATAAAACAATACGGCGTTCATGCCAGTTGCACCCTGCACTACTGCGTAACATACAGCAAGTAGCACAACAAAACGCATAGGCTTACTAAACAATACTTTAAGTTGCTCTAGTGCACTGTTTTTTGAATCTTCTTGAATGGTTGCTTTAATATCATTGAGTACTATTTCGGTATCGGCGTTATTTATTCCCATACCTTTGAATACAGCGCGTGCTTCTTCATCACGTTTTTTGCTCATTAACCAGCGCGGCGATTCAGGAATCGTCATTAATAACGAAAACCAAATAATATTAGGCACAATTTCAAAGCCAAGCATATAACGCCAAATATTGGCTTCATTTAACCATTCAATTGAGCCCATGTTTTTAACAAAAAAGTAATTAACAACAAACGCAAATAAACTACCTAACGTTATAAGCAACTGATTAACTGATACAAATTGGCCGCGTTTATTAGCGGGTGCAATTTCACCAATATACATGGCTGAGACGGTTATGGAGGCAAATGCGACCCCTCCTATAAAGCGTCCAACAACCAGCATGGGGTAACTTACCGCAAAAGCAGAAATAACCGTAGAGAGTGAATATGTTAAAGCAATGCCAATAAGTACCTTTTTACGACCAAATTTTTGGCATAAAGTACCTGTAAAAAATAATGCGATGATTACGCCAACAATGGCGCAACCCACTACATTACCTGTTTGTAAACTGGTTAGCTCAAACTGCGAACTAACATAGCGTAACGCCCCCGATATATTGGCCGCGTCTAGGCCAAATACAAATCCGCCAAATGCTGCAATGAGGGAGTACTTAATTGCTTTTGTTGATTGTGTGTGTGTGTCTTTCAATGTATTACCCTTAGTTTTATTTTTATACTTTTACTGTGTTGGTAATGAGTGCTCTACAACATATAAAAGAATAACATTGATAGAATTAGTAAAAACAATATAAACATATGATGTTTATATGTGCAATGTGTTTTTCCTCTCACATCTAATTAATGTAAGAGGAAAAAACACAAAATTAATATTTAAAGTGAATACGTAAAATTAAAAGCCGTCTATTTTAACACAAGGCTCAAACACGCCTTTTACCGCATTTTTAAATGCAAGCGTAGCGCCGTGAGGTATAGCATTAAATGGGGTATCTTCTAGGCCACATTGTGCTGACGTTACGTAAAGTGTTGTACCATCGTCGCCAAACGCTGGGCAGGTAGGGCGAGGTGTTTGAGTCGCTAAGCTTTGAATTACCTTAGCTTCGGGCGATATGCAATCTACACGTGCGCCATCCCAAAGTGCAATCCACATGTTGCCTTCGCTATCAATTACAGCGCCATCAGGTGATACAGCTGAGCTTGAATAGTCAAAAAACAACACACTTTCTCCTATTGGCGAACCCGTAAGTGAGTCGACGTCAAATCGGTAAATTTTTTGCGTTTTTGAATCTGCGTAATAAGCTCTAGCACGCGACTTATCAAAACAAATACCATTGGGTATGGTTAAATCACTAACAACTTGAGTAAGTACGCCGTTGTGAAAACGATATATTGCCCCTTCGTTTTCGTGAGCATCACCGTGCATTGTGCTTATCCAAAACCCACCCCACGGATCGGCACGCCCATCGTTACTGCGGTTGTCAGGTTTATCTGCTTCAACGCTGCACAAAAAAGTTTGCTTATGCGTGCTGGTATTATAGGTATTTAGGCCTTTATCACTTGCTAGTAATAGGGTTTCATTGTTTACCCAAGCCAGAGCGGTAACCATATTGTCTAAGCGTTGCTCAACTTTATGGTCGCCTTTTTTGCTGTGCAAAATATGGTTTGGAAAATCAACCCAATAAAGCGTTTGTGTGATCGGGTGCCACAAAGGCCCCTCGCCTACAAAATTTAGTGTGCTGTCAAAAACAGTCGCTGTAATTGTATTCATTTAATTCTCTAAACAAGTTACCAGTTAGTATGTGAACCATCACGCTTTGATAAATGCGGTGCTTCGGTTTCTACAGGGGTTGCCAATCTAAACGCGGCTTCATTCACTTCAACACCTAAACCAGGTACTTCAGGGATAGTAAACTTATTGCCTGTTAACACATGCTGCTTAGGAAAAAGAAGTGGATCATGGGCGCCAAACTCACTAAACGGGCCTTGGTGCGTTTCCATTAAGCCTAAATTTGGTAGCGCTGCTGCAAAGTGATTTGTGGCTGCTGTACACACAGGGCCAAGCGGGTTATGTGGCATAACATCGATATAATGTGCCTCAGCCCAACCAGCCACTTTCATTGCTTCTGTTAAGCCACCAATGTTACACACATCAACACGTAAATACTGAGTAAGCCCTTGTTCTATATAAGGCTTAGCTGCCCATTTAGAACTAAACTCTTCACCAATCGCAAAAGGAATATGCGTTAAAGTACGCAGCGTTTTATACGCATCAGGAGATTCATGACGAATCGGTTCTTCAATAAAATCAAGTGTATCGGGCTTTAAACGTTGGCAAAACGAAGCTGCCTCAGCCACGCTTAATCTGTGATGGTAATCAATACCAAGTGTAATATCAGGCCCGAGTACTTTACGCAGCTCATTTAAGCAGCGAGCTGTGCGCGTTATAGATTCTTGTGGTTCAAAAAACTGTAAATCGTCAAAACGACTCGGTATGACTCTTATTGTTGTCCAACCTAGCGCTATAAGTGCTTTTACTTCTTTAACTAAATCGTCAAATTTATCAGGATCGGCCTCTGTATAACAACACGCAAAACACTCTATGTGCTCGCGTTGTTTGCCCCCTAACAACTGATAAACAGGCACTTGTAGTGACTTACCTAAAATATCATAAAGAGCAATATCAATCGCTGAAATAGCAGCCGTAATTACACGGCCCCCTTCAAAGTAATGGCTGCGGTATAGTTCTTGCCAAATACGGCCAATTTTACGTGGATCTTGTCCTTTCAAAAATCCAGCAAAGTGATGTATCGCGCCAATAACTGCTTGCTCTCGATTTGATAAGCCCGATTCGCCCCAGCCAACTATGCCACATTCGGTTACTACTTTTACTAATAGCTGATTACGTTTCCCTACGCAGCCTAAAAGCGCTTCAACAGATTCTATTTTCATTATTATTACCTATGCGTTATTAAGGTTGAGTTGCTGGTAAACGGTATTTATCCATGCGGTCTATATCGTATTTTTCGTATTTTCTTTTTAATAACCAGCGCGGACGCTCTAACGTTAATTCCCATTCAAACAATGATTTAAACATAGTTTTAACACGTTCAGGATTTTTTGCTGCTAAATCTGTTTGTTCACTAATGTCTGTGCTTAGGTCGTATAGCTCTGCAGGGCGGTCTGGGTAACGAATAAGTTTCCAATCGTTATCGCGTATTACAGCTCTGTTTTCTTTTTTCCAGTACATCACTTTATGTGGGCGTGCTGTGTTTTTACCTTGAATATAAGGGAGTAAATCAACGCCATCAATATCATTACCTAACGCCTTACCTTGTGCGGCACTGTAAAAAGTAGGCAGTAGATCTAGTGTGCTTACTGGGTAGTCGTAAGTCGAACCTGGTTCAATATGCTTTGGCCAGCTAATTAAAAATGGTACACGAATGCCCCCTTCTAACTGGTTTGATTTAGTCCCTGCAAGTGGTGCATTATTTGATGCGTTTTTATCAGATGGGCCACCGTTGTCGTTTGAAAAAACCACAATAGTATTTTCATCCAAGCCTAGCTCTTTAAGTTTATCAATTACATAACCACTGGCTCTGTCTAACCCTAGGGTCATTGCAGCAAGCTCTTTACGTTTGCCCGTTAAGTTTGGAAACTTAGCTAAATCTTTAGGATCTGATTCAAGCGGAGTGTGTACTGCGTTAAAAGCTAGGTAGATAAAAAAGGGTTCGTCTTTGTTTTGTTCAATGTATTTAGCGGCTTCTTTACCTAACTCATCGGTTAAGTACTCTTTTGGCTCTTCGTAATTGCCAAAGTCGCGTTCTAATTTTTTATCAAAAAAATGTTTGTTTCCGTTTTTCATTTCTTGTTCTGAATAGTTAAAGTAGCTTCTGTCGCCACCTCTAAACCCTAAAAAGGTATCAAAACCACGTTTTAAAGGATGAAACCTGTCGGCGTCCCCTAAATGCCACTTACCAAATACCGCTGTTTTATAACCCTGCTCTTTAAAATAATCGCCCATTGTTTTTTGATCTAATGGCAAGCCCATATCTGCACCTTTAAGTGCTGAGTTATCGCTCATAAAACCTGGTACGTTAATTTCTTCGTAACCAAAACGTTGCTGGTACTTACCCGTCATTAAACCTGCACGTGAAGGACCGCAAGTAGAATCACTTACGTAACCTTGAGTAAAACGGACACCGCTTTGGGCAAGTTTATCTAAATTAGGTGTTTTAAGCTGCGTACTACCTTGAAAGCCAAAATCACCAAAACCTGCGTCATCAGCAAAAATTAAAACAATATTAGGTTTTTCTGTTTGTGCTTTTGCCATTGCATTAGCACTAACGCAAAAGCCTAAACATACAGAAAGAAGAACAAGTAGCTTATTCATCACAGTTTCCTATTTAATATAATAGTTAAGCACATAGCTAAAAAATATTAATTACACCATAGCTAACATATTGGTTATATTAGACTATTACGGCTAGTTAATTTAATGGTTGAGTTGTAAATAATGCGTTTATAAATCACAATATCGCTACACTAAACAAAACATAACAATATTGCAAACATATGATGTATGATATTTTGAAATTAATTTTTCAATTTCTCACTATTACTTAAGCCTAATAACAGTGTCAGTTTAAAGGCAAAGCCTATTTACTGTGTACTTAGCTGCGGCCCGTTATTTAGTTTTAAGTATGCATTAGTGTGCTATTAAAGGTGGATTCTAAAATGATAAATATAAAAAACAGCCTTTTTGTTGTTCTTTTTTTATGCAGCTGTTTTTCAGCGGTTGCAAATGATGAGTGCCAGTCTTGCCATCAACAACAAACCTACGATTGGAAGCAGTCAGACCATGCAAGTTCAATGGCTTTAGCCAATAAAGGTACCGTGCTTGGTGATTTTAGTAATATAACCGCGACCCACTTTTCTCAAAAAGCCGTGTTTTATAAAGAAAAAGAGGCCTTTTTAATTGATTTGACCGAGCAAGGTACAAAAAAAACGTACACCGTAAGTTATGTATTTGGCTTTGACCCACTGCAACAGTATTTAATTGAAGTTGAAAAAGGCAAATACCAAGTATTTCCCTTTGCATGGGATAGTCGCGCTAAATCACTAGGCGGTCAGCGTTGGTATGCCAACTACACTAACGAAGATGTAAAACCCAGCGACCGTCTCCATTGGCTGCAACCTCTGCAAAACTGGAACGGCATGTGCGCCGATTGCCATTCTGATAATTTAAAGCGTAATTTCAATAGTGAAAAGGAGCGCTTTGATACGCACTTTTCAAACATAAATGTGGGCTGTAAATCGTGCCACAGCGATATAACGGATGAACATAAAACTAAAAAAATAATAAAGACAGCTCAAACAAGCCCTACCAATATGTCGCAGTGGAAAATAATCGGTGATGACACCATTGCTACCTGGCAAGGTGAGCCGCGCGATAACAGCTTTATGCAAGGCTGTTATGCGTGTCATTCGCTTCGAAGCCCATTAACCGATGGCTTTAATAACAGCCAAGCGTTTTTGGATCAATTTAGCCCTTCATTTTTAGAACCAAATTTGTATCACGCCGATGGCCAAATTAAAGAAGAAGTGTATGTGTTTGGCTCTTTTACACAAAGTAAAATGTACAAAGCCGGAGTTAACTGTGTTGACTGCCACGATAAACACACCATGAAAGTTAAAACAAAAACAAATGGGCTGTGCTTACAGTGCCACAGTGCCAGCGAATACAACAAACCCGAGCATCATCGCCATAAAGAACAATCAACCGGTGCACAATGTGTTAGCTGCCACATGCCAACCAACAGATACATGGGCGTTGATGACAGGCGCGACCACAGCTTTAAAATTCCGCGCCCTGACATATCAATAAAATACGATACACCCAATGCGTGTGTGCAATGCCACGACGGTCAAACAAACGAATGGGCAGCAAGCACGCTTGAAAAATGGCATGGTAAAGCACCGCCATTAAGTGCAAGCGACCACAGTATGCTTGAACTGCGCTCATTAAAAGCGATATCGCAAAATGCACATATGCGCTTAATTAATGACTTTTCGTTAAATGAAATAGACCGCGCCAGTGCAATTGCCTATTTAGGTAATTCGGGCGCTGAGCTAAACGATGCCACAGTAAAAAGTTGGGTTAACTCGCCGCTTCCGCTTATTCGCTTAGCGATTGCTAAAGTGGGCTTTTTACTCCCCGAAGCAGAGCGCTTAAAAAGCTATAAGCAACTATTAACCGACAAATTAAAGTCGGTGCGTGTTGCTGCTGCGCAAAACCTAAGCCAAACAACAGCGCAGTTAAACGGGCTTAATCAATCAATTATAGAGCTTGCACACGCTAATACTGTCAATACATGGCGCGGTGAAGGTAACATAAATCAAAGTATGCTCGCGCTTAATAAACAAGACATAAACGGTGCTATAAAGTCGTTACAAAAAGGCATTAGCGTTGACCCTTACTTTGATGCAAGTTATGTAAATTTAGCCGATATTTATTATCGCCTTGGTCAAACAGCAAAAATGCAAAGCACATTAAATAGTGGTTTAAAAGCAGTACCTACCTCTGCGCCGCTACATTATGCAAACGGTATGGCGCTTATTAGAAGCGGTAACAAACCCGCTTCGGTTAACTCGTTTAAACACGCAATGACACTTGAGAGTAATAACGTGCAATACGCTTATTTGTATTTTTTAGCGCTAGATAGCATTGGCTCAACAGCGCAGGCCATGGGTGAGTTAAAGCTCAAAATGGGTGCTTATAATAATGCGCAGCAGCTCAAAAACTTAGGGATGAGCTTTGCTCAAAAGCTTAAAAATGCTGAGAATTACCACTTTTTTGCTCGTTTAAAATAATTTTTGAAAATTGAATTATTTTTCATTCTAAATTTGTAATTTAGATTAGAGATTAAAATTCAACCACTTAACTTAATAATCTTGTGTTACTTAAACGGTAATACAAGGTTATAAGCTCAATATTACAAGCAACATTTAATAAACAAGTAATCAACACATTGCACTTGCAAACATCATATGTTTAAATTGTTAGAATGAATCATTCGTGATTATTTACACTTCTTGATTGCTTATAGCTTTATCGCAATTAAGAGTCGCTGTTTAATTAGCCTGATTCTAAATAACAGATACTGCCGTTGCATTATCTGCACACACAGTAATTATGAAGAAACGGAGTGGTTAAAATGCTTAAACACAGTAAATTGCATACAGCAATATTACTTGCATGTTGTTCTTTATCAGCTTTCACACACACTGCATATGCACAAGAAGAAACAACCGCAAAGCAAGCTAAAAGCAATTCAGACGATTTTGAAGTTATTTTAGTGAGCGCACAAAAACGCGATCAAGCATTAAAAGAAGTTCCCTCTTCAATCGAAGTGCTAAGCGGTGATTTAATTCAAGAAATTGGTATAGATAATGGGTTTGATCTAGTCACCTACTTACCTGGTTTTGGCATTGATGACAGCAGTGAAATACGAACTACAACATTAAAAACACGTGGTATAGGCACTTTTACAAATTCAATTGGCTTACAGTCTTCAAACCTAGTCGTTATAGATGGCGAAGTATTACCTCGCCAATCAATGCTTAACTTACCTATTTCAGATGTACAGCGTGTAGAAGCAATGCGCGGCCCACAAGGGACTTTATTTGGCCAAAACACATCAACAGGCCTATTGCATTATGTAACTAAAAAGCCGCAACTAGATGACCGAGTTTCAGGCACGGTTAGAGCACAAGTTACTGAGTTTGATGGCACTGATTTTAGCGGCACCGTAAATGTACCCCTTAACGAAAACTGGGCAGCTCGATTTAACGCGCAATACAGTGATATTGATGGTTGGATAAAAAACACCATGCCTGGTGAAGAAGATTACACCATAGGCGCAAAAACAACGAAAGCTGGTCGCGGCCAACTTTTGTACGATAACGGCCAAGAACTAAACGTACTATTTCGCTTAGAATATTCAGAGACAGACACAAATTGTTGTTCTCTTACTCGTTTAGGTGGAATAAACCCAGATTTTGGCCCTCGTCCAATCGTTAATGTAAAAGATGATGGCACTATTGAAGGCACAACCTATAACCGTGTAAATCCTGAGTCTACTTTTGAAGAAGCCGGCGGCCCAGTTACATCGCGTAATGCAGAAGGTAACTTTGGTAGAACAGAAAATTTTGGCTTTTCAATATCGGCTGATTACTACCTAAATGATGAAATTACACTTAGCTATAATGGTAGCTACAGAGATTTTGATTTATATAACAGTTCAGCATTTTTCACTATTAATTTTCCTGTAGAGCGAACCGCTTTTGGTGGTAACGAATCAGTAGATGTGCTTCAACAAGAGTTTCGTATTTCGTCATTTAATAATGAAAAATTTGATTGGGTATTAGGTCTTTTTTACCATGATACCGACGGTCAGCGCTCTGAAATACGTGACGGCTGTATTGCAGGTAACCGTGGCTTTATTGAAGGCGGCAAATTAACAGGGTGTTATTCAAAGCAATCTACCGATGCTTTTTTAGCTAACTATGCAACTACTGGCGATGACGACCGCTCATTACTAACGCCTTCTCGCTTACTAAATAGTGGTGATTTTACAACTGGTTTTGAAAACGTCGCTATTTTTGGACAACTTGAATACCAAATAACTGAGCAATTAGATGCTACTTTTGGTTTTAGATTATTACACGAAAAAAGTGATGCAACCTTTGCTCGTACAGATTTGGCAACACCTTCTACAGGTGTTGGAATGGAAACATTCAATGAAGTATTAGAACTTGCTCAAACAGATCCATCGCTTATTTTACGCCAAGACGCGCCAACTAAATTTGATAACTCAGACACCGCCTTTATATACAAAGCGGTTGTAGGGTATGACTTTACTGATGATATTCGCGGTTATGTAAATTATTCTACCGGCTATAAAGGGGCATCTTACTTTGTAACAACAAATACCGACCCTGCCGATGCAGACAACTTCCCTACCGATCCTGAAAACTCTTCAAACTTTGAAGTAGGTCTGCGTTCAGCGTATTTTAATAACGATTTACTGTTTAACTTTACGTACTTTGATATGAGAGTTGACGATTATCAAGTACGTGCCAGCCGTGTAATAGATGAAGAAAATAACATTATTTTTGCAGGCTATGTAAACGCAGCACAAGCACGTTCAACCGGTATTGAAGCCGATGTGGTGGTTAAAATATCAGATAAATTAAAGTGGTCATTTAACTACGCTTATTTTGATGCACGCTACGAGGACTTTGCTGATACACCTATCAATTGTCCTGCTGGTGATGGTGGTTTACTTGCTTCTCGTTGTACAACTGATTCAACAGGCAATCAGAGCTTTGATCAAACGGGTTTATCTTTCCCTAATAATGCTGAGCAACAATTTTTAAGTACTATTTCATATAATACACAAATTGCTGATACAGGCTGGAATGCTAATACACGTGCAGTTTGGCGTTATAATGGCAGCCACACGCAATCAATTAACGAACTTGCCTTTGGCGAATCAGCTAACCCATCGTCAAGCATTTGGGATGGTTATTTAAGCGTAAGCAAAGATAACCTAAAGTTTAGTGTATTCATTAAAAACTTATTTGATAAGTCGTACACTACCCGCCAACGTATAAACTCTGAAGGGTTTGGGGAAGCATTCTACCCTCGAGATTGGAGTCGTTATGTGGGTGCAAGCGTTCAATATAGCTTTTAATAGATAACGAAAACTAAATACAAAAAAATAGCGCTTAATAAGCGCTATTTTTATATCTGCATTTAATTACTTACAGCGGCTCTTTTCTTCCAACTAACTCCCCGTTAGCGTCATTTATAACTGCATTGTTAATATCTACATGCTCATTATTACTCCAACGAACCGATACATTATTTATCTGTGTACACGTACCTAAACCAACGTGTAACTTGTTATTTTCGCTTTGTGAAAAGCCAGCACCTGTCGCGCCTACAACTTGTTTATAAGTTTGCCCACACGCTTTTATAGTCGCAGTAGCTCCCAATGCCGACACACCAGCGTTAGGTGAGTAACCAATATTAGTGACTAAAAAATTATGCTGCGTATCTAAAGCTGTGTTATTAGTAAATAAATGCCAACGGCCGCGCTCGTTTGAGTAAATTAAGTCAAGGTCGCCGTCATTATCATAATCAAAGGCCTGTGCGCTGCCCCCTGTTGCTCCAAGCTCAGTTGAAATAACACCATGATTTTGTAAAGCCTTAAAGCCTTTACCTTGCTGATTTAAATACAGTAGCTGCTCGTTGGCTTTTGCTGGATTGCCATAACGTAATACAAATAAGTCACTCCAACCATCGTTGTTAAAATCTCCGGCTACAGCACTGGTTGTGGGTTCGCTAAGATTAATATTTAGCTTGGCTGTTGCATCAACAAATTTTCCTTGCTGGTTTTCTAATAATACCGCTGGTAATGGCTCAAGCCCTTTTACTTTGGGTGAATTAGTCACTCTTTTAATAACACCGGCTGTAGGTGATTTAGTATCCCCCGCTACGCGCCAAGTATCGTTACCTAAGTAACCTATATATAAACCTTTTTTATGTAGCTTTTTAGGCCAGCCAGCAGCTTGCTCTTTTGTTACCTTTACCGTACGTTCACTGCCGCCGTGCCCTTGTAATGCTAAAGGCGCACTATTTTTACCAATAAACACATTAAAATGGGGGTAAGCCATTTGCAGGTTTTCTATTTCAAAGTCACCTTCGATTTTAAAATCTTCAAATTTAAATGCTTCGTTACGAGTGAAAAAAGCAAAGTTTTGAGATTGAGCATCGTAAAAGGTGTGTTGCTCAAATTGGTGTTTAGCGCGAGTTAAAAATAAATCAAAGTCACCGTCATTATCAAAATCGATTTCGGTCATGCTGCTTACATGGCTAATATTGCGATTATTTCCTAGTACAGCCTTACTTTTATTTTTATAACCTAAATCAGATTTACTCTGCGCTGCAACAATGTCATCTCCACCGTAAAAAAATAAATCACTGTGCCCGTCATTATCAAAATCACTAACTAAGGCTTTATATCCAAGCCATTTTGCAGTAGGTAAGTAATCGACAAACTTAAACTGATTATGCCCTTCGTTTTTATATATATGGTTGGCTCCCTTTTTTTGCTTTTTAAGCGGAAAAGCAGAGAGCATTAAATCTAAAGTGCCACTGTTATTGCCATCAATTAATTTAACCGCACGTCCGCGTGTACGTTCAAAATTATTAAACGTTTCTCCGCCTTCAACAGTCCGGTCATGATTTATTTGAAACGATACAGGTAAACGCGGTTTTAGGCCTCCACCACCGCCTTGGGCTATTATTAAATCCATACGACCATCTAAGTCGTAATCAGCAACAGCCACGCCGTGTGTGTCGCCTTTAATAATTATCTGTGGTGCTGAAAAGGTATTGTTTTTGTTATTCCAAAAAATTTTTACTGCGTGGGTATGCTCAGTAATTAATACATCTTGATAGCCGTCTTTATCAAAGTCTGCAATCAGCGCGCTATCCCATTTACGACGCGATAGCGGCTCAAAAGGTATAATATTGTGCGATTCGCTAAACATTAATTTATTACTGCTGTTGTCGCTTAGCGTTTCATTGCTTGCCCTTTGAGTGGTGTTACATCCATAAAGCAGAATACTTGTAGCGATCAGTGATAAACAAAATAACGTGTTTGCTGGCTTACTATTTTTTTTCATTTAACCCACTCCTTACTTAACTGACTGTAATGGTTTTTGCTGCCACACACGGATGTATTCAATTTCAAAGTCGACTACACCATCATCTTTTTTGCCCTCAGGGCTATTACGTTCAAGCTCTTCTTTACTTTTTGGTACGCCATGCCAAGGAAAAGTCTCCTGATCAAGCCATAAAAACAGTGGTTTAGTGGCTACATAGCCTGTATCAACCCCGCGATGCTCTTTTGCCCAGGCATCAGCTTGTGCTGCAGATACTTCGCTAAATAATTTACCGTCAACATAATATTTAATTCCTTGGGCGCTCCAGTCAATTCCATAAACATGAAAGTCATCTGCTACTCTAAAGCCTAAATCTTTGCGCTCTGTATAAGTTGGCTTGCCTTTTACTTTTTTATTCCAATCGCGGATTGACCACCATAATTCACTGTCTATGTGATCTTTTTTAGGATCAAGTGAGTCGCCATATAATTCAAAAAAATCAACTTCTAACTTTTCGCCCATCGACCAAAATGCACTGCTCACTTGCGCATCAGCGGCTTTGCTTTTAATTTCTATGTATCCGTACTGAAAAGACTTTCTGCCGATAAAGCATGCCGTTGTGAGGTTTTCGTATTTAAGTGCATCGCCAAACACAGGCTTATGTATTTTTTGTTCAAAAGGAAAGTCAGGCTCCCAACGTGTCTCAAGTTTTAGTTTGCCATTTTCTAGGCGATAGTTATTACCCGAAAATTGCGAAGGTGCGCGGCCTTTCCATACTTTTTTATTTGGATTATCTGGATGCTTATAAACAGGTTTACCGTTTTCAAGTTTACCCACAATGTACCAACGTTCTTCATTGATAGTGCTGGTTTCAAATTCGTCACTTACTTGAGTGTTAAGTACCCATTTACCGGTGTTTTGCGGATCTGTTAAAGGCAATAAGTTATTTTTAGTTTGGGGAAGCTTTTGCGTGTTAGTCGTCGCATCGCTGCTACAACCGCCAATGGTTATTACCGACAATAATGCTGCTGTGAGCGTCAATTTATGTGTTTTTATATTTTTTTGCGTGTTGTTCATGATGTCTCATTATTTTGTATGTAAGTTTGTGTGAAAGTTAAAAATTAATACGTAAATAAATAGATTTTTAGTGGCTTATAAGCAAACAAAACGACTTTAAACCTATTTAGTTTAAAGCCGCTTTAATTAATATTATGTTATGCGTCTAGTACTCGCTTAAATATCGGTACGCGTAACGGCGTAATCGTCAATCAAGATTGAATCACCCGTTGGCAGTCCGTACACTTCCCAAAGGGTAAACACATCAGTTACTGAGCTCCATGTTGCTGGAATAGCCCAGTCGCGTTTATTAGTTGAATCCTCTACAAACTCGATGTATTGCCACTGCGTAGTAGCTGCGAGTGCTGCGCTAAATAAGCCCGCTTCTGAGTAACGACCTGTAAATCCATTTGCATCCTCAGGTATGCCGTCATAAACCCACGGTACAACAACATGGCGCAACGTAACGGGTTCAACAGGCACTTGATTTAACTTAACCCACACGGCATAACGGTATGTTTTATCAACAGACTCGGCACCACGTCCATAGTTGGCGCTATACCAGTTACGTTGTTTATTCCAAACTTGCTGAGTTGCAAAAGAGTACGGTGTATTCGCTTCACCTTGAGTTGCAGTACCCGCTGTAATTTCAAGCGAACGACCATTACCCGACACAGAGGTTGCCGATACGCTATAAGTGGCATTGCCTTTATAAGGTGCGCCTTCACCATTGAGGTTAAAGTCGGTGTTAAAGCCTGCTTCGTGTTCAGACACACCCGGCTCACACATTTGGTTATTAACGGTATTGACCGTAATACTTTTTTGCGAAATAAGTGATAAAGGTGTACTTGCTGTATCGCCATCAATAAGTTCAACCGTTACCGTATTTGAGCTATCTATTGTTGTAGGTGCTTTAACGGCAAGTACTTCTCCAAAGCCGCTTTTTGCGGTTAAGCTTTTCGTAAATGAAACTTCATCGTTAAGTGTCCAATCAAAAGTATATTCGCCGCTTAACTCTGCGTTTAGTAAAGCCGGCTGTACTTCTACACCACTGGCCACACAGATTGGAACGTCCTTGTTACCTGAAGAAGCGCCTAGCTCATTTTTATCGTCGTTTGTTATTGCAAGACTAAAAGCACCTGTCACTGTAAGTGTGGCGCTTGCTGAAGCATCGGGGTTATCAACACTTGTGGCTGTAATAGTTGTTTCACCGGTATTTTTAGCGCTAATAAGGCCATTTTCATCAATGGTTGCAATATCTTCATCTGCAATTGAATAAATAAGTGCGGGGTTACACGCGTAACTTGGTATCGCTGATGCGAATACACTTGCTTGACCACCAGCAGGAATTTCAATCGGCGAGACGCTGACCTCAGTTACAACATCATCAATCGCATTGACAGTTAATTGTAATGTACGTGTAGGCAGTGCGCCGCTCGGTTCAACAGCTGCACCATTATTGATAGAATATGTAATGTTATAAATAACTTGGTTCGGAAAATCTAAGTTACCATCAGAAATAGGATTACCACCGCCATCTAAAGCGCCTCTTATATCGGTTTGGTCGCATTGTCTTAATGCCGCCGAAAACGCATCGGTATTTATAACTAATTTAGTGCTATCACTTGATTGTGTAAAAGGTGAAATTCGGTGTGATGCAATGGTATTAGCACTTGTTTGTGGGGTAGTGAAATTATTATTAACCACAAACTCTAACTCACTTACGTTTATGGTTGCACCTGACTCAGAGGCTGGTTTACCGTCGATTGTTACGCCTTGCAGTAAATCAATTTCTTGAACTCCGGACTCTTCATTTAATGTGCTCGTGATTACTGCGGTATCGATTACAAGTGCTAAATCAGATTTAAACTGCGGATCGTAACCTTCATCCGTTCCACCGCACCCTGTTAATACTGAAAATATAACACTGCTAATTGCTGTTTTTATTAGTAAGTTATGTTTCATCTTACTCTCCAAGATTTGTAAGGCAGCGCGCCTAACGTGGCCCGCTGCTAATAGTTTCTCAATTAAAAGGTACCGCGAAGACCAACACGGAACTGACGACCTGTTTTCCAAACTGATGCTGTACGCGAAGTAGTCACACTGCTATCTTCAATTGCATTACCTTCATCAAGCACAACCTCTTGCGAGTTAGCTTCAAACGCATTACGACTAAATGAACTGGTGTAATAAATTCGGTTAGTTTCATCAGTTAAGTTAAGTGCCTGAAAAGTTAAGCTAAAGTTTTTATTAATTTTATAACTTGAGCTAAAGTCCAAACGATGGGTTGCCTCTTGCCATGTAGCGCCGCCAACTAAACCTCGGTTAACTAATTGATCCCCTGTGTAGCGACTCGCTAAACGTAATTGAATCCCTTTTTGTTCCCAATACAGTGTTGTATTTAGGGAATGCTTTGGAGTGAAAGGTTGTGGTAGTGGTTTTAAAAATATATCGGTATTACCTACCTGCTGACGATCAGATTCTGAATCTTGGTAGGTATAGTTCATGTTTAAACCTAAGCCACCCCAATAACTTGGTAAAAAGTCATAGTTTTGGTTGTAACCTAGTTCAACACCTTTAATATCGGCGCCTTTACCATTGGTTACTGTGGTTACGTTTACAACGTCACATTCAATGCGCCATTGGTCAAAAAATCCCGCAACTTGCCTAAGTGGCATACAATCTTCTTCGCTACCTGGTGCTCTATTCTCATCGTAATCAAGTAATAAATCGGCTGTTTGTAAATCGTATTCAGTCCTAACGTCTTTGTAGTGATACGGAACAACCACCGTTTCTTCAAAGTCTTTCATATCTTTGTAAAAAAACGCTGCCGACAGCAAGCCTGAATCGCTAAAGTACCACTCATAAGACAAATCGAGATTGGTTGATTTAAGCGGTTTTAAATTTGCATTACCTGCTGAGCCATTAGCAGAGTCCCATTGTTGCTCAAAAATTTGTGTACGTGGGTTTAATGAATCAAAACGAGGACGCGTCATTGTTCTACTAACAGCAAAACGTGCAATCATTTCTTCGTTAACTGCATAATTTAAGTTTAAGCTAGGTAAATAAGCGTCATGTCCGCCTTTTTTAGTAACCCATGCAACGCGGTCTTGTACTTCACGTCCGCTACCTTGTGGCCCTGTAAATGAGGTTGTTCTGTCTAAAAATGGCCAAATTTGTCCGTTACTTGCAAAGTGTGCCCATGCATTAGCTGACGTTGGAACTAAATTTCCGTTGCTGTCGTAAATTAAAGAAGGTAATGCATTGTTAGCTATAATGTTGCCATTTTCATCTACAAACACTTGCTGATTTACACCCAGCCCAGTGTTGCCATCAGCACCGGGAATTACAAACTGACCCGTTTGCGGATCAACAGGGAAAGTAGCTGGGTTTGAGCGGTTATACGCATGAGTGATTTGCCATGCCCAACAGTTTTGTAGCTCAGCATCGTTTGTAGGTGTGTAACGATGATCAGCCTGACCCGTGTCAGAGACCCCCATAACAGCTGCCGGGCAGGCATCTAAATTTGTATTTGCTAAACCACGTTCAACTAACAAATTGTACGCATCAACCATTTGCGGATTACGAATAAAGTTAATACCGCCTACGCCTGTTGCTGTTGTGTCATCTTTTACATACCTAAGGCCTAAGTTACCTGTTAGCTTGCCATCCATCAGCTCAAAGTTTGCTTTAAAATAAGCGGCTTTTGTTTCGGTTTCAATATTACGACTGCCTGTAATGGTTTCGCGTATACCTACTTCGCCTGCATCTTTACCTGAAACAATTTCAAGCGCTTTTTCGGCATCTAGTAACGGCCAGCCATTAAAAAACTGTGCAGAGCGGTCTGATTGAATATCTTCACCAAAATTATCGTAAGGATAGGCGCTATCAGCCACTATATCGGCTAAGCGAATTGTACCAAGCCCACGTACTTCAAACGCTTGATCAGGGTCTTCTAAATCTATTAAGTCACTGCCATTTGTGGTTGCTCTATTTTGAATAGAGACATCTTTTTTACGATTTGACCACTTAACTCCAAATTCAAGCGATCTAAGAAAGTCGCCATCAAGCGCATAGTCAAAATCAACAAAAAGCGACTTGTTTGTATCCGCTAATTTATTTTTACGAAGCACTAAACTACCTAAGTGATTGTGCTGCATGTCATACGGATTAAAACGGCTGTATACCGCATTAGACGTACCATCAAAGGCGTCAAACTCCCCTGGAGTAACACCTGTTGAGTAACTACATTCTCCATTGCCGCCACAGTCGTAGCCAACCATTTCGTGGCTGCCATCGGGCATTGATTCAACTATTTGACGACCTGCCGTGCCCCATGTAGCTGTACTAATAGAGATGTAACGGTCTTTCTCATCATCATTTGGTGTTTCATCTGTCGTTTTAGAAAAACCAGCTCTTACATTCATATTTAATGAATCGGTTACCTGATAATCAATATCGAGTGACGCTACATTAGTATCAATTTCTCTAAGTCCGTAGGAGCGAACAAAGTTACCACCTGTAGAGCGGCTACTTGATTGCTGCAAGGTATTGGTCGATAAATCAACCCCGTTTAGTGCTGTATTATCGTCACCGGCATAAATTAAAGGTGTTACAGGCCCCATGTTCAAACGCAGTCGTTGACTGTCGGTTAACACATCTTGCTCTGTATGAGTTACATCTAGCTGAATATCGAGTGACTCTGTTGGTTGGTATTGAAAACCTGTAGACACTGACAAGCGATCTCGTTGGTCATTATTCAATGTAAAATCAATAACCTCACGCGCTAAAACAAATAAATCACCTTCATGTAATATTTGCGTTTCAGGGTCGTAATTATTAAGTGAACTCAGTGGATTTAATAATGCTTCTCCATTTTCACCAAAAAGCTTATTTCCATCAGCATCACGTTGATTGCCAAGTACCCTGATTGCTTTGCCTGTAACGGTGTCATGTGCTGTACGACCAGTTGCATCATCTAAATCAACAATAGGAATTGCGCCGTTAGCCCAATCGGTATTGATACGATCTTGTCGTGTTTTTTGGGTATCTTTAGAGGCCGTTATAATAAAGCCAAAGGTGTCGTCGAAGTATTTATCAGAAAAGCTAAAATTAATGCGTGAGTCACTTTCATCAGAAAACTCGTTGTAGCGCCCTTCAACCGTAAAAGAGCGACGTGGTTTATTTAAATTTAACGGTTTTACAGTTCTAAGCACAACACTTGCGCCGAGTGAGCCTTCATCGTTATCAGCAGAAGATGTTTTAATTACATCGATAGATGACAATATATCTGACGAAAAAGAGCTTAAATCAACACTGTTATCGTTAGTAGCACCCACACTAGAGCCATCGGTACTTAGTCCGCCGGTAAGTGCTACACCATTCATTGATATTTGATTTAAAGAAGGTCCGGCACCACGAATTGATATACGTGTTCCTTCACCGCCCTCTTCTTGAATACTCACCCCGGTTACTCTAGATAGTGCATCAGCGATGTTTTGATCTGTTGATTTACCTACATCTTCAGCATGAATTGAGTCACTTACGTTGTCGGAAAAGCGCTTTGCGTTTACCGCTTTTCGTAAGCTACTTTTGATTCCTTGGACTTCAATTATTTCGATATCTTTTTGTAGTTTTATTTTCTCTTTTTCTTCATCTTCTTGTGCAAAAGCAGATGATGAAATAAGCGAAGCAATAATAGCTGCAGAGACTGCTGATAACCTAAAGTTATGCTGCATTGTGTGCTCTCCTGTTTATCGGCATCGTTTTTCTCAATGCCAGTGTGTGATGATGTCGTCTGTTTTTATTGTTAGTTAAGCGCCACAGATAAAATGAATGAACGTCCTGGTATCCTAATTTCGTTTCAGAGCGTTGCTTAACTTGCGATCAAGTTAAACATATGATGTTTATATTTACAAGTCGTTTACTTTGATTTTTACATTTTTGTTTCTTTTTTAAACGAAGTAATTTAAATCGCTGTTTTTAAACAATTTAAATTCATTAATATTTAAGTGAAAGTGATGTAGATATTTTTATTTTTTATACAAAACAAAAAAAGAGACTCAAAATCCCCATTAATAAATAAAATATGTTGTTGAAAATGATCAAAATTGAGTTGTTCAGAAAGAAATTTACGAGGGTTTATAATATTAACTTATGCTCATTAGAATATTTACAGCGATCAAAAGCTGCCAATCAGCAGTTTTGAAAGCGGTAAACCAAATGTATTGCCCATAAATCTAAAGCTCAAACATACACGGCAATACACACGATTTTAATTTAAGAACCTAATTTAAGCGCTTAACTTAAATTAAAACCTTACTTATTATGTAACTTAATTTCACTTACCGTATAAGGTTTGCCATGCCCAGTATTGGTAATGCCTGGGCCTGTAAGCAAGTCAAAATTCGACATAAGCAAAGAGCCTTTATAATAAATAATATCGGCGGGTTGGTCTAATTCACCATTTTCTGAATTGTTATCGGGGTACGATGCAATAACGGTTACATTTTGGTTTGTATCAATTTTTATAACTTGATTATTTAAAAAACCTGCGGCGTATAAATTACCTTGAGGGTCTATAGTTAAGCCATCAGGTCCACTTCCTTTTGTAAGTGTTGCATAGGTACTTTGGCTAAGCAGGTTGTTGTTTGTATCAAACGTTAATTTATAAATTAAGTCGTCACCTAGGTTGGTTACAAACAAGTTGCCCTGTGAATCAAACACTAAGCCATCAAGTCCAAATTTACGTTGCTTATTAGCTGTTTTAGCCAAAAACAATAAATGCGGATCATCTGTACTGTTAGTCACTAATATATTGGTATCTGTGGCCTTAAAACGATATATCCCGCTGAGAGTCTCGGCCTTATTTTTACTTGGCACACGCAGTTGAGTTACGTAAATATAGCCATTTTGATAGCGCACACCGTTTGGCGAACTCATGCCTTTTGCTACTATTTGAGTATTGATGACTTTGTTATTTTTTAAGGTGAGTTTAAGTAATCGAGCTTTGCCAGCACCTTGGTTATCGGCTATAAATAACGCACCATCGGGGGCATAGGCAAGCCCCATAGGACGGCCCTTCCCTTTATTGTTTGGCCCCGATAACTGGGCTATTTTAGTAAACGTTTTATCATTATTAATATTAACCAGCACACCCGCTTGTAGCCCTTTATTGGCATAGTTAACACACGATAAAGTAAGCTCTCCTGAAGGAGAGACAGCAAAAGCGTCTGGGGTTGGGCAATAATCAGGGAGTGATGCAAATAAACTCGCACTCTCAAGCAGTGTATTAGACGTTTTAACAGACGCTAAAGATGCACTTTCGCCCCCTTTATTTATATTTTTATTATTGCTTTGAGCCGTGTGGGTACTGCAACCAAACACAGTAAATAAGCACACTAAACCCGCTAATTTATTTTTAAGATGAGTGATGTTATTTTTATTCATTATTGCTCTCTTTTACTCTTAATTTTTTGCGAAAAAAAAGCAAGGCTTGTTACCAAACCTTGCTTTTTACCTCTCATAGTTAACTTTGTCGTAATCAAACGTTGTAATTAAAAATTGATTACTTGATCTGTCCCAACCTTAGATTTATTGATTACTTCGCCATTGCTGTAACGCACACTTACGTTATCTATTTCGTTGCACTGGCCTAAACCAAAATGAACCACGTTATCAAATGATTGTGTATAAGGTGCGGCATCAGGCGACACGCGCCTTGTAAGGGTTTTACCACAGCCTTTAAGTGTCGCTATAGCGCCAATGGGGCTTGCATTATGCTTAAGTGAATTACTTATACGCAGTAATGCATAGTGATTACTGTTATTGGCTTGATTACTAAATAAGTGCCACTGACCTCTGTCGTTATTCATAATAATATCGACCTGGCCGTCTAAGTTGTAATCAAATACATTTGCGCCTGAGCCAATGGTACCTAAGGTGTTTGTTATTAATCCCGAATGAGTCGCTTGGCTAAATGTGTTATCGCCATTATTTAAATACAGTATTTGCGATGTAGGCGTTACCAAGTTGCCTTGTTTAACAACAAACAAATCTTGGTAGCCGTTGTTGTTAAAATCTCCCACACTTACGCCGGTCGTATTTAAATTTGTTTTAATGCCAGCTTTAGCACTCACATCTACAAATTTTCCACTTTCATTTTTAAGTAACAAATCTGATGGAGCTATTGGTTTTTTATTTACCGTATAATGTTTAACACCGGTTACAACACCCGTTGTAGGTGAAAAAGTATTACCCGCCATACGCCATTTATCATTGCCTATATAACCAACATATAAGCCTTTATTAGGTTGGGTATCGGCCCAGCCTAGGCCATTACTGCTAACAATATTGACGTTTTGACCACTGTGCCTTTCACCTTCAAATTTATATTTATAAGTGCCTTCGCCTACAAATACATCTTGGTTTGGATAAGGTGACTGGTAGTTAACTAAATTAAGCGTATCGCCAATAAGTAAGTCATCATATTTAAATGGTCCACGCTTGGTGTAAAAACCAAATGTGTGGCTTTTAGCATCAAAAAACGTATCGCCTGCTTGTAATGGGTTAGCACGACTTATATATAAATCAAAGTCACCATCATTATCAAAATCGATTTCGCTAACACCCGTCGCATCCATTATTTTATTAGGTAAAACATTGGCGGTTACGTCACTAAAGGTAAAGTCGCCATTGCCTTTTAAAACACGTAAAGCACCGTCGCCGTAAATCACTAAATCGTCAATTTTATCGTTATTAAAATCTGTAATAAGGACTTTTTGACCATCTCGATTAGTTTTTGGTAAATCACTTGCGTGAGTTATATTGCCGCTACCATCGTTTTTATAAATAAAATTACTGGTTTGTTTACCGCTATTAGCCTGCGGGAATCCCATTAGTAATAAATCTAAATGACCGTTGTTATTGGCATCAAAAAACTTACTAGTGCGCCCACGCAACGTTGGCAGTTTGGGTGAAAACTCACCGCCTTCAACAATTTCTCTTTTGTTAAAGTGAAATAACTTAGCATTACGCGCGTTATCGCCAGAGCCACCACCACGCGAAAGCAAAATATCCATTTTGCCATCTTTGTCGTAATCGCCTACGCCAATACCGTGCATATCACCCACAATCAGGTCGCGCCCTTTGTCGTAAACACCTTTATTGTTCCAATACAAACGAATGGTATAACCATGATCGGTAAGTAATAAATCTGGGTAACCATCTTGGTCTAAATCGCTTATTAATGCGTTATCCCATTTACGGCGATTTTTGTTTTCTAATTTAATTGCTTGGTGCTGCTCAGTAAATAATGTTTTGCCCGGTGTTAGCTGAGCACCCGCTAGAGCACTCGCTTGTTGACAACCTAGTAAGCTTGCGCCCATGCATAACAAAGAAACATGCCATACAATAGTTTTTACTTTCATAAAGCCTCCATGAATTTGATAAAACTTACTTAGTTGTTTTAAACGTTTTATCGAATCGTGGCATGGCATCTAATCGCCAGTTCGCACCTTCAGCCGTTTCGTGAAACCATTTTGGTTGTTGATTATCCCAGCTCCATTTTTCCATTTCGCGAACCATGTCGGTTAACAGTGCTTTGTTAGATTTACTTACATCGTGTTTTTCAGAAATATCGTTTTCGATATTAAATAACTGCCATGGTTGCTGGTTAACTTTTAATGCTTTCCATTGGTTCATACGAATTGCAGCATCGCTATAACCTTTACGATGGCGAAGTGCATAAATAGGCTCATCTTTATGTGGGTTTTCATTTTTAATAAATGCAGGCCACATATTTGTACCATCTAAATGTTGGTTTTCTTCAACTTTAGCGCCCGCTAAAGCTGCAAATGTTGGGTATAAGTCAAGTGCCGATACAGGATGCGAAAAACGCTTGCCCGCAGGTACATGTTTAGGCCAATGAAACAACATAGGAACTCTAAAACCGCCTTCTTGTGTACTGCCCTTACCTGCTTTAAGTGGGAAGTTATTAGCGCCTTTACTTAATTTGCCACCGTTATCACTCATAAATACGATAAGCGTATTATCATACTGATTATTTTTTTTCAGGGTTTCTACTAGTTTGCCCACGCCGCGGTCAACTGCGTAAACCATACCTGCGTATGTTTTACGGTCTTTATTTTTTATATCAGGAAACATCGCCATATCTTCGTCTTTAGCTTGCAATGGCACATGCGGTGCGTTGTAAGCTAAATATAAAAAGAATGGATTTTTTTTATCCGCTGCTTTGTCTACAAAATTAACGGCTTCGCGCGAAAGTGCATCAGTAATGTACTGCGTTTCTTTTACTTCTTTGCCGTTGTGCTCTAGCGGAGTTATGTACTCAAAAATATTTTTTAAGCCTTGTGCCTTTTGCTTTTTATACTGAAGTTGATATTGGTCAGGAAAATAATTGTGCCCACCGCCTAAAAATCCATAGTATTCATCAAAACCACGTTTATTTGGATGATACTGCGGCGCATCACCTAAGTGCCACTTACCGAGAGCGCCAGTAAAGTAGTTATTTTCGTTTAATAGTTTACTAATAAACTTAGCGTCAGTAGGCACGCCTACGTTTGAGCCGCGTGTCGGTAAATTAAATTGTGAGCCAATCTTATGTGGATATCGACCGGTCATTAATGCCGCTCGGCTTGGGCCACAAAACGGGTGCGCTACGTAAGCGTCTGAAAAGGAAGTACCCGATTTAGCAAGATCATCAATATTTGGGGTAATAATATCCTTAGAGCCATTAAAACCAACATCTGCATAACCTAGGTCATCTGCAACAATAAGAATAATATTGGGTTTTTGTTCACTTGCGTGTATGCCCGCAGAGCCAATTAATAAGGCAAGCGATGATAAAGCGCTCAATAATTTTGTGTGTGTTTTCATAGTGCCAATCTCAATTTTGATAATAAAAAATAGCAGGCCAATTAAGGCCCACCAAAGGGCATTACTCGGCTATAAAAAAGCTTTCATGTGGTGATTAAATTTAGTTAATGATGGGTCTTCAATACGCTTAAGCTCTCCTGCCATTTTATGCACTAAATAAGTAAGCTGTTTTTTGTATTTAGGATTATCTATTTGGTTTGTGATTTCGTACGGATCATTTTTTAAGTCGTATAATTCATCGCGGCTGTCGCCTGGATTCCATACAAATTTCATTTCAGGGGTACGTATAGCTCTAATACCAAACCATCCACCGTTGTACCATTCGTAGGCATATAACGAAATATCATCTTTATCAGCATCGGCACTATCGCCTTGTTTCATCAATGGTAAAAGTGAACGTCCATCTTCATCGCCATCAAGGGGGAGTGTCATCCACTGGCGAAGTGTTGGTGCTATGTCTAGCATAGACACTTGGCGGTTAATTATTTTAGGCTCAAGGCTAGGGTCACGAATAATAAGTGGCATACGCATTAATTCGTCATACGCATATGGGCCTTTGTCATAAAGGTTATGCTCGCCTAGCATACTACCTTGGTCGCCTACTAAAATAATGTGTAGGTCGTCGTATAAACCTTCTTCTTTGGCGGTATTAATAAGCTCGCCAACTGCGTGGTCAATCATGGCAATGGCACCATAGTAAAAACTATGCGCTTTGCGCCAATCGGTTTCAGTCATGTGGCTTACATCGTGCCAAGGCCACCAAATATCATCTTGCGCCATTGGTTTATGTTTACGTTCTATACCAAAGTTTTTAGGAAGTTTTATATCTTTGTAGTCGTACATGCTGGCGTAAGGTTCTGGTACGCGGTACGGCGGATGAGGTTGCTCAAAACTAACAATACCAAAAAATGGTTTGTCTGATTTGGCCGCATTTTGCAGCATTAATTTGCCTTCGTTTACTTCTTTAGCTGTTACTGTATCTGCGTATGTACCCGGAAGTGTTTTGTAGTAATCGTGCTTTTCGCCGTTTTTATCGCGTTCACCTGCATTCATACGGGCAACATTTTTTTGTGTTCCATAAGGCGTAAAAGGACGGCCATTACGCTCTTCATCTTTATCGTGCCCCCACATAAAGTTTGCACCGCGCAGTGCTGGGCCTTGTGCGCCTAAGTGCCATTTACCTACATAACTAACATCGTAACCTACGCTTGTTGCACGTTTAATTACGCTGCCTTCACTAAGTGATAACTCCGAAAGGCGAGAATGATAAAGCCCCACGTTATCGTCAAGCCCTGTTTTATGTCCCCACCGCCCAGTAAACATAGCCGCGCGCGAAGGAGAACATAAGCCAGTAGATGTCATCGCTTGATCAAAACGTGTACCTTCGTTTGCTAATGCGTCAATATTTGGCGTTGAAACTGGACCATTACGATAAGAAAACGTATCAAAGCGCATATCATCAAACAGTAAAATAAGCACATTTGGCTTTTTGGCTTCAGAGTTTTTCAGCTCGGCATCTTTTGCATATAAATTGGGAGCAAATAATGTGCAGCACCCTAACAGCATCACCATTTTTATTTTAAATAAGTTCATGTGTGTGTCCTTTTAAACAACTAAAAATTGCTACGTCAGTGTTTTAGCAATCTGCCTGTACTTTATTATAAAAGTATAAAATTGATTTTAATAATATAAACATATGATGTTTAAGTTGACAACAAATAAATTTAATTTGGCTAATATTTACACTTTATTAGAATGGGTTTTAAGGTTTTTATTGCTTTAACCACGTTCTCACGTAATCAATTTCCATTGATGTTGGAAAACCTTGTGCTGACTGATTATCTGAAGGATAAAATTGATTACATTTCCATTGTGTATGCGGTGCGCGTAAGCCCTGCGACAATGTTAAGTTCATCTCGCGGTGCCAGTACAAATTCTTTTTATAGCCAACCTGAACGTTATCTACATACCATGTAATGTCGTCTTTGGTTACATTAACCCCATAAGTATGAAAGTCTTCACTGGGATCAAATGGTAAGTGATAGCCATTATGATTTGTTTCTGGCGAGCTACCAGGTCGCATCCACTTTGGTGCGCCATCTTTTATAACAATATTATGTAGGTCGTGGTCCGACTCCTGAAGCGTCTGTTTTTGAGTTAACTCAACTACGTCTATTTCACTATATTGCACATCGCCTTCATTCGTTAAAGTACGATCTATTTTGCTGTACATCCAAAATGCAGGTGACACTCCCGGAAATTTATCCGCACCCTTTATACGTGCCTCATAATATCCGTAACTCCCTGTTGCTCTAGATTTAGCAACTCCCGAAGTGTAAAACAACCTATAATTAGGCACTTTTGTTTTATTACAGCCATCCCAAAACGTTCTTAAATGCGTTTCTCGTTTAGTGGTTAGTTTTAATATGCCTTCAGAAACACTGGCATTTTCATCTTTCCAAGACCAAACACCGTAGTTTTCTGTTTGAAAATTCCATTTTTCAGCATCTTTAATATCAAACTCATCTGAGCGATCGGTTTGTAAAACCCAATTTTCGCCTGGTTGCGCAATATGAGGCATCGGCTGAGCATTAACCCCTGCACTACCAAGGATTAAGCTCAACGATATTGCTATTAGTTTAACCTTATTATTTGTTTTCATTTGCTATCCACAACTTAATGTATCGTGTTAATTGAAAAGCGAGCACATAGGTATGTACTCGCTAAAAAACTATTTATTGAGCTGCAACTTCAACAAGCAAGACACCCTCAGAAGGAATATCAAAGCTGGTGTTCATTTTATTGCTCGTCATTAAGTTTTTAACATGAATAGATTTACCATTTTTAAGCGACAGATCAACGGTTGCTGTTGTGTGGCCTAAATTTAAAATATTAACCAGGTAACTACCATTGTCTTGCTTAACAGTACGCCATGTTGTGGTTTTAAATGACTCACCATTATCTACTTTTACAACAACATCAGGCGTACTACCCGAAACCTCTGCAAGTGCAGTTTGTTTAATAGCTTCAACGTCTGCGCCTTTTGGCATAACAATAAGCTTACCTTTACTGGCAACTAACTTAGCCTTACGCGGATGCCCATACTCGTCTAAAGACAAGCTTTGCGCTGAATCTAAAATAACGGTACCGCCTTTGTTTAAATACCCTTGAAGCGCTTTAAACTCTTCATCTGTAACAAAGTTATTGCGATAAACCAGTATTGCATCCCAGTTGCTATTGTCTTGCTTTTCGATTACATCTTTAGTTGCAAAACCAAGCGGGAAGCCTTCAAAAAATAAATTTTCGTAAAGTGTGTAGCCCTTTGTCATATAGTCGTTTGTATTAATTGCTGTTGTTTCAGAGTAAAACAAACGAAGTGGACGACGCTGCTCTCTAAGCTCAACAATTTCCTCAGAAAAACTATTAAGATCAAACATTACTTGGGTAACTTCGTTAGTTACATGTGGCTGCATATTGTTAGAACCCGCAAATGCACCGCCAAGACCTGGGTCAAAAAAGTCCAGTTCGCCTTCTAAACGATCCTCTGGTGAACCATCTGGATCACGCGCCCAAAACCAGCCCATATTGGCATCCATACCAAGTAAAGTTGCAAGCCAATAAACACTACGTACATAACTTGTACGTGTGTCTAAATCTCGCCACTGACCAGATGATAAAAAATGAGACTCTGAATTTACATTAATTTTATTAGGCGCAACTGATTCCATAAAGTCATGAAACATAGTAACTATGCCCCAGTTATACGCGTATTTTTCAATCCACTTAGATGACTTACCAGGACGAATATTTTCGCTACCAAACGACTTAGCATCGTGCCCTACCATGGTTGTTAACTCAGCTAAAGCTTCGGTATCAATACCGCCAGAGCGTGAATCGTCCATAAACATGCGCGGCATAATTTTTATATGGGTATCAGCGTCTTCATTTACAGAATGCAGTTCGTTTTGAACGTAAGTAAACCAGTCAGTACTTCTGTCCATATTGTAACGCGTCCAGTCGTACCACTTAGGCTCGCCTTTAATCGCAGGATCAATAGGTATCTCAATAGCTACATCTGTAAACTGGCTAAAATGCGTTCCCCAGTTTTCATTTAGCTCGTTAATATCACCTTGGTATTTTTTATCTAACCAACTTCTAAACTTATTTAGTGTGTATGAAGAGATGCTGGTCATTTCTTCATATTTTTGTGTCCAATGGCCTTTTTCGGCGTACCAATGCGGCTCGTTAGCTAACACAAACCCAACTTCAGTTACTTTTTTGCCTTTAGTAAGCTCACCCGTTTTACGAATTATTTTACCCCAAAGATCTCGCGCTAATGGGTTATCAATATCGAATCCTGTAAATAACGAACGGCCTTTTCTAACTTCTGGCTCTTGCTCTTCAACCCACTTTGGAATACCCATTAACCAGTAAACTAAAAAACCAATGTTGGTATCAGGGATACGCGTTAGCTCTTTCATTAACTCTTCGTCAAAAGTGCCATCTTCACGCACTAAAAATGAATTAATGGCACGGTCGTGATCTACCGGGTATAGATCTTCACCGCCATGATAGAGCGCGCCTAAATGATCGTTATAAACATCTTTATTTGTAAGTGGCTGACCAACACTCTTTGAAAAATAGTCATATAAAAAAATAGGCTTGCCATTACTAACAAACATATTGTCTTGTGCTTTAGTATTTTGCCAATCAACCTTATTTACAGGGCGGCGTTTGATTTCGCCTGCAAGCTCTTTAGACAAGTCATCAATACCTTTATCTAAAATTTGAATTACTTTTTCGCGTTCAAAATTTGGTAACTCTTTTGCTAACCTTTCCTTGTCCGCTGCATAGTGGCGCTCGTAACCAAAAAGCTTTACAACCGCGTCGTAATTATTTTCATCCCAGTTAGCAAATTTTAAAAACTGCTCTGCAAACCAAACTACGCTTTCTTCACGAGTCACATCAATCTGTTTTGTTTGAGCTTGTTCCATCAGCTTTTTAAGTTTACTGATTTTTAAAAGAGCAGATTGCTCGTAACTATTTTGAGAAGCGCTTAGTGTTTCTGTGCTATTAACTTTAGCTACGCTTTCTTGCTGCGAGCATGCTGTTGTAAGTAGAAATAAGGGGGCTAGTGTGAAGCCTAATAGATGTTGTCTCATATTTTCTCCCGTTGAGGTCGTTATGTGTTAACAGGTTTTTGCACTGCTGTTATTATTTAATATCGACAACATACATCATATGTTTATATTTGTAATTCCTTTTCTTTCTGGAAAGTGAAATATTTCATGATAGCACCACATACTTATCTAACTTAAATGTGAATGCTTTTTAGTCTTTATGATGGCGATCCTAATTGATAAAAACTATAAGGATTTAAAAATGAAAGTATTGAAGGAGAATGATCTTAAATTTATATTATTGGACTTGAAATTAATAATATGCGCCAAACCCGTTACTATGGTTTTTGCACTTATTAAAAAGGATAGTATTTACTCTGTTATTGGTACAAGCTTTTTGTTTCATATAAAAAATTTAATAAAAATATCACTGAAACAAACCCGGCAAAAGCAGCTAAACTAATGTCTATAAGCATTACATTGAACAATCCGGTAATTAAAAAGTTAGCTATCCACTAGTATAGTAGGTTTCAAATTCGCTCCAAAATGTAGCACCACTGCCACCATGAAATTGCTAAGAAACTGCAAAGAAAAACAAACGTGGCTCCCGAGCTCCTATTTTTACCGTTTTGACATAAACGTATATGAAAAATTAAGAGCGTTTGGTTTTACGTTCGAGTTTTAAATTTTAGAATATTAATAAGAGCAATTAATTTAGCAAGCCTAATAGCTTCTCTTATATAAATAAGCTTATTAGCAGTATTTTTTATTCATTACTTTGTTCAATGGGTGTAAAGCGCCACCCTTTAAAAACTAATTTGCTTGTTGATCCATTACCACCAGATGAAGAGCCACCAAAACTTGCTTCATTTAATGCCGTGTCAAAGTGAATACCACCGGCGCCGCTTACAATAACGGTATCTCCTAAAATAGAACCTTTAAAACCGACAGCTGAAGTAACTTTAACTTGTGTAAGTGGTGCGTATATAACAGCGTAAAGCTCTCGTGTACCACCTGAAAACTCTATCCCAGTGTCACTTCCACTGTATGAACTATAAATACTAAAAACGGGTCGGCCTTCATTTGTAACTCCATTATCTGGTGCGTAAACTTGTGCCCCATTTCCTATCTTAAGTTTTCCTTTAATTATTATAGTTAAACTGCTGTTATCAGGGATCGTTAGCGAACTTGCGCCATTCATTGTAAAATCACCATCTACAAACATAACCGCATTGTGGTTGCTTTTTACCTGCATTCGCCCCTTAATTTTCACGTCATCAAAATAAAATATTTGAGTTGCTGAATCAAGAAAAGCTGCAGCTTTAGCAGTGATGGCACCATCTGGAGTACTTCCAAAATCTACTAAAAAGTTAGCCTCATTAGTTTCTAATTCGAGTAAGTCACCTGCACTGCTATTATTATTTATAAAAAGATCAGGGCTTGCCGTATTGACTGACACACCATCAATTGCTGTTGCAATATCAAGTGGATCACACGCAGTTAACCCTCTATTATTTTCACTTTCTGGTGTTATTTTTTCAACTGGCTCAATAGTTGGTATTGATATGTCTGGACTTGATACTTTATAAGGTGAAAAAGCATACTCTGGTGTGTCGCCCTTAAAAGAGCCATTACCTGCGTATCTAAGGTCTTTACTATCAATAGTACTGCCCCACTGTTTAAGCGTCACATTACCTTGAACACGCACTCCACCGTATACACTTCCCCCTGTTTGCTCATAATTCCCGGAGGTATAAACGCCGTGCCGTATTGTTGTTTGATTAAGAGCGACTAAATCATATGAACGAATTGTTCCTTGGACTGCATTACCTGTAATAGAAATTGGACCTGATGAACTAATATCACCACCAACTGGAGTTTGCTTTACTGATATAGATTGGTTTGCTGAAATACTACCTGAAACAGTACCACTACTTTGTGTGAAACTTAGATATGCCGATGCATCCCCTCCAACGACCACGCCACCAGAGAGTATTAAATTTCCATTACTATGAATATTGCCTTTAATATCAGCGCCTTGAATAATTGATAAATTACTAGAGGATAGAACATTACCTTCAATTGTACCGCTACCATTGAGCGTAATATCACCAGAGTCGTTAACTGTATTAACAAAAGATTCTTCTGATGTATTTTTGTTACCATCAGCTAGTGTGTCGTTATAATCCCCTAAAGACGAATCATAGCTATCAATTAAGCCACTTCCACTAATTGCAACACCAGAACACCCTGTAATTCCATTAGAAAAAACTGAGGCACTGCTGGTCGTTCCGCCCCCACCAGCTACATATTCGAATATAGCTTGCATTTGGTTCTCACCTTCAAAGCGAGTACCTTCGCTAGAAATTAAAATATCGCCATTACTGTCAATCTCAATGGTTGCATTGTATATACTAGATTCAAGCGAACTTGTACCAGAAACTTCACTATTATGGGCTATTAAATCGTTAATATTTATAGTCGGATCTGCAAGCATTGCTGTTTCTAGTTTTTCAATACTTGAAAATACCCCTTTCTCAGACATCAACCTTGCGTTCAATTTTTTCTGAAAATTACCACTCAAGCGCTCCTGGATCACACTATCTCTAAGAGTACTAAGTACAACAATTGAAGCCATAGATGTTAAAATAAGTACAGTAACAAGTGTAAAACCAGATGTATTTTTCATTTATTGAAATGCCTTATTCATTACCATTTGCGACAAAGATATATCAATCACTAAGCTGTTATTGAATTGGCTTGGTAAGTTTGTAGGTTCTACAAGGACACTCACTACGTTGTTATCAATTACGTAGCTAATTGCATTAACACCTTTTAATATTTTTACTTTTCCATTCCCTACATCACAAAATAATGAGTCATCTTCATGGCTATATTTTTCGATAAATGGCGCACTAATAGTTAAGCCAGTACAAGCAGATGACCCCATCTCTTGCTCAACACTTAGAATATTATTTGTGTAAGTAGGGACTGAGTTGGTTTGTTTTAGACTTCGTGTAAATACTTTACTGCTAAATCGGATTACATCTAATGCATTTTCTAAATCTTTTGCTGTGCTGGTACTGCTATTAATTGAAGAATAAGCCAGACTCACACCGCCTAATAGAAACATACCTGCAGCAAGTGCAACCATAAGCTCTATTAAAGTAAAGCCTTTATGTTTATTTATTAGATGTTTCATGGCGTGCAACCATCAGGTAGTGTTGGGAAGCTTCCTGTAATTACAACGCGATTTTCTAAATTGTCAGTCAAACGCTTATCTTGCCAGGTTACTTCAACCGATAAATCATTTGAAAAGTTAGCAGGTAGAGTGAGTGTATATGCATCAATTTGTGGGGATAAATAATTTCTAAAGTCAGTATCGTTGTACAAACTTGGATCTGTTTGTTGTAGCTCGCATAAATGAGGCCAAATACGCTCTAAAACATTATTAGCCTCAATTATTGACACCGTATAATTAAAGCTGTTTGTAATATATTGCAATGATTTTAGTTGACCTGAAGCAAGCCCTAACAATGCAACCGTCGCGACAATTAAAGCAACCATAACTTCTAAAAGAGAAAATCCTTTGCTGTAATTTATTAGCATGTCTCTGGGGCCTCAACTAACCAACTTTGTCCACTTTGTAAAATACATAAAGTAAAGTCGCCAGTTGTACTGTCCTTATCGCTCACCAAGATTTGATACATTTGGCCTAATTCACCCGTACTTGAAATATTAATATTCTTTAAATCTACAGAAATGCTGCTATGTGTAGTTTCAAAAATATTTAACGTGGTTTGCGTCGAATTAATAGCAGTTTTTACTAGCCATTGTTTATTCAACGTTTTGATAGAAACACTTTGATCTCTTTTAATGGCTTCACTACGCGCAAATTTAAAAACACTGTGCAGTTGATTCGAATTTGTAACTAATCTATCCCGCTTTATAAAAGTAATAAACGAAGGAGTCGCAACTGCAGTTAAAATACCAATAATGGTCATCGTGATTAAAACTTCGAGTAAAGTAAAACCAAGGCTTTTTTTTACCAGCATTTAGATTTATCTGCTGACTTAGTACCACTTTGATTTACAGACAACTTGCCACACTCATCACTTTTCTGAGCACCTTTAGGTGTAACTTGTATTGTAAATTCAGACCCATTTGAAGCGCCTGTAGTTGCATCGGTTGTATAGCTAAAGGAGTAATAATCTGAGGTAGGAAAAGTAAATGTATTTGGGTAACCACCAACACGAGTGTATTGCCTTTCTAAAACAGCTGTTTGCTGTAGTAAAACCTGTTGGATATCAGCTCTTCGACTTTGTTGTATGTAACTCGTATAACTTGGAAGTGCAATTGCATATAAAATCCCGATAATAGCAATTACTATCATTAATTCAATAAGGGTAAAACCGTAAGGTATCCTTAATTGCTCCGTTTTCACTTATTTAATTTCCATTATTTATATCAAACATGTTTTATTTTTACGTAAAATAAAAAGTAATTTGGAGTTTTTTGAAGAATGTATAATAGCGACAAGTTACATCTTGTCAACAATATAACGTTAGAATATACAGAAGCATTTATTTAACTCCAGTTACGCACCAGATTAAATAAAAAAACGTTTGAGTGCACTAAAACAGTGCAAATAACGAGTGTTTTAAATAACATAGTATTATAATTACCTTAATAGCTCACTGTTAATATACTAAGTTATTTTATATAATTAATAACTTATTTATTGTATATGTTTCTAAAATGTAACTAGGCTTTTATTCATCAGCCGTAACCTTCTATTTTTCTATTCGCTAGAAACAAACTTTTTCTTATGTTATTTTCACGTAGCTAGTAAATTAATTAATCAAAAAGGAGCTTTTTACTTGAAACTTACGCCGCCCTAGGCAACCACTCCCTTTTTCATCAGCACGTTACGTGCAACCTTAATCGCCATCTGTGCGAGAATCATTGTTATTTAAATAAAATACTCCCCTATACTCTGGGAAACTAACTAATTAGGTTTATTACATGTTTGATCACGTAAAAAGAGATTGGCTCTCTAATGTTCGTGGCGATGTGCTTGCTGGTATTGTTGTGGCGCTTGCCCTAATACCGGAAGCTATTGCCTTTTCTATTATTGCGGGTGTTGATCCTAAAGTGGGTTTATACGCCTCATTTTGTATTGCGGTTATTATTGCCTTTGTAGGCGGACGCCCTGGCATGATATCGGCTGCTACCGGTGCAATGGCGCTGTTAATGGTAACGCTGGTTAAAGATCATGGTCTGGAATACTTACTGGTTGCTACCTTACTTACCGGTGTACTGCAAATATTTGCAGGCTTTTTAAAGCTTGGTGAGTTAATGCGGTTTGTATCGCGCTCTGTTGTAACAGGGTTTGTAAACGCGCTGGCGATTTTAATATTTATGGCGCAATTACCTGAGCTGACTAATGTTACTTGGCATGTTTATGCGATGACCGCAGCGGGCCTAGGTATTATTTACTTATTTCCGTATATTCCAACTATTGGCAAAATACTCCCCTCTCCTTTAGTGTGTATTGTTGTTATTACGCTGGTTTCACTGTTTTTAGGGCTTGATATAAGAACCGTTGGTGACATGGGCGAACTGCCAGACACCCTGCCTATATTTTTATGGCCAGATGTACCGCTAACACTCGAAACGCTGCAAATTGTATTACCCTATTCAATTGGTCTTGCGGTTGTGGGCTTACTTGAATCAATGATGACCGCCACTATTGTTGATGACTTAACCGATACAACGAGCGATCGTAATAAAGAGTGTAAAGGTCAAGGTATTGCCAATATTGGCGCAGGTTTATTTGGTGGTATGGCGGGTTGCGCCATGATTGGACAGTCAATCATTAACGTTAAATCGGGCGGTCGTGGACGACTTTCAACCTTTATTGCTGGTTTATTTTTAATCATCATGGTGGTGTTTTTAGATGAGTGGCTGCGTTTAATTCCTATGGCGGCATTAGTTGCAGTAATGATTATGGTATCGATTGGTACGTTTTCGTGGGCATCAGTTAAGGATTTAAAAAAGAACCCGCTTTCGTCAAACGTAGTGATGATTTCCACCGTTATTGTAGTAGTTGCCACGCATAATCTAGCCATTGGCGTTTTAGTTGGCGTGTTGTTAGCTACGTTGTTTTTTGCAAACAAAATTGGTCGCTTTATGGTTGTTACAACTAAGCACGATGAAACTAAAAACCTAGTAACTTATGAAGTTGTAGGTCAGGTATTTTTTGCCTCAGCAGAGCAATTTATTGCTTCGTTCGATTTTAAAAGTGCGGTAACAAATGTTGTTATAGATTTAACCCATGCCCACTTTTGGGATATAACCGGTGTATCGTCACTCGATAAGGTGGTTATTAAATTTAGACGCGAAGGTGCAACAGTTAATATTGTTGGTATGAATAGCGCAACCGAAACAGTTGTTGATAAGTTTGGCGTACATAACGACCCTAAAGAAGTCGATAAACTACTTGGCGGTCATTAAGGAGAATGTAATGGAAAAAATAATTACCTGTATCGATGGCTCTGTCATTACACACGCTGTAACCGAAGCTGCTATTTGGGCTTCAAAAAAGCTAGATAAATCAATTAGATTTATACATATGCTTGAAAAAATACAACAAACTAATGTAGGTAACTACACCGGTACAATTGGTTTAGGTGCCCAATCGGATTTGCTTGAAGAAATGACAAAACTCGATGAACACCGTAGTAAAGTTTCTTTAAAACTAGCAGATGAATTACTCAACTCGGTTGCTGTACAAGCAAAAATTGCTCATATTCAAAACTATGAATTAATTAAACGTCACGGTGATGTAATCGACGCTATTATTGATTTTAAAGATGATACTCGCTTAATCGTTATTGGTCGAAATGGTGTTGATCATCGTGTTGATTTAAATGCACTTGGTTCACACATCGAAACGCTCGTGCGTAGCGCCTCGCAACCAATATTGCTTATTTCTAGAAAGTTTAAGCAGCCTAAATCATTTATGATTGCGTACGACGGCCGCGAAACAGCCGACAAAGCACTGCAACAAGTTATTGATGGCGGTTTATTACATGGGCTTCATTGTCATTTAGTGAGTATTAATAATAATGAGAAGAACTTAGAAGAGAAGTTTCTTAACGCTCAATTTAAACTTAGTAGTATGGGTTTTGAAGTGTCTGCAAGCTTTTTAGAGGGCAATATTTTTGACTCGTTAATGCAATACAAAGAGCAAAATAACATTGATTTGATTGTTATGGGGGCTTTTGGGCATTCGAAGTTAAGGCAGTTTTTTGTGGGCAGTAATACCATTAAAATGCTCGAAAACAACGATGTGCCAGTTATTATATTAAAGTAAGTGGTTGTTTTAAGTAAGCGCAACTTTTAAGTAAGCAACTGTTTTAAATTATATTTTAATGACCCATTTTAAAAAGCCTAAAATCACTTAACTGATTTTAGGCTTTTTTGTTTTTGGCTTAGCTTCAAACTTTTCAAATAAAAACTGAATAAACGACGTAACCTTTTGAGCCACAAACTTTCTATGCGGATAAATAGCAAATAAGCCAAACTCAAAGGTTTTATAACCTTGCATAACCTGTACAAGCTTACCCGATGCAATATCGTCTCTCACCACTATTTCAGGGATTAAGCCAATACCGCCACCCGCTACAACCACCTCTTTTACTGCTTGCGGATTATTAACCGAAACACGCGAGTTTACGTTTGCCGTTAATGCCTCACCAGTAGGTGAAACAAGTGGCCAATGGCGACCTATTTTAAAGTTGCTATCAATCACTGTGGCGTGTTGTTCAAGCTCATCAACACTCGCTGGTGCGCCAAAGCGCTGAATGTATTCGGCTGATGCACATAAAATTAAAGGGTAACTGGTAATTTGCCGCGCAATTAAATTAGAGTCAGACACACTGCCAATTCTTATTGCTAAATCAACCCCCTCTTCTAGCAAATCGATTGTTTTGTCTGAAAGCACTAAATCAATACTTAAATCAGGGTAGCGGCTCAGTAACTCAGGCATTAACGGCGCAAGATTTGATTCGCCAAACGACACCGGCGCACTCACCCTAAGCTTGCCGCTAGCAAGCGCTGTTTGACCCGATAAGTTATCGAGCATTTCGCTGTAGCTTTCAATTACAGGCACTACGCTTGCGTAATAACTTTGCCCCGCCTCGGTAATCGAAATTCTGCGCGTGGAGCGGTTAAATAATCTAACCCCTAAGTCTTGCTCTACAATGCCCACGTATTTACTGACCAACGCCTTTGAAAGCCCTAGTCTGTCGCCTGCGGCTGTAAAAGAGCCTGTTTCAACAACCGCGATGATTGTTTTAATGCCAATAATAGTATCCATGATTGTCAATATAGCATTGACATTAATTCCTTGCTAGCTCGGTTTTTCAAAACTAATAATAATGAAAGAATAGCGTTACTAAAAATCACTATTCAAAATTAAAAACAGGACTACCCATGAACAACCTAACGCTATACCGTTTTACTTTATCTGGTCATTCACACCGCGCAGAGCTATTTACATCGCTTTTAAAGCTTGATGTAAATATGGTTGATGTGGCACTGCAAAACGGCGCACAAAAGCAAGCTAACTTTCTAAAAATGAATATTTTTGGACAAGTACCGGCACTTAAAAATAACGACGATATTATTAACGATTCAAACGCTATTTTAGTGTACTTGGCACAAAAATTTGATGCTAACAGAACCTGGTACCCTGAAAATGTTACGGTTCAAGCGCACATTCAACGCTGGTTGAGTGTTGCTGCGGGGCTTGTGGCTTCAGGCCCTGCTGCAGCGCGTTTAGTTACTGTATTTGGCGCGCAGCTTGATCATCAAAACGCGATAAACATCGCCCACACATTATTTAAAACCATGGATGCGTACTTACAAAACCGCGAATACTTAGTAGGCACTCAGCCAACTATTGCCGACATTGCCAACTTTTCGTACATAGCACACGCACCAGAGGGCGGCGTATCACTTGAGCAATACCCAAATATTTTAAAATGGCTAAGCAACGTTCGTAAACTTGATGGCTTTATAGCAATGCCTGAAACAAAAGCAGGTTTACTGGCTTAGTTTTTAAGCTTTAAACACTGTTTTATAAGAGGCTATTTAGCCTCTTTTTTTGTGTGTTTATTTAAATGGAATCTAAAAGCTAGTGCATAATATTTATAATTGGCAATAACTTACAGAGTTTGCTATTAATATAAATTAACAATATGAGGACATTTTCATGTAAAAATAAGGAAAGGTTCTCTGATAAACCTGCTAGATTCTTTGAGGTAAGTATGGTGTTTCCAACAGATAGATTGTATAAATTCTCTTCATTCAATGAAAATTCATTATCCGCTTTAGCTGATCAAACTGCCTGGTTTTCTGATTTGGATTCTTTGAATGATCCATTTGAAGTATCTGTCAGATATGAAGTTCCTAAAAAAGAATGTGATAAAATTGTTCAATACTTAAATGCTACTGCAATCTATATGGAAAAAAATTTAAATATTTCTAAAGCTGAAGCTTTCGAACTAGCTAACAAAGCCTATCAACAAAATCCTGAAGTATTTTGTAAAGACTTTGAATTAGGTATCGAACATGTTAAGAACGAACATTCGACTTTGTTAGGTTCTCTGAATATATTTTCAACTTCTTTAGATTTACCAGACGATTCGCCGCACAGTGAAAATATGCTGATGTGGTCACATTATGGAGCGGGTTTTACTGGTTTCTGTTTGCAGTTTTCTGCGTCAAATTTTCTAAATTCGATTGAAGAATTAAACCCCGATAGCAAAATTGGGTATTGTAAAGTTGATTATATAACCGCGTCATATGTAGTTAATCCAATTGATTATGCTCCTTTCATTACCGAACAATATTTCAGTGCTGTAAGATTTAAGCACGAGCAGTGGAGATATGAAGGTGAGTTACGCTTTATAAGTGGTACCAGCGGTTTGCACCGTTATTCTTCTAATGACCTTGATAAAGTATATATTGGTTTTAAAATGCCTTTAAATAAGCGAAAGGTACTTATAGCTATCATTCGCCAATATTTTCCAAATACTGAAATATACCTAATAGAAATAGATAAATCATCATATAAAATTGTTGCAAAAAAAATATTAAAAAAGAATTTAAATAGTTAGTTCGATTCAACTTAACTTCATGAATAAACGTGACATCTATCCTAAATTTTTCTTGAATTGAATATTTTGGTTAAGGATCCGTACTCAAACATCACGTTGACGTTGGTAACGATTCAACTCCATAGCAATACCTAATTTTTTATAAAGCACTTAAAGATAATTTCATAAGCTCATTTTTTACTTAATTTTAGCTGTTGGAGTTATTCTACAACCTCGCCATGTTCTCTTTCATAATATAGACGTATACTTAACTTAATACGTTATCAAAAGGTCGTTGTAATGAATAAAAAAGTAGAAGCTTACGGCGTTTCATCCGTTGATAGACCTAAGATTAAAGCAACTAAAACTTTAGATTTATCGGGTGAAGCAGGTAAGCAAATTGTAATATCTGAAGCTAAGTTAGCTTTAAAAACACATAAAAAAACATTTACTAAATTAGCTCGCATGTAATGACGATAAGGTGACTCAAAACTAAAGTAACGTAAGCTTTATAGCTCTAAATCAAGCTCATCAACGCCTTTAGCCGGTACAGCGCAGCAAATTAGCGCCTGCCCTGTCTCTACCGGGTAACTGACGTTATTGCGATACACCACACTCCCTGCATTTATTTTAACTGCACAACTGCCGCAGCTGCCGTTTCGACAACCAAACTCAGGTTCTAAACCATGGGCTTCGGCTACATTAAGTATAGTGTTATCGCCTTTATTCCAGCGTTGTTCAAAGCCCGATTTACTAAATTTAATTACGGTGTTTTCAGCCTCTTCTACGCTCATTTCTTTGCTTTTAGTAGGCGCTTCGTTTGTGTTAAGTACTTTGCGGTTAATAGCGGAGGGGCCAAATGCTTCAGCAAATATGTTTTTATCCTGCACACCGAGTAATAAAAGCTCATTATATACGTGCTGCATAAACGCATCAGGTCCGCATAAAAAGAACTCGTAATCATCAAGTGGTAAATAATACCTAAACACATCAGCATTTATTCGCCCTTTTAAATCAAAGCTTTCGTCTTTTAAATTAAAGCTCTCATCTTTTAAGTTAAAACCACCGCCTTGCTTTTCATCAAGCACAGGCTGCGATAAAAGTGAATAGTAATCAATTGCCCCGCCACTCGTATCTGCTAACGTTTTCAGCTCGTTGTAAAACGCACGCTGTTGGGCGTTTTTAGCACTGTGGAAAATATGCAAAGGGCGTGTATAGCGGGTTCTTACACCTTCATGAGCAATGTGTTTAGCCATTGAGATCATAGGTGTAATCCCTATTCCACCACCAATAAGTACCGCAGGTTTGGTACTGGTGGGGTCAATAAAAAACTGCCCTTGTGGGTATTTAGCTAAAATAACGTCGCCTACTTTTACGTTATTATGAAAGTAGTTAGACACCTCGCCACTGAGCTCTTTTTTAATCGATAACCGATAAAAGAGTTCATGCGGGCTTGATGAAACGGTGTAGGTTCTAGTAACAGGTTTGCTATTACTGTTGTTATTGTCGCTATTTTTACTTGGTATTTGTACGGTTAAGTGCTGCCCAGCTTTAAACGGTAACAAGGTTGTATTGTTGTGCCCTTCTAAATAAAAGGAGGTAATTACATCACTCTCTTTAATTATTTTAGTTACTTTTAAAGGCTGCCAAGTATGTTTGAGTTTTTCGGCTTGGTTGTTTTTATCAGCCTCAAGCCACGTACCCGTCATTTTAGTGTTAGGTGAGTAAGAATCAAATTTAGCACTAAACGGGAGTAAATTTTTAAGCCACATTCCTTTAGTGAGGGTAAATTTCCAGCCTCGATCTGCACCAATAAAACCTTTAAGCTCTGGGTGCCCATCCCATAAAATTTCAACGCTGCCGGTAAGCATTAATACATTACCCGTATCAAAATCAGGAAATAACAAACCTGCTTTTGGGTTTAATAAAAAGTTACCCATGGTATTAAAAAAATTGTTACCTGCGTAGTCAGGAATCGTTAATGTATTACCTTCGCGCTTTACAAAACCCGGCAACCCACCACGGTGAGAAACATCAACCCCTTCAATTTTTGGATTGTTTTTAGCAGTTATAAAGCTTGAAACAAAAAATGTATCGGTGGTGTCAATTAACGCAACTGCTGCGTTATCAAGTGTATTAAATTCAACTTTTTGTACCGTATTACTTTTAAGTAAGGGATCTCTATTAAACGTTAAGTCGCGCGTTTGAATATACTGCGGACAATTACCAAAGGATTGATCAACATTAAAACTCACCTTATTATCGCTAATTACCTCACCTACACGCACATTTAAACGGTTACGCCTACGCGTGCTTAGCTCAATGCCTAATAAACCAATTGGCGAGCCGGCAATTTTTAACGTGTTATGTAGAGGGTCGTTTTTATCAACCGCATGGGTCATTAATAACGACGTAGGAGTTGGGGCGCTTAAAAAGCCTGACTGCCCCGAAACAATAGATACCCACACATCTGCGTTTTCATCAACACTGCCTGCAACCACAAACGGTAACTGCTCAAAAAATGCTTGATGCTGCTCTGGCATAAACGAGCGCACAGCACGCTTGCCAAATGTTGCCATTATTTCTCGTTTACCGAGTTTGTCTTGTATTGCCAGCTCGCCTTCATGAAAAGGTGAAGCATCTATTGAGTTTGTGTTAGTCATTTCGCTCGTAATTTGTGTGCGTATTTTATGGGTTAAATTTAACTCAATACACAATAAATGATAATGGGTGTTTTATTGACTGATAATGCACAAAACAATGACAATACTTGCACCCTATTAGTGCCAGGCGCGCACCAACATATAACAAAACTGGTTTTATCCTCACTCTAAAAACACATTAAATGCCTTTTAAACAATAAGTTATAAAACTGGCTGTGTTTTTGCAAACATTCTATTAACAAGCCTGTTTTACTTACGGCAAAAATTTAGGTTGTGAACACACTAGCTATTAGCAACCATCGGCAAAGAAGCCCGCACACAGTTATGCATAATGCGTATTTGTGGCGGGCTTTTTTGTTAATTGTATTTAAACCGTCACTTTAAGGAATGCCCTATGCAAACCTCGCAAAAAATACTCATTATTGGTAATGGTATGGTCGGACACCACTTTGTTGAGCAAATGCGCCAAAGCGATGCCAACGCAGACATTACTGTACTTTGCGGAGAAGCAAATCTTGCATACGATCGCGTGTACTTATCAAGTGTATTTGATGGTAAAACGGCTGCCGATTTAGCACTTACCACCCACGACAACTACAAACAGCTCAATATTAATGTGCATACAAGCCAGTGGGTTGAAGGCATTGATAGAACAGCAAAGGTAGTGACCACGCTAACGGGTGAGCAATACCCGTACGACAAACTTATACTTGCAACCGGTTCGTTCCCGTTTGTGCCGCCTATAAAAGGTAACGACCAACCCCATTGCTTGGTGTATCGCACATTAGAAGATTTAGAACAAATAAAAGCCAGTGCCGCTGTAAGTAAAAGCGGTGTAGTTATTGGCGGTGGTTTGTTAGGGCTTGAAGCTGCAAACGCGATTAAGCAACTAGGGCTTGATACCCACGTAGTAGAATTTGCGCCGCAGCTTATGGCTGTTCAGCTTGATGGGCAAGGCGGTACGCTACTAAAAAATAAAATAGAAAAACTCGGCGTAACGGTACATACATCAAAAGCGACCAGCGAAATAGTAAAAGGCGAAATGAGCCGCTTTAGATTAAATTTTTCGGACGAGACATTTTTAGAAACAGACCTAATTTTGTTCTCTGCCGGTATTCGCCCGTACGACCAGCTTGGCAAAATTGCCGACTTAGAACTGGGTGAGCGCGGCGGTATTATTATTAATAACCAATGCCAAACATCAGATCCTGATATTTTAGCTATTGGCGAATGTGCCCTGTGGGACAAAAAACTATTTGGCTTAGTAGCACCAGGTTACAACATGGCGCGCGTTGCAGCGAGCCAATTAAGTGGTGGCGAGCTTGAGTTTTTAGGTGCCGACATGAGCACAAAACTTAAGTTATTAGGCGTAGAAGTAGGCTCAATTGGCGACGCTCACGCCAAAACGCCAGACTGTAAAGAACTTATATACCAAGACGCTATTCGCGGCTGTTATAAAAAAATCATACTAAGTGAAAAAGGCGATAAATTACTGGGCGCTGTACTTGTTGGCGACACCAGCGATTACGATACTTTATTACAGTACATGCTTAACGACATAGACTTACCCGAAAATCCTGAGTGCTTAATTTTGCCAGACAGCGGTGGTGCGCCGTCGTTATCGGGCAGCGCCCTACCCGACACCGCCACTATTTGTTCGTGTCACAATGTGAGTAAAGGCGACATTGTAGGTGCAATTGATGGCGGCTCATGCGATTTAGCCTCGGTAAAATCATGCACTAAAGCAGCAAGTGGCTGTGGCGGTTGTGCCGCGTTATTAAAATCAGTTGTTGATAACGAATTAGCAAGCCGTGGTGTTGAAGTTAACAACCATGTATGTGAGCACTTTGCGTATTCACGCCAAGAACTACTGCATATGGTTAAAGTAGAAAGCATTAAAAGCTTTGATGACTTACTAACTAAACACGGCAGCGGTCATGGCTGTGAAATATGTAAACCGGCAATTGGATCTATTTTAGCCTCAACATGGAATGACTTTATTTTAGAGCCTGCCCATGTTGGCTTGCAAGACACTAACGATACTTACTTAGCAAATATGCAAAAAGATGGCTCGTACTCTGTTGTACCGCGTATTGCTGGTGGCGAAATAACACCCGACAAACTCATTGTAATTGGACAAGTAGCCAAAGACTTTAACCTATACTGCAAAGTCACTGGTGGTCAACGTATTGATTTATTTGGTGCACGCTTAGAAGAGCTTCCTGTTATTTGGGAGCGACTGATCGAAGCCGGATTTGAGACCGGTCATGCTTATGGTAAGTCTCTTAGGACGGTTAAATCGTGTGTGGGTAGTACGTGGTGTCGTTATGGTGTGCAAGACAGCGTTGGACACGCAATAGAAATAGAAAACCGCTATAAAGGACTGCGTGCACCGCATAAATTTAAAATGGCGGTATCGGGTTGTACCCGCGAATGCGCCGAAGCACAAAGTAAAGATATTGGCATTATAGCCACCGAAAACGGCTGGAACTTATACGTGTGTGGTAATGGCGGTATGCGCCCTCGACATGCTGATTTATTTGCGACCGATTTAGACACGCCAACACTCATTAAATACATTGACCGCGTGATTATGTTTTACATTAAAACGGCTGACAAATTACAGCGTACCTCGGTATGGATGGAAAACCTTGAAGGCGGTTTAGATTACCTTAAAAGCGTAGTTATTGACGACAGCTTAGGTATTTGTGACGAGCTAGAAGCGCAAATGGAGTTAATTACACAAACCTATGCCTGTGAATGGAAAAAAGCGATTGAAAGCCCAGATGCTGCCAAACGATTCCGCCAGTTTGTTAATAGCCCCGAAACCGACGACAACATTTTATTTGTGCAAGAGCGTAACCAAATTCGCCCTGCGACAGAAGCCGAAAAACGTGAGCAACGTAATACACAGAACCGTATTCCAGTAATGGAAGTTGAAGAGGAGCAAGCTGATGTCTTGGCATAATATTGGAACAATCGACAACTTAGTGGCTAATAGCGGCGTATGCGCATTAGTTAATAATCAGCAAGTGGCTATTTTTTACATTCCACAAAATCCAACGGCTGTGTTTGCCATTAGCAACTACGACCCGATTGGCAAAGCCAACGTATTATCGCGTGGCATTATTGGCTCAATCGACAATAAATTAGTTGTCGCATCGCCTTTATATAAGCAACACTTTTGCCTAGAAACAGGCGAATGTTTAGAAGCAGAAGCAATACACTTACCGGTTTTTAATGCAAAAATTGAAGACGGCAGTGTATTTATAAGCTCTGAACCAAAAGTTACAACAGCTGTGGCTTAGGGGAATATTATGAGTGTACTGTCTTATTTTTCGGGTATTGAAAACGTGTGGCTAAATAAGCTTGTTACTAAGCTAACAAGCTCAAATGATCGCAGTGCTAAAAGCGGCAACGTTTATATAATTGGTGCGGGCCCAGGAGACGCAGAGCTAATTACGGTAAAAGCGCAGCGTTTAATTAATACCGCCGATGTTATTTTATACGATTGGTTAGTAAGCGATGATTTATTAAAAACGCTTCCTAAAAAAGCGCAGCGTGTATTTGTAGGTAAACGTGCTGGTAAGCATTCGATGACCCAAGCTAACATTTGCGAACTACTGGTTAAATACGCGCAACAAGGCTTAAACGTAGTGCGTTTAAAAGGCGGTGATCCGAGTATATTTGCACGTATTAACGAAGAAGCCGATGCGCTTACCAAGCATAATATTAATTTTGCTATTATTCCGGGTGTTACAACGGCTTGTGCTACTTCTGCTTATACGGGTATTCCGCTCACTGCACGCGATGTAGCGCGTAGTGTTACATTTTTAACGGCGCAGTTTGCCGATCCTAACAAGCAACCTCATTGGCAAAATTACGCGTTTATGCCTGCAAACAACAACCCCACTTTAGTGGTTTATATGGGGCTTTCGCGCTTACAAACGCTAAGCAACGGTTTGCAATCAGTGGGCTGGCCAAGTAATACACCCATTGCACTAATAGAGAATGCCACTACCACTAAGCAAAAAGTAATTACCAGTACGCTTGAGCAAATAGTAAGTGAGCATGCTAAACATAACTTCCAAGGTCCTACCCTTATTATGATTGGTGAAGTAATAAATCATAAAATGGCAATTAGCCCTGAGTTATTAAACAGTATAAATGTTAACGCATGATACAAAATGAATAATGCACTTTTCGCGCTTACTACCTCCCCAGGAGTAGGCGCTTTTTTTGTTTTTAATTTGGGTTCAAGTTGTGTGCAATAACATGTTTAAATGCACCAAATAAGTTAAAAGTAATGGTAATTTAAATTATAGAAACACAGTGACAAACAAAAACAACACTTTAAGCAATTGTATTAGCTTGATTTTAAATTCAATGATGAAATTTATTAATGATTGGAACAGTGGTTGCACTTTAAAAACAAAAAAGTGTGGAATAATACCAATGGCGACAAGCAATCCTCTCACAAAACAGTTTTTATTAGCAGCAAAGTATCAAGAAATACACGCGCTAAAGCAATTACAAAACAGTTGTGCCTCGCTTACTAAATTAGGCGATTTTGTACATCAGTTACAAAAAGAACGCGCAATGAGTAATATATTTTTGGCCTCAAATCGAGAGCGATTTAAAACCCAATTACAAGAACAAATCCCTTTAAGCGACAGCGCACAAACTGCATTTTATGATTCTCTTAAACAAACATTTATAAACGACAACGCCGATACTGGCCATACTCGGTTATTTAATTTAATTACCTATAGCTTACAAGCACTCGATGCATTACCGGTATTGCGCAAGCAAATAGCACAACAAAACATTAGTGCGGTACATGCTACGCAGTCATTCACTCAGTTAATTGCTAGTTTACTCAATATTATTTTAGAGGCAGCTGATGGCGCAAGCGATCCCAAAATAACGCGCTTATTAGTCGCATTTTTTAATTTTATGCAAGGTAAAGAATACGCAGGACAAGAGCGTGCCTGTGGTGCACAAGCATTTGCAGCGAGTAAATTTACCACAGAACAAAAACAACAACTCGCGCATTTTGTACAAGAGCAAAACCACAGCTTTGACTTTTTTAATGAGTACGCCGATGCGCACCTTTTAAAATGTTTTGGCACACTAACAACGCATCAGGTTAATAATCAGGTAGAGCAACTTAGAAGTTTACTGCAAAAGCTCGATGACGAGAACGCTCAACCGCTCTCGCAACTAAGCGAAGTATGGTACGAAGTAACCACTACGCGCATAGATATAATGCACAAAATTGAACAAAATATAGCAGATCAGTTAATTGATACCGCAGCTATGCAAATAGCCTGTGCTCAACGTAGCTTAAATACAAATAAGCAGGTACTTAACAATATGGTAGAGCAACACATAGCCCCTACTTTTGGCCAATTAGCCGTTAAGCAACCAGAGCCAGAAGTGAGCCAAAACATAGCAGCCGATAAGCTCAATAGTAATAAAAGTATGTACGATTTAATTATCGAGCAAAGCCAACATATTAAACAAATAAACCAAGCGTTACTTGACGCTAAAAAAGTAATTAGTGAGCAAAAGGTAATTCACCAAGCCAAGTACATACTTATTGAGCAGTTAAAGCTCACTGAAGAGCAAGCCCATAAACAGCTACAAAAACAAGCAATGGATACGCATAAAACCTTATTTAGCGTAGCGCAAACAATTATACAAATGAGCGATTAAATATGCTGTTTTTACTTGGGCATGTTGATCTTTGGTAAGAACACTACCCAACATAATACTTATTTATTCAGTTATAAATTTCACGATCAGACTTAGTTTTACCTTATTAGAAAATAGATTCATAAGCTACTGACTATAATAAGGTAAGGCTTTAATTTGGCGTTAATTTATAAAGTGAATAATTCAACACATTCAAAATAATCAACTACAATAAGTTAATCATTTGTTGCATCTCATTTTAATGAGGCATATTTATTTAATACTGTTGTAGGAGTTTGAATGCCCAATGTAGAGAGTTATTTAGAAGGTGTATCATTAATAGATGAGCAGCAATTAACGACTTCTCTTGATAATGACATTCAAACAAGCTTAAAAAGCTTTGCTGAGCTAATTTTAAACATTTTTGATGCAAGCTCATTCTCTATTGTTGCTAACCTGCCTCAACGTGCTGTCGAGCTATATAAATCAGGTTCAAAAATAACAGTAGCTAAAGAGCAACTATCTGATGACGTTTTTAATGAATCGATTATCGAGCATGCTCCTAAAATATTTAGAGTGGTATCACCTATTATTTTGCCCTCAAACCTTAAATTTGGATGGTTGGTATTCGAGCGAGCAAGTGATTCACTACTTACCGAAAAAGAAAAATTAATCTTAAATAGTTTACAAAAAAACTTTGTTAATCAGTTAGTCCAACGTAAAAATTCATTAGATAAAATAAACAGTTCTAAGTTTCACTCAACAATTAGCGAGCTAAAAGAAGACGAAACTGAAAAAGATCGCCTAATCAAAAAATTACAAAAAATGAGCGATGAACTAGATGAATTTACCAGTATTGCTTCACACGATCTCAAGTCACCATTAAATGCTATAAAACGTTTATTAGAGTGGATTTATGATGATTGCAAAGATTTACTCCCTCAAGAGCACCTAGAAAACTTTCAGCTTGTGCTCAGCCGGGCTAATAGAATGCAAGTACTGCTAGAAGATTTACTAAGCTACTCGAGAATAAATAGCTGTGATTCAACTCATGCAAACATATCTTTAGAAAGTATTTACCAAGATATAGAACAAATTTTAGAAGTTTCACAAGCTGTCACTGTTGATATACACGCCAATAACGAAGTACTCGATATACCGCTGATCCCTTTTAAAATTGTTTTTCAAAATCTTATTAGTAATGCAATAAAACATAACAATAAAGAGCACCCGGTTATCGATATTTCACTTATCCCCTCTAATCAATATTACATTATTGAGATAACAGATAATGGCCCTGGAATTGACCCTAAATATTTTTCACTCATATTTAAGTTATTTCAGACATTGCAATCTCGAGATGATGTTGAAGGGAGCGGCATTGGACTCTGTATTGCCAATAAGCTCATTATTAATTATGGGGGCAAAATTGAAGTAGCCTCCGATGGGGAACTTGGCAGTACATTCACTATTTTTTGGCCCAAAGTTTAACTATGAAATTATCAATTATAAACGAGCATCATGTAGATGCTGCTCTTAGAAGGAACTTATGAATATTTTAATTGTTGATGATGACTTAGTTGATCGCAAATTAATTAAAAAAATGCTTATTTCTGATGGCTCTCATCATCATGACATTACCGAGGTAACGTGCGTATCCGAAGGCTTGAAAGCCATTGAAGACACGCACTTTGATATAATACTACTCGATTATAATATGCCTAAAGAAGATGGCATTGAAATGCTAATTGAAATGCGTGCAAAGCCTAAACTCGGTAACACCGCAATTATCATGATTAGCTCCTCAGAGAACTCAGCTTTGGCTATTGAGTGTATAGAAGCAGGCGCTCAAGACTTTTTACCAAAAGGTGATATAACGAGGGATAGTTTAAATAAAGCGCTTATATATGCCAAAAAACGCTTCGAGGCAGAACAACGTATGCACAACAGTTATCTTGCTGTAAAGCATATGGCAGAACGGGATCAGCTTACTGGTTTGTCTAATCGATATCATTTTGAAGAAATACTAAAAGTAATGATAGCTAACAATAAACGTGCTAAAAACTGCGTGGCGTTACTTGCTTTAGATTTAGATAACTTCAAAAATATTAATGATACGCTTGGGCATAGTGTTGGCGACGAAATTTTAATACAAACAGTAGAAAGGATTCATAGTTGCCTGAGGCAAAACGAAGGATTTGCACGCTTAGGAGGCGATGAATTTGCAGTTATAATAGGTGGAATTTGCAATATTAATCAAATAGGTATGATAGCAAATAGAATTTTAGCTGAAGTTTCTAAACCCTTTTTGCATGAAGGCAGAACTTTAAATTGCAGTGTTAGCATTGGAAGCGCCATATACCCAAATGATGCTACTGAATCTCATGAACTGCTAAAATGTGCTGATATTGCAATGTATCGCTCAAAGCAAAGTGGTAAAAGTAGAATAAGCTTTTACAAAGAGCAATATCAATATGAATTTAGTCGTCGGGTAGATATTCAAAATAGTATAAAAGAGCATATAGAGGAAAAAAACTTTAGGCTATTTTATCAACCTGTTTATTGTTCAAAAACACAAATAATGACAGGTGTCGAAGCCCTTATCCGTTGGCCAGATACAACCGTTAATTATACCCCCGATGAGTTTATTCCTATTGCTGAAGAGTGCCGATTAATAGCCCCTCTTGGAAAATGGATAATTGCGAGTGCTTTAAAGCAGTTATCTTTGTGGCAGAAAGACTATCAAACGCCGTTAACTCTATCTATTAATATTTCACCGATACAGCTGCAAAGAGAAGTTTTACAAACGTATCTATTAGAGACGGTCGAAAAATACAATTTAAAAACCAGTAGTATTATTCTGGAAATAACAGAAACAGCTTTTATGGAAAACAGTAAAGAAGTGATTGAAATATTAACTTCTTTGTCTAATAAAGGGTTTAGGATTGCTTTGGACGATTTTGGTATGGGTTATTCATCCATATCTCACCTTATTTCCTACCCTATTGATATAGTAAAATTAGACAAAAGCATGCAATCGTTAGGTGGAGAAAATAATAAGCGATTAAAAATAATCGAGAGCTTATCTTTAATGCTGAAAAAACTAGATTTTTCTGTGGTAGCTGAAGGAATCGAAACTGAAACCCAGCATCAGCTGTGTAAAAAATTAAATATAGACTACTTACAAGGTTTTCTCTTTTCAAAGCCTATGCCTGTAAACGAAATTAATTTGCTGCTCGATGACTATAGTAAAAAATAAGCCTTTAATAAATAGGTTATTTTGAGCCTTTGTAAAATTAAAACTTAAATCAAACACCTTTATAACCTTAAGCTAAAAACCTTTGGTTTGTGCCACATACTCAAACTAAAGGTTCTCCAATTGGCACAGCCTAGTGGGTTAAAACTTAAAACACATGCAAATCAGCTGTGTTTTTCCAAATGCTGACCGATGACAGCCAATACTTTTTCTTTTAACTCTGCTGCCTGAAAGCTTCCTTTTACAAGGTAACCTTTAACAAAATCGTGTGACATTATAATCTTTTTTTCTTCTTCTCTTTCTGATGAGCTAAACATCATAACCACACAAGAGCTGATTTCTATCATCTTCCTCAGTTTAGAAAACTCTTCTAAAAACTGAATACCATTGACTCTTGGCATATTGATGTCCAAAAATATGAGTATTGGAGGAAATCCATCAGGGTACTCTTTTCTGTTAGCTTCATAATTTTCTAGAAATTCTAATGCTTCCTGGCCATCTTTTTTTTCAAAAATTGTAAGATCTAATTCAGCCTCTTTAATTAATCTTTTAAGAATATACCGGTCAACTTCATTGTCATCGACAATTAATATAGGGGGTTTAATTTTTGTCATGTTAGCTTATCCATTGGTATTATTATTTTAAACGTCGTACCTTCATCAGAGCTTTGCAGTGATACTTCACCATTTAAATACTCAATATGTTTTTTAACCAGCGCCATCCCTAAACCAGAGCCTGTGCTCGCCTGTGCATGAAATCGCTTAAACATATCAAACACTTCACTTTGATGCTTTTGTGGTATTCCCATTCCGTTATCTGTAACAGTAATAAAAAACGTCTCTTGCTCATTAAAAATGTCACAGCGGACATAAGGCGAGTCTTTATTTCTGTCGTAATACTTCAACCCATTTGATATCAAATTTTCAATAATTTGAGCAAAACGTGCTTTTTCCGACCTTATAGGTACTGATAGATTAATTGTTGTTTCGAGCGTACAAGGATTATCTTTCATGAGCCAAGACAGTCGTTCTTTCATATCAGTAATTAACTGATTAAAGTCAATTACATCTTTATCTTCATTACCAATTTCAGCTTTGGCTAACAATAAAATATCAACAACAAGTGTTTCTAACTTTTCCATTTGTTGATAAATAACCAGTGCATTTCGGCTTGCCTCCTCTGTGTCTCCCGCTTTTATATCTTCGATAACAAAATGCGCTAAGGATTTAGCCCCTGACAGCGGTGACTTCAGGTCATGGGAAGCCCGATAAGCAAACTGGGCAAGCTCATCATTTGCTTGCTGCAGGGAAGCTGTTTGGCTGTTTATAATCTCTTTGAGTTCAATACTGTTTTCAATATTTAAAAGATCATTTTTAATTCGCTGTCTGGCCGCGATAACGAGTGCTTTTAATTCACCCGACGTTTTTATATCAAGTTCATCGTCCAGATTAATATTGTTTTCGGGCTTACTTGATAAAAGTAGAGTTAGATTTCGAATAGAGCTCGATATTGTGCGAGAAAGATAACTTATAAAAAGAATATTAAAAAAAGATATGATTATAACAAGTGGAATTAACGTCATTAGTATAAACGATACTGTTTTTCTAATTGGTTCCTCAAACAGCTCCGTATTTTTATTAAAGCCACTTAGCGAAGTATTAAGATTTAGTAAAAAAGCGTCTCTACTAAGTTCCCCCTTTTTATACTGATTAACCGACAATAAGGCTTTATCAGCAATTTCAATATCGTTTTCACAGATTGTTAATGTATGATCTGTGTTAATAACTTTCATAACAGCATAATTTAACGGGTTTATTTGTTCAATACATTCAATAGGTTGCTGCCTAATTAACAATATATCCGACTCAATGGCATTTATATCTATGGGGATATCATTTTCTATTTTTTTAACTGACTTGGTAAGTTGATGTGTATACTTTAAATGAAGAAAGTTAAGTTGATGAAACTTAGCCCCTTTAGCTATTTCAAAAGCTGAGTAGACAGTAATACTTATCTCTGCTGCAGTTAATATTACAATAAGCATCAGTTTTCTTGAGATATTCATATACGACACCTATTTTAGCTACTAACCCAAAAATCTTTAAATAACACTATAATAATTATAGTATTTATAACCTTAGGTATAGCAGATTTTATCTTTTTTACTAGCTCCTCTATGAATAACAGTTGATATTTAGCTTTATTCACTTTTAATAAAAAGATCCTTTATTAGTTTTTTGCCACTATAAAGCAAACTTGGGTAATATTACGCCTCTAAAAGTACTGGTGCATTGGCAAATACACCAGTAGCTAAATACAAAACTTTGTTAAGTCATCCCATATTTAAAAAGTGTATTAACATGCAGCATTTTTTGAATGAAAAATATAGGCTCGTGTGTGGTCGTACACTAGGTTAAAAGTAAAAGCGTAAAGGGTTATAAAAAAAGTTACGCCGATATCCATTATTAATGCTTCCCATAAGCCTACGTTTAAAATGCTCGCCATTACGGGAATAGTAAAAACAAGTAACCCGCCTTGAAATAAAATCACGTGAAAAATACGGAATAATACAGAACGTTGCTCTTTTGCACCGGTAGCTACTTTGTCAAAAAACCAATTAAAAACAAAATTCCAACACATCGCAATCGTTGCAATTATAATCATAGTGCCTGATAAAGCCGATATTGCATGCTCTGTAAATACAGCCAAACCAATAATCGACAGCGTTACCGCTAATACTTCAAACAAAACAGCCTGAAACATCCTCTCTAGCGACCCCATTTTTGCATCCATAATTAACCCCTTTTACGCCAAATAATTAAAGAAAATAATAGTGACATAATTTAATTATTTGCAAAGTTAGTAGCCATCACCTTTAGTGATAAGATGAGCAAATAAGTACTCACCTTTAAGTTGAATGATATGTATAGTTTTGAGCAACTAAAAATTTTTGTAACCGTGGTAGAAACAGGATCTTTTTCGGCAACAGCCCGAAAGCTTAACCGTGCACAATCGGGAATTAGCCAAGCTATTTCTAATCTTGAAATAGCGATTAATCAAACATTGTTTACGCGTAATAAAAATATACCCAGCTTAACGATCAGTGGTAAGGCATTGTTACCTGTCGCATACTCTATACTTCATCAGCAAAAGTATTTTGACCAAAAAGTAGATGCATTAGCAAAAAATTATGAGCATGAGGTAATTATAGCTATTGATGAAAGCCTAAATAATCAAGATATTTTAAAAGTGATTGCCCCACTTGCTGATCAGTTCCCGATTACTAATTTCGAAATAATATCGACAACAACTGACGATGTAGAAAACTTAGTAAAAATAGGAAAAGCACAAGTAGGTATCATTTATAGTGATGGGGAACTAAAAGTTGATATGGATTTTTTTCTATTAGGTCAAGCTCGATTTTTAACGATTTCATCACCAGAACACCCGCTTGCAAAGCTAAAGGCTGTAACAAGCAATGATTTAAAAGCCCATAGGCAATGTGTTCATCGCAGCCTTAGCCAAAAAGAGTTATGGTTTAGCTACGCAATTAGCTCTAGAATTTGGTACGCAAATACACATCAAACCCTTATCGACTTAGTAGTTCAGGGTATTGGTTGGGCGCTTGTACCCGAGTTTGCTATTAAGAGGTATATAAACCAAGCTGAAGTGGTAACGCTACCCGTTACTCATGAACAAGGCGGTTGGCTTACTCCTGTGGGATGCGTTGTTTCAAGAAGCCAATCAACAGGACCTGTTCTTCAAAGTTTAATAAATAGGTTGCAGCAACACTTTTTAAAGAGTGATAGCGCGGGAATAAAACAGTTTTAAACTGCTTTATTCACTTTTAATAGCAAGCTTCTTCTTTAGCTTTTCTTGCCACTCTACAGCAAGCTCTGGCAAAGTTAATGCTTCTAAAAGTATGTCTTCATAACCTACGTATTTTTTATCAAAAAATGCCTGGAACAGTTTTTTAACTGATATGTCGTGCGAGGCTTTCTTCTCGATAACAACACTATCACCCGTTTTTGCAACGCCTTGCTCTAGTACCCTAAAATAAACGCCAGTGCAGTAATGCTGCGTAAACAGTTTAAGACTGTTTTTATTATTAAGGGCGATAGCGAGTTTAAAACAGGGTACACGAGGCTGGCTTACTTCAAGCAGTGCAGTACCAATTCGAATATGGTCACCTATGTGTATATTCGCTTCATCAAGGTCAGAAATCGTGAAGTTTTCGCCAAAGGCACCTACTGCCAAATCATCATTCTCGAGGGTTTGTTTCCAATACTCATAATGATTGTGAGAAAAAGCATATACCGCTTTATCTACCCCGCCGTGATTAACTAAATCAGCTTGCTCGTCACCTATAATGTTTAGCTTTTCAATCACTACAGGTTCGTTAGTTGGGGTTTTGAATATTCCCGTTTTCACCTCTTTACCATTATGAATAAGAGTTTTAATTTTAGAGATATTAGTCGAGATGATTTTCATTGCAATACCAACGGATGAGGAAGTAAAGATTAATTATGCAGGTTTTAAAATTATTATAAATAAATTTAAGCAAAAAAATGACCGCTCAAGACTAGGGCGTGTTTATCTTTGTGGATTGAAATTTATTCAATCTAGGGGCGATTAAATCGCGGCGCGAGGTTTGTAACCTAGTGGGCTAAGTAAAAACCGAGCAACAAAGAGTTAATCGTCCCTAGAAAGAACCCAGAGGGCAGCGCATGTTTGGTATTTATGCTGCGTTATCGCCCATTAATGGGGAATAACCACACTACATAGGCTCTGCCTTGCCTAAAAACCAAACATACTGCTGTAAATTCAACCACCAAAGTTCAACACGCCCTAAGCAGTCATTTCACAATATACAGTTTTTATTATTCTGCTTGTTTTAAAAAATACGTTTCGGCTAGTCCGTTATGTATTCCAGCTAAGTCTATTTGTATTTCATCGATAAAGTCATGCAACAGACCATTTTTAAGTACTCGTACGTCTTTATTTTCTAACTCAACAATTGCATTATCAATTGATTTAATAATTTCTGTTGAGTTTGGCAAAGGTAAAACCAATGCTTTTAATTCATTCATACAAAATAAAATAGATCGTGGGAATACTTTGCTGTGCATCACAAATTCTATTACATCAGCACGCTGTACTCTAACGCCCATTTCTTGGCGATACATTTGATAAGCACTTAACGAACGCAATAAACTGATCCACTGAATATTATCAAACGGCTTCACTTCTTCTTCATTAGTAATTAACGTAGCAGAGCGAATATCTAAAATTCGCGATGTCATATCTGCGCGCTCTATAATCGAACCAAAGCGGATAAAAACGTAGCCCTGATCATGATTAATTGTGGCATCTAACGCCCCAAATATTTGATGGGCTGAATCTATAATCTTTTTTAAATAATCAAAACGTCCGCGCTTTGTTATCCCTTCTTTTTGATTATCTTTTACATAATAATAAAGAGAGTTAATTTCTTCCCATACATCTCGAGGTATTACATCGCGGATTGTACGCGCGCTTTCTCGTGCCGAGGTAATAGAGTTTAAAATTGACGAGCTGTTATCACTACCAACAAGTAAATACCTTAATGCTTTTTGTTCAGTAAAATCAGTATGGTTTTCTGAATACGCTTTACGCACACCAATAATATCAATTAATGGCTCCCAGCCAGTACATACGCCTTTGGGTAAGTCCATCATCAGTAAATTGTTAACGTTGATTAAACGAGCTACATTTTCCGCACGCTCAATGTATCGAGATACCCAATATAATGTTTCGCCTACTCTTGATAACATATTATTTAGCCTCTTCGTCAACAATCCAAGTATCTTTACTGCCACCACCTTGTGATGAATTAACCACCAAAGAGCCTTTAACCATAGCAACACGCGTTAATCCGCCAGTGGTAACTTGCGTATCTTTACCTGATGATAAAATAAACGGTCTTAAATCGGTATGTCGACCATCTGGTTTATTACCATCAAATGTTGGTACTGTTGATAAATCTAATGTTGGTTGAGCTACCCAGTTTCGTGGGTCCGCTTTAATTTGAGCAATACACGCTTCTTGTTCTTTTTTAGTCGATTTAGGACCAATTAATAATCCATATCCGCCAGATTCATTTGCTGGTTTAACAACAAGCTTATCGATATTTTTAATCACATGGTCGCATTCTTTCGGGTCTAAACATTTGAACGTTGGGACATTAGCAAGTTTAGCTTCCTCGCCTAAGTAGTACTTAATCATCTCAGGTACATAGGCGTAAACTACTTTATCGTCAGCAACACCTGCGCCTGGTGCATTAACTAAAGCCACATTACCTTTAGACCAAGCACGCATTAATCCAGGAACGCCAAGTTGGGATTCTGGTAAAAAGGCTTCTGGGTCTAAATACAAATCATCTATACGACGATAAATAACATCAACTCGTTGTAGCCCTGTGATTGTTCTCATGTATACACAGTCATCTTTTTCAACAACTAAATCGCGCCCTTCTACCAGTTCGCAACCCATTTCTTGGGCAAGGTAACAATGCTCAAAATAAGCGGAGTTAAATACCCCAGGAGTAAGTACCACGACTTCTGGTTTATCTTGTGGACGAGGCGACATTGCCGCTAGCATATCAAATAATTGTGAAGGGTAATCATCAACAGGTAAAATCGACACTTGCTCAAATAATTCAGGGAATACACGCTTCATTACAGAGCGATTTTCAAGCATATAAGATACACCAGAAGGAACACGCAGGTTATCCTCAAGCACATACATTGTACCGCTGCCATCGCGTACTAAATCTGAGCCACAAATATGCGCCCATATTTTATTTGGCGGGTTTATTCCCACGCATTGCTGGCGAAAGTTAACTGATTTTTCTAGTAATCCTTTTGGAAAAACACCATCTTTTATTATTTTTTGGTCGTGGTATAAATCATCTATAAAAAGGTTAAGCGCTTCAACACGTTGCTTTAAACCAACCTCTACGCTTTGCCATTCTTTTTTACCAATAGTTCGAGGGATAATATCAAACGGCCAGGCTCTATCAATCATATTACCTTCGTTGTAAACCGTGAAAGTAATACCCATTTCTTTAATAGCTAAATCAGCAACCGCTCTGGCTTTTACTAATTCTTCGCCCGATAAATTAGCAAAAAATTGTGCTAATTGTGTTCCATGCGATCTAACGTTTCCTTGTGCATCAATTAATTCATCAAAGAAACCTTTTGTTTGGTACGCTTTCCAATCAATTTTCATACACTCTTTCACCTTATCCATCATCATATATGACGTAGTTAAACTGCTATTCCATTCGAATCATATCAACCGCTACATCAAGCAGTTGACTACCGCCACCAAATACCACTCCTTTTAAAGGAGTTACGTCAGAAAAGTCTCGCCCTACGGCTAGAGTAATATGCTGATCGCGTGGTAAAACATTATTTGTTGGATCAAAATCAACCCAACCAAAGTTTGGCACAAATACCGCAAACCATGCATGAGTTGCATCTGCACCTTCTAGCTTTTCTTCGCCTTCTGGCGGCATGGTTTCTATGTACCCACTTACGTATCGACCTGCTAACCCTACGCTGCGTAAGCATGCAAGCGCAAAGTGTGCAAAGTCTTGGCAAACGCCCCTTTTTTGTGCAAAAACAGTGCTCAAAGGCGTACTAATTGTTGTAAAACCAGGATCATAATGAAATTCATGAAAAATCCGTGCCATTAAATCTTTGCATGCAGAAATTATATTTTTGTGTGCATCAAACGAAATTAATGCGTATTCCTTAATTCCTTTATCTATTGGAATAAGCTGTGAAGGTAGTACAAATTCAGACGTTTTTAATAATTCCGCTGTATTTGGTTTAACCAATAAATCACGTACTTTTCGCCAAGCAATATCAACGCTCTCTAAATTACTATTAGCGCCGACTAATAGTTCTACCTCGCTGATCATCGTTACTTTAAGTTTTTTATGCTGTATTGCTATTTCAAACGCTGTTACCTGATTATTAAAATAATCAGTAAATGTTTGTAAGTAAGTCGGTGTAGGTTCAATTTCTACACGACTACTGTGGCATATTTGCCCGCGATTCGTTTTTGGCGTTAATCGCGCTTGGTTTTGACACAAACTAACAAAGTCTGAATAGTTGTATGTAGTCGAGTGCTTTATTTTATATTTCACGATTGAGCTTGCTCAATATTAGTCCAGTTCAATTTATTTGCCGTTTGGGTATGAGAAAAATACTGTAGTAATAATACATCACAAAATGTATCTAAGTTCATACGCGTATTATGGTTAAATTCGATTAACTGGTTACGTTGTCCATTTTCACTTTTTTGTAGGTAATCTTTCTCAGTTACATAACAACTTGTTTTAGACAGTAAAATTGCTTTTTCGTGTGCCGCAATTACGCCTTGTCTGCGTTTTGTGGGTAAATGCTTACACAACTTATTAATTTCCTCTAACTGAAATAATAAAGAACGTGGGTATTCAGCATCTAAAAGTAATAGCTCAAGCCCTGTACCAATGGTTTGATACATTCTGTATCGGCGCTTATGCGTAACTAAACTAACTTGGCAACTTAGCACGGCTTCAAGTAAGCCAAGCTCTTCGGGCTCGTCTAACTCTTTGGTTAATAAAGCTGCACTTAGTGATGTAATTTGTAAGCTACGCTCTACTCTTCTGCCCATTTCGAGTAAAAACCAGCCGTTACTATTTGGCATACAATCTGTAATCGAGCCATTAAAAGCCATAATTGAGCCTATAACTCTATCTAGGCTGCTTTGCATTGCACGCGTTGGAATATTAATATTTACATTTTTAAATACTTTAATTTGCTCATTAATATCATCAATTATTCGGCGGCTATCATGAGATAGTAATTCTTGAATTTGCACCGACGCATTTGCAATGTACTTTAATGTATTAATAATACTGCCAGCGCATTGCTCGTCTGCAAGGAGTTGAAAGGCGGTTTCTTTAGACAGATTTACATCAATGCCATCTAGTTTTAAATCAGGTTCTATATAGGGATAAACAATATATTGCGACCTAATGGCATTAGAAAGCCGTGCAACTATACTTTTTCGTATTGAATCTGGGTAAACAGAAAACTCGGTGTACTTGTCTATAAAAATACGCAATATACGTATGGTGTTTTCGCAGCGTTCTAAGTATCGGCCCAACCAAAAAAGGTGCTCAGCCGTACGGCTCGAAATAACCCCTTCGAGTAGCGTTACATCCATTCTTTTTCTAATTGGCACCGGTGGATTATGCTCGCCTAAATCAACTCTATCGGCTGTATTTATCCATGTATCTTTGATCCAACCAGATATTCTCGGATTGTTACTTTTTTCGTTCGAAAAACACAGTGCTGAAGGAAGTACTTCTACGCCATTTTCTGTGGTTAATGCATAACACCTAAACACCACTGGCTTGGAGATTAATTGCCCGTCATGCCAAAATGGTGCACTGCTAAAGGAAGGCTTTTCTTGGAAAAAGTAATTATCGGGTTCTTTGCTAATAAGTAGCTTTATTTCTTGCTCGTCTAGCACTCCATCTAACTTAAGTGTAGGGTCTATAGCAGATAGTAGTTCGAGGTTATTCCAATCAATGGCTTGCGCTTCTTTTACACTTAAGTAATTTGGCTCACCTAACAACAGCGGTTGTTTTAAAATTTGCTGCGATAACTTTTCTAAGTTGCATTTTATTGAAGGTGACGAGAGCACACCACTACCAAACGGGTTTAAAACCTTAACCGACCCTTGTCGTACAGATTGTAATAAGCCCGGAATACCATGAAGTGAATATTCAGTTTGCTCTAAAGAGTCAATACAACGATCAGAAACCCAGCGTAAAATGACATTAATTTTACCCAAGCCTTGTAACGATTTTAAACAAACGTCACCACCACGTACGGTTAAGTCGGCGCTTTGTACTAACGTGTAGCCAAAGTAGGTAGATAGGAATGCATGCTCGTTGTAGTTAGGGTCATCAATTCCTTGGGTGAGAATTACAATTCGTGGGTCATCCATATAATGGGTATATTCATTAATACCCTCTTGGAATAAATTTAAAAATTCTTTAATTTGCTGAACATTACATTCGGCAAATTCTTCAGCCATTACACGCCTTGCAATAATACGGCTTTTAATTAATAGCCCTAAGCCTAACGGGCATTGGCAGTGATCGCTTAGTACTTTAAATTCGCCTGTTGGCGTGCGGTAAACATCTAATGCAGTAAAAAAAAGTGTTAATTCATTACTAGGTAAACTAAAACCTTCGCGTAAGTAATTAGGGTCTTGAAAAAGCTGCTTTGCAGGAATATGACCATCAACTAATAGTGTTTGGTCACCGTAAATATCTTGCTGAATTTTATTTAATAAAAGGGTTCTTTGTTTTATTCCCTCTTCAAGCAACGCCCAATCGGCTTTAGATAACATAAATGGCAATGGGTCAAAATGCCACTGCTTATTGCTTTCATTTTTAATATTGCCATTTTGTAGCAATTGGCTAATTTCTGTAGCGCGGCTACTAACATCATCTGCTGTTAGACTAGCTAAACGCTTAAATAAAGTATCCCAATGGTCTGGGTTTAAACCACTGTGGTTTGCTAGTTCATCATGTCCATGTGATTTATCAAGGTATAAAGACAACCACTCAGGCAATTCCGGCATCGCGTTATTGTTAATATACAAGCTGAAAGCGCTCCAATTTATAGTAAATAGCCGTGTTCATAATGATGCTTTAAAAATATTTAGTCATTCCACTTTAAATAATTTCAAAGTGGAATGACACAACTATCAATTATTATTTAAAGTTAGGCTGCCTGCGTAAATCCAAGGTATTTGGATAATCAGGATTACTACTTTCTTCATCAGGTACCACGTATTCACTTGCGCTTTGCGCCGATTGAAAACTATGCGTAACCGCCGATGGGCTCCAGCTTGGTTCTGCTGATGCAAGTAACGATGGTGTATGCCCATGCTCCCAAAATCTTGCAACTCTGCGCCCTTCGGCTTCAAATGCATTAACCGGTAGTGTTTCAGGATTACGACCTCCAGCATGGCTCACATGATATACAAAGCCTCCAACTGAACGACCTTCCCACGTATCAATTAAATCAAAAACTAATGGAGCATGTACGCCAATAGTTGGGTGAAGCGCTGTAGGTGGTTGCCAAGCTCTGTATCGTATACCCGCGACCATTTCATCTTTTGCTTTACCTTTAACCGGTTTAAGCGGCACTCTTCGACCATTACACGTTACAACATAGCGATCGCTCATTGTTCCTTGTACTTTTATTTGTACTCTTTCTAATGACGAATCTACATAGCGCGCCGTACCCGACGCACTTGCCTCTTCGCCTAGTACATGCCAAGGCTCGATTGCGGTTCTAAGCTCAAGTGTTACGTTATCAAGTTCTCGCGTGCCACATACCGGAAATCTAAATTCAAAAAATGGATTTAACCAACTTAACTGAAATTGAAAACCTGCCTGTTGTAAATCGCGGCTTACTTCAGCTAAATCGTTTTCTACATATTGTGGTAATAAAAACTTGTCGTGTAACTCTGTACCCCAACGTATTAATGGCTTGTGGTAAGGTTTTTTCCAAAACCAAGCAAGTAAAGTACGCAACAGTAGCATTTGCACTAAACTCATTTGTGAATGTGGAGGCATTTCAAAACCTCTAAATTCTACAATCCCTAAACGACCTGAGGCTGAGTCGGGTGAATAGAGCTTATCAATACAAAACTCTGCTCTGTGTGTATTACCCGTTAAATCCACTAATAAATTACGCAGTAACCTATCAACTAACCAAGGTTCAGGCACCTCACCTTCGGGCATATGCGAAAAGGCAATTTCTAGCTCGTATAAAACTTCATCACGGGCTTCATCCACTCGCGGCGCTTGGCTTGTAGGACCAATAAAAAGCCCCGAAAATAAATACGACAAACCAGGATGATGCTGCCAATAGGTAATAAAACTTCTTAAAATATCAGGTCTGCGTAAAAATGGGCTTTGCTCAGGTGTTTCGCCACCAAGCGTTACGTGGTTACCACCACCAGTACCAGTATGGCGACCATCTGCCATAAACTTATCGGTACCTAATCGGCATTCTTTTGCTAAACCGTATAACGTTGTAGTTCGACTGACTAATTGATCCCACGATGTTGAAGGATGAATATTTACTTCAATAACACCTGGATCTGGCGTTACAGCGTATTTTTCTACGCGGCTATCTTTAGGTGGGCTATAGCCTTCAATAACAAGCGGCATTTTAAGTTCTTTAGCCACACTCTCTATACTACTTATTAAACCCATGTAATGTTCAAAATGACTTGTTGGTGGCATAAATATATATAAACGCCCCTCTCTCACTTCCATTACAAGCGCAGTTTTAACCATTTCTTTACCAATAAAGCCCTTTTTAAGCTTTTTAGCTTTGGTAAAATTTTCTGGAATATCAAATGGGTCGCGGTCAATAATATTGCCGCTCCACTCAAGGCTGTCTAAAGGTAGGCGATAACCAAGTGGTGATTCACCCGGTAATAAAAAACAATGACCCCGTTTAAACTCCCACGTACACGACTGCCAACAGTTTTTACTATCGTTCCATTTTAAAGGTAGAACATAGCCAACAGGCTTTTCTATGCCTTTATCCATTTTAGCTAAAAAGCCTTTTCGGCTCATTGCATGGAGAAGTTCTGGTTGATCTGGCTTTATTTCGGTAGGTAATGAGGCTTCTTGCCACATGTGATATAAAAAATCTTCATAAGCCGTAGTAAGTGCCTTGGTTTCAAGACCAAGTGAGTCACACAGTTTATCAGCAAACTTTTTAGTATCAGTATGATCAAATTTATAATCTTTATTAGGATCGGCTAATAGTGCAGCATCTTGCCATAAAGGCTCGCCGTCTTTGCGCCAATAGCACGCATATTGCCAACGTGGTAATGGCTCACCCGGATACCATTTACCTTGTCCGTAATGAGTAAAGCCACCTTTTGTGTATACTTTATTCATTTCTACAAATAAATTTTGAGCTAATATTCTTTTTTCTTTACCATCGGCATCAGTATTCCACTGAGGATGTTCCATATCGTCAATAGAAATAAACGTAGGCTCGCCACCCATAGTTAAATGTATGTTTTCTTCATTGTAAACATTGTCAACGTGCTGACCTAAGCGGTTAATTGCCGCCCACTGCGCCTCAGAATAAGGCTTAGTAACACGTGGGTCTTCGTGTACACGCGTTACTTTATTATAAAAGCTAAACTCCGATTTACAGTCGTCTATACCGCCGGTTACCGGCGCTGCCGAGCTTGGCTCTGGCGTACACGCCAATGGAATATGACCTTCACCAGCAAATAAACCCGAGGTAGGATCAAGCCCTATCCAACCTGCACCCGGAATATACACCTCGGTCCATGCATGCAAATCGGTAAAGTCTTCTTCTGGACCACTTGGACCATCTAGTGATTTTTGATCTGAGGTTAGCTGTACTAGGTAACCCGATACAAATCGAGATGCCAACCCTAAATGACGAAACAATTGTACTAACAACCAAGCAGAATCACGACACGAACCTGTTTTTTTACTTATTGTTTCGTTTGCCGTTTGCACACCGGGTTCTAAACGAATGCCATAACCTACTAATTCATAAATAGCTTGATTAACAGCCACTAAAAAATCAACGCTTCTAAGCGGCTCTTTAGGGTTTAAAGATTCAATTAATTCTTTAAATTTTGGACTGGCTTTGCGTTTTTTTAAATAAGGAGTGAGTTCTGACTTTGAAATAGCATCGTAAACAAACGGGAAGTTTTCGGCGTAATCTTCTAAAAAGAAATCAAAAGGATTAATAACCGTTAGTTCGGCGACCAAATCAACTGTAAAACTAAATTCGGTAGTTGGCTTGTTAAACACCACCCTCGCTTGGTAATTACCAAAAGGGTCTTGTTGCCAATTTATATAATGATCTTCTGGAACTATTTTTAAAGAATAACTTTTAATTTTTGTACGGCTATGTGGCGCTGGACGTAATCGGAATATATGCGGCCCCATATTAACTGACCGATCGTATTTATACTGAGTATGGTGCGAAATCCCAACTGTAATTGTCATCTATTAATTCCCCTTTAATAATGTATGGCCACAATATAACGCTGAAAATATTATTTGGACTAATTCACTTGTGCAATTTTTATACCAAAAGACTTGCTTAAGTAGTACTGTTCATCCACTCGCGGCTCTTGCACAAAGCAACGTTATGCATAAAGGTTTTGACCTAATTAATAGGAAAAACACACCAATTCAATAAATAGTAAACTTAGTGTAATTTAAACCATCAATTTTAGATTTTTAATGGTGCAGAAAATGCACCAAAATAGTGCTTTAAAATAACTTACAATTAAAGCTAATTAATTTAAAATATTGAAATAAAACAAATAAAGTTAATTTTTCAAAATACTTACTCCGTTATTTATAACGCTAAACGGTTATAATTAAAAGTATTTATTTAGAGTTTAAAAATCATTAAAAATAATCATTAAATAGTAAGAAATAGTTCACAATAAAGCTGCTGTTAAAGTAAGTAACGGTGCTATACTAGATCGATTTTTAACCGCTTACGTTACAGTAAAACTAACAATCTCGATGAGATAAAACAAGCAACTTTTAATACAAAGATGCTTGTTTTAAAGATTAGTTTTACAGTGGTGTGTTTTAATTTCAAACAAAACAGAACACGTCCAATTTGAAAAACCAACACATCTCACTAACCTGTTAATTTTTCATTATCATCAATGCTAAAGGTAATGCAGCACTAGCGTATTTTCAGATTTTTTAAATCAACCCAATCTACCTAATAGGATATTTTCTTATGCAAAAGCTAACAGATGTCGGTGAAAACTTAGTTAATGGTATAGCATCTCGTTATAACCTCAGTCACGATGCAGTAATTCACATGTTAGTTAGCGTTAATAACGGCGGTTGCTCAATGGCACAGTTTAATTGCCCAGAACTTGGTGGTTCTGGTCAATGGATGCGTGGCGGAATGACAATGGTTGGCGACATGTTTAACAACGGTTTAAAATCAACCGTTGATAACTTGTGCAACGAACTTGCTAATATATTGAGCAATAACCAAATATTTCCGGTTATTCCTGCAGGAACGCCTGGCAGCAATCAATGGTGGCCAGGTAATCTAGGCAGCCCATTTAGCAGTGGTGCGCAAAATAATATTCGCTACGCTATATTCCCTAATCGCTTAGCCGTTGAATTAAATGGACAAGTGAGCGTATACGACACGTTAGATCATAATATTGGTGGTGTAAGCCAACAGCAAGGCAATAATACCTCTCTTACATTTAACAGTCAGTGGGGGACAATTAATGTAAATACCCTGCCATTAATTTCAGGGCAAACGCCAACGCCTCCAGAACCTCAAAAAGATTTTACGCAGCAAGTAACGCAGCCGAATTTTGCATCGTTAACACCAAACCAAGTTGAAGCACCGGCTAATAATACTGTGGGGCAATACTCGGTAGACGAAACACTTCAAATTATTGAAAAGTTAGCACAACTTCGCGACTCTAATGCGTTGAGTGATGATGAATTTAATATTAAAAAGTCTGAACTTTTAAAAAGGATTTAACCACTATCCTCCAATAGCATAGCGCTAAGTAAAAGTGGTTTATACGGTCTCTTTTTTATTCGGTAACATATGAAAACATTTAAATGTAATTGCACAGATCAACTTATTTTATTTTTTGAAAGCAGCCATTGTTTGGCTTGCGGTAGAACCGTGGGTATTGATGATGAGTTCGACCAAGTTGAACCCTATGAAATTGATGAGCAATCGGGGTTATTTTACAAAGCAGAAGCGCCTGAAGTTTTTTATAAAAAATGTGATAACAACGCTCAGTATCACGTATGCAATGGTATGGTTAATTTAGACACATTTATACCTGTTGCCGATAAAGACGAAGTGCTGTGTTTTTCGTGCCGCTTTAATGAAACGGTGCCCGATTTAAGTATTGTTGAACATATTCCATTATGGAAAAAAATGGAGACAGCAAAACGTCGCGCTTTGTATACATTAAAGTCATTATCACTCCCTTTAAATACAACGATTCAAGAACCTGAAAGCGGATTAAGCTTCGATTTTATAGCAGACCGTAACGTAAGCGATCACTTTGTAAGCCCTATTATAGGTCAGGACGTTGTATTTACAGGACACGATTGCGGGCATATCACTATAAACCTAGCTGAAGCAGACGACGTAGCACGCTCTCAAGCTAAAATAGCAATGGGTGAGCGTTATCGGACTTTACTTGGTCATTTTCGCCATGAACTTGGTCATTATTATTTTGATCAACTAATCGCAAATTCACCAAAAAAACATACTTTATGTAAGCAATATTTTGGTGATGACGAATTAGATTACCAGCAAGCGCTCGATACTCATTACAAGCAAGGTGCGCCAGCTAACTGGCATGAAACCTTTATTAGTGAATACGCTACTATGCACCCTTATGAAGACTGGGCAGAAACATGGGCGCATTACATGCATATTATCGATACGCTTGAAACAGCCAAAAACTTTTCAATTACAGGCTCAACAACGGGTAATGAGTTTGAATTAGATGAAGCAGACGAGCTTCGATTGCCACAAAGTGCTTATTACTTTAATTCACAAACATCGATTGATGCTATTTTAGATACTTGGATGGAATTTTCGATCATTCTAAATTCACTAAATCGCAGCATGGGACTTGCCGATGCCTACCCATTTGTACTTACTCAAGCGGTGCGAACTAAGTTATCTTTCATCCATCATGCCATTCATAACAGGCTCAATTTAATGCCTGATTTGAGCATTGGAAAAGTGTAATAAAATAAGCTCAGTCCAAAAAACATTTTAATAAAGAGCCATTTATTCTTGCTATGACTTTTCATGCATAGGTAGGTGGCTTTTTTATGATGAGAAAAAAGCCGTAAAAATAGTATATCCCCAACTTTCTCGCTGAAGCTTTGTTAGTTTGTCACAGCGAGGTTATTCTTAAGTCGACTTATGATTTTTTCTTGGTAAATACTAACTGTAGAAAACTTTTGTATTGAAACAAATAAGTCAGTTAGTTTTTCGTTTGATATATCAGAGATATTAATCCCTTTATATATAATAGGTGCATTATTTTGTCTGGTTAGATTATTCGACAGTAAAATATTCAATTTTACTGTACGTGCTAACTCTTCTTGATATAGAAAAAATTCTCTTAAATGTGTGCTAACAATATTGGCTGATTTTGATCTGTCTATCATTAAAATTTCGTCAATTAGTCGATTTAACCTGCTGCGAGACTCTATTGCTTCGTCGAGAATATCTAACCAATTAAGTTCGCTATTTGATAGTAAAGCTAAAAAATATACCGTACGTGCTTTATTGTAATTAATAAAACCAGGCCACATAACATCTTCGCTAGATACTTTAAGTGCTTTATCGAACTGCTCAGCGGCAGATTTAAGATACATACTTACTTCTTCAAGTATTGATGGCTCTATGGTATTAATATTTTTTTTAGCCAGCTCTAAACCATCAATCGACAAAACATCTACAGAGTTCATATTTAGCGACTCTCGTAATAAATGCATGCCTTTTTTGTTGTAATACAAACCTAGGTAATTATGATAAATGGTTTTTGTCACTGGATTACGAAGAATTGGACCTCTCACATGAAGTAAGTCTGCATGAATATTAAAATTATCATCAGCTACAAAACTTTGGTAAGAAACAACAGCTTTAAATAGCTTTATTGTTTCCGTTATTTGAATTGAATTACCTTTACTCACCGAGTGCAATATTTCACAGCGCCTATCAACTTCTGACAAAATTGTATCCATACGCTTTTTATAAAGCACTTTGTTAGTTTCTGATGCATTAAAAACAGCTGGAAATAAAACAATTAGGTCAATTATATATTGCAGGGTATCGGCAAAAAGAACGGCGGTTTCTGACTCTTTTTTTAGTTTATGCTCAATAGAGTCAAAAATTTCTTTCTCTAGTGTATTTTCATCTTGGGACTTAAACTGATTAATTAACTCTGGAAGTGAGGTTACGTAATTTTCATTATCTAAAATGTTACCTTCCATTTTACTAATGTTATTTACACTATCAATTGATGTATATGTTCTAACAGTAATAAATAAAGCTAATACGGCTATACAAAAGCTTACTGTTGATATGGTAAAGCTTAGTAAATCTTTACCTTCTTTTAAATCATATACCCATACAGCAAGAAAAGCTGAAAGTAGAACAAGTAATAATATTGTAAAATATAACATTTTTGATGTGCGCATATGTCTTCCAAACTTGGGTCGAGATAACAATCTAATATTGCTGATTTATAACACGAAAAACGCAGACTTCACACGCAAACTGAGAGCTATATAACCTCTGTAGAGCACAAGTAATGAAATATCTGCATCACTTTTCCCATTTACCCAGCGCTTGTTTGTCACTTTGTTTAAACTCAACCCAGTTTGATGAGTCTTTAAAGTGCTCTTTTTTCCAAAACGTGGCGTGGTTTTTTAAATAATCCATTATAAATTGTGCGCCTTCGAACGCGGCTTGGCGATGGCGGGACGTTACGCCAACAAATACAATTTGCTCGCCAAGTGCTAAGTAACCAACGCGATGAATAATACATATTCTCGCCAGTTGCCAGCGAGTTTGTGCTTGCTCTGCAATAGATTGAAGCAGTTGCTCGGTCATACCAGGGTAGTGCTCAAGCTCAAGTGCAGTAACGTTATCGCCACTGCTGAACTCTCTTACCAATCCTGTAAAGGTGACAACAGCGCCATCGCTTTTATTATTACTACAAAGCGTATTGTGCTCGTCACCTACATTAAAATCATCGGTTTGTACTTGAATATGTATGCTCATTAGCCACCTGTAACCGGCGGGAAAAAGGCAAGCTCATCCCCTGCTTTCACTATTTCGTTGCTTGATGACATAGTTTGGTTAAGCGCTGCAAGTAGCTCACGCTCTTCAAGCCACGGTTGCCAATGCGGGTATTGGCTAACTAATCTTAATTTAAGCTCTGAAATACTAAGCGGCTGCGTAATCTCAAGGCTTAATTTACTGCACTTTAACCGCTCTTTTAGTTGCCCAAAAAACAATAACTCTACTTTTCCGGCGCTAGATATAGCATCGTTTGGATTAATCGCGTTGCCAACTGCCATTTTTGCCCCCAGCTTTTTGAGTAACGCGCATGCCGCTAATTTCCATTAGTGGGTCGGCTGCTTTACACATATCAAACAAAGTAAGGCTAGCCACAGATACCGCCGTTAGCGCTTCCATTTCGACCCCGGTTTTACCGGCAAGTTTGCAGTAGCTGGTTATTTTAATTTGGCTGTTTGCTTCATCAAGTTCAAAATCAACAGCGACTTTAGTAAGTGCAAGCGGATGACAAAGCGGAATTAAATCGGCGCACTTTTTAGCGCCTTGAATACCCGCAATACGTGCCACTCCTAACACATCGCCTTTTTTGTTTTGATTAAGCATTACTTGCTCAAAGGCAAGCTTACTCATGCTAATAAAAGCTTCAGCTGAGGCATCGCGCAGGGTTACGTCTTTGAGCGATACATCAACCATATTCGCTTGGCCGTTTTCGTCAACGTGGCTTAACATACTATTGCTCACGCGATTCACACTTTTTACCAATGGTAATGTGCGGTGCAAAGTTACACGGTTTATGCATTGAGTTAAGTTGATCTTTTATAATGCCTGTCCACGCTGTTTTACATGCGCCTGTAGAGCCTGGCATACAAAAAATAACCGTGTTGTTAGCAAGTCCTGCCAGTGCACGTGATTGAATAGTTGAGTTACCAATTTCACCGTACGATATATGTCTAAATAACTCGCCAAAGCCGTCTACGCTTTTATCAAATAGCGGCGCAAATGCCTCAGGTGTTGAATCACGTTCGGTAAATCCTGTACCACCAGTCACTAAAATAGCGTGAATGGTGTCGTCGGCTATCCACTGCGATGCAATAGCGCGCATTTGGTAAACATCATCTTTTACAATTTCTTTATCTGCTAAGTGATGACCCGCCTCAGTTAGCGCTTTAATTAAGTAATGACCAGAAGTATCGGTAATCGCATCGCGCGTGTCGCTTACTGTAAGTACGGCAATGTTTAAAGGTATTTGTGTATCGCTTGTGTGGCTCATAATGTTCTTCTCAATTGGTTAATGCTTAGGTCAAAATGCTCATTTACAGCTTTAAATTGCGCCGGTGTATTGGTGTTTATTAATGCATGCGCTTTATTACATAAAAGCGTTTGCACACCAATGCTTTGGGTAAACTGTTTTATTGATTTATGACTGTTTGCGTTTGTGAGTATGTGTTTTAAATGATTTTTTACACTGCTTGTATTACGAATATACAGCGGTAGCGGTTCATTTTCAAAGTGCCAAGCATGTATTTGTGACTGATTTAATTGATTGCTCACACTTTGTACGTTATTTGACTGAGAAGCCAGCACTATTGTGCTTAACAAACTCCTCGTAAGTAGAGGCATATCTACCGCAGTAATAAGTAAATCGTGCTCGGTGGCTATTAATGTTGAGTAAATTCCGCCAAGGGGTCCACTATTTGGGTATATATCTTTAACGTACTTTTCTGAGGGATAATCACTCGGTGAATAATGGTTCAATGACTTGACTGGATTTGTAACGTTGCGGCTTACCAATATGTTTTTAGCGCCTACCTCTTTTAATAAATCACACGCATTTTGCAATAGCGTTTTATTTTTTAAAACTAAATCGGCTTTGTCTGTGCCCATTCTTGATGACTTACCACCAGCAAGCACAACACCTGTAAAATCTCGCTTAACTTTTATATTAGCTTTTATATTAGCTTTTATATGAGTATTCACATCAGCTCCCATATTAGCCGCCTAACATGGCTAAGTGAGTTGTCGCACCTGTTAGACGCTTATCTAGCTCATGGCTTATTTCTTTATTGCCCATAGCGGCTCGAATTGCCTTTACGGTCGCTGCAGTATCATCCTCGTTTAGCAGTTCGCGTAAATCTATACCTTGCTCGGCAAACAAGCATAAGTGTAATTTACCCAGCGCCGACACCCTTAAGCGATTACAGCTTTTACAAAAGTCTTTACTGTACGGCATTATTAAACCAATACGACCATCGTAATCAGGATGACAAAATTCCTCAGCGGGTCCGTTTAATTTACCCCTAACTACTTGTAACCAACCTTGGTCGAGTAATTGGGCTTTAACCGTTTGCCCACTTAAGTGGTTTTCTTCAAAAAAGGTGGCGCCGTCACCGGTTTCCATTAATTCTATAAAGCGTACCGTAACTTTGTGGTGCTTTACCCACGCTAAAAAATCCTTCAATTGGTTTTTATTAAACTGCTTCGCAAGCACTGCATTTATTTTTATGTCTTTTATGCCCAGCTCTACCGCGCGTTCAATCCCTTTTAAAATAAGGTTAAGTTTGTCGTGCCCTGTTATGAGTTTAAACATACTCGGATTTAAACTATCAATACTGACATTAAGCGCATCAAGCCCTGCTTCAGCAAATTCATCAATTTTCTTTAATAAATTAAATCCGTTTGTAGTAATAGCTACTTTTTCTATGCCGGGCGTGTTTTTACAAAGCTTTATAATATCGGTTACGTCGTTTCGCAAGCATGGTTCGCCACCTGTAATACGCACTTTTTTAGTACCAAGCTCTGCAAACGCATTTACTAACGTGCTAATTTCGTTTTTATTTAAAAAATTACGCGGCGTATCGCACTGATACCCGTTTGGTAAACAATAACTACAACTAAAATTACATACATCGGTTATTGAGAGGCGCAAATAGTTAAACTGCCGACCAAATTGATCATTAAGCATATGCTTCCTTTTTTCTTTACATTACAACCGCAACATCAATGCTGCTAGAACCTGCTTTGTAATGTTGTTTTATTAATTGGCTTAATTGTGTTTTACACGAACCGCAGTTCGTCCCACATTTAAGTTCAGACCCCAATTGCTCGACTGTGTTTGCACCGTTTTTAATGGCGTTTATAATTGGCTGCTCTCTTACTTTAAAGCAGCTACACACTTGCGCGCCTTGGGTAAATTCTTCATCGGGGGTTGCATAAAGCAAAGACTGTAACTGTGTAAAAGTCAATAATGGCTCTGCAAATAAATGGTTTATCCACTCAAGTGATATTTCTTTTTGTTCATTAGAAATAACACCAACAAACGCTAATTGATCGTTTTGAATACACTGCACATGTATGGCTTTTGCCGTATTCATAGCCGACCACTGCCCTTGTAAACCGGTTAAGGTTTGGCAGTAATACAGTAAATCACTTTTTGGTTCATTAAGCGCCAATTGGTAATTAAAGCAATTACTTGCATTAATTTTGAGCCAAAAATCACTGTCTATAACAAGTTCGTTTTTAGCAAACAGCTGCATATATTGCACAAAGGGTGCTTTAACTATATTAACAGCGCCGTGTTTGCACTCAGCCTGACCAGATAGAGGGTCAACTACCGATTGATACAACCCACTTACTGTTGCTGATGACGCAAATTGCTTGTTCCAATGAATAGGCATAAAGCATTCACCTTTTCGCACGGCATCGGTTACTTTTGCATGCGCGGTAACCTGCCCAGTTTGGGCAATCGCACTTATTAAATCGTTTTGTTTTATTGCTAATTTACTGGCATCAAGCGGATTAATTTCAATGTACGGGCGTGTAATATGCGATGAAAGCGCAGTGCTTTTACCCGTGCGGCTCATAGTATGCCATTGGTCTCGTATACGACCCGAGTTCATTACAAACGGGTAATCACTTGATGTTTTTTGCACAGGTAATTTCGGCGTTATGGGTATAAAACGCGCTTTTTTATCAGCGGTGCTAAATTGGTTATCTGTAAAAACCTGACCGTTTTTATAAGGCTCGTTTTTAACAACAGGCCACATAATGGGTTTTAAATTATCATACTGATTTTGTGTGAGCCCAACTAAACCTGAGAGGTTTAACAATCGGCTGCCGTTATTTTCAAAATCGGTTAATTGTGCCCATTCTTCAAAAATGCCACTTGGGTCTGTAAAATCAAACCCTTCAAAGCCCATTTTTTTAGCAACATCGCACATAATTTGCCAATCGTTTTTAGCTCCTGAATAAGGCGCTACTAACGGGCGCTGCCTTGATATTCTGCGCTCTGAGTTGGTTACTGTGCCGTTTTTTTCGCCCCATCCGGTTGATGGAAAAGCAACATCGGCAAATTTTAATGTATCACTTTTTGCAATACAGTCAGATACAACTACCAGCTCGCAGGTCTCTAATGCCTTTTTAATAGCGGCGTTATTGGGCAAGCTCACCATTGGGTTTGTTGCCATTATCCACACTGCTTTTATTTTACCTGCGGCTATTTCATCAAACATATCGATGGCATTGTTGCCTGCTTTTTTAGCAATAGTTGGCGAGAGCCAAAAACGTTGCACAAGTGATTGATGCGCTTCGTTTTCAATATCTAAATGCGCCGCTAACTGATTAGCCAAACCACCTACTTCGCGCCCACCCATCGCATTGGGTTGCCCCGTAATCGAAAACGGACCACTGCCTGGCTTAAGTAATTTACCTGAGGCTAAATGCGCATTAATAATGGCGTTGCATTTATCTACACCCGAGCTTGACTGATTTATACCCATTGAATAAAAGCTAATCGCACTTGGGCTGTTAGCAAATAGTGCGTAAAACTCAGTAACTTGCTCAATTGCTATATCGCAAAAGTCGCTAACTGCCTCACAGCTCCATTTTTTTGCCTCTTGCAGTGCGCTTTCAAAGCCGTTTGTGTGCTGAGCAATAAATTGCGTGTCGAGGTGGTTATGCTCATGTAGATAATTAAGTAAGCCGTTATAAAGCGCGGCGTCACTGCCTGGTTTTATATTTAAAAATGTGTCGGCAAGCTCAGCGGTGTCGGTTTTTCGCGGATCAATAACCACTACTTTCATATTTGGGTTTAGCTGCTTTGCACGCTCCATTCGCTGATACAAAACAGGATGCGTCCATGCGGCATTAGAGCCAATTAAAATAAGCAGCTCAGTTTGCTCTAAATCCTCGTAGGTACACGGCACTACGTCTTCACCAAAAGCGCGTTTGTAACCTGCCACAGCAGACGACATACACAGGCGCGAATTTGTATCAATATTGCCTGAGCCTATGTAGCCTTTCATTAATTTATTAGCGATGTAGTAATCTTCAGTAAGTAACTGCCCTGACACATAAAAAGCCACCGCATCGGGTCCGTGCTTTTGTATTATGTCGTTAAATTTATTGGCAACATGGTCGGTGGCTTCATCCCACGTAACAGCTTGATTATTAATAAGGGGTGACGTTAAGCGGTTATCACTGCCTGTGGTGTCGAGCAAATGGGTGCCTTTTACACATAAACGACCAAAGTTTGCGGGGTGCTCTCGCATGCCTTCAAGCTTGGTTGGCACATTATTAAAAAGTGAAATATCAACACCACACCCTACACCACAGTAAGCACATGTTGTTTGTTTTAAACTCGTTTTATTTATAGTTGGTGACGTGTTTACGGTTGCCATACTGCTCTCTTTTAATGTGCTTTAATTAGTGTGCTTTAATTTATGCGGGCTGTTTAACAGGCTCATTAAGAGTAACTACGTTAATAGTGTTACTTGCTTTAGCGAGTGCGCTGTTTATTACGTTTTGAACGAGCTTTTCACAACCTCCACAGCCTGTACTGGCTTTGGTGCTTTGCTGCACACTTGCTAGGTCTATAAAGCCTTTAGCGACTGTTTGTTCAATGGTGTGTTTAGTTACTTTATGACAAGCGCAAATAATAGCGTCATCAAGCAAGTCGTCGGCGCTTAGCTCTGCGATATCGCCGGCAAGGGGCATAATGAGCGCTTCGGGGGCGGTGGTAAGTTCAATGTCGTTTAAATGATATTGCAGTAAATTATCGTAATCGCTGGTATCGCCAACAAGCACGGCGCCAATCAGTTTATTACTTTGTGAATTAGTGACTACTTTTTTATAAATGCCATTGGGTTGGTCTTCAAAGTAATAGCTTATTGCGCCTTCGCTGCGTGCATGTGCATCGCCAATAGAGCCCACTTCAACACCCATTAATTTAAGCTTGGTGCTCATATCGGCACCACTGAACTCATCGGCTTTATTGTCTAAGCCATTACTTTGCAAGGAACCTTGCTGGGTCTGTTGTAAAATATGCCCAACTGCAATTTTAGCCATGGCGTAACCGGGTGCCACTAAGCCAAAAATAAAATTATTCCACAGTGCACATTCACCAATTGCGTATATGTTTTTATCGCTCGTTTGGCAGTGGTTATTAATTACAATACCGCCGCGCTCGCCTAACTCTAAATTAAACTCGCGGGCTAAATTATCATAAGGGCGAATACCTGCTGAGAATACAATCATATCGGTTTCAAGGGTTTTACCGCCCTTAAAACACATTTTGTAACGGCAGTTCTCACCCTCTACTATCTCCTCAGTTGCTACCGATGTATGCACAGTAACGCCTAAATCTGTAATTTTGTTTTTTAGTAGCCGACCGCCACCCGCATCAACTTGTACGCCCATAAGTTGCGGTGCAAATTCTATTACGTGAGTCTGTAAACCCAATTGCTTTAATGCGTTTGCAGCCTCAAGACCCAGTAAACCGCCACCAATTACCACGCCTACTTTACTACCGTGGGCTGAGTTTTTTATTGCGTGTAAATCGTTAATGGTGCGATAAACAAGGCAATGCTCACGATCTTTACCCGGTATAGGAGGTACAAATGGAAATGAACCTGTAGCAAGCACAAGCTTGTCGTATTCAAACGACTCCCCTTTAGCGGTCGTTACAGTTTGCGCATCACGATTTATGTCAACCACTTTAGAATGAGTATGAAAGCGTACTTGCCAATCGTCATAGGTTTTATTGCATGTAAGTGCGAGGTCGTCTGCGGTTTTACCTTTAAAAAAAGACGATAATTGCACGCGGTCATACGCTAAACGGTCTTCACCGCTTAATACCGTAATTTCAAATTGCTCATCAGCTTGATTTTGAGAAACCAGCTGCTGCACAAAATGGTGCCCCACCATTCCGTTTCCTACTACTACAACACGCTGCTTACTTAGCATTTACTCACCTTAAAATGATATCTACTTTAGTAATTGACTAAAATTGAAATCGAATGATTTGTTATAGGTTTGTTATAGCAATATGTAAGCCAAATATATAAGCATTTAAAATCAGTAAGTTGCCTACATTGGTGCAGAGGTGAAAAGCGTAAAGCCCCACAAGATGGTGCAACTGCACCATCTTGTATCGCTATAAATTAATGAAGAAAGTTAGAAGGGAAATTAAGTACAACAAAGGATTAAAATTTAGCGCTCATCCATACCCATAATTTTTGAGTATCGACTTTATTAGCAGCGGTATCGCCCGCTGAGTAATCAGCGTATTTAACACCCACTGCGTATTGTTTATTAATAGGTTTAACGTATTGTACGTTTAGCTCACTGCCTAAATCGTCAACCCCATTTGATTGCTCATTAGCATCAAAACTGTGATAAGCCACCAACCATTTTCCGTCAAACGCTTTACCATTTAAGCTTATGTAAGTGTCGTCCAAGCCTTGTGCGGGTGTATTTAAAAACGTATCTGCCCAACCATTAAATTTATGTAACGTGGCAAGTGGTGTTGCAAACCCGTAATCGCCATTATCAGAGCCAAGTGACTCTATGCCAACTTTTAATGTTACTGTTTTTATACCCAAACCATTTAAATCAACAGCGCCTTCAAGTGCATAGTAATCGGCATCAAAATCACTCACGCTTGTTGACGCAGACTGCGTTGCATACTCCGCTTTGTAATAAAATTTTATGTCGTTTAGGGTTTTATTACCGTTAAAAGAGACGCCATAAGTGTCTAAACTGTCGTCTTGTAGTGCATCGTCACTTAATAAGTAACTGTATAAAACCACTTTACCGTAGTCTGTTTTAAAGCTTGCATTAATAAGATGATCGGACGATTTAATGTCTTTATCGTCAGCAAATATGCGGTTACGCTTATTTAAATAACTGTATTGTAAATCTATGTTATTAAATGCGTAATTAATGGTTGCTGCATCAAAGGTTTGTCTGTCTTGGCGCCAACCTACGTGCCCAACAAAACGCTGCCCATCAAGGGCTATTACTTGGCGTCCTACTTTTAGCGATAAACCATCGCGGGCATATTTAACAAAACCTTGGTCAATCTCAGTGTTTTCTGGGTCTGCAATAACAGAGTAATTAGTGTTTTTTCCCACCGTATTATTGTAATCATCTACGCCTAATAGGCTGCGAGTATCTTCTACTTCAATAAGGGCTGAAAAACCATTCACCTCGTCTGTTTGATGCGTTAAGCGGGTTCTAAGTGTTAAGCCGCTTGCATCTTTTAAAGCATTGTTTTGATCAACGCTTTCAAAACGCAGTCTAAAATCAAGACCCGTTTGTGAAGCTTGGCTTATTGAAGGCGCAGTGAAGCAACCCAGTATAAAAATAATAGGTAAGTTGTTCTTATAGTTAAGCATTTTGGTTCTCTACGTTTTAATTATTAATACACATACCAAAGCAATAAATAAACACAGCGAAATACATTTCCACACCATAACTGGATCGCGTTTCATTATTGAGCTTTTATTAGCGGTACTTTCTAAATAAGGATTAGGTTTGTTGATATCGTTTATAAACTCAGAAAAAGCTTGGTATCTGAGTTCTGGTTTAGGGGCAAGCGCTTTCATAAGGGCTTGATCTAACCAAAACGGAATATCGGCTCTGTATTTACGAATACTTGTGTAGTGCCAATGGCTGTAATCTTTTGGCGCTACGTGGTTAAGTGGCAATGGTTTGTAAGGCAATTTTGAGCACAATAACTCGTATGCAATAACGCCAAGTGAAAACAAATCACTTTTAAAATCGGCGTGCATAGTAATAAGTGTTTCGGGTGCGGTGTAGTCGGCAGTGCCTTGTGGGCAATCATCCGCAATTTGCTTAACCGACTCGTCCATAGCTGCAACACTTACAGTGCCGTAATCAATGAGCGTTACTTTTCCGTGCGCATCTATCATTACGTTATCGAGTTTTAAATCACGATGTACCATATCGAGTCGCTGAAACGCCCTTAGTGCATGTACTATTTGTTCAATAATACTGCGCACTTGGGTTATTTCTGGGTGCGGCACGTCGTGCTTCCAATCACTAAGTGTTTGTCCGTCCATGTACTCACAAATATGATACAAAAAACGACTCTGCGATTGCGTGCTTAGTACTTTCATCACGTTAAGGTGGTTTATGCGTTGCCCTACCCAGCCTTCTCTTATAAAGCCTTGAAGGTAGTGCACATCATCTTCAAAATTAACCGAAGGTGCTTTTAAAACCACTGGCGGTATATCGGGCGCTTGTTGCACTAAATAAATATGCGAGCGACTACTGGCATGCAATTTACGAATAACCGTGTAGTCATCAATTTTTTGTCCCACATTAAGCGCAGGTGGAATTTTTCGTCGTGTTAGCGAATGATAAAGCTCATCTAACTTTTGCTCGGCAATATTTTCTACTTTTACCAGTAAGCAACTTACGTTGTCGTCACTGCCTCGCGCTAATGCAAGTTCGGTAATTGCTTTAGCTGCATTTTCTAAATTAGTGTGCTCGTTAATTAATTTAGCTATATCACTACTTGGAAGCACATCGTGTACGCCATCGCAGGTTAATATATAAATATCGTCTGCTTTTAGGTCAACTTCGTATACATCTATTTCTTGATGAAGTTGTGCGCCAAGTGCACGCGTTAGCGTATCGTTTACTTTGTGATCCCGTGTTATTGCCTCTATTTTATTTCCTCGCAAGCGAGTAATACGCGTATCACCTAAGTGAAATATATAACCCGTTGCCGACTTTAAAATAAGTGCTGTAAAAGTCGTCATCCAATCGGCTTGGCGCTGACCTAAGTGATTGTAATTAACTGATTGCGAATAAAGCCACTGATTTAAACTTGCTAACACCTTCGACACTGACTTTTTAACCGCCCAACTTTCAGGGGTATTTAAATACTCATTTATAAAATGAGTAACCGAAAGTTGAGACGCTTGTTTAGCATTTTTTGCTGATGAACACCCATCGGCTAAGCAGGCAATAACGCCTTTAGACTCTTTTTCTTGCGCTTTGGTATTAAGAGCAGCAAACGCATCTTGGTTTTCTGCTTTTAACCCTTTAGCGCTGTGCCCGCCAAATGAAACGTTGAGTTCATTTTCAAGCGCTTTAGCTTGGTGTGTTTCATCAAACATAGTCAATAATGCCTTAAGTCACTGAAATAAGTTCAACGGTGCCGTCTTCATTTACTTCGGTAATGTGTCCGTCTGGTTCTTTCATAAAAAACAGTGCGCCTAAGCCAAGTAATGCACTACCCGCAATAATGAAAAAGAAGGTTTGATAATCAACAAGTGATAATGCCGTTAAGTACACTACTGCACCAACATTACCGTAAGCACCTGTCATTCCAGCTATTTGCCCAGTTAAACGACGCTTAATTAGTGGTACTGCGGCAAATACAGCGCCTTCACCAGCTTGCACAAAGAACGAACATGCCATAGCTGCAACAACTGCAAGCCATAAAGGCCAAGATGCATCAACTAAGCCCATTACAAAATAACCAACAGCAAGACCCATTGTAAGTACAATAAGGGTAATACGACGACCTAATTTATCTGAAATCCAACCGCCACCAGGGCGAGATGCTAAGTTCATGAATGCGTAAGCAGAGGCTAAAATACCGGCATACACCATATCAAGCGCAAACACATCCATAAAAAACAGCGGCAACATAGAGACAACCGCAAGCTCAGAACCAAAGGTTGTAAAATATAAAATATTTAAAACAGCTACTTGCTTAAACTCATAACGATGCGACTCGGGTACAGGCTCTTTAAAAATATGACCATTTACGTCAAAGGTTTTATACACTTCGTAAATATAAAGCAGAACTAAAAAAGCATACACGGCAAGTACAAAATTAGCCGAAATTAGGTTAGCACCAGTTGGTGAAAGCTTCCAAGTAAGTAATGCTAATGCGCCGTACATAGGAATTTTCATAATAAGCAGTAATACAAAGTCGCCTTTACTGGTTACTTCCATTGCGCCTACTTTTTTAGGTTTAAAGTATGTACCGCCTTTTGGTGTATCGGTTACATTTAGGTACCAAATAATACCAAATATAACGCTTAATACACCGGTTAAACCTACTGCATAACGCCAACCATCTTCGCCACCAAACATTAGTGCAATAATTGGCAATAACATAGCCGCTGCTGCTGATCCAAAATTACCCCAACCGCCATAAATACCTTCCGCTATACCCAACTCATTAGCAGGAAACCATTCACTCACCATACGAATGCCCACAACAAAGCCAGCACCAATAAAGCCTAAAGCAAAGCGCGCTATTGCGGCTTGCTCAAATGTAGTTGCCATAGCAAACATAAAACATGGAATACTACAGCTAATAAGTAGTGCCGCATAAACAATACGGGGACCAAATTTATCGGTTAGCATACCCACCACAACACGCGCTGGAATAGTTAACGCTACATTTAAAATTAGTAATGTTTTAACTTGTGCCATGGTGATCCCAAGTGAACCCGCTATGGCACCTAATAAAGGAGCATGGTTAAACCATACAAAAAATGACACAAAAAAGACCATCCAACTTAGATGCAATACTTTCATTTTTCCGCTAAACGATATTAGGTTAAACCCAGAACTCGGTTGCATGTTTATTTTCCTCGTAAACGTATTATTGTTTTATTAATGCCCCACCCTTTTATATGAGTAGCAGCTCAATGTTTGTTAAATTTAAGTTAACCCGATATAGCAATTACTGAGCCACTAATTAAAAACCATAAATTTCATATAGTTACATGCAACAGTTGTTTTTATACGTTATAGTTGCACTATATGAGTGAAGGGCTCTGGGTTGTTAGAGTGCAAATAAAAAGCGTTACTACTTGCTCTTGGATTTAACAACTTGGTATTGTTCAAAAAAAGGTTGAGATTTTAAAAATGCAAAAGCCACCATTAACTTACCAGCAGCAACTGCGCTATTCTCGGCACATTATGCTGCCGCAGCTTGATATAGACGGACAAGAGCAGCTATGGCAATCGCATGCTTTAATTATTGGTGTGGGTGGGCTTGGGTGTGCGGTAGGTCAATACTTAGCGGCATCTGGCGTTGGGACGCTTACCTTAGTTGATAACGATGAAATAGACGTGACCAACCTGCAAAGGCAAATACTGTATAAAGAAAGTGATATTGGTAGTTCAAAATGCAGTGCTGCTAAAAAACAGCTTAACGCGCTTAATAGTGAAATAGACATAAACACCATTGAGGAATTTTTTGATACAAGTACCTCTACAGAACAATTATTTAATAACATTGATATAGTGATTGATTGCTCAGATAACCTAGCAACGCGCAATGCACTTAATAGCGCCTGTTTTAAAGCTAAAGTTCCGCTAGTGTCAGGCTCTGCAATACGTATGGAAGGACAAGTCGCGTGTTTTACTATGGATGAAAACAGCCATTGTTATGGCTGTTTATCACAATTTTTTAGTGAACAAACACAAAGCTGCTCTGAGTCTGGTGTGCTCTCCCCTATTGTGGGGCTAATTGGGAGTATTCAGGCGACTGAAGCGCTAAAAATGCTTGCTGGTTTGCCAAGTGGTTTAAGCGAGCACTTACTGCTGGTGGATGGCTTAAGCATGGAGTTTAATCGTTTTAAAATAGCTAAAAACAGTCAATGTGCGGTGTGCAGCATTTAGTTATTCTAGATTACTGATTGTTGTATAAAACACATCGCCCACTTTAAAGTCGTTTTTGTCCCACACTCGTCTTGAAGCCAAGCAATACAAAGTTTGCCCATCTACATTAAGCGTTAACTGCCACTTATTATTAATAAGCTCAGCCTGAGTTAATACCGACCTTAAAACATTACTGTGCGTTGTTTGCTCAGGTTTTAACGCACTAAACGACATTTGCTCACTTTCTATAATTAGCTTATTACTACTATCTACAAGTGCAGGAAGCACAAAAAGCGGCTGCTCACTTTGCTGTAATTGCAGTTGATATAGCCCGTAGTCTTCATCAAATTTAACCACATCGTAATTAATTAAGCTCAGCGGTGTTTGCCTGTCGTTTGCGTAAATAGCTTTTGCAACGTGCGAACTTGCACCTTGGTTTATCACCTTACCTTTATCAAGCTGAATAAGGGTATCGCAGCAAAATAGCAGCTCTTTTAATGAGTGACTTACTATTATAAATTTAATATTAAATTTAACTGCAAACTCGCTAAGTTTAGTGAGCGTTTTAAAACGCAATGACCAATCAAGCGCACTAAAAGGCTCATCAAGCATGATAAATTTTTGACCGGCAAGTAAAGTGCGCGCAAATACTACACGTTGGCGCTCGCCACCCGATAAGCTTTGTACATCACGATTTAGTAAGTCTTGTAATTCAAGTGTTTTAACAACGTATTCTAACCTTAAGCTGGTTTGCTTATTCCCACAGTGTTTTTGTGTAAACGCTAAATTACCTGCCACATCTAAATGAGGAAACAACGGGCACGATTGCAACTGAAGCGTAATACCGCGTTTATCGCTTGGTAACTCATGCACTGGCTGATTGTTTACATAAACACTTTTTGCCGGCTCTAAACCGCTAATACAACGCAGCAATGTTGACTTACCCGAGCCAGAAGGCCCGTAAACACCCAATACATTAAACGACTCAAGCTTAAGGTTTATATCTAAATCAAAATTATTGAGTGCTTTAAAAAGGCTTAACTTAATCATGTTATTGCTTAACCCCTACAATGCTTTTATTAAACTTAAATAACAGCACTAAACAGGCAAACGAAATAGCCAGTAAAATAAGTGAAAGCTGATGTGCCGCCGTATAATTTAACGATTCAACATGGTCGTAAAGCGCAATAGACACCACCTGTGTTTGCCCCTGAATATTGCCGCCAATCATTAATACCAAACCAAACTCACCCAATGTGTGCGCAAAGCCTAAAGCAAATGCGCTACCAATACTCGGTTTTAAAAGCGGAATAATTAAATGCACAAAGCGTTTAAACGGGCTTAACCCAAGCGCAATGGCAGCTTCGTTATAGGTTTGATTAATATGCTTAAACCCAGCCACAAGTGGCTGCATAACAAAAGGCAGTGAATAAAAAAGCGAGCCAATAACCACACCCTGAAAACTAAACGCAAGCTGTGTACCCGTTAGCCAAAACCAAAACTGCCCAAAAGCGTGATCAGGCGAAAATAAAACAAGTAAGTAAAACCCTAATAACGTAGGTGGCAGCACTAAAGGCATTGCAATTAATGCCTCTAAAAATGGTTTAAATTTACCATTATAGCCAGCGAGCTTGTAAGCCAGTGGAATACAAAAAACAAGAAGGAGCACTGCGGTTATAAAGGCAAGTTTTATAGTTAACCACAGCGCGGTTAAATCACTTTGAAGCATTATTGTCCTTTATTCTGTAACCTAATTCAATTAACTGCTGCTGCGTAGCCTGCGTCATTAAAAATTGCATGAGTTGCTTAGCGCTAGCACGCTTTTTAGTCGACTTAATAATAACGCCTTGTTGAATTATATCGGGATATTGATTGGTAGGCAGCACGGTGTAATCTAAATATTTTTGATCTTGCGTGTTACTGTAAGCTGCCTTTAGTGATGAAACAGCCACCAGCCCTACTCCTACATTACCGCTTTCAACAAACTGAAAAGCATGCGTAATATTATTACCGTACACATAATTTACTGGCTTTTTAAAATGGTTATTAGCGTAGTGCTCTGAGGCACGCCCGTATGGTGAAAAGCGCGGATTAGCAATGGCTACTTTATCATTTACTTTTTCAGCTTTTGGTTGCCACAAAGCAAGTTCGCCTAACGCGTAAGTGATTAAACTACTTTGCTCGGCATAGCCTTCTTTAATAAGTGATTGCGGTCGAAAATCGTCAGCCGATAAAAACACATCAAATGGCGCGCCATGCACTATTTGCGAATATAAAACACCGCTAGAAGCGGCTGATATTTTCACGTCAACATTAGGTAATGGGGATTTTTTTAGTAGGGTTTGCAATACAGTTTTAAAATTACTCGCTACGGCTACTTGCAGCGTTTCTTTTGCGTTTACGCCGCACGAAAGCATGCATGCGATAAGCAAAAAATAACCCAACCATGTATTGTAAAGCTTTGACATTATAAGTATTGTTTCAAAATAAAATGATTTAAGTAAGCAATATATATGAACGATGTTTGCAATGCACCCGGTTTATTGCCAATTGAAACTGCAATACAAAATATACTTGGCTCAATAACGCCAGTTAAAGACGTTGAAACCATCACTATAATGCAAAGCGTTGATCGCGTTTTAGCAAGCGATGTTAAATCAACTATAAACGTACCAGCGCATAACAACTCCGCAATGGATGGCTATGCGCTATGTATTTCAGATAAAAGCTTAACCTATACACAAGTAGGTAGCGTGTTTGCGGGGCAAGTTTTTGAAAAAACGCTTACCCCAGGGCAATGCGTAAGAATAATGACCGGCGCAGCCATTGCACCCGGAGCTAACGGGGTTGTAATGCAAGAAAACGCCTCGGTTGATGGCGATAAAATTACGTTTACTGCGCAACCTGAGCTAAATGAAAACGTGCGTTTTGCTGGTGAAGACATTGCAATCGACGATGTTATTTTAAAAGCAGGCGATAAATTAAAAGCCGTTGATGTGGGGTTACTTGCATCTTTGGGAATTGCCAATATAGACGTAGTAAGAAACTTAAAAATAGCCGTACTTTCTACAGGCGATGAGCTAATAGAACCTGGTCAGCCTCTTAAGCAAGGCGCTATTTTTGAAAGCAACCGCGCTGTTATTATTAGTGCGCTGCAACAAAAAAATATAGACGTGATTGATTTAGGAATTATTCCTGATGACAAAGAACTCATCACTAATGCATTTTTAAAAGCGAACGAACTTGCCGATGCCGTAATAAGCTCAGGCGGTGTATCGGTTGGTGAAGCTGACTTTACTAAAGAAGTGCTCAACGAAATTGGCGAAATTCACTTTTGGAAAATAGCCATGAAACCAGGCAAACCTTTTGCCTTTGGTAAACTAGCTAACAGTTACTTTTTTGGCTTGCCAGGTAACCCTGTGTCGGCTGCAGTTACGTTTAATCAGTTAGTAGAGCCGGCACTGCAAAAGCTGTCGGGTCTTGGTGAAGTAAACCCTAAAATGCGTTTTAACGCTGTTACTACATCCGTTATTAAAAAGCGCCCAGGAAGAGCCGACTTTCAACGCGGTACAGCAACAATTAACAAGCAAGGTGACTTGATGGTTGCCCCGTTTAATAAACAGGGCTCGGGTGTACTTTCGTCGCTTAGTAAAGCTAACTGCTTAATTGTAGTGCCAGCACAAAGCGGCAATATCGAAAAAGGCGCAACAGTAAGTATTGAGTTGCTATAAGCCTAAAATGCTACAGCTAACTGTATAATTTAGCTGTAGCGCTATGTAGGTCTTAAAATATTTTTATATTTAATGTTTGAATTAAACAATTTAACTTTTCGCTACGCCCTACAAACTCTTCTTTGCTCAATTTATTAACACACTTTAGCGCATTTTTAGTCGCAAAGTATCTATCATAACTTAGGCTTCTTTCGCATTTAACACTATACGTTGAGGGCCACGAGCCACCAGCACCTGTTGCTACTCCAACAACATTACATGTAGCATCTATATACTGCTCCCATGCTGATATTTGCGCTTTAACTGCATCAACTTGGTAATCATCAGTTAGTTGCGCGTAAATTTCATCCATCATTTTACTGATTTTAGTTTTGTATCTATTACCCTCTAAATTATAAGTATTGCCGGTGTGCATTGCACCGCCTTCTGGCCAACCATCAGCGCTTTGTGCAAATGCGCCAAATGATGAAATAGCAAAAGCAAACCCAATAATAATTTTATTCATTTTAAATCTCTTTAATACCAATCTGCTTATATATGGGGTCTATTTAACGTTAAGAAAATTACGCTAGAACTAGGCAAAAATTTTTGTATCTAGTTGTTCTCGGCAATTGCTCCCTGCATTGCTCTACCTCCTGCATCCATGCAGTCGTAAATAAAAAATTTTTAACGACGTTATAGTGCAATTTAATTCGTTAAATTGATCAAAGATTTATGCAGGTTGGTATAATAGTTAGACCAGATACCTGTAAAAAAACGCCTATAAAAAATGCCGCTAAGCTTAGCGGCATTATATTATTCAATAAGCTTTTAAAGAGGTCTATTTAAAAACCAAATATTTTTAAATCAAAAAACTTAGTCGCCACTGTATTTATAAATATCACAGCTAGAATGACAGGAATAAACGTTGAAAGTGAAAAGTTAACGTACTTTTCCATCAAGCTTCCCGCATAATTAGGCGAACCTAAGCTTAGCTCTTGCGTTAAGCGTGCTTTTTTCCAGCGGTACATTACAAACAAACACACCATTAAGCCATTAAGCGGTAAAATTGTGTCGTAAAATACATCAACAATAATATCAAAAAAGCTCTTATTAACGCCGCCATAACTGGTGAACGAAGTAAGGCTGTCAATCATACCAAACGACATTGTACATAAAATAGTAAGTACACCGGTTGAAAGTGTAAGGATGCCCAATGCTTTTTTACGGCTAATACCTTTACGGTCACTTAGTGTTGCTGTCGGTACTTCTACTATTGAAACAAGTGAAGTAATCGCTGCAAAAAATACTAATAAGAAGAATGAGAACGCAACAATAGACGCACCTACATAACCAATATCATTTTGCAGTGCTAATAATATTTTAGGTAGGTATACAAAAATCATTGATACAGACGAGTCAGAAAGTGCTGATGGGTCTGTGTTTGGATCAAAGCTAAATATAGCGGGCAACACCATTAGGCCCGCTACAAACGCAACGAGTGAGTCTGTAATAGCGACCATTTTCGCGCTACTTACAATGTCATCCTTTTTAGAAATATACGACGCGTAAGTCATTAATATACCCATACCCAGCGATAGCGAGAAAAACGCTTGGCTTAATGCGCCATTAAGTACACTTGCACTCATCTTAGAAAAATCAGGAATAATGTAGTATTTAACACCGGCCATTGCGTTATCAAGCGTTAATACATAAGTAACTAAAGCAAGTAGCATGAAAAGTAAGGCTGGCATTAAAAATTTAGCGGCTTTTTCTATGCCTTGTTTAACACCCCCTAATAAAATTAAGTTAACAATAATAACCACAACGGCCATATAACCAAACACAGTGTAACTATTAATAAAAACACCAAAGTGGCCAGGATCTGCAAGTAAATCTAAATTACCGAGGCCTGTTTGCGTTAAGTAACCAAAAATCCAAACCGTAATTACCATATAAAACACAGCAATCATAAATGGTGTAAGCACCGCTAAAAAACCTGCTAGCTTCCATTTTTTATCGTTATTAGATAATAGCTTGTACGAACCAAGTGGATCTTTTTGAGCGTTACGACCCATTGCCATTTCAGCCATCATGACTGGTAAACAAATGAACACGACAAATAAAGCGTAAATTAATAAGAATGCGCCACCACCATTTTTGGTAGCAGAAACCGGAAAACCAACTAAATTACCAATACCAACAGCCGAACCTGCCGCTGCCATTATGAATCCGAGACGGGAACTAAATCGTTCTCTATTTTCGCTCATGCATAAAACCTTTTTATTATTTTGTATATTTCAGCGACTCTACCAGTGTTACACAGATATTTTCAAGCAATTACAGCTTAAAAATAAAATCGAAGTGTAAACCTGTGTAAATACGCTTTTAATTCACCAATTTTCAACGCTGTGGTAGTATTGCGTTAATCAAATTTAACAATTTTTATGAGATTCCTTATGTTGTACATGATTCACTCAACAGACGTTGAAAACAGCTTAGAGCTTAGAAAAGCAGCACGCCCGGCACATTTAGCACGCCTTAGTGAGCTTGATTCACAAAACCGTTTATTAACTGCGGGTCCGTTTCCGGCAGTCGATAGTGAAGATCCTCAAGAAGCAGGTTTTACCGGTTCATTAGTTGTTGCTGAGTTTGAGTCAATAGAAGCAGCTCGAGAGTGGGCAGCAGCTGACCCTTACGTTGCCGCTGGCATCTATGAAAATACAATTGTTAAACCTTTCAAAAAAGTGTTCCCTGCTTAAAAGTGTATTAAACCCTAAGAGCGTGTGTTGCACTGTAATTCAGGGTTTGTTCACAAGATTTTAATTAAAATTACTGAGATAAAAGCGAATTTAGCGTTTTTACTTGAATTTTAGTAACTTAGTTAATTAAACTAAGTGGGTCTGGTCTAGGAGTTTTCCATTATGCGCGTATTATTAAGCCTCGGTTTTATTGCTTGTGTTAGCTTAGCTAACTTTGCTCAAGCAGCGACGGCCACCCAAGCATCTCATGCTGAGGTGGACAAAAAGAAAGCCGTAATACTTGCAAAGAAAACAATAGGCGGTAAGACCTTAAAAATTACCGAAAAAACAGATTTTTATACCGTACGAATACTCAAATCTGACGGCCACGTCGTTGATTTACATATAAATAAAAAAACCGGCGAAGTGAAAAAGGATTAACAAATGCGAATTTTAGTTATTGAAGACGATTTACATTTAGCAGATAACCTACGTAATGCTTTAGAAAAAGAACGTTACAGCGTGGATTTATGTCACGATGGTGAAGCAGGTCTTTTCCACATTACAGAATACCCGCTTGATATGGCCGTAGTTGATTTAGGTTTACCTAAAATAGACGGTATTGAGCTAATCAATAAAGCACGAGCACAAGGCATTACTATCCCTATTTTAATATTAACAGCGCGCGATCGCTGGCAGGATAAAGTAGAAGGTTTAGATGCAGGTGCAGATGACTACCTTACAAAACCATTTCATGTTGAAGAACTTATTGCACGTTGTAATGCATTAATTCGTCGCAGTGCTGGTAAAGCAAATCCAGAAATGACTGCGGGTCCAATTAAAATTCATACACGTTCACAACAAGTATGGGTTGATGATAAAGAACTTAGCCTTACAGCTTACGAATATAAAGTACTTGAATACTTAATGGTAAATCCGCAAAAAGTAATTTCTAAATCAGAACTTACTGAGCATATTTACGACCAAGATTTTGACCTTGATTCAAACGTAATTGAGGTATTTGTACTACGTTTGCGTAAAAAGCTTGATCCAGAAGGCGTACTAAACCCAGTAGAGACACTACGTGGGCGTGGTTACAGGCTTAAAAGCCAGTGGTAATACCGCAAATATCGTTAAAAATAAGGCAAGGATTTATCCTTGTCTTTGTTTTATTAGTCGCACTCCCTATCTTATTTTATTCAATAGGCAAAGCGTATTACGCTTCACTTGTTGATGCGACAGAAAAAACCCTCGAGGCACAGCTCTACTCGCTAATATCTGAAGTCGACTTTACTGAGCATGGTATTATTATGCCCAGCACTATTTTAGCGCCTGAGTTAAACAGATTAAATTCAGACACCTACGCAATGATTTACCGCGATGATGACCCTGTTTGGAACTCAGAATCGGCTGTAAATTTAAACTATGTACCAGAGCAAATAGAAACCAAAGCCGGTGCCGCCGACTTCAGGCGCGTGGAGTATAATAATACCGCGTACTGGCAACTTAGCCTGACTGTAATTTTAAACAACATAGATCAATCAGAACAAGCTCGCTTTATATTAGTCAAACGTAACGACGCTCTACTTCGTATAATGGATGGCTTTAAGCAAACCCTTGTAGATTGGATGTTTATCATGGGGATTGCAATTGCAGGCCTAATGGCGATTGGTTTCATTTGGAGCGCTCGCCCACTCCAACGACTCGATAAAGAGATAAAAGCGATTGAATCGGGTGATATTCAAGAAATTAAAGGCCTCTACCCTGTAGAGCTGCAAACAATAAAAGCAGACCTAAACTTGCTACTTGAGTCGCAACAGCGCCAAAAAGAGCGCTACAGAGCCTCATTAAGCGACCTTGCTCATGCACTTAAAACACCGCTTGCAGTACTAAAATCAAGTCCATTGGCAAACGATGCCGATGCACAAGAACAACTCGACCGAATTAATGTGATGATCGAGCACCAATTAAAGCGTGCTGCAACCGGTGCATCAGACACGTGGAAAAAGCAAACACCTATTAAGCCTGTACTTGATTCAATACTCAGTGCTATGGCAAAAGTATACCGTGATAAAGATATTATTTTTACCTGCACCGTAACCGAAAAAGATTACTTTCTAGGTGACCAAACAGATTTAATGGAATTACTCGGTAACTTGATTGATAACGCCTGTAAAGCGTGTCGCTCGCAAGTAGAAATACAAGTAATCCAAAGTAAAACTCTGTGTATTGGAATTAGCGATGATGGCCCTGGTGTGCCAGAGGATAAACGTGAATCTTTACTTACACGTGGTACTCGCCTCGATACATACGAAAGCGGACACGGCGTAGGCATGGCGATTGTATCTGATTTAGTTAAGTCGTATAACGGGACACTTACCATTACCGATGCTGATAACTTAGCCGGCGCTCAATTTATCTTAGAGTTTAATTACAATGACAAAAAGTAACTATTTATTAAAACTTACTGCCATTGTGCTATTAACTACAAGCCAGTACAGCTTTGCAGATGAGGCATGTACTTTAGCCGCTAAAGCAACAACCGATGAAGCTAAGCGGTATATTCAATGCCTAGATAGCCAGATTGATAAAGCAAAGCAAGCACAAGGCAGTTGGATACAAAAGCGCAAATATGAGCTAACTAAATCACAAGAAAGCACAGGCAATACGCAAGTATTACCGTTATTTATGCGCAGCATTAAAAATAACGAAAAGTACCTTGAGAGTGCCTGCCAATGGCGTTACTTAATAAAACTTCCTAATGCGACAACAGCAGCCATTAGCTATAAACTCTGTGAAATTGAGCTTATAAATCAATTTACAGAATCACTAAAACACCCATTTTAACGTAACTTAAAGCACACTAAACTAGTTACGTTTATCTACTCGTTCCCTTTAGCCTACTTGACAATTTATTCATATCAAAACAAACTACCTACTAGTAGATTGCTAAATAGCTAATAGGTAAACAAATGACTAAACCAGTAATAATTATAGGTGGCGGACTGGCCGGCTTATACAGTGCGTATAAATTACAACTGCTTAATATTGAGTACTTATTACTGGAAGCCAAATCGCAATTAGGCGGCCGAATTTTTGCTGCGCAATCACCAATAAATAACGATGTTAGTTTTGATTTGGGTCCTACGTGGATATTTCCCCACCAACCAAAAATTCAAGCTTTAGTAAAGTCACTCCGCTTAAGTATATTTGAGCAATACAACAAAGGTGATGTGTTATATCAAGCGCCTAATTCCAAGCAACCTCAACAAATTGCAGGTGCTGGAGATATGCAACTATTTAGACTCAAACACGGCATGAATACTTTAATAACAGCCTTATACGAGCAACTTAATCCTGATTCAGTGTTATTAGAACACAATGTCACTGAGCTTAAAGAAGGTGATAATAACTGGCAAATTACGGTTAATCACTTAGGTAACATAAAGCAATTTACTACTGAAAAACTAATTTCAGCAATTCCTGCTCGTATGGTTACAACACACTTAACACCTGAACTATGGGCTACTCCAACGCTCATAAACCGCCTTAGTAGTGTACCTACATGGATGGCAGGACAAGCCAAATTTATAGCTACTTTTGAACATGCATTTTGGCGTGATAAAAACTTATCAGGACAATGCTTTAGTCGCGTAGGCCCTATGGTCGAAATTCACGATGCCAGTGCTGAAGATGGCAATTACGCCGCATTATTTGGCTTTATAGGTGTGCCCTACTTATCACGAAACCAAGTAACTAAAGAGCAATTAATTCAAGCCTGTGCCCAGCAGCTTAGCTACTTTTATGGTAAAGATGCTGAAAAGGCAACGGGGTATTTTATTAAAGACTGGGCAGACGATAAGTTTGTAGCTAATAGAGACGATCAAACTCAGCCTTCGCAGCACCCAGAATTTGATTTTTCAGGCTTAGATGAGCAATTAAATAACTTGAACATTCATTTTGTAGCGAGTGAGTTTGCAAAACAAGAAGCTGGATATTTAGAAGGCGCAATAAACGCGGTGGATGACGCTATTAAATTGTTTGTTAATTAATAGCCCTGTATTTACTGATAACTTAACCATCAAGGGCTTTAATTTTACAGCCCTTGATGGTTATAAATGTTAGTTATTTTTAGCAACGTCTTCGCCACTGCCTAGTAGAGTGGCAACCCACTTACCTTCAGCACTGGCTTCTAAGCCTATTTTTACAATCATCGTTAATGGCACAGATAAAAGCATACCCACAGTACCTAATAACCAGCCCCAAAATATTAATGATAAAAATACCACTAATGTTGAAAGGCCCAGCCCTTTGCCCAAAAACTTAGGCTCTACAATATTGCCCATTACCGTATTTATTGTTAAATAACCTGCAGCAACCAATCCCGCAATTAACGGACCTTGAGTAATAAGCGCAAGTAATACAGCCGGTACAGCCGCAATAATTGACCCAATATTAGGAATGTAATTGAACATAAATGCCAATACCCCCCACAGCACAAAGTAGTCAACGTCTAAAATCCATAAGTAAAACGCAGCAATAATACCCGTACCTAAACTTACTAGTGTTTTAATTGCCAGATATGAATTAATAGACTCTAAAAAGCGGTCAATTTGCTTCATTTTGCTATCGGGATCTTCAAGTGCCATGTGTATTTTTTTGCTCAGCATTGGCCCTTCAAACAACATAAAAACAACGGTTAAAATAATTAAAAACATGTTTGCCATTACGCCACCTAAACCGGTGAGCATATTAGTGGCTACATCAACCATTTTACCTGGGTCGAACATATTGATTAACTGTTCTTTATTAATCAGTATGTTGTATTGAGATGCTAAATCTACAAGCCATACAAATTCTTCTTTGAGTTGTGTTTTATACTCAGGAAGTTGCTGCGAAAAATCGTTTATTGATTGCCCTACAAGCCCGCCAAGGCTTACACCTAAGCCAACTATAATAAGCACTACCAACATAACAGCAATGCCTTTAGGAATTCGGTAGCGCGCAAAAAACTTGATAAGCGGATTACAAATAATGGCAATAAACGCCGCCAAAATAAACGGAATAATAATTACACTTGCCGCTTTTATCCCCGCGAGTACGACCACTAAGGAAGCAAAAACTATTAAGCTTTTATTTACTCCAGTTAAACTTGCCAATTTATTAATCCTTTTATTAATGATATGGCTTTAGTGTAAGGCAAAAGGTAATTAAATGAAATAATTACGAAGTGATCATAAAAGCCTGTTTTACGTATAAATTTGCAAAGCTGTTTGCTAGCGAGTATGTTTTTTAATCACTTGCTACTATTTTATTGTAAGGATTAATAATGCATATATTTGTTACTGGCGCGACGGGATTAATTGGTAAGCACTTATGCCCTTTTTTACTTCATCATAATACTGTTACTGTGCTTAGCCGAAATCCAACTAAAGCAAACGTATTATTGGGCCATAAAGTTAAAGCCGTAAGCAATGTCAATGCAGTAGATTTTAACACTGTTGATATTGTTATTAATTTAGCTGGCGAACCTATTGTAAATAAACGCTGGAGCGACAAACAAAAACAAATAATACGCGACAGCCGTATTGGTGTTACACAACAAATTAGTGAAGCTATTAAAGCTTGTAGCACTGCCCCGCATACTTATATATCTGGAAGCGCCGTTGGGTTTTATGGTCGACAAAATAGTAACCCTATTGATGAAACTTTTGAAAACCCACACGACGAATTTAGCCACCAGCTTTGTAAAGACTGGGAAAATGCAGCGCTACTCGCGCAATCAGAACACACCAGAGTGTGCCTTTTGCGCACGGGTATTGTTTTAGCTAAAAAAGGTGGAGCATTAAGTAAAATGCTACCCGCTTTTAAATTGTGTTTAGGCGGCCCAATTGGTAATGGCGAGCAAGGAATGTCGTGGATACACATCGACGATATGATTCAGCTAATACTTTTTATTATTAAGCATCCAGAAATATCTGGCCCTGTTAACGCAACTGCGCCAAATCCTGTAAGCAATGCTCAATTTGGTAAAAGCTTAGGCGAGGCGTTATCGCGACCTGCATTTATCACTATGCCCACTGCAGTACTTAAACTATTAATGGGTGAAATGTCAGACTTACTAACAACGGGACAATTTGTAGTCCCTAAAAAGGCACTCGTTTATAATTATCGTTTTCATCATCCTGATATTAAATCAGCTTTAGAGAGTTTGGTTTAGCGGGCGTTAATAATTCTTGAGGTAAAATATAAAAATTGAAAAAGCAATCCTTTTAACTGAATTGACCTTTTCTTATTAATACATAATAATTACAACAGTTAGTTAAATATATATTTCATCATTTTATAATAAAGAGAATAAATCATGTTTCATTTGCCTACTGTGATCTTCTTCTCTTTTATCCTTAACTTGTTCATAAGCTTATTTTTTCTCTCAATTTATAAATATAAAAAACAAACATCTTTTTTATTATTTGGTTTAGCCTGTGCCACATTTGCATTAGCCGAAATACTGGCATGTTTGCGCTTATTCATAGACTTTCCTTTAATAACCCACTATTTAGCTAGTGTTTCAATGATTACTAGCCCACTTTTAATTATTGTTGGACTATATAAATACAAAAACGTACAAAATATTAGCTTAATGCCTCTTTACTGCATATTTGGTTTTTCTAGCTTATTGTTATTGGCAATTTATCCTTTCGGTGCAGCAAAAATGCTAACGAGTTTAGTAATTTCCGGATTATTTATTTACACAGCGTATTTAATCAAAAGCATGAGCTTTGTTGCTAAAGCCCAGAAAAAGGCGTTAATTACCTGCTTTTTAGTGCACAGTGGAGTTATGTTTTTAAATGCTATATTTCTATCAATACCGGTACTTAGTTCGAGTATTCAAGATGTAGCAACCCCTTTGCAAATTGTGCTTATTAGTCATTTACTATTAGCCACACTGAGTGCTCTTATACTGCCATTTTTGTTATTTTCTAATAGTGAATATACGCTATCGAACCTTGCCAATACCGACTCTCTTACACAGTTATTTAATCGCAGAGGTTTCTTTAATAACGCCAAAGCAGTCCTTAAACAACCTAATAACAATGATATAAATGTATCTATAATTATTCTAGATATCGACTTTTTTAAGCATGTAAACGATAAGTACGGCCACGACACGGGCGATCAAGCAATTAAATGGATTGCGCAGCACATAAAAGAGCAATTTATTGATGAGGGTATTTGCGCCAGAATAGGCGGTGAAGAATTTGCAATATTACTACCAGACTATTCCCTACGAGCAGCTAAAGAATATGCAGAGCACTTACGTGAAAATATTTCTAAGCATCCGTTTTATTATCAAAACGCGCATATAAAACTATCTGTGAGCGCGGGAGTGAGTCACTCTGTAAATGGTAAAATGAGTGTAAAAGACTTACTGTCGTTGGCTGATAAACGCCTTTATCTTGCTAAAGAAACCGGCAGAGATAAAGTAGTTAGCTTTGACGAAAAAAACCTCTTAATGCAGTGTTAATTATTTTACAAGCTATTATAAAAAAGGTTCTTCCTATAAAAACGTGGTAACCCTTTGTATTTATAGCGACTTGTTCTTTTTTAGTTATATCAATTAGCTCAAGTATTTATGCAGGTTAGTATTAATCCTCTACATAAAAAAAGCCCTTCATTCGAAGGGCTTTGGTATACACACAATAGAGTTAATAAACTACTTACAAGACAGTGTAGCTTCGCCTGCCTTATTTGGCACAAACTGAATATTAGCCACAGAAATTGATGCTTTACCATTGCTGCGTAAGCTAAATGGGCTTGTTAGGTTTGCAAAATTAACACCCTTATCAGCAAAACAACCTAAATCGATTGATACTGACTGCCATTTATTCTCAATGGTTTTATCCACTACGTTTGCTAAATCAATGCTTGCACCACATTCACCCGAGCAAGTCATAGCAAGTGCTATATCACTCGTTAGTGCTTCGTTTAATTTAATATCAAAACTAATCACACTATCGGCTTCAACGTAGGCAATGGTATCTTCTGCAAAGCTTGTTACTATTTCAGCACTGGCTTTTTCTGCACCGCTAAAGTTAAATTGGCGCGCGTCTTCTTGTACTATTTTGTCCTCAGTTCGGTATTTAATTGCACCAAATTCATGTGTACTACTCGATACATCTAAAAGCTCATCGCCCGATTTTAACAATAAGCGCCATGGCGCTACAGGTGCACCAACAAGTATATCCATACTCGTAAGCCCTGAGTTATCAAGTTTAGAGTCTTCATCAAGGTCGTCAGCTAGCACGTTTTTATCGCCGTACGTTAAACCAAAACCATAAGGAAGTAATGGGTCGTAATTTTCATCGCCTTTATTAACCGCAGTTTGTACCGCTGATTTAGGCCAAGAAAACGATAATTTACCTTTAAAGTTATTTTGAATGGTGCCGTCTGCCGCTTTTAATAAAACATCAGCAATACCTGCGCCTTCTGTACCTGGCAACCATGCAGCTACAAACGCGTCAGATGCGTTAAGTTCACTGTTCACCCACATAGGTCGACCTGATATAAACACCGATACAACAGGAATACCTTGCTCTTTTAGCGAGTTTAAAAGTGCTAATGACTTTTTATTTCCGCGCTCAAACTCTAGGTTATCTTTATCGCCGTGCCCTTCTGCGTAAGGTTCTTCACCAAATACAACAATAGCAACATCAGGACGCTGTTCAAACGTACCATCAGCACTTAAAGTAACACTTCCACCTGCTGCAGATATTTGTTCTTCAAGCCCTTTGTAAATTGACGTTGCTCCAGGGAAATCAGCATTTTTATTATTAGTCCCCTGCCACGTAATACTCCAACCACCCGACTGTTTACCTATATTATCAGCACCATCACCTGCAACAAGTACGCGTTGATTAGCTTCGATAGGTAATAGGTTATTTTTATTTTTAAGTAATACAAGCGATTCGCGCACAGCTTGACGTGCGACTTCGCGATGCTCTTGCGCGCCAATAAGTTCTGTTTTACCCGAGTAAAGACGCTTAGCCGGGCTTGGTTTATCAAATAAACCAGCGCGAAGTTTTACGCGTAATATTCTGCTCACTGCATCATCAATACGCGACATACTAATTTCGCCTGACTTAACTTGCGCAATTGTATTGTTATAAAGAGGCTTCCAGGCACCTGTTGGCACCATAAATATATCAAGGCCTGCATTAACGGCTTGTGCACAACTTTCGTTAGTACAGCCTTCAATTTGCCCATGACCATTCCAATCGCCCACTACAAAACCATCAAAACCCATACGTGTTTTTAATACATCAGTAAGTAAGTATTTATTGCCGTGATTTTTAACGCCATTCCAGCTATTAAAAGACGCCATAACCGATTGGCTACCCGCCGACAAACCACCAACATAACCTTGGGCATGAATATCAAATAGCGATTGTTCGCTATCTATATTATTTCCCTGATCATCCCCATCAACGGTGCCGCCATCGCCAATAAAGTGCTTAACCGTGCTAATAACACGCTTATCACTTAAAAAGTCGCCATCGGCTTTACCTTGCAATCCATTTACAATCGCTGCTGAGTAATCGTGAACAATCTTTGGATCTTCAGAGTAGCCTTCGTACGTTCTGCCCCAGCGATCGTCGCGCACTACGGCAACTGTGGGTGCAAATACCCAATCAATACCCGTAGCCATTACTTCTACTGCGGTAATAGACGCTATTTGCTCTATTAAATCTGGGTTATTAGCCGCGCCTAAACCAATGTTATGTGGAAAAAGCGTCGCGCCAATTACGTTATTATGACCATGTACTGCATCGGTGCCCCACATAGTTGGGATACTACTGCCATCAAGTGAGTCATCAACAGAAGCTTGATAAAAGCTCTCTGCTAAGGCTACCCAGTCCATTGGTGTTGCGTGTTTGTCGCCATTAGGGAATGCACCACCGCCATTAAGATATGAACCAAAGCCATATTTACGCATGTCTTCAACGGTAATATCACGAATTTCTGGCTGAATCATTTGAGCAACCTTTTGCTCAAGTGTCATTGCTTTTAAATAGTTAACTATTTTAGCTTCAATATCGGCATCTTTTTTAACAGCAATATTAAGTTTTGGCCAAATTTGCGCTGTTTTAGATAACGTTTCATTACTTTCAACCGATGTCACTGCGTCGTTTGAACAAGCCGATAAAGTACCTACTGATGCAATTAATGTTGCTAAGGCTATTTTATTAAGTGTAAAAGGGGTTTTCATTATAGAGTCTCCTGCGCTTGAACTGGTTTGCTACCGCTTAAACCATAGAACACGATAAATATGTAACATAAAATAGGTAAAACATACGAAAGTTGAACACCCACACTATCAGCAAGTGCACCTTGTAAAAGTGGCACTATTGCACCACCTACAATCGCCAAACACAAAATACCAGAGCCTTGAGCGGTATGCTTACCAAGCCCATTTAACGCTAAACTAAAAATAGTGGGGAACATAATAGAATTGAATAAACCAACCAATAGTATTGACCACATTGCTAATTGACCTGACGTGCTCATGGCAATAACGACTAAGATAATAGCCATGGTCGCGTTAAAGCCAAGTACTTTACCAGCGGGTAATTTTTGCATTACAGCAGCACCAATAAAACGCCCAACCATAGCACCACCAAAATAATAAGTGATGTAATGAGCTGCAGCATGCTCTTTTAGTCCTGCAATATGTTCTTGCGCTAAAAAGCTTACTAAAAAGCTACCAATTGCCACTTCTGCGCCAACATACATAAATATACCCACAGCACCTAATGTTAGGTGACGGTATTGCCATGCACTGCCTTCAATTTTTTCTGAGTTTTTAGCCGCTTCTTTTTGCTCGCTCATAATGTCTGGTAATTTAAGCCATGCAAAAATACCGGCTAGTAAAATAAGCATTGCAGCTAAAAGGAGGTAAGGAAGTTGAACTGACTCTGCATTTTGTGCAGGTGTTAAAAAGGCTTCTGACGCTGAGTCCAGAATTAACAGAGCACCAAATGATGGCGCAACCGTAGTACCTAACGCGTTAAAAGCTTGAGTAAGCGTTAAACGAGACGACGCTGTTTTTGCTGAACCCAACAAACTTACATAAGGATTTGCAGATACTTGTAATAACGTTATGCCACTGGCAAGTACAAATAAAGCGAATAAAAATACAGGATAACTATGTAAAGACGCTGCTGGGTAAAATAAGACACACCCTACTGCCGCAATTAAAAGCCCAACCACGATTCCTTTTTTATAACCAAGCTTTTTAACAATGTGTCCACTAGGGAGTGACATTAAAAAGTAAGCGCCAAAAAAGCAAAACTGCACAAGCATTGCTTGTACATACGTTAAATCGAAAACCGCTTTTAAATGCGGAATCAAAATATCATTTAAGCAAGTAATAAAACCCCACATAAAAAACAGTGAAGTTAAAGATGTAAGTGCAAAACCATAGTTTTTATCTTGGTGGTTTTGCGACTGTGTGTGTGATGTCAGTGGTGCTGAACTAGCCATGTGCTCTCCGCAATTTATTATTATAAATTGATCTTCAGTAAGTAATTAATACAAACCCCGCTAAGGCGCAGTATTTAAGAGTTGACCTGAAGATTAATTAACATTAATCTAAAAATGTAAGCGCTTTCACAGCTAATTAAATACGAACATGTTACATATTTCAACAACTTTTATTTTTAATAATGCTTTGTACCCGCTGAAAGTCAGTAAAAATAAGCGCTAAGCGTGCAATTAAGTTCTCAAAAAGGTTTGTAACCAATGACAAAAATATCATTACCATTTAATTCACCTCTATTAACAAAAGACTTTGTTTATGGTGTAGCTACAGCATCATTTCAGATAGAGGGCGGATATGAGCATCGCTTACCGTGTATTTGGGATACCTTTTGTAGTACTGCAGGTAAAATTGCTGACAATTCACATGGTCATATTGCCTGCGATCATTACAATAATTGGCAACAAGACATAGATTTAATAGAGTCTCTAGGTGTTGATGCATACAGGCTTTCTATTTCATGGCCTCGCGTGATGACTCAAGACGGAAAGTTAAATCCTGTAGGCGTTAAGTTTTATACTGATATTTTAGATGAGCTAAAACGAAAAAATATAAAAGCCTTTGTTACTTTGTACCACTGGGATTTACCGCAACACCTTGAAGATGAAGGCGGCTGGCTCAACAGAAAAACAGCTTATGCATTTGAGCAATACGTAGAACTAATTACTAACGCATTTGGAACACGAGTGTATTCGTACGCTACATTAAACGAACCCTTTTGCAGCGCGTTTTTAGGTTACGAAATTGGCATACATGCCCCAGGTCTAGTAGGCAAGCAGTATGGTAAAAAAGCAGCTCATCACTTACTACTCGCTCATGGTCTGGCTATGAGCGTGCTAAATAAAACATCGCCTAATACTAAAAACGGCATTGTGCTTAACTTTACACCCGCATATCCACTTACCGATAATCAACAAGACATAGACAGTGCCAAATACGCTGATGACTACTTAAATCAGTGGTACATGAAACCAATAATGGATGGTAAATACCCCGATATAATTAACCAATTACCAAGCGATCATTTACCAGACATACACCCTGGTGATATGGAATTAATTTCTCAGCCAATTGATTACTTAGGCATTAACTTTTATACCCGCCAAATTTATAAAGCGCATCCTACTGACATTTATGAACCCATTGCACCTACGGGTCCGTTAACTGATATGGGATGGGAGATTTATCCGCAATCGTTCACCGATTTGCTCGTATCGCTTAATAAAACATACACGCTACCGCCTATTTATATAACCGAAAATGGCGCAGCCATGCCCGATACATATAATAATGGTGAAGTTAACGACTTAGATCGTTTAAATTACTATAATGATCACTTAAATGCGGTTCATAATGCGATTGAACAAGGTGTTGTTATACATGGCTACTTTGCTTGGAGCTTAATGGATAACTTTGAATGGGCAGAAGGTTATTTAAAACGTTTTGGTATTGTGTATGTAGATTATAAGACGCAGCAACGCACCATTAAAAATAGTGGCTTAGCTTATAAAGAACTCATCTCTAAAAGATAAGAGTATACCCACAACTAAAAACAAGTATAAAGCGGGATAAACAATCATGGTCAGTGTAAAAGAAAAAATAGCGTATGGCTTAGGCGACACCGCCAGTAATATTATTTTTCAAACAGTTATGATGTTTTTAATGCTGTACTACACAGACGTAGTGGGTTTATCGCCTGCTGTTGTAGGTACTATGTTTTTAGCAGTGCGTATTTTTGATGCCGTAACCGATCCATTAATGGGTAACCTTGCTGATAAAACACATACGCGCTGGGGCCACTTTCGCCCCTACTTACTTTGGCTTGCCCTCCCTTTTGCCATTATTAGTATTTTAGCGTTCACTACGCCCGATTTAGAAGGCACCGATAAAATAATTTATGCCTTTACTACTTACACTCTGCTTATGGTTGTCTACACCGCTATTAATATTCCGTATTGTGCTTTAGGTGGCGTACTTACAAGCGACGCAAAAGAGCGCGTAACCATTCAGTCTTATCGGTTTGTATTTGGTATGTTAGGTGGTGTTATTGTAGCGGGTTGCACTATGCCAATGGTTGAGTATTTTGGCCAAGGCGATGCAGCCAAGGGCTATCAATACACAATGACAGCAATGAGTATTTTAGGCCTTGTACTGTTTTTACTTTGTTTTTTAGGTACAAAAGAGCGTATACAACAGCCTAAAGAGCAAAACATTCCTTTTGCCCAAAGTGTTAAAGCATTAATTAAAAACGATCAATGGCGAACACTTTGCTTAGCTGCATTCTTTTTACTTACCGGGCAAGTATTAAGGCTTACGCTTGCTGTTTACTACGTAAAGTACTATTTAGGTCGAGACGATTTAATCACTTTATTTATGACGCTAGGTGTTGCAGCCAGCATGGTAGGTTGTGCTTTAGCTCAACCACTTGCAAAGCGCTTTTGTAAAATAAAGGCCTACATAAGCTTACAAGTTATTGCTGCCGCTATTTGTGGTTTTAGTTACTTTATTAGTAAAGATCAATTAGTACTCGCATTTACTGCCTTTATTTTATGGAAATTCTTTTTAGATATGGCAACCCCGTTGTTGTGGGCAAAAATGGCCGACACCATAGATTATGGGCATGAAAAAACAGGTGTACGCATTACGGGTTTGGTTTATTCAGGCGTTATATTTTTTATTAAAATGGGCGTGGCTGTAGGCGGCGCAATTGCAGGCTGGTTGTTATCTTTTTACAGTTATCAGGCCGATGCAGTACAAACTCTTGATACCCAGCACGGTATTTTACTGTCATTCACTGTACTACCTGCTTTTGGCTCATTATTTGTTGCCTACATAATGAAAAAATATACACTGACTAATCAGGTTGTTGAAAATATTCAATCTAAACTAACAGCTAGTTAAGATATATACTCTAAGGTATTATTTAGCCGAAGTAGTTAAGGATAAGCGAGTGAACAAATAACATGGCAACAATTTATCAAGTCTCAGAGCTTGCGGGCGTATCGTTAGCCACCGTTTCTCGCGTGATGAACAAAAATACCCGTGTAAGCGATAAAACTAAACAAAAAGTGCTTGATGCTATGGCGCAGCTTGGCTACAAGCCTAATTCAATAGCGCAATCTTTAGCCTCTAACTGTACTAACAGTGTCGGTATTTTAGTGTCTGAGTTACATGGTCCTTTCTTTGCCCAAATGATGGCAGGTATTGAGTCAGAGCTTCGTGCTGCGGGTAAACACGTTATTATTACCACCGGGCACAGTGAAGAAGACAAAGAACAAGAAGGCATTGAGTTTTTAATTAGCAGACGCTGCGATGCCATTATTTTGCACGTAGAAGCCGTCTCAGACGACTACCTAATAAAACTAAGCCAAGGCTCTACACCCGTTTATTTAATGAGCCGTTACGTAGAGCAACTAAAAGACAACTGTATCAGTCTAGATAATCAATTAGGTGGTTACCTAGCCACTAAATCGATATTAAATCAAGGCCATACACAAATAGCATATATTGCAGGCCCGCAGTTTAAAGCCGATGCTTTTAACCGCTTAGAAGGTCACAAACAAGCACTTACAGAGGCTGGTGTTAAATTTGATCCTACGCTTTTTTATATTGGCGACTTTAACGAAACTGGCGGTAGTAAAGGCTTAAAACATTTTATTGATGAAAAACTTAGCTTTACTGCACTGGTATGCGCCAATGACGAAATGGCCTCCGGTGCTATGAAGTATGCAAGAGAGCACGGTTATAATTTACCAATTGATTTATCGATTGTTGGATTTGATAACGTTATTTTTGCAAACTATCTTTACCCTACACTCACGACCATAGATAATCCGGTCGGGAAAATGGGCGAAATGGCAGCTAAATTAGTGCTGAAAGACGTATATCAAAATAAAAACCTTGTTATAAATCGCTTTTTTGAACCCACTTTAATGCAGCGAGATTCATCAGCACCACTTATTAAATAAAAACCAAAGACTAAAAACGAGTACTAATTTTGGTACAAAAAAAGCGGCTAAATGCCGCTTTTTGTATGTGAGTTACTTAACAATCCAAGGCGTTACTTTAATAACGTTCGATATATCGCCAAGCACTGCGCTATCATCTTCCCAGCTATCTTCAACTGCAAAATAACACACTGACTTTTCACACGTTATATTTTCATCATCAAATTGCATTGGGCTTTTAAATGTAACTGCTACGCCCTTTTGCTCTGGTAATAAAAACCACATTAATTTACTTACAAAAAAGCCCGACAAATCAGTTAATAGTTCATCAAGTTCTTCGTTAATGGTATATAACGACTGCTTTGAAAATGCTAAACCTTCAAGTTCGTTTGCTTCTATTTGTAACTTTAATTGGCAATCGTGCACAGGATTGAGCGGCTCTACTACAATAACCGCTTTATCGGTATCAAGCTGCTTATCGAACGGCAATAGTAATTGTGCTTTATCGGTAAAGTTAAGTGGATACTCGTTTCTTTCGGTTAAAATAGTACCGCTTTTAATCGCACATGTTTCATTAGTACCAATATCACTAATGTAAAAGTTAACTCGCGCATATTGAAAATCGCCTTTGTTAACAACTTTTAAGCGGTCGTAAAAACCGTCATACGACATCACAAATTCTCTCGCATTTACATTAAATGCACTGATGCTCAGTAGCACTAACACAATAGCGTTGGTACAATTAAAAATGTATTTATTCATCAAAGTAGGCTCTATTTTGGCTAATCATCGTGTTTAACTCTTCTATATACGCTTCACCGCGCTCAGAGTAAGACATTAAACCATGTGTAAGTTCAGTCGCTAAAATTGGTTTTTGCTCAAGACGTAAGTTTTCACGTATTGCGCGCAAATCTTTATAAGCAGGATGCGTATTTATGTTTTTAAAGTAAGAGTTTATAGCAGCTCTTACCGATTTAAACGCAGCAACTTCGTGCGCAGCCCCGGTATTACGGCGTTTTGGCACCATGCCACAACCTTTTGTGTAGCACCACTGACCAAAAAAGTTAAGGCCAATACGTGCAAAACGCGAAGTGCCCCATGCAGATTCGTTTGCAGCTTGCATAAGCGCTAATTCTTTAGGAATTACATCAACACGGCGCAATGCTTGCGTAAGTATTAGCGTATCAACCGTGGTTGGTAAGTCATACGACTTTAAAATTTTAGCAATATCTTTGTTTTGCTTTTTTTCTAAAGGTAATTCGTTTTGTAACATCATGCGTGCTATTTCGAGCTTAGCGCGTTGCTGTAATATTTTTTTATTTTCAGCTTCAACGTGCGGACGAATAAAGCTAAAAAATGCATGTTTTTTTTCTTTAACATCACTAAATTCTGAAAACTTTGGCAGTTTTACATTATGTAGTGGTTTTTCTTTTTTCTTCACTTTTTTTGGTTGTTCTGACGTTTGCTCGTCTAGTTCAACATCGTCATTTTGTATAAACGGATATGCAAGCGCCCATACAAAAAACACGGTTAGTAAAAGCTTAAAAATCGTTTTTAACATCTATTCTCTCTATTAAACTTAGTTATGCATGGTTTATACACAAGCATACGAAGGTGCATTATACCTAAGCCACTTTATAAACGCGAATAACTGGGGTTTGATGACCTTTTACGGTTGAATTTTCAGCAGTGTATTTGGGTTTTAGATAAAACAGAGCCTATGTAGTGCATTTGTTCATTCGCAATTTATAAGTCCATGGGTATACTGAGCAAAGTTTAATAATATTAACGATGTGTGAGTAAGCAGTATGGATAAACAATGGCAAAGCCGAATAATAGAGCAATATAAACATCGTCCTAACGATAATCGCTCGCCGTGGCAGGTCGATCGTTCGCGTATTATTCATGCCGCTGCATTTAGGCGTTTGCAAGCAAAAACCCAAATTATGGGTATTGGCCTAAACGACTTTTATCGCACTCGCCTTACCCACTCTTTAGAAGTATCGCAAATTGGTACTGGCATATTGCGCCACTTAAAAGCGCAACATAGCGACTTTACGCACTTTCCATCAACCGGACTGCTAGAAACACTGTGTTTGGCGCACGATATTGGCCATCCACCCTTTGGCCATGGTGGTGAAATAGCGCTAAATTACATGATGCGCGATCACGGTGGTTTTGAAGGTAACGCACAAACACTGCGCATAGTTGCAAAACTTGAGCCCTACAGTAACGGGCACGGTATGAACCTAACTCGTCGTACTTTATTAGGTTTTATAAAATACCCCGCGTTTATTAATACGCTTTGGCATACCATTCCCAACGATACAACCGGTCGTGCATTTATAAAAGCAGATGATTGGCGACCTGCCAAAGGGTTGTACAACGACGATGCAGCCATATTCAATTGGATAGTAGAACCACTAAGTCAAAACGATAAAACATTGTTAGGTAAACATGCCGCTATTGATAAGTACCGCGCTAAAACAACGTATAAATCGCTCGACAGCGCCATAATGGAACATGCCGACGATATAGCATACGCCGTACACGACTTAGAAGATGCCATTGCAACCCATGTACTTACGCTAGACGATTGGCAAACTCATGCTCTACCTCATTTAAAAGCACTAAACTTTGACTGGTTAAACACCATGCTTGAGTCGCTGACCCAGCGCTTGTTTTCAAAAAATGATTATGAGCGAAAAGATGCCATAGGTGAGCTGGTTAATACCTTTATTATTCATATACATTTAGATATTCAAAACGATAACTTTGAATGCCCTATTTTAAAGTACACCGCTAAATTAGATGCCCAATACGACAGTGTATTGCAAATACTTAAGCATTTTGTGTTTCAACGTTTAATACGCGACCCCGAAATGCAGCAAATAGAGTTTAAAGGTCAAAACTTACTAATAGAGTTATTTACCGCGTTTGCTAGCGATCCGCTGCGTTTATTACCCGAAACTACACAAGCACAATACATAGAAGCCGAAAAACAAAATCAAGGGATGCGCATAATTTGCGATTACTTAAGCGGAATGACCGACGAGTACGCTTATAAAACGTATCAACGATTGTTTTCACCTATGCAATAGCTAACTACTAACTACTAACTACTAACTACTAACTACTAACTACTAACTACTAACAAACATTAAAAAGGCCGAGTAAATTAAATTTACTCGGCCTTTTTGCTCAGCTATTAAAGTTAGCTATTTAGTTAAAGCGCTTTTATAACGACTCTACGCCCATGTTATATAGCGTAAAACCAAATATATCGGCGTACTGCTCAATTGTTTTACTCGTTGGAGTACCTGCGCCATGCCCTGCATTTGTTTCTATGCGAATAAGCGTTGGATTATTACCCGTTTGCTTTGCTTGAAGCTCAGCTGCAAACTTAAACGAATGTGAAGGGACAACGCGGTCATCATGATCGCCAGTTGTGATCATAGTAGCTGGATACTCAACACCTGCTTTTACATTATGAAGTGGTGAATAACCTTTAATGTATTCAAACATTTCTTTGCTTTGCTCACTGGTACCGTAGTCGTATGCCCAACCAGCGCCCGCAGTGAATGTATGGTAGCGTAGCATATCAAGTACGCCTACAGCAGGTAGAGCCACCTGAAATAAGTCTGGGCGCTGCGTCATCACTGCACCAACTAACAAGCCACCATTAGATCCACCGCGAAGTGCTAAGCGCTTTTTAGACGTGTACTTTTTATCTTTTAAATACTCAGCAGCCGCAATAAAGTCGTCAAACACATTTTGCTTTTGCAATTTAGTGCCGGCATTGTGCCAGTCTTTACCGTACTCACCACCACCGCGAATATTAGCAACGGCGTACACACCACCTTGCTCAAGCCATACTGCATTAACGGGGCTAAAGCTTGGCGTTAAACTAATATTAAAACCACCGTAACCGTATAAAATAGTAGGGTTTGAACCATCAAGCTTAATGCCTGTTTTATAGGTAATTACCATCGGTATTTTAGTACCGTCTTTTGAGGTGTAAAACACTTGCTCAGACGTGTAATCATCGCTATTAAAATCAATAGCCGACTTACGATAAACACCCGATTCACCCGTAGCTACATCAAACGTATAAGTAGTACCTGGTGTTTTGTAGTTAGTGAACGAATAATAAAGCGTTGTTTGATCTTTTTTACCGCCAAAACCACGTGCAGTACCCACGCCTGGTAATGTAATTTCGCGAATTAGCTCACCTTTTTTGTTGTACTGTTTTACCTGCGAAATCGCATCAACCATGTAGTTGGCAAAAAAGGTATCGCCACCTTTTGTAAGGTTTAGTACGTTTTTGGTTTCAGGAATTAAATCTTCCCAATTTTTAGGGCTTGGGTTACTTGCATCAACCGTCACTACTTTTTTGTTTGGTGCATTGAGGTTAGTAACTAAAAACAGCTTGCTGCCTTCGTTATCAATAACTGATGTATCTGAATCAGTATTTCCAACAACCGTTACAAACTCACTGTTTTCTTTTGTTAGATCTTTTATAAACAGCTTATTGCCTGAAGTAGACGTACTTGCCGAAATAAGTAGGTAGTGGCCGTCATGGGTTACATCAGCGCCTACATAGCGATGTTTTTGCTCATCAGTTTCACCAAATACAACACTATCAGCAGACTGTGCAGTACCTAGCTTATGGTAATACGCTTTATGCTGATCTGTTTTAGCCGAAAGCTCACTGCCTTTAGGTTTGTCGTAACTTGAATAATAAAAACCTTCGTTACCTAGCCACTCTATGCCGCTAAATTTAACGTCAACAAGCGCTTCTTCAACAGGTTCTTTAGTGTGTGCATCAATCACTATAATTTTACGCCAGTCGCTACCACCTTCAGATATTTGATACGCGAGTAATGACCCATCTTTTGAAAACGATAAACCCGACATAGACGTCGTGCCATCGTCACTAAACTTGTTTGGATCTAAAAATACTTCAACGTCGCCGCCATCTTTACTGCGGTACAAAACATATTGATTTTGCAGGCCATCGTTTTTATAAAAATAGGTGTAATCGCCTTCAGTAAAAGGAGCGCCTATTTTTTCGTAGTTCATTAGTTTTTCAAGGCGCTGCTTTAACTTATCGCGATAAGGTATTTGTTCTAAATAAGAAAACGTTAAATTGTTTTGCGTTTTAACCCAATCGGCAGTTTCGTCGCTCATATCATCTTCAAGCCAACGATATGGGTCGCTAACCGCTTCTTCAAAGTAGGTGTCTACGATATCGCCTTTTTTTGTTTCTGGGTATATAACTGCGTTAACTTGCTTCATTGGTGCTTTTACTTCTTCTTGAGTTACCGTATTAGTTGGCTCTGAACAGCCGCTAAGCGCTACAATTACAGCACATGCTAGAGTGTGTTTAAACATCCTGAGTTCCATTCTTATTTATTAATAGTGCGCCTAAGTTATTAACTTTTAGCCCTTTTGTCTATTTAGATGCGTTAAGCGCCATTTATCGCTGTAAACAAATGTAAACTTACGCTTTAATAGCACAACCCTCATTAAAATAAAAAACAATAAAAGAGCACACTATGCAAAGTACAAACCCCACGTTTAAAAGCTTTAAAGCCTTCTACCCTTATTATTTAAAAGAACATCGCAATGTGATTTGCCGCCGCTTACATTTTATAGGAAGTACACTTGTTCTTGCTGTAATCGCAATGGCATTAATAAAACAACAATACAGTCTATTGTGGCTATTACCTGTTATTGGATATGGGTTTGCGTGGGTCGGGCATTTCTTTTTTGAAAAAAACCGCCCAGCTACTTTTAAACACCCTTTTTACAGTTTGTGGGGAGATTGGGTAATGTTTAAAGATATGCTTGTTGGAAAAATTAAATTTTAACACTATTTTTAGCACTCTTTTTTATACTAATTACTTATAAAAACAAAATTGTTTCATGTTTTAAAGTATAGGTTCTAATAAATAGGACATAAAATATAAAACGCCCATAAAATGTTAATTTAATTAACATTTGATGAATGGCTTTATCTTTTTCTTTTTTAGTAATACTTGTAACTTAATACCCACCTAGTCACAGCCCAATAGAAACGCCTTCATTCTCGTAATTAGTTAAAACCATCAATCTCATCTTACCAGTTAATTAAACGTTAAATTTAACTTTTGAATATAATTCATTACCCATCAATTACTTAGCAGTCACCTTCGCTATATAACTAAAACAATGGTCATTATAAAAAACAATCAAATGTAATTATAAAAACACCTAAATTAATTGAATGTTATTCAATTGACTGACTTTGTTAATTAAGTATATCTTCAAGGTAACAAAAAAGTTTATACCAATCCGCTTAATTAAGTGATCTATTTTGAGGATGGAAAAACGTGTTGATAGCTAGGCAAAAAATTCGCTATTTAGTTGCTCTAAATGAGAATTTTTTAACGCAGGTAACGGCACGTTTAGCCCCTAAAAATGATTAAGTATTATTGCGGGTTGGTATTAATCTTTTTGTTCAAAACTAAAATAATTCAATGGGTATGGGGAAATACAGCATGAATAGAAAACCGTTATTTAAATTACAGCAATCGGTACCACAAATATTACTCGCAATGAGCGCGTCTGCTGCACTACTTGGTTCGCTCTGCGTAAATGCTGCAGAGCAAGACACTAAAGCAGAAGAAAACATCGAACAAATAAGCGTAATTGGCTCTCGCCGATTAGGCCGTACAGTAGAAGACAGCGCAGTACCCATCGATATAATTGGTGCAGATGCACTTAAAAACTCAGGCTTTACTGAAACGAATGCCCTGCTTAGCAGTTTATTACCCAGCTTTAACTTCCCACAAGCATCACTTACTGATGGCAGCGACCATGTACGTCCCGCTCAGCTTCGTGGCTTAGCACCCGATCACACCTTAGTGCTTGTTAATGGTAAGCGCCGCCACAGCAACGCATTACTTAACTTAAATGGCTCAACGGGTCGTGGTTCATCATCGGTTGACTTAAATGCGATACCTGCAAATGCTATTGCCCGTATTGAAGTATTACGCGATGGTGCAGCAGCGCAATATGGCTCTGACGCTATAGCTGGTGTTATTAATATTGTACTTAAAAGTGCCAGCAGCGGTGGTTCAGTTGCGGCTATATATGGTGCTAACGTAACCGAAATGGACGGTGTACCACAGCTAAAATCAGTATCTGAAGGCAGTGATGGTAATTTAGCATTTACCGAAGGGGGCGATCGCTCTTTAACCGATGGTCAAACATTAACGCTGCAAGGTAATATGGGTTTTGAGCTTGGCGATAATGGCTTTTTAAACATCTCAACAGAATACCGCGACCGCCATTCAACTAACCGCTCAGACTACGACCAACGTGAAAACTACGCACGCATAGATGACGGATCAGTAGATGGCGCGCTTGACCCACGTGAACTTACCGTAAATCGATATAACCATAACTTTGGTAATGGCGATGTTGAAGATTTTTCAATGTTTTATAACGCAGGTTACCAGTTAACAAACGAAGTCGACTTATATTCGTTTGGCTCTTACAGCAAACGTGAAGGCGAAGGCGGCGGGTTTTATCGCCGTGCAAGCGATAGCCGTAATATAGAAGAAGTATACCCTGATGGCTTTTTACCTGTTATTACCTCAGATATAGATGACTTTTCACTGGCACTTGGCGCTAAAGGTTTTGTAAGTGAATGGAATTACGATGTATCGGCCGTATATGGTCAAGATGCATTTGAGTTTGGTGTTATAAATAGCTTAAATACCTCATATGGCCCTACTAGCCAAACAAGCTTTGATGCAGGAACACTTACCTACGATCAACTTACTTTAAACGTTGATTTTAGCCGCGAGGTAGACGTCAGCTTTTTAGAAAGCTCTGTAAACGTAGCTGTAGGTGCTGAGTATCGCCGCGAAGGATACCAAATAGATGCAGGCGAAGAAGCATCATATGCACAAGGTACATTTGGCCCAGGAGGCGCAGTAACCGACCCAATTGATGGCCCATTTGGCGCAGCGGGCGCACAAGTATTCCCGGGGTTTACACCCGAATCTGAGGGCGACAATAGCCGCCACAACGTGAGCTTGTATATAGACCTTGAAACCTACCTAACCGACGATTGGAATTTAGCGGTTGCCGCCCGTTATGAAGATTACTCAGACTTTGGCGATACACTTAACGGTAAAATTGCAACTCGTTATTCATTAACTGAAGACCTAGCACTACGCGCCTCTGTATCTACTGGTTTTAGAGCACCTTCTTTGCAGCAGCAATACTTTACCTCAGTAGCCACCGTATTTGTTGATGGCGAACCAACCGAAACTGGTACGTTCGCACCAAGCAGCGATGTAGCAAAAGCACTGGGCTCACCAGGTCTTGATGCTGAAGAAGCAACAAACTACGGCGTTGGTTTTACATGGTCTACCGACTTTAATTTCAGCTTATCGGTTGATTACTACCAAATATTAATTGATGACCGCATTGTGCTATCAAACAACTTATCGGGCGCTGCTATTGAGCAACTTCTTGAAGGTACAGGCGCTAACCAAGGTCGTTTCTTCTTAAACGCAATTGACAGTAAAACCCGTGGTGTTGATGTGGTTGCCTCTTATAATGTGGCAACCGATGGTTACGGCGATTTAGCCTTTAACTTAGGTTATAACTACGGTAAAAATGAAGTAACCAATATCATCGACCCACCAGCACAGCTACAAGGTGCAGGGTTCGATCAAGACAACTTATTCTCTGGTAACGAACTGCGTCGTTTTGAAGTAAGCACACCACGTAATAAGTACAACTTAAGCGCAACGTGGACTAACGATGATATTCGTACCACGCTTAGAACAACACGTTACGGCGAAACTCAAGACCCTTCAGATATCCCAGAACGTAACGAAGTGCTAAAGCCTAAATGGATAACCGACTTAGATGTAGCCTACTCGCTTAGCGAAACCGTATCGCTGAGCTTAGGGGCTAATAACATTTTTGATGTTTACCCAGATGCAACCCGTGAAAATGTTGACGATGTAACCACCTTCTCACGTTTATTTGCTTACTCTAGCTTCTCGCCGTATGGATTTAACGGACGCTACGTGTACGGTAAAATAGAAATGAAGTTCTAATAAGCTAAATTGTAAAACCACGTAAAAAGCCACCTAATTAAAGTTAATTAGGTGGCTTTTTTAATGGGTTAAATTAAAAACTAAATTTTAGTTAACCAACCATGTTTATCTTCACTTTTACCCCATTGAATATCGTTCAATGCTTGGCGAAGGCGCGCAGTCGTTGGGCCTGGCTCGCCAGTACCTACTTTGTATTCTTTATCGTTATGAATAAACGTACCCACAGCAGTTAGTACAGCTGCAGTGCCCGAAAGCGCCGCTTCAGTACCTGGTTTAGCAGCACGCTCTAGTAGCTCAGTAACGCTAAAGTTACGCTCGCTTACCGTCATACCTAAATCTTTGGCTATGGTTAAAATACTATTACGCGTTACACCGTGTAAAAACGTGCTATCAAGCGCTTTAGTAATAATTTCGTTGCCATCAATAAGTATAAAGTTAGCAGCACCGGTTTCTTGTACGTCGCCACCTGGGCAAAATAAAATTTGATCTGCTTGGTACTTTATACGTGCAGCACTAATAGGTGCTAGAGCACTGGCGTAGTTACCACCACTTTTTACCATACCCATGTGCGGAGCGCAGCGCATACCATCTTCTTCAAGCAATACACGCAGTGCAGTTGCACCACCGGCAAAGTAATCACCTACTGGCGATAGTAACGTGTATAAAAGCGAGCTCATTGATGGCGCTGCCGCTTTACCAATTGCAGCCTCAGTACCAATGTGCGTTGGGCGAATATACATAGAGCCCGGCGGTAATGGCGTTTCATCTGCGTATTCACGCATAATATCGATAATCATCGTTTTTAGCATATCGCTGTCAAAACTCGGTAAGCTTAATAGCGCTGAGCTTTGTTGCATGCGTGCAATGTTTGCATCCATTCTAAAAAGATAAACAGAACCATCTTCATGGCGAAAGGCTTTTAAGCCTTCAAAACATGTACTTGAATAATGAAGAACGTGCGCACCAGCATGAAGTTCAAGTTTATCGGAAGGGACAATTGAGCTTTCGCTCCATTTATTATCAGAAAAACGAGCTTGAATCATCTGCGGCATAAACACGGTACCAAATGCGGCCATTTTAATCTCTCTTGTGTGGTCTATTTTCCTCCATTGTATGACAATCACACGCCATTTAACCATAGCTAAAGTAAGGCTTTTTTAATTAACTATGAGAAATTTTTGCAAGTGCTGTTTACTAATCAACCGCATTGGGTGCTATAAACAAAAAAATCGGTCAGTGTAGTTACACAGACCGATTTTTTCATTCGTTAATTAAAACATGTTTATTTAAACGAATATTTAATAATACGTTTTAACACCGACGTGTACTGTCTAAAAAAACCACCCGTATGATAATCAACACCGTGTTTTTTCAAAACAGCTTGTACTTGAGGCGCTACTTCTTGATAGCGCGAAGACGGCATATCAGGAAATAAGTGATGCTCTATTTGGCAGCTCAAATGCCCTGTTAAAACATGAAACCAATGCGGCCCTTTAATATTAGACGAGCCCAGTACTTGGCGATAATACCACTGCCCTTGGGTTTCGTTTACGCAGTCTTCTTGTTTAAAAGTTTGCGTTTCTTCAGTAAAGTGACCACAAAATATTATGGTCGATGTCCATAAATTACGGATTAAGTTGGCTACTAAATTACCGGCCAATACCCATAAAAATAAAGGCCCTGCAAGTAACGGAAATATCGCATAATCTTTAATTAACTGGCGAGCGCCTTTACTAAAAAAGCGATGCTTTAATGTAGAGTGTGAAACAAGCCCTTCACGGTTTTCTTTCTTTTTACCAATAAAAACACGCTCTGCAGCCAACTCGTGATACGACACGCCCCACTGAAATAACACACTTAAATTAATATACGTAAAAAACTGCCATACATTTTTAAAACGCCACTTAAAATCATCACTTAAACGCAACAAGCCATAACCAAAGTCTCTGTCTTTACCAATAATATTAGTATACGTATGGTGCTCAAAGTTATGAACGCGGTGCCAACTTTGTCCATCGCACGCTATGTCCCACTCATAATGCTGTGAGTTAAGTTGCTTGTCGTTCATCCAATCGTATTGACCATGCATTACATTGTGACCAATTTCCATATTATCCAAAATTTTAGCAAGCGCTAATAACAATACACCTGCAACCCACAATAAGGGCTGAATAAAACCAAGCATTAGCAAAATTCGCCCGCTCCATTCACACACTCGCTGTTTGCGTACAACAGAGCGAATGTAGTCGGCATCTTGTTGGCCAACTTTGCCAAGGGTATCCATTTTAATGGCATCTAGCTCGCTTGCGAGCATGTCATAGTTAATGTTTTTCATAGTTGTAACTCCAAATCACTAACAGGTTGGCTTACGCAAAGTTGGATTAATTGCTCGCCGTTGTCACTCAATTCACCTGTTTTTAAATTACGTACCACGCCTGACTTTTTAATACATTGGCATTGATGGCAAATACCAATACCGCAACCGCGTTTAACGGGGAGCTTTTTTTCTTCAAACTGAGTCAGTAAAACATCGTTGCCCGATATAACATGGGCACTGGCGTTAATTTTTACATTAAATTGGCTGTCGTCGTTTAAGCTAGGCAGCGCCAAACCAAAGGCTTCTTGGTAGTAATTTAGCTTATGCGTTTTAGCAAAATCACTCACCGTTTGCATAAATGCTGCAGGGCCACAGCAGTAAATATCTGGGTTTTCCCACGGCTTAATATTGCTGGTTATATCGTTTGATTGCTCGCGCGTTAATAATAAAAACGAAAAATGCTCAAATTTCGCCGCAAACTCACTCAGCTCATCAACACATTGATGCTCAGTGGCTTTTGCGTAATACACCAACGACACTTTTTGCGTAGTTTGGTTTAAGTAATCATCAAGCATAGCTAGCATAGGTGTTATACCCGAGCCGCCTGCAATAAAAGTGGCTGGTGTATGTGTGTTTTTAAATACAAAGTCGCCGCTTGGCGCAGAAATATTGCACCACAACCCCGCTTTTAATGCGCTACTAAGTAAGCCTGTAAAGCGCCCTTGCGTATTTGTTTTGATTAGTAAACGCACTAACCCAGTATTTTTAAATTGCTGAGCGCTTGAAGCCACGGTAAAAACGCGTGTTAATAATCGCCCATTAATTTCAAGCGTTAAACTTATATGCTGCCCTGATGTATGCGCCTGCCATTGTTTGCTTGGCTTAAGTTGCACACTTAAAAAACCGCCATCAAGCACAGCTGTATTAACTACTTGCGCTCTAAACTGCCCTGCACGCCATGCAGGTTTAAACACCTGCATTATTGGCTCTATATAGCCTGCAAAACTTTGATGGTGTAAAAACCATTTTGAAAATTGGTTTAATACTTGAGTAATCATGATTAAATCTCTATCAAATCTTAATTATTTTGAACTTACACGTGTACGCTCAAACTTCAGCGCACAAGTGTACGCTCAAATTTTAAGTTTTCAACCCTAATAGAGTAATTATTCAATTTTTAGGTGCCGACTAATTTATATTTTTAAGAATCGATTTTCTTCGTCGCATCGTATGTATAATTATTAAGTAAATATATTAAAGTAATTAAGAGAGTCACCATGTTTTCGATATTTAAGTCAGATCCAACAAAAAAATTACGCAAAGAGTACGACGCAAAATTAGAACAAGGTATGCAAGCACAGCGTAAAGGCGATATTAAGAGTTACGCCATGTTAAGCGCCGAAGCCGAAAAAATTTGGAGTGAAATAGAAGTTCTTGAGGCTAAAAAAGCTAAATAAATGCATATGTCAAAACGTATTCGCCTTGCTTTAAAAGCCGGTGGATACGTTTAGAAAATTAAATCACAAACTCCCTCTCCCTCTTTCAGGACGTCTTTAGTACTTTCTAATTATCCTCAAGTAAAACAACAAAAAACTTATTTTATCACTCGTATAAATACCTATTTACAATAATGTTTTTAAGTGGAATTATTGAACAAGGTAATCTAAGCCGTTTGGGGGGGTATAACGCCTTAACGTTGGATTTAATAAGCTGTTATGAATATATTGGAAGCCTCTACAGATAACCTCCATTAAAAATGGATATTTTTATCTGTATGCTGTTTGTACTTCAAATATTTTAGTCGCTTTAGTGGCATTATAGAACTAAGGAGGGTTTAGTGTATGCGTAAGTTATTAATATATATTTTACTCGGTTTTACTTTTTTACACTGGTCAAATTTTGCAAATGCTACATCCCTGAATGAAGCATACAAAAATCATCAAAGTAACGTTCAAGTACAGGGCTCTGGAATCGTTATTCGTATATTAAACGACGATAATAATGGCTCGCGTCATCAAAAGTTTATTCTTAAATTAAGTACAGGCATTACTATTTTAATTGCACATAATATTGATCTTGCGCCAAGAATTAATTTGCTTTCAAAAGGTGATACTGTTCAATTTTATGGTGAGTATGAGTGGAATAAAAAGGGGGGCGTAGTACATTGGACTCATAAAGATCCCAATGGATATCATGTTGGTGGTTGGTTAAAGCACAAAGGTAAAATATACCAATAGCTTTATAATAAATCGATTCAGGCGAGGCCATGTTCTTTCCTCCGTTTAGTAAGACTCACTGCTTTTCTAATCTGATTTATTTCTTAATAGTGAGCTATATAAAAAGGCAGTAATAATGATACAAAAAATAGAGCAACCAGCAGAAAAGAAAGCATTTGGTTTATGGAGTGCGATATTTTTGGGTATTGGCTCAATGGTTGGCGCTGGTATTTTTATCGTTATTGGAGAAGCGGGTGTAATTGCGGGAAATTTAGTTACTATGTCTTTTGCAATTGCAGCAATTATCGCGTTATTTTGTGGCTATTCATTAAGTAAACTTGCTGTTCGCTACCCTAGCCGAGGTGGGATTGTTGAATATCTTATTCACGGTTACGGCGAAGGCGTATTTTCTGGTGCTCTTGGGGTGCTCTTTTATTTTGCTCAATTAGTAGCAATAGCTGCTGTATGCAAATCTTTTGGAACCTATGCCGCGACCTACTTTCCAAAAGAGGATACTCATTTATTCATTAATATTTTTTCAGTTAGTGTGTTGTCTTTTTTCGTTATCGTAAATTTTATTGGTGCATCAATTGTCGCAAAAGCTGAAAACCTTATTGTGGTTATTAAACTATTCGCTTTAATTATTTTTACCGTATTAGCATTGTTTTACATTCAACCCGCACGATTATCGTTAACTCATGCACCCGATACTTTAAATGTTTTTTATGCCTTAGGTTTAACATTTTTTGCCTTTCAAGGGTTTAGCGTAATTACCAATAGTGTTGAAGATATGCAAAGCCCAGAAAAAACTATGCTAAAAGCCATGGTTATTGCAATTTTACTTGTTACTGTTCTTTATATAGCTGTTTCTGTTGCTGTGTTTGGTAATTTATCATTGGCAACTATTCTGCAAGATAAGGATTATGCTTTAGCTGAAGCTGTTCGCCCTGCATTAGGCGAATGGGGATTCAAGATTATAGCCATTACAGCCTTACTTGCCACCGCATCAGCGATCAATGCCACATTATATGCTGTTACACAAATTGGTTATACGTTAGCAAAGGAAGGTAGCTTGCCTAAACAATATGAATATCATGTTTTTAATAATACAGAAGGGTTATTAATCTCAGCAATTCTTATTGTGCCAATGATTTTATTATTAGATTTAAGTCAAATTGCCAGTATAGCGGCTATCTCTGTATTATTGATCCAAGGTTTTACTCACACCGGTCACTTATTTAAAGTTAAAGAAACTAAAGCGAAAATATCCTGTGTTATTGCGGCTGTTGTCGGCTCTTTTGGCGCAGCACTTTTTGCCATTGCGTATTCATCTAAAGCAATGCCTCATATTGTTTATTACATTCTTTCAATTTTCTTTATCGCATTTATATTCGAAGTTATTATGCGTTTATACACGAATAGAGTAATACAACAGCAAACTGCGTCTCAGATCAAAAAATAAAAACAACACGCCCTGGAGCACATAAAGCACACCTATCTCAAGTTTTAATCAATATTTGTATAGATGTTTCTATAAGCGTTTTTATAAATAATCTTTAACGTTTTTTAGCTGTTTGTCGTGTACTTTTGAAAGCAGCAATAACGAGCAAATAGCCCCAAATAACGCCAGTCCCATATCTGATTGGGTATCCCACACGTAACCTTGCGTGCCTAAAAATGCTTCTGCGTCTTCGCCGCTTAGTACTGCAACCCACCACTCTATTAATTCGTAAAATGCGCTAAATGCTAAACATACCGAAATAACAAAGGTGATTAACCAGCCTCGACCATTTACTACTTTTTTGCGCAGTAAAATTTCGCGTGCTAGTAGTGCAGGTACAAACCCTTGAAAAAAGTGCCCTACTTTGTCGTAGTTATTACGCTCGCTACCAAATAGGTTATCAAACAATGGGACTTCGGCGTAGGTGTAATGCCCGCCAATCATCAGCACAATACAATGCGCTAAAATAAAGGTGTATAAAATAGGGGTAAGTTTAAAGTGGCTATAAGTGCTTGCTAGCAGCACTAAACCAATAATTGCGGGAATAACTTCAAGCAGCCATGTAAATTGATCTTTTGGGTTGATACCAGACCAAATTAATACAATAAAAAATAGGCTCAGCCATAAATACTTCATTTAGAATCCTTTTCTAAATTGATCAAATTTACGGCATTTTACGCCTTTGAAATAAACGATGCTACCTATAGTTTGTTTTTGCGCTTAGCCTATTAAACAAAGTTGGAAAAAAGCGCTTAATTGTAGGCGCCCAACCACTTAAACCTTTACCCACAATCACTTCGTCTTTTTTATTACTAATGGCGTTAATCATTTTTTTAGCAGCTACGCTTACATCCATGCCATTTTCTATCGACTCTTCTGGTTTATTTTGCGCTATGCCTTGCTCGTTTAACGAGTTATGCGCAATTGCTGTTTTAATAGAGCCGGGGCAAATTGTTAAACAATGAATATTATGTTGTGCTACTTCTGCACGTAGGCAATCCATAAAGCCAACAACCGCATATTTAGAACCCGAATAACCTGTTCTAAATTTTGAACCTACTTTACCCGCCACACTACTAATAGACACAATTGAGCCACTGCGCCTTGCCACCATAGTAGGTAATACCGCTTTAGTCAGTGCAATTAAGCCAAAGTAATTAACCTCCATTAATTGACGATACACGTTAAAGTCGTTTTCTAAAAATAAACTGCGCTGCGATACGCCGCCGTTATTAATTAAAATATCAATTGCAGGAAGCTCGCTCATTTTCGCTGTTATTGTACTCAGTACATGCTCTGGCTGAGCTAAGTCCAGCGGCACAACTAAGTGCCCTTCACCTTTAAGCGTTGCTTTTAAATCGTTTAGTTTATCTACATTGCGCGCCGATAAAATAACGCGCGCTCCAAGCTCAGCAAATTGTATAGCAAGCTCTTTACCAATACCTGACGATGCCCCGGTGATCCACACGGTTTTATTATTATATTGCATGCGTTATCTGCCTTTTATTGTTATTTATTAGGTTTTATTAAAGTACTTAGTAATGTATTTTACGCCTTTGTAGGGCCTGCTATTGCGTTTACTTCATCTTCTAATGTTTTGTAAAAGCCCATTAAAAATAGTAGCTCAACGGTTACGTACAAAGGGCCAATAATTAAACCAATTAGGTCATCTACAAACGCCGGTTTTTTACCTTCGTAATAGTGCCCAATAAACTGCAGTACCCAGCCAAATACAAACACACCTACGCCAATACTCAACCAAGGCCAAAACGCCATTGCCGCAATAGGCTGAGCACCAACAAGGAGTAAGGTGAATATTACGGCCATAATAAAGCCAAGCGAAAAGCTCAGCATAAAATAATAAACAACCGACGCTAATACAAAAAGTTGTGCGCCATCAATTACAAAGCTACCAAGGGGTATTTGAATGCGCGCTAGTAAACACAACGCCGCAAATACAATGAGCGGAATACCAAAAAAGTGCGTTAGTACATTACGCTTAGAACGATGATATAAACCATATTTACCAAGTTGCTGTTGAAGAGTTTTCATTGTTTTGCCTTTATTTTTATATATAAAACTTACTTTAGCAAAAGTAGACACAACAACAATGTCAGGTATCCGACATTTTGTAAATTAAACAAATGCAGAAATTATTTTACCCGGCTCATGCTCACCTTTCATATCCGTTTGCTCGCGCCCTTTTTGATACTCTTGCTCGAGCATTTTTTGAAGTTCCTCAATTTTATCAGCAATAGCGCTAGGGTCTGCGCCCTCACTTTGCTGTTCTTTAATGAGCTCTTCTATTGTCGCTTTTAATTCGTCTATTTTGTTTTTGTTTACACCTAAGCGCTGATAAACCAGCGCTTCTTGGGCACTTTCTAAAAAAGTTGGTTTTTTAGGAGCTGATGTAATGCCTTTAGCATCACTTGTTTTTTCATTAGGGAGGGTATTAGTTGCCGCAACTTCGCTTAGTCCTGCCGCTTTATTTACTGCAGGAGAGTTATAGTTACTATATTGATTTTTAAAGGTTATTGTAGTCATTAGCTCAAATCCATTGTTGCGTTACATTACCTGTAGCAATTTTGGTTCCAACTAAATAAAAAAGTCTCTATTTAAGCTTGTGTAGCACGCGCCTGTAACTTTTGTTTATCTAAAACAGTTATGCGTTGATACCCCAAACTAATGGCTTGTAGGCTAACAAGCTGTTGCAATATTTGATTAATAGTTTGGCGCGTTAGGTAGGTCATATCAGCAAGTTGCTGCTGAGATAAAACAAGCGGTGTTAAGTGCTCTGTATGCTCGCTGAGCATTAAAAGTCGATTGCATACTTTTTGCTCAGCGCTTAGTAATGCGTGATCTTCCATTGAGGTAAACATTAGGCGTAATTTTTGTGCCAGCAATAAACCAAACTCTTGCCAATATTGTGGCTGTTCGTTTAATAGCTGTTCAAGCTCGCGTTGGGGAACGTAAAAAAGCACAACGTCAGTTTGTGCATATACGTCATGAGTACGCAGGCCACCATCAAACAAGGTAACTTCGCCAAACCACAATGATGAATCAATAAAGCTCAATACGGCTTCTTTGCCTTCGTTACTTACGCCACTAATACGCACCACGCCGCTAAGCACTGCATAAATTCCATCGTGCTTATCACCTCGCAAAAATAATGATTGCTGAGCTTTTAGCGAGAGCGTTTTGCCCTGCGTTAATAAAAAGCTTTTTAAATAAGCGCTACGGTTTTTAAACCAATGCCCTTGCTCTATAACGTTTTGCTGCTGTGGAGTCATTATTTACTGCATTTGCTTATTAAATGGCTGTTTTTCGATAACCAATTTTTTAGGGAAATTTAAATCGGTTGCTATAACAAAATCATCGTAAGGATCATTACCCGAAAACAGCTCAGTTATTAATGTATCGTTTTTATAAACATTAACGGTTACACCGCTGCCCATACCGCCTGAGTTAATAATATAATAATGATATTCGCCGTTACTGAAAAATAAAATACTCTCGCCAATACGCCCTACTTGCCTGTAGTAACTACCAAATGGTGCATCCGGTGTTGCTTCTTTTTCAAGCCCTATGTCATTAACTCTACCAAATCGATAACTAAGCGACGAGTCATCTTTTGCAACACAAATAGAAAGCACTTTATCGGTAGGTTCTAATTTGTAGGCTGTACTTTCATCTGGGTTACGAACAACTTTATGCATTTTTGCGTTAATGTAGGCTGCTTCATTACTTTTACAATGTGTTGCTAGCATACCGACCACTAAAGCGGGTTCGTTTGTTTGAGCTGCTGAAGGCGTGTTTACTTTGAGATCAGAGGGTAAGTTACTTACATTATTATTTAGCTGAGGGCTATCTTGCATTGCCATGCTTTGGTCGTCACAACCAAACAGTGCAAACAAGAAGAAAGAATAAAAGCTCGCTAAAAATTTAATGCGCATAATAAAATCCATCTATGAGAGAGCCTTTAAAATAGCGATAAAACTAGCGACTCGCAACACTCTTATGCGTAATACTTTATAAGTTTATTTTTAAACCATCTTCTGCAAAAACTACGTTACTTTTTAGTGATTTAATTAACGATTTTTTAAACAGTTGCTGATTTTTTAATGACCGATTCATAAAATGAGATAGAACCGCCGTTTGATGCTTTTTCATCAATTGCGTTGTACATAATCACTACATAGGCATTTTTGCTAAGTTAGTAAATGTACCTATTTTGTTAGTTGAGTGACCAACGGCCGACTTACTAATTTTAGTGCGTATTAAAAGCCGGTTTAAACACCTTATTAAAGTGTTTAAATAACTAAATGAATCAATAATTGGTTTTCTTATAATAAAATGTTGTTACACAACTATTTAAAACGGTTTTTATAACCACCTGTAATTTATAATTTAAATAAAATTAAATCCAAAAAACATACATTTTAAAAACAATTTAGTCTCATTTTATTAAAACAATAGTTGACCCTATTTAAAATTTAAACTAGCATTTCTGGAAGCGCTTCCACAAAACTCAGTTAAATGAATTTTTCTGGAAGCGCTTCCATACATTTGACAATGTTTATAATTACACAATAACAGCCCCATACAAGCTGTTAATAATAATGATAAAAGTACGAGGGAAACCGAATGTCCAACCATATTGTAAGAAAAACAAAGATAGCGACCAGCCTATCTCTGATTTTAGGCGCATCAATCTCTTTTCCGGTATATGCACAAGAAGCAAATACCGATGTTGAAGTAATTCAAGTTACTGGCTTTAAAAGTAGTATTAAAGAGTCGACTCGTTTAAAACGCGACGCCGCCGGTGTTGTAGATGCTATATCAGCTGAAGATATTGGTAAGTTCCCCGATACCAATTTAGCCGAATCACTACAGCGTATTACGGGTGTGTCGATTGATCGTTCAAACGGCGAAGGCTCTAAAGTGACTGTTCGTGGTTTTGGCCCCGACTACAATATGGTAACCCTAAACGGACGTACTATGCCGGCGGCTTCTTTGCCTGCAGGCGGTGGTACACCAAGCTCTCGTGCTTTTGACTTTGCAAACTTAGCGTCTGATAGCGTTAAATCGGTTGAAGTATATAAAACGGGTAAAGCAAGCATTGCATCTGGTGGTATTGGCGCAACAATTAATATTAATACGGCTCGCCCACTCGACAATCCAGGCTTTGTTTCAAGCATTGGCGTAAAAGCATTACACGACTCAACAAACCGCGTTGGTGATGACATAACACCAGAGCTTTCGGGCTTAATTAGCTGGACCGACAGTGAAGCTAAATTTGGTGCCTCACTTACAGCAAGTATGCAACAACGTGATAGTTCATCTACCGGTGCGTTTGTAAATCAATGGAATACATCTGCTTTTGACGGCACAATCCCACAAGCTGCAGACGATATTGTTTTAACTAATGCACCCGCTGTTGGCCAGCTTTATTCAATGCCATCAGATTTGCGCTACACCATTGCCGACAGAGAACGTACTCGTACAAACGCACAATTAACGCTGCAGTACAGCCCTATTGACGATTTAACAGCCACGCTTGATTACACGTATTCTAAACAAGATTTGTTCGAAGCCCGTGCTGAGCAATCAATATGGATGGATAACTACAAAAGCGCGCTAACATTTGACGATAACACGGTAAAAACCCCGATTTACTACCGAGAAGAGCGTCGCGATCAGCAAACACGCGATTTAGGTTTAGCGTTTCAAGAGCTAAACCAAGTTAACCAAAACGACTCTATTGGTTTAAACGTTGAATACTATTTCAATTCACAATTGAGCTTTATGTTTGATGCGCACAATTCAAAAGCCACTAGCAAACCAGATGCACCTTACGGCAGCTGGGTAAACGCAGGCTTGGGCGCAAACGTAGTTAACGCACAAGAAGTTGATTTTAGCCGTGAGCTTCCATCAATGAGTATCGATTTTGATGATTGCCGCCGAGACAACTTAAATTGTAATAACACATTAGATGCCTCTGATGTGGGTACGTCTATTTTAGATTCTAACTTTGCTCGCCAAGAGTCTGAAATAACAGAATTTAGAATCCATGGTAAATACGAAATTGAAAACGGTGCAATTGACTTTGGTATAGAGTCTCGCTCTATGGAAAGCCATTCACTGCAATCACTAACACGTAATACAATGGGTAACTGGGGTATAGAAAACCCAGGCGAACTACCTGATGGCTACCTAAACCCAACAAACTTTTTAGCTGAGTTTGACGACTACGATACATCTGGCTCGTTCAACCAAGGTTATACCGGCAGCGCATCGCAAATTGGTTACTGGGCAGGTGAAGAATACGGCTTTAACTTTGCAGCCGATGGCGCATTTGCAACTAATCGCACCATTGAAGAAGATATAACCGCTGCGTTTGTGCAATTTACTTACAACGGTTACATTGGCGATATGCCATACAACATCGTAATTGGCGCACGCCAAGAGTCTACCGACATTACCTCAACGGCTAATATCGATTTACCTAACGCCGTAGCGTGGGAAGGCAATAACGACTTCAATGTACGCTATGGTTCTGACAAAGAAGATTTTTCGCTTAAATCTAGCTACGATCACTTTTTACCAAGCTTTGACTTTGACATAGAAGTAATTGAAAACGTAAAAGCACGTTTTTCTTATAGCACCACTATTGCACGCCCAACTTACGATAACTTAAGCTCTGCAGCAACCGTGGGTGTACCAAGTGGTCCGACTCTGCTCGCTGGTTCGTCACAGGCAACAGCATCAACAGGTAACCCTGGTTTAGTGCCACTTGAATCAGATAATATTGATGTATCGGCTGAATGGTACTTTGCAGAAACAAGCTATGTGTCGGTAGGTTACTACACGAAAGACATCGAAAACTTTATTGGTTTAACGCCAATGACGCAAAACTACTACGGATTACGCGATGCAACAGCGGGCCCTCGCGCACAAGCTGCCATTGCTGAGCTAGAATCTCGCGGACTTGCAGTAACCGATTCAAACTTATTCCAAATGGTTGCAGCAACAGAAAACAACGTTGATTTTGACTCAATGACCTACGAAGAGTTTGAAGCCGCTTACGATGTAATTGCAAATGCTGATGACCCATTACTAGAATTTACAGCACAAGTACCTACAAACAATAAAAATGCCACTATTGATGGTTTTGAAGTTGCCTTTCAGCACTTTTTTGGTGAAAGCGGCTTTGGTGTGCAAGCAAACTACACCACTGTTAATGGCGACATAGACTTTGATGTAAACGCTGACCCTACTACAACACAATTTGCATTAGTGGGTTTAAGCGATACAGCTAACTTTATTGCAATGTACGAAAACGATGATTTTCAAGCACGTATTGCTTACAACTGGCGTGATAAGTTTTTAAATAGCGCAGCTCGATACGTAAATGAGCCAGGCTTTACTGAAGAATATTATCAAATCGACTTTAATGTTGCGTACAACTACAGCGAACAACTATCGTTTTTTGTTGAAGGCCTTAATATTACTGAACAAAACAGCCGCGAACATGGCCGTACGTCAGTTCAATTGTGGAACCTACAACAGCTAGGTGCACGTTACAATATTGGTATGCGTTACAACTTCTAAAGGTAATACAAAGTAAAGCCGTTAGTTTTTACTAGCGGCTTTTTTGTATTTAAAACAGTATTAATGCTAGTTTAATTGTTATCAACTTTAGGGTGTTAACTCATGACCAAACCAATAACAAAAATAGTCGTTTTAGGTGGTGGTACTGCCGGCTGGCTAAGCGCAGGCTTATTAGCCGCCGAACACCCGCACCTTAATGTAACGTTAGTGGAGTCGGCAAATGTGCCTATATTGGGTGTGGGCGAAGGCACGTGGCCGTCAATGCGCAACACCCTACAGCGCATTGGCATTAAAGAAAGTGATTTTATAACCCAGTGCGACGCGTCATTTAAGCAAGGTTCTAAATTTATAAATTGGCGCAACCTTAGCGAGGGAGAAAACTACTACCACCCTTTTATGAATCCACAAGGCTACGAGCACACTAATTTACACGCCAGCTGGCAACGTATTGCACCTAATCAAAAATTTGCCGACGTTGTTAATATGCAAAGCTTTGTATGCCAAGCAGCACTAGCACCAAAGCAATTACAAACACCCGAATATGCAGCAGTTACCAACTATGGCTATCATTTAGATGCGGGTAAATTTGCTGAATTTTTAAAAAATCACTGTGTTAAAAACCTAAATGTTACGCATATTACTGACGATGTAACCGAGGTTATTAACGACGAACATGGCTATATTGCTTCATTAAAAACAAATAATAATGGCGATATAACGGGTGATTTATTTATAGATTGCTCAGGCTCTTGCGCTCGTTTAATTGGTGAGCATTTTAATAGTGAGTTTATAGCGCAAGATCATATTTTATTTAATAACAGCGCTGTTGCGGCGCAAATACCTAATGCAAACACCGAACAGCCAGTTGCCTCTGCTACGTTATCTACAGCGCAAAGTAACGGTTGGATTTGGGATATAGCCCTGCCAACGCGCCGTGGTACAGGTTATGTATTTAGTAGTAAATATCAAAGCGATGAAAGCGCAACAAATACTCTAAAAAGCTACATAGCTAAAAGTACCAGTGAGCAACAAGCTGAGCAACTTAACTACCGCGTATTAAAATTCAGCCCTGGTTACAGGCAAGAATTTTGGATTAAAAACTGTGTTGCCGTAGGTATGTCAGCTGGCTTTTTAGAGCCTCTTGAAGCGTCAGCACTTGCCATGGTTGAGCTTTCAATTAGCATGATAAGCGAGCAACTTCCACAAAACCGCACCCACATGAGCCAGCTTGAAACGCGTTTCAATGAACGTTTTAGCACGCGTTGGCAGCGCGTTATTGAGTTTTTAAAACTTCATTATGTGCTAAGCGAGCGCGACGACACTCCTTATTGGCAAGATATTAGTAATTTAAATACCGCGCCCGAGCGCCTGCAAAACTTACTTAAACTTTGGCAATTTCAACCCCCTAGCCGCTTTGATTTTATTGAAAACGAAGAAGTGTTTTCATCAAGCAGTTACCAATACGTTTTATATGGCATGGGCTTTAATACACAAACAGTATCTGCACAAAATACATTTAACGACCCACGTGCTGGGGATTACTATTATCAGCAAAATCGCGAAAAAATAGCGCAGTGTTTAAATGGACTGCCAAGTAATCGCGCGCTTTTAAATCACCTTTTATCAAATAATAGGCAGCCACATAATGACTAAAACAAACGCTGTTAAAAACGTAGTAATTGCTGGAGGCGGCACTGCAGGTTGGATGGCCGCAGCGGCACTTGCTAAACTAGTTGGTAACAATATAAACATAACCCTTGTTGAATCTGACGATATTGGCACTGTAGGTGTTGGCGAAGCAACAATTCCGCCTATTCGTACATTTCATAAATTGCTGGGTATAAACGAGCAAGCATTTATGAAAGCCACTCAAGCCAGTTTTAAACTCGGTATTAGCTTTGAAAACTGGGGCGATGAAAACACGCATTATATTCACTCATTTGGCGCAACGGGCAAAGAATGTTGGGCGGGTGAATTTCATCACTTTTGGCTGCAAGGTAAAACTTTAGGAATAAACAACCCATTTGGCGATTACTGCTACGAGCTGCAAGCGGCTAAAAGCGGTAAATTTGCGTTTAATCAGCAAAACCCCATTAACTATGCTTACCATATGGATGCTACGCGTTACGCGCAGTTTTTACGTGAATTTTCAGAGCCATTAGGTGTAAAACGCATTGAAGGTAAAATACAAAAAGTAGTAAAAAACACTAAAACGGGCCATATAGAATCATTGATTTTAAATAATGGCGAGCACATTAACGGCGACTTTTTTATTGATTGCACCGGCTTTAGAGGCTTATTAATAGAGCAAGCATTGCATACTGGCTACGAAGACTGGTCGCATTTACTACCGTGTAACAGCGCCATTGCGGTGCAAACAAAATCAACCAACGAGACCGTATTGCCACTTACCCGATCTATTGCCCATAAAAGCGGCTGGCAATGGCGTATACCGCTACAAAACCGTGTCGGCAACGGATTGGTTTATTGCAGCCAATATATGGATGACGAGCAAGCCAAAGCGCTATTATTAAATAATATTGAAGGTGAACCGCTTACAGAGCCCCGTGTTATTAAATTTAAAACTGGGCGGCGCTTAAAAGGCTGGAACAAAAACTGCCTAGCGCTTGGTCTTGCCAGCGGTTTTGTAGAGCCACTTGAGTCCACCAGCATTCACTTAATTATGTCGGGTATTATTCGCTTTATGCGTTTATTTCCGTTTAATGGCATTACTAATCACGCCATTGATGAATACAACAAACAGCTTAAAAGCGAAATTGAAAATATTCGCGACTTTATTGTGCTGCACTACAAAGTAACTAATCGCGATGACTGTGAGTTTTGGCAACACTGTAGCGCCATGGAAGTGCCAAAAACACTTCAGCATAAAATTAATCTGTTTAAGCAAACCGGCCGTGTATTTTTAGACGATGGCGATATTTTTAGAGTCGATTCGTGGGTGCAAGTTATGCTTGGTCAAGGTATTGAGCCTAATCAACATCACTTAATAGCCAGCATGATGAGCGATGAAGAACTCACCCGTTTTTTACACGGTATTAAGCAACAAATAGAACAACGCGTAAGCCAATTACCACCTCATCATGAGTTTTTAAAGCAGTATTGCCCAGCATAAAAAAAGCCCTTAACAGGGCGTGTTGTTCTTTGGTGGTTGAATTTGCAGCAGTATGTTTGGTTTTTAGGCAAGGCAGAGCCTATGTAGTGTGGTTATTCCCCATAAATAGGCGATAACGTAGCATAAATGCCAAACATGCGCTGCCCGTAGGGTTCTGCCTAGGGGCAATTTACTCTTTGTTGCTCGGTTTTCACTTAGCCCACTAGGTTACAAACCTCTCGCCGCGATTAAATTGCCCCTAGATTGAACAAATTTCAATCCACAAAGATCAACACGCCCTCAGGGCTTTGGGTACACACAACAACTTTTACGTTTTATTATTCACACTTAACCACGGCGCTTTTAGCGCTTTGTGGTTCAAAGCTAATATCTGCAACTGAAACGTTAAGCTCTCCTGCCGTTTTAATAATAAAAGGGCTGGTTACTCTGGCAAAATCAACGCCCTTTTTAGCAAAACACGTTAAATCTATACTCATGGTTTGCCATGTATTTAAAGTAGCATTTTCAAGTTCATTGGTAATATCAAGCTCGCCACCACAACCTTGTTCGCACTTCATTGCAAGGTATGTTTTTGAGCTAGGTATTTGGTTTACTTTATAGCTAAAGCTAAGGGCCGAATTTGCTTCAATGTAGGCCACTTTGTCTTCGGTAAAGTTACTATTAATTTCGATGTAGCTGGCTGCAGTACCATCAAAATTAAATTGCATCGCATCTTCTTGAATCGCTTTGTCTTCAGTGCGGTAAGTGATGCCGCCAAGCTTTACACTGTTACTTGCTACTTGGTGCTGCTCGCTGTTTGAATTTAAAAACAAACGCCACGGTGCTTTAAAGCTGCCATTAAATATAGATAGCGGCGCAAGGTTACTAATATCAACACCTGAGTCTTCATTTAGATTATTGCCAAGCGTACTTTCGTCTTCATACGTTAAGCCAAAGCCATAGGGTAATAATGGTGAGTAATCAGTATCGCCCTTATTTACTGCGGTTTGCAGTGGCGATTTAGGCCACGAGAAAGACAACTTACCTTTAAAGTCGTATTGTACCTGCCCACTTACATCCGCTAATAAAACATCTGCAATGCCTTGTCCTTCAGTGCCAGGAAGCCATGCTGCTACAAATGCATCTGACGCGTTTAGCTCGCTATTAACCCACATTGGTCTGCCCGATATAAACACCGATACCACCGGTATATTTTGCTGCTTTAATGTTTTTAATATTTTAAGAGAGCGTTTATTGTTACGTTCAAACTCAAGGTTATCTTTATCGCCATGCCCCTCTGCGTATGGTTCTTCGCCAAATACAACAATGGCTACATCGGGTTTGGTATCAAACGTGCCACTTGGGCTTAAAATAGCATTACCGCCAGCAGCCTCTATTTGCGTTTTTAACCCTGCATAAATAGACGTTGCTCCAGGAAAATCTGCATTTTGATTATTAGTTCCCTGCCACGTAATACTCCAACCACCCGATTGCTTGCCTATGTTATCGGCCGCATCGCCTGCTATAAGTATGTTGTTTGATGGGTTAAGCGGTAATAAATGGTTGTTGTTTTTAAGTAATACTAACGACTCTTGTACGGCTTGGCGGGCAATATCGCGATGTGCTGGCGCACCTATTAGTTCTAATTTACCTGAATATTTTCGATTTGCGGGACTTGGTTTATCAAATAAACCCGCGCGTAATTTAACGCGTAAAATACGTGCTACGGCGTCATCTATTCGCGCCATTGTTATTGTGCCCGCTTTTACTTGTTTAATTGTATTTTCATAAAGCGGCTTCCAGGCACCCGTTGGCACCATAAAAATATCAAGCCCTGCATTAACAGCTTGCGGGCAGCTTTCATTTGTACAGCCTGCAACTTGTCCGTGCCCGTTCCAATCGCCTACAACAAAGCCATCAAAACCCATTTTTGTTTTTAGTACATCGGTAAGTAAGTATTTATTGCCGTGATTTTTTTTTCCATTCCAGCTATTAAACGATGCCATAACCGACTGACTACCTGCTGTTAAGCCACCTATATAACCTTGTGCATGAATGTTATATAAAACCTCTTCGCTATCAATGTTGTCACCCTGATCGTCACCATCTACCGTGCCGCCATCGCCTACAAAGTGTTTAACGGTACTAATTACGCGTTTGTCACTTAAAAAGTCCTCATCGGCTCTGCCTTGCAATCCGTTTACAATTGCGGCTGAATATTCACGCACAATTGCAGGGTCTTCTGAGTAGCCTTCGTACGTTCTGCCCCATCGGTCGTCGCGTACTACCGCTACTGTTGGTGCAAATACCCAATCTATGCCCGTTGCCATTACTTCTATTGCCGTAGCCGCTGCAATTCGCTCAATTAATGCTGGGTTATTAGCAGCACCTAAACCTATATTGTGCGGGAATAACGTCGCCCCAATCACATTATTATGGCCATGTACTGCATCAGTGCCCCACATGGTCGGAATTTTACTGCCATCAATTGAGTCATCAACCGAGGCCTGATACATGCTCTCAGCAAGCGTTATCCAATCTGCAGGCGTTGCATGCTTATTTGCATTTGGGAACGAGCCACCGCCATTTAAATACGAACCAAAACCGTATTTGCGCATGTCTTCAACACTAATATCGCGAATTTCAGGTTGGATCATCTGCGCTACTTTTTGCTCAAGCGTCATTGTTTTTAAATACTGTGCAATTGTATTTTCAATTTCAGGCGTTTTAACTACCTTGCTTGTAAGCGTTGGCCAAAGTGATAAATCACCTTGCTCATGCTCAGCCTTTTTGGCTACGGCGCCTTGGCTATTATTTGCGCTAACCTCTTGTTTATTACACCCACTTAAAACGCACAATCCTCCTATTAAAATGGGGAGCATGTGTAACCTGTTAGTGTTTAAGCTTTTTTTCATTTTATAGCCTTGTGTTGTGTCAGTGTGTTTTTGTGAAACGCCTATTTGTTATTTAAATTTAACTATTGACCTGCTTAACAATAGCCACTAACCTAAATATGGAAGCGCTTCCTTAAAGTTATTAAATACCATCCTTAGTGATTAATCAAATTAAATATGGAAGCGCTTCCATTAATGCGATTTATAAACTATAAATAAAAGCAAAATTTACTACAAAGAAACAGAGGTTTTCTCTTAATGAAACAATTATCTTTACCTAGTGGCTCACCACTTTTAGCCAAAAATTTTACTTATGGTGTAGCTACGGCCTCATTTCAAATTGAAGGCGGCGCAACCGATCGCTTGCCATGTATTTGGGATACCTTTTGCAGTAAAGAAGGCAAAATAGTCGATAATTCAAATGGCGACGTAGCCTGCGAGCACTACACTCGCTGGAAAGACGATATAAACCTAATTGAGTCATTAGGTGTAGACGCTTACAGACTTTCGATTTCGTGGCCGCGCGTAATGACTAAAAGCGGTCACTTAAACCCGACCGGCGTTAAGTTTTATACCGACATTTTAGATGAATTAAAACGCCGTAACATTAAAGCTTTTGTAACGCTATACCACTGGGATTTACCACAACACATTGAAGACGAAGGTGGCTGGCTAAACCGTAACACCGCTTACGAATTTGCCCATTACGCAGATTTAATTACCAAAGCATTTGGGGAACGTGTGCACTCATACGCCACCTTAAACGAACCGTTTTGTAGCTCTTACTTAGGTTACGAAATTGGCGTACATGCGCCTGGCATAGTAGGCCGCGAATTTGGTCGTAAAGCCGCGCACCACTTATTACTAGGTCACGGTTTAGCTATGCAAGTACTTGCTAAAAATAGCCCAAATACGCTAAACGGTATTGTACTTAACTTTACGCCTTGTTACTCCGTTACCCAAAGTGAAGATGATTTAAAAGCCACTGCATTTGCTGATGACTATATTAACCAATGGTACATGCAGCCTGTAATGCAAGGTAAATACCCTGATATTATTAAGCAATTACCAAAAGCTCACCGCCCAGATATTTTAGATGGCGACATGGAAATAATTGCTCAACCGCTGGATTATTTAGGGGTTAACTTTTATACCCGCATGCATTATCAAGCAAGCGAAACCGACTTTTACCATGAGCTGCCACATAAAGCGCCAATGACCGATATAGGCTGGGAAATTTACCCTAAAGCGCTTACAGAATTACTTGTATCGTTAAACGAAAAATACACCCTACCGCCTATTTATATTACCGAAAACGGTGCAGCCATGGCTGACGAATTTAAAGACGGCGAAGTGAGAGATAACGACCGTATTGAATATTACCACGAGCATTTAAATGCCCTACATAACGCAGCTGAGCAAGGCGTAAAAGTAGATGGTTACTTTGCGTGGAGCCTAATGGATAACTTTGAATGGGCAGAAGGATATTTAAAACGTTTTGGAATAGTACACGTAGACTACAACACACAAAAACGAACTGTTAAAGCCAGCGGTAAAGCGTACAGTAACCTAATAACTAGCCGATAAATTATCAGCTTATAACAATAAGAACACACACTGTGAACAAACTCCCTTTATACGAAAAAGTCGGTTACGCCATGGGCGATGCCGGCGCTAATTTAGTATGGCGCGGTGCGCTTGCTTATTTAGCGGTGTTTTACACCGATACATTTGGCATATCGGCAGCCGCCGCTGCCATGTTGTTTTTGGTGGTAAGGCTATCTGATGGCGTAACCGACATTATTATGGGTATGATTGCCGACAGAACGCAGTCGCGCTTTGGTAAATTTCGCCCGTGGATACTCTACTCGGCACCATTTTTGGGCTTGTTTATGGTGTTGTGTTTTACTACACCCGACTTTAGCACCACCAATAAACTTATTTATGCCTACGTAACCTACATAGGTTTAACGCTTGCCTACACCGTAAGTAACGTGCCCTACTCGGCACTTATGGGCGTAATGACACCAGACGATACAGAGCGCACAAAGCTCTCTGGTTTTAGGTTTGCAGGTGCATTTACTGGTGGCTTATTGGTTATGGGTTTTTTACCTGAGCTAGTAGCTTTTTTTGGTGGCGGCGACGATGCCAAAGGCTATCAGCTTACTATGTACTTATTTGCCAGCTTACTTATTATTTTAATGATTATAACGTTTGCGACTACCAAAGAGCGTGTAACACCGCACGCCTCAAATGAAGGCAATTTAAAATCAGAGTTGTTTGATTTAACCAAAAGCCTGCCATTTATAATCCTACCTTTGCTTGCTACCACCCTGTTTTTTTATTACCGCGATTTATACAGCGGCGTATTTTTTGCCCTTGTTATGGCTGCAATGACATTCGTTATTAAAAAATTACTCAATAAAGATAAGCAAAGCTTAACGGGATCACAGCGTGACATGGTTGATCTTCTAACCAACAAACCTTGGCTGGTATTACTGGGTATTGGTTTTTTAACCATGATGTTTAACGGCATAAAATACGGCGTAATTGCGTACTACTTTAAGTACCACGTAGCTAATGAACTCATGGCTGGGCAATACTTTATCGCCTTGTTGGTTGTATCTATATTAGGCGCACTTGCCACAGGTAAACTGGCCGAAATTATGGGTAAACGAAACCTATTTATTACATCGCTAATGCTAAGCGGCATACTCACTACCGCATTTTACTGGGTCCCTAGCGATAACCTTATTGCTGTATTTACCTTTGGTTGCGCTGCTGAATTTTTTGCCGCGATGATGCCAACATTATTTTTTAGTATGCTTGGTGATTCAGCCGATTATTCAGAGTGGAAAAACAAACGCCGCGCTACAGGCCTTATTTATTCTGCAGGTACATTTGTACAAAAAACCGGTGGTGGTTTTGCAGGTGCATTAGTATTAGTGGTACTTGCAGGCTACGGCTATAACGGTATGGATGAGCTAACAATTACGCAAGCCCTACCTGGTATGCAGTTACTTATGAGCTGGATACCTGCCGCATTTGCTTTTTTAGGCGCCGCATTGATGCTTATTTATCCGCTTACTTCAGCGATGACGCAAAAAATAACAGAAGACTTAGCAATTAGACGCAGTAATGTGTAAATTAACTTTTAATGATTCTTCGCGCTTTATATTTTTATAAAGCGCGAGTAAAAACACATATAAGCTAGGACATCAATGGCGACAATTTATCAAGTATCAGAAATGGCAGGTGTGTCTTTATCAACTGTTTCAAGGGTACTTAACGACAACGACTACGTAAGCAAAAAAACTAAAAAAAAGGTATTAGAAGCAATGAAAGAGCTAGGCTATCAGCCAAGTTCTATTGCACGCTCTTTGGCGTCTAGCACTACAAACAGCGTCGGTATTTTAGTTTCTGAGTTGGATGGTCCGTTTTTTGGTCAGATGATGTCAGCCATTGAAGAGCATCTTCGTATTGCGGGTAAACACGTTATTATTACCCCTGGGCACAGTGATGAGAAAAAAGAAAAAAGCGGCTTTGAGTTTTTAATAGGCCGTAATTGCGACGCTATTATTGCCCACGTAGAAGCGGTATCAAACGAGTACCTAATTGAGTTAAGTAAAGGCAAAACCCCTATTTATTTAATGAGCCGCTACGTTAAGGAAATTGAAGATAACTGCATTAGCCTCGACAACGTAATGGGCGGCTACTTAGCCACTAAAGCCATGATCAACAAAGGTCATAAAAACATTGCGTACATAGCAGGCCCGCAGTTTAAAGAAGATGCGTCAAACCGTTTAAAAGGTCACAAAAAAGCCCTAGCAGAATACAACCTAACCTTTGACGAAAGCTTGTATTATGTGGGCGACTTTAAAGAAACCGGTGGCAGCGACGGCTTAAGGCATTTTATTCAAAATAAAGCGCAAATAACCGCTCTTGTATGTGCCAATGACGAAATGGCATCGGGTGCTATGAAATACGCCCGCGAACACGGTTTTAACCTACCAAAAGATTTAGCCATTATTGGGTTCGATAACGTAATTTTTACCAATTACCTCTACCCAACACTGACTACAATAGATAACCCAGTTCCTGAAATGGGCCGAGCTGCGGCTAACTTAGTACTTAAAGATATTTATAAAAAAAGCGGCATAACAGTAAAGCACGTGTTTCAGCCAAAGCTTATTTTAAGAGACTCAACACCGGATATTAATTAACTTTAAATCTAGTTTAAATCTAAGTTATGTAATTCATTACGCACCCACTGCGTATCTAAATATTGCTCTACGTGCTGCTGCGCAAACTTTAAAAAGTTACGTGCAGCATGCGATATGTGCCTGTCTGTTCGCATTACAAAAAACTCTATTCAGACATAAATGCTCACAAATATAAAACAATATCTACATAAAAACACTACAATAAAAAGCATAATAGATCCGATAATTTACCAAAAAGATCGTTTTAAAATTTATTTATACTGTTTAATAAAATATCACTTTACTTATTTTTAATTTGGCTCTAAATTCGCGCAAATTTTATTATTAAAGTAACCTCTCAAACTTTAAAACAGTGGTTATTTACCTTGATGAGTCGATAAACACAAATGGCCGAATCAGCCGCCACAAGCACCTCTAATAACCCTTTAGCACCCGTTATCGGGCTGTCATTTTTTGCTATCGCATCCGGCTTTTTAATGAGCCTTATTCCGCTGTCGTTACCCGCATTTAAACTTGATGAAAACCTAGCGCCTTGGCTTGCGAGCATTTTTTACTTTGGCTTACTTGTTGGCGCTACAACCATTGAACGCGTGGTGGTAAAAATAGGTCATCGATTCGCTTTTATATTATTTTTAAGCTTATTAATTGTAAGCGTACTGGCACAGCTTGCTATTCCAAATATGGGTAACTGGTTAGCGGCTCGCTTTATTGCAGGTATTGCTGTTGCCGGTGTGTTTGTCGTTGTTGAGTCTTGGTTATTAATGACCAACACAGCAAAGTCGCGTGCTAAACGTTTGGGCTTATACATGACCTCACTTTATGGGGGTAGCGCCGTAGGTCAGCTTGCTATAGGGCCGCTTGGCACCGAAGGTTCAACGCCTTATTTATTTGTAGCCTCGTTATTATTTTTAGCTATTTTAGCGCCTTTGTTAATAACCAAAGGTCAGCCCGAAAAACAGCACCTTGAAAAACTACCACTAAAAGAAATAAAAACACTAAGCCACCCAGCTATGCTCGGATGCTTAGCATCGGGCTTATTACTGGGCCCTATTTACGGCTTAATGCCGGTTTATATTGCAGCGCAAGCTGATCAAGCTCAGTACACAGGCACACTTATGGCGGTTATTATTTTAGGCGGCATGGTTGTGCAGCCGCTCGTGAGTTACTTATCTACTCGGCTTGAAAAAAGCTTATTAATGGGTATGTTTTGTTTAGTAGGTGCAGCCGGTGCTGTGGGTATATTACAAGCAAACACTTTAACAGGATTAATAGTGAGCTACTTAATACTAGGCGCGTGCAGCTTTGCACTTTACCCAATTGCTATAACACTTGCGTGCGACTCATTGCCAATGGCAAAAATAGTCTCGGCAACTGAGGTTATGCTTTTAAGTTACAGTATTGGTTCGGTATTTGGCCCTATGCTTGCTGCAAATTTATCTGATGCACCCAACGGTATTGTGTTTTATTTAGCAGGCTGTTTAATCACTACCTGTATTTATATGTTTATTAAAAGCATTAAAAATATTCGCGCGGGTAAAACCCCAGTTGCAGGCTAATTAGTTTTTAATTTATCGTGTGGACTTAAAAAAAACATCTTTTTCCAGCCTTGGCTTTGCGTTGTATAAAGCCAAGGCATGGGCACTAACGATAAAATAGAATAATGTACATGAGGCTGTTTTCCTGCCGCATTTCCGGTGTCACCCAGCAAGCCAATTTGACTGTTTATGCTTACTACATCACCTGTGCTTACTGAGTAGTCATTTAAATGCGCAAAATAATGTATACGCCATTTAGGCCCAAGTACCGCAACCACCTTACCGCCTCGGGTTAGCTCACCTGAAAATATAACTATCCCGTTTGTTGAGGCGACTACGGGGGTATTTTTTGTGCCAAAAATATCAATTCCTTTGTGTACACCCGATCTGCCCCAAGGCTCGTACCAAAAAGTGTTATGGTTCCAATCTTTACTTGTGGCACCTTGTACCGGGATCATTATTTTTTCGGGAATTAGTAAACCTATAACTAATAAAGCCGCTACTCCAATTACAATCCACTTTAGTACTTTCACTTTTCAATCCTTGGTATTTACATAACCAGTGATTTACCTATAAAGGTAAATTATTAGCCATAATAACTGAACTCATCATGAGTCGTATTTATGGTTTTATTTATGGTGTTTTATTTGAATGAAATACCCGACTAACATGTACTAAGCTGATCAACTTCAAAACAGGTTTTATAAGCAATTGAGCACTGCCCGCTATAAACAACCATGTGCCACTTTGCACTAATGCATCATTTAAAAAGAAAAAACTGCCAATTAAAAACCACACTGCAATCAAAAAATCGTTAAACGCTCCCAGTGCTTCATATCGTCGCTGAATGGTAATATGCTCTTGTCCTAAATCTAAAATAAACTGATTACTGTTCGAATCCATAACTGCTCACTATTTACCTTTTATTACCTAAATACATGTTTAATAAGCCTCAAGGCTTACCTAAACAGTACAATAACAAAATTTACGCAATAAAAAACGCTGGCCGATGTAAGTCAGCCAACGTTTTTATTATTTGTACAATACTTAACTAACGTTTATTTTTTATCTTTTTCTAAACGCTTTTTAAGACTCAATGCAGCGTCAGCGGCTAATAAACGCATAAATTCAGAGCCATTACTTTGCTCGCCTTGGCCTGCGCCTATTACAATTTCAGGCACTAAACGGCTATTACCTAAGCTTGTAAATAAAGCAGTTTGAATTTTAACTTCTGCTTTTAGCGTTTCATCAAATACATACTTAGGATCAAGTGCAGCAGACTTAGCTCTTAAACGAGCCTCAGCTAAAACGTCCATACCTAATGCTTCTAAGCGTTGTTGCTTTAAAATCTCTTCTTGTTCTTTTGCAAGCTCCGCTTTTACAGCCACTCGTTGCTGCGCAGAAATAATAGCATTTGCCTTAATTCGCTCAGCATCAATTTGCTCTTTTATTTTTAGCTTTTCAGATTCAGCACGTTGCTTAGCAATTGCTTGTTCACCTAAAGCCACTTCAGTACGTGCTTGTTGCTCAGCTTTTTTAAGGTTTTGACGCGCTAGTGCTTCATCAGCAGCAGCTTGCTTTTGCGCTTCAAGGCGAGCATTTACTTTGCTTTCATAGTCAATATCAATAATGCTGGCATCAACTACTGTAATACCGTAAGCGCCTAAAATAGGTGCATTACGCAGTGTATTACCTTCATCGTCCATTTTAATATTAATAGTGACACGCTGCTGTTTACTTAAATTACCTAAATCGTCAGATTTATCGCGCTCACCCGTACTAATAATTTGTTCAGTAACAAAAATACCGTTTGTTAATTGATCAGCAAAATCTTGGCTTAATTGACCATTACCACCAGAGTAATGTTGCTCTACCGACATCATACGCGCCGACGCTTTTACATTTTCAGTGGTTGCGCGCATTAATAAATTAGATATTAATGTTTCTTGTGAACCAAACTCTTCGTGTATTTTAAGTAAACCACGTAAAGCACCCGATTCAGCTGCTGGTACATTGCCTGGCAATCTAAAACGAGAAACACCTCGTGCGCCACCTGTTGTAGTGTCTAAAAATCGAATAGGTATTAGCGGTACAATTGCGCTTGCTGTTGCACCGGCATCGCCCGTAAAGTTAATCGAAATTACTTTTTTATAAGCCGATGTAGTACCAAACGCTTTTAAATAAGGGCCGGCTTGATTTATTACGGTTAAGTTACCTGTAAAAGCCGATTGATGTACTAAACGCTCATCTGCTTCATTCCACGAAACAACTTGCGATGTAAGGGTTGCAATTACGGCTAATACAACAACAATTGATGAAACAACAATTACATTACGACGACCAAATCGACTCATAAATGAGTCACTTTTCACTGCTGGGACTGCTTTTTCGCTATCCATTTTTATTACTCTCCATGTTTAATTTCTTTTTAACAAAGTAAATAATTTCCTGTTCACTCAAATGTGCGCAAAAGCTACCAGAGCGATGTAACTCAACAAATGTTGCAAGGATTTCTTCTTTACCTTTAGCTGTTTTATCTTGGTTTTCTTGTGTTTGATTTTTTTCTGTTAGTTGAGTGATTAAATCATCAACTATCGTGTCTTTATCAAACAGTACGTTGTATTCCTTGGATTTTCTTACCCGACTTTTATGTACATTGCTGTAAATTACATAAAGCGCAACGCATAAAATAATAACAAGTAAACTTAACCCTATAATATAAAAAATCATAAGCTCTACTTAAATTAGTTTAAATACTTAATGAGCAATAACAATTGTAAGCATCACTTAACAAATGTTAACCCAGTAATTTTACAGTAAACCCGAGTAAAAAACAGATTAAAAATAAAGTTCATCAGGTATACAGTTATAAGCGCACATAAAAGTAAGCTTTTTCAAACAAAAAATGCCAGTCAGTTATTAACTGACTGGCATTAAGCTAATATTTATTAAAGTGCCTTTTAAATTATTCGCATTGCACCCAGTCAACACCATTTTCACCGCACTCATGCAGCATTGTTCCATCTTCTTGGCGAGTATCTCTAAACCATTTCCCTTCAATCGTTTTAATAATACGTACGTTGTCTGTGGTTTTATATTTACGCCAAAAGCTAGCATCAATAGATGTTTCGTCATCAAACTTATAAGGCATAGCAGCGATTACAGTAACTAAATCTTGAGTTTCTAAATCAGCAGCTTTGTCTTTAACATTTACCCAATCAGATAATGTTTGAAAGTCAGCATTTTCCTCTCTAAAGGCAAAGTCAGTTTGGTAAAACGATCCTGACTCAGTATAGCTAATGCTAAAACCTCGCTCGAACGGTGTATCTAAATTAGCACTAATGCATTCATCTGCTGTTGGGAAGTTAACCGATGGGCTTGTATTATCAACGCCATAAAGCACATTACTTTGCTCAAAACTAACGTTCTCAATGCTAGAGCATCGGTAAGTACGATCGGCGTTAATGTAAACATCGTCTCTAACTGTTAATTTTCCATTTAACGATTCTTCGCCCCAAGGCGTATCTGTTGAATCCAATCGAGACAAAATAACGTCAATTTTGTCGAGTTCGTCTGTATTTTGAAGCTTTACTTGCTCATAAATAAGCTCAGCGCCTGCAAAAATAACTTTGTCGCGGTACCATGCATTTTCAAATCCATACTCTGCATCTTTTGCTGTGTCCTGGTAAATCACTGCTCTTACTTCTTCTGCATCAGGATACTGAGCATCTAGCTCTTGCTTGAATTTATAGGCCGCTTTTAGTCCCTTAACAATTGCTTGTGCTCTGTCGTAAGCGTCGCTGTCGTTAGTAGCAATAAAATCTGAGTAAATTTGCTCTGTCGACAAATTATAATGCGCAACCAAGTTTTGCATAACATTTGTTATTTCGCTTTGAAGGTTTGCAAGTAGCTCAGTATTTTCTTTAAGTGCATCACAACTTAAATTATTGTTACCACTTTTTTGTAATTGAAGGCTTAACTGCTCCCAAATAACGGTTGTTAAAGGGGATATATTTCGAATATCTTCATCAGTCAAAGCCTCAATTGAGGGCGGAAATGACATTTGATACGCTTGTGTTACCTCTCCTAAATCTTCGTCAATTGCACCAACCGGTACATCAACATACATAGTTGAATACGGCACACACAGCGCCTGCTCTTCTGTAAAATTAAAACTATAATTACCCGATTCTTCAGAGACTACAGAAGGTTCTGTTTGCTCATCAAAAGTACCATCGCCATCAATATCTAGCCATACTATTGCACCAGATACATAGCCATCAATAACCTTTCCAGTAAGAGAGATAGTGTTAACTTCTACGGGGTCTACTTTTATAGGGTCAGGCTTAGCTACAACTGGCTCTACAACGACCACTTTATCATCGCCACCGCCGCCACATCCAACAAGGCCTAGCGTAAACGCTAATGAAATAGCTAACTGACTTTTTTTAAAAGACATACAAAGATTTCCTTTTTTGCACTTTAATTATTATTAAAAATCATATTGTTATAAATTGAATTGGTTACTTTAATAAATAACAAGTAAATTTAAACAACAGAAATTTATTGAATATTTATGGGGGGATGGCAACAAGTTAACATGCCCTGTACCTATATGGTGACACGTCATGTTAAATTTTGCTCTTACATTTGTTAATTAAATATAACTAAGACCAGCTATTGTTGACTAATATGGACTACAGGTACCTAAAATAAAGGGCTTGAGTGATAGGCAGTATTTTGTAAACGAATGTGTATCATACATGGGTTGGTTTAGAGCGCTTCGATAACTATAAAACAATTATATAAGCAAACCATCAGCATTTTTGATTCGCTCTTAAAATTAAAAAGCCACCTAATTAAGGTGGCTTATGTTTATTGCATTGTGTTTTTAATGTGCCTGACTATCGTTTTCTTCGCGTTTATAAATATATGTTTGTTGGGTTTTAAAGCCAAAACCAATTGGTTCAGCGCCATTTACTAGCTTAACTTTTCCACCTTCAACATTTAAATTTGGCCCAAGTATTTCAATAGCTTTTATCGGCTTATCAGAACCTTTAACCCCAGGGCCTATTAAATAAAACTGACTAACTTGCGTTACATCCGTTGCATCATCCCAATCGCACTTACCATCAGCATCATTATCTGCACACGACGGGCCTTCCCCAAAAAATAGTTTCGGTGTATCTGGTACATCATTACTTGTTGCAAATTTCACATCGTCATAAACCTTCGTTCCATAATGCAAATGAAAGGCATAAAGCGAACCACCGCCACCCGTTAACGAACATTGGTTTTGTGTTGATGATGAAGATGCAGGCGTAAAGGAAGTAAAGTAAGCAACCCCACCAACGACCGTTGCTGCAGCAAGGGACTTTTCGCCCGTCCCTAATTCGTATCGCCACCCTTTAAATTCGGCTAACTTAACTTCAAGATTAACAAATTTATCTACGTCATCAAGTGCATTACCAAATGGGTCTTCATTCATTTTCATTAAATCATCTGGCACTATTGGGGCTGGAAATTCAGTAAATATTTTTGTTAGGGTGTTTTCATCACGGATCATATACAGCTGATCTTGCTCATTAGTAGCAAGTGGGTTTGAGCGATTTCCGCTGCCTATCACAATTGCGTCGTACGGGGTGTCTAAACGGGTGGTGATCATTTCACCACCATAATTGGTCTTAGTAACTTTACTAAACAGCGTTCTAGCAACTAACGGTTTATAAAAAAAACGTCTGTCTTGTGACGCTAATGTACTGCCAAGTTCAGCAAGTTTAAAGTGAGTAATCTCATCTTCATCATCGGTGGGAATATCTACACGCCAAATATTACCGCCAGTATCGGTTGCATAAATTCGGTCAATATACCCATCGTAATCTGAGTCAAGCGTAGTTACATCCGCTGCAATACTGTGCTCTCCGGTAAAACCATGTTCATCTGGAGTGAGCGCCCATACCTTTTCGCCAGTTTTAGCATTAACAATGTAAATACCTAGCCCGGTTTCATCTGTTGTTCTAATCGCATTATCTTTGTTTGTATCGTAGCCTGCGCCAAATATCAGCAATGGATCCTCACCAAACGCTTTAATGTAAGCAATTTGAGGTTTAGACCATGTTTGTGCTAAATATTTAAATTCTTCAGAGCCACCAACAATTGGCTTATTCCATAATTTTTTAGGTTTTTTTGGGTCACTTATATCCAGGCCGTAGTAATTTTTACCGCCTCGGCGCATGCCTGTAAATGCCCAAACTTCATCGCCCTCACTTGCTTTAACAACGCCATCATTTAAACCATCAGTGTTTAAACTTTTATTATTAAAGAACACACTTATAGGGCCATCCATGCCATACACTTTTGTATTTGCGAGATTACTCCGCAAAGCCGGAATGTTTTTTAATAAGGCAGCAGGTGTAAAAGCCCACCTTTCTTCAACAGTATCGCCTTTGTCTTCGAACATATGTAAAAAGCCGGCATTGGTACCAACAAGTATATGAATACTTCCATCGCCGTAATCTATAGATACCGGTTTTGAATGCAAAGGATCGCCAAAAATATTGATTCGCTGATCTACTGATGAGTCATCACCATCTTCATTATCAACATCAACCCCTCGTGCCCAGTTAATATCACTCTCCTGTAAAGTTAACCCGATATTAGGAATCAAATCAGGGGCAAGATCGGTAACTGTACTTGTCGCTAAATTTAAAATGGTTTGTACTTTATCAAAAGTAAAATCAATAATACTGCCCGTTTTATCTATGTAGATTTTACGGCTATCAGGGTCTAAAGTTGATAAAAGTAAATTTACGCCACCCTGAGCTACTAAATTCCCATCTGCAGGCTTATTAGTTGGCAGCCAAAAAGTTCGAGCTTTCTCATCAATTAACCCATTTTCATCAAGAGCTATTTTATCAGTTGAATCGACTATATTTGCACCAGACACTTTAAGCTTTTTTAAATTTCCGCTCCAACGTGCGCCTGTTTCAGGGTAAAACATCGCAAAGTAAATTGACTCTCGGCTACGTGTTTGGTCAACATTGTTACTTGCTACCGTAGGAGATGAAAAACTATCGTTAACTTCGCGTATTTTCGATATTGTATTATTAAGTGCTTCAGAAAGTTCAGTCGATGTATCTGCATGTAAGTACTCGCCTCCTCCCAATAAAGCGGTTTTTTCTAATAACTTTTTACCATTTGTACTCATGCCACTACCAAAACCGATAGTAAAAACGCGTCCGGTATCAGCAACCTCTGGCGTGGTGTCGTACAAATCCACCTCTACATCTCTTGTACCATGTATTATCTGAGCTAAAGCGGCTAAATAACTGCCACTTGTTTTAGCTGGGTTTGAGCCAAAAGTAGATTTGTATAATGCTTTTATATCTGAGTCTGACTGATTATCGTTGTAGGGATCACCGTCGGTCATTAAAATCACATTAATAGAGTTGTCACAGCGCTCATCAGAACCTTGAACAGCTTTAAAGGGCGAGATGTATTTAGAATCATAGCCGTCATATCGATTCCCTGTTTCGGCAGAATAATCCCTATCACCTTTATTTCGACCATAATCAACATACCAACCTCTTAGGTATCGATAAGCCTCCCACAGAGTCTCAGCTAAAGGCGTGCTTCCACCCGCACTTAATTCTTCGATTTTATCCGTGATAGTATCGTGATCAGTCCCAACATCAGATAAAACATATCCACCATATGAACTATAAAAACGCATTAAACCAAAATCAATCGAGCTGTTATCACTTACTAATTGGGTCATCGCGCTTATACCAGCATCGATTTTTTTAGGGCCCCCATTAGGCAGCTTAGTCTTCATACTTCCTGATGTATCAAACACAATAAGCACGCGAGGGTTTTCGTCGGTTTCAACATTATGGTTTACGTATAGCTCTATATCTTCGGCAAATACAGAAAGGCTAATACCCACCCCGAATAACAAGGCAGCTATTTTTTTTAGTTTGAATTGCATTTTTAAATCCCTTTATTTGCGCTTTTTATTTTTATTGCGCAAGTTAATAACTACTCTATTCCTTGTTTAATTTTTAGTAATATGGAGGTGGGACTAAAAATTAAAACCAAGATAATATCTAGCTATTTATCACAAAACAGTGATTAGCATCCACGTGTCGTCAATGCTATAAAATATATATTACTTCGATTTTAAATAAAAATAGATTAAAGTCAAAGACATTAGACTTTATTATTAATTAAAAACAACAACTTAAACAAAACAATCCCGTTTTACTGCACAGTTTAGTCACGTCAAAAAATAATGTTTTTACCTATGTTTCTATATTTATAGATCTATGTTTTAGGTAACAAGTACTTACCAATATAAATTAGTAACGTAAGGCTATAAAAATCACTCTTAAGAGCACTATTATTCAGTAAAGCTGTTTTATTAAAATGAGTGTATTTATAAGTAACTACGGTTATGCAAACATACAAAAAAGCCCATATTAGGTGCTACCTAATATGGGCTTTTATACTCTCGCTAAATTATAAGTGCTTTATGCAAGCATTCTTATAAAGATAACTCTTTTTTAGCACGAGTTAAGTTATGCGTTACAAGTGAGTTTTTAGAAATTTGAACCGCTTCATATAAATCAGAAATACCCGCAGTGTCTTTTTGAGCCTTAATACGTGCTACACCACGGTTACTTAATGCAAACGATGTAAGTTCACGTACTTTTAAACGCGGACCATGGCTTTGCTTAAGTAAAGCAATTGCTTGTGTACAAATAGCTTCTGCTTCTTCGTAGTTTTTTGATTCAACAGTTAAAGCACAGCTATTAAATGATTTTTCAAATGCTGGGGCTGCAGTTACAGAGTCTTCAATAACCATTAATTTATAATCACCTTGATTAGCCATTGCAGCAGCTGAGCAAGTTAATAATGAGCCAAGAGCGATGGTTTTTAAAAGTGTAAATTTCATGATTATATTCCTGTTATGGCAATTGTTTAAACTAGTGATCTTTTTTAGCGTCAAGTAAATAGCTTAATAACAAGGCAAAAATTATGAAATATAGTCGTTCTATATAAGTAATTTTTTAACGCCGTTAGTGAGTTATTTAATTCGCTAAAATAATCATGTTTTAATAAAATTGGTATTTGTTAGTCGTACTTGTTGCCGACAACTAAACTTTAGAGTGTTAGCTCAATTACCACAAACGATAAAAACAAACCTAATAAGTGAATAAATCTAACCTATAGACTTTAGTCTAACATCTATAAAAATACTTAATAATTACAATTAGTTAAAAACCATGCAAATCACTAAACAATAAACAATAAATAGCAGAATACAGTTTTTTTATTTTTTAATAACACAGTACAAAGTTAATAAACACGAAAAAGCCGATGTTGGGGTTTAACCCAACATCGGCTTTTTTACTCTCGCTATTTTATATCATGCTGTAGTAAGCACTTTATAAAACGCGTTATAAAGGTTTTTTATAACGATAATTCTTCTTTAGCACGAGATAAGTTGTGCGATACCATTGAGCTGTTAGACAATTTTGATGCCTCGTATAAATCAGCAAGTGCAGCTGTATCGTTATGCGCTTTTAAACGTGCAACACCACGGTTGCTTAATGCGAATGACGTAAGTTGGCGTACTTTAAATTTAGGGCCATCTGCGTCTTTTAAAAGTGCGATTGCTTTAGTACAAATTGCTTCCGCTTGCGCATAATTTTTTGACTTAACATTCAGTGCGCAGCTATTAAATGATTGCTCAAGTGGCTGTGGCGCTGTTGCAGTTTCAATAACCATTAATTTGTAATCACTTTGATCAGCCATTGCAGCAGCTGAACATGTTAATAGTGAGCTAAGAGCGATAGTTTTGATAAGTGTAAGTTTCATGGTCATATTCCTGATTAGTTAAGCCGTGCTTGTTGCCGACAACTGAACTTTAGTGAATTACCACAACCCCGACAAACGATTAAAACAAACCTAATAAGTGAGAAAAATTAACCTATAGACCTTAGTCTAATACGTTTAAACTTTTTCTATATATTTAAATAACTTACGAACCAATAATCGTGCCTAAAATCGCTACTTTACATTTTAAAATGTATATAATTCTTTATGCCTTTTTTTAGTTGGTTTTATTTTAAACACCTTACTTTGGCGTAGCTGAATAACAATCAAACAAATTTATACATTTAATTACATGCAATACTAAGTTATGTATTTATAATTACGCCTCTGGTAACTTTTCATCATTAATGGATTAACTTTTTTGAAACACATACTTCCTCTTTTTGTTTTATTAAGCACGCTTTTATCATTTAGCCAAAATGCTAACGCAAGGCTTTTGCTCGGTAATGACATGCCTAACACCGGTATGTTTATAAAATCAGAATTTAATGGTGATAGCAGCATTACATCTGCGGGTGTAGAAATGATGGTCAAACAAAATTACAGTAACTTTGGTGTTGTTTTTACCAGCGCAATTGGCGCGGCAGTAATCGATAATAAACAAGGCGAGCAAGAAGAATTTATAACGTGGGACAATGGCATGAAGCTTGGTTATTTCAATGACTTTTTTATATACGCCGAGCTAGGCTTAGATCTGTTCGAACTCGCCTTTAAAAACGATAGAGGCGATAACACCTACCAAATAGAAAAATCGAACAACGACATAGACGGTTACGCAGGTATAGGTGCGGGTTATCACTTTAAGCCATTTAAAATAGAAGTATTTACCCGAGCACGCCAAATAGATGGCGACTACTGGGAAGCACAAGAACATATTTACAGCGGTGTGCAGCTCAGCTTTACGTTTTAATTACCCTTTTTTATAAGAAAAATAAAAAGCGTGTGAAATACAGCTATTTCACACGCTTTATAATAAATTACATTTAACAGGTTTGATCTAACCGATTTATATTTAACGGATAGTTTTGGCTACTTTACCAATACTCAAACCCTGAATTAAAATAGAAAAAACCACAACCGCATAAGTGAGAGCCAACAAAATATCGCGCTCGTTCCCATCAGGTAGTTGCAATACCAGTGCAACCGAAATACCACCACGCAAGCCACCCCAGGTTAAAACTTTCCATGCGCCAGATGGCAACTCTAATTGCTTATTAAATGTAGTGGTTGTTATACCCACAACAATTAAACGTGCGAGTAACGCGATTAAAATTGTTAAGCCACCAGCAATAAACAAATTACTCGAAAATGCAATCATGACGACTTCAAGCCCTATGAGTACAAATAAAATGGCATTTAAAATTTCGTCAATCAGCTCCCAAAATAAATCAACGTAATGGCGTGTTTTGTCGCTCATAGCCATACTACGTCCATGATTGCCCACCATTAGCCCCATCATTACCATTGCAAGTGGGCCCGACAAATGCCAATGGCTAGCCAGTGCATAGCCACCAATAACGCCCGCTAAAGTAAGTAGTACTTCTTCTTGGTAACTATCAATACTTTTAAGTAAGTAATATAAAATACCACCTAATACCAAACCAAAAACAATACCGCCACCGGCTTCTACCGCCAGCGTGTGCGCTACATAATAGGTTGTAGGAATATCACCACTTGATAAAACACCCAATAAAAGCACAAAAATAACCACGCCTATACCATCGTTAAACAACGATTCACCCGCAATCACGGTTTCAATACTTTTAGGCGCACCCGCAGATTGTAAAATTCCCATTACCGCAATCGGATCGGTTGGCGAAATTAATGCGCCAAACAGTAAACACCAAATAAACGCTAAATCAAAACCGAGCAAAGGAAGCACTAAATAAAGCGCGCCTGCAATAATAACCGTTGATAGCAACGTACCAACACAGGCCAAAATACCGATTGGCAATTTATAGCGCCTTAAATCGCTAACATTTACATGTAGCGCCCCAGCAAAAAGCAGCATAGAGAGCATGCCATCAAGCAAAACTTCAGTAAAATCTAACTGATCGAGCAAGCTCACTTCGTAATCTATAAGATCATCAAACCCTAAAAAGCCCAAAAATATAGCGCCGATAGATAAAAGCATCGAAATAACCATAACGCCAATGGTTGTTGGCAAGCCAATAAAGCGATGGTTTACATAGGTGAGTAACGCGGTAATTGATAAAAATATCGCACTTATTTCAAGTACGCTTAGGCTGGTTCCTGGTGCCATGGTTTAAATCTCAATATTTATTTAATGATACCTTGCTCAAAACAAGCAAAGCAGAAGGGTTATTATTTTTTATTCGGTTATCTCGCATTATATTCGCGTAGCCTAAACAAGCATACCCAAAATATTAATTATAAATACACACCCTACTCTATTAAAGTATTAACTCACGCATTAAATAAAACAAAAAGCCCATGTTAGGAATTAACCTAACATGGGCTTTTTTACTCTCGCTATTTTATAACATGCTTTTGGTAAGCACTTTATAAAGTGTTTATAAAGAAAGCTCTTCTTTAGCGCGAGTTAAGTTGTGCGATACCATTGTACTTGTAGACATTTGGTTTGCTTCGTATAAATCAGCAAGGCCAGCAGTGTCGTTGTTCGCTTTTAAACGTGCAACACCACGGTTACTTAATGCAAACGATGTAAGTTGGCGTACTTTAAATTTAGGGCCATCTGCGTCTTTTAAAAGCGCAATTGCTTTAGTACAAATTGCTTCAGCCTCAGCGTAATTTTTTGACTTAACATTCAGTGCGCAGCTATTAAATGATTGCTCAAGTGGCTGTGGCGCTGTTGCAGTTTCAATAACCATTAATTTGTAATCACTTTGCTCAGCCATTGCAGCAGCTGAACATGTAAGTAGTGAGCTAAGAGCGATAGTTTTGATAAGAGTAAGTTTCATGGTCGTAGTCCTGTTGGTTAAGCCGTGCTTGTTGCCGACAACTGAACTTTAGAGAATTAACACAAAACCGACAAACGATTAAAACAAACCTAATAAGTGAATAAATCTAACCTATAGACTTTAGTCTAATTTAAAATAAATTTTTAATAAACTACAGCATATAATGTACTAAGTTAATATTCGAATGCATTTTTCTTCAATTATATCAAATACTATGTTTAATAAAGACATTTTACTATCGCGGTGAAATCAAAAAAGCCCATTAGCTAAGGCTAATAGGCTTCGATTAAATAACTTTATTACACTTTGGAGTAACGATAACTTCCTTTAATATTTGCAGCTAAGAAACCACCAACTGAGTCAGCGTCCCGTAAACCGTTAAACAAATGCTCTGGAACATCAAAGTACTGGTATGCACTTCCGTTATTAAATTCTACTTGAAGTGTAGTACTCTCTTCATCATAGCCAACTGCTGCTACATTACTAGAATCAACATTTATCATATTCATAATTATTTCCTTGTTATTTAACTTTATCAATTTTAGGGTTTTGTGATCTCCAAGTTTCAATGAGCTCTTCATAATTAGGATTAGGTTCCATATCAAGCCCCCATCCACCTGGGTTTTGTGAATCTTCAATAGGTACTTCATCATAAATGATAGGGTCTTGACTATCTGGACGCCTATTCTTCGGTGGAGCTTGAATGGTTGTCCGCATTGGAAGCTTAACTGCCTCACCCAATATTATTGCCTCGCCTGTCCTTAATATTGGCAGCATCCCCGTTAAACCATCTAAATTATCAGATATAGCCGATGTTATATGTCCTCTATCTGTAGCGTTTGATAATCTCAACGCAAAGAAAGTACCGCATTGTGAAAGTATTGTCGGGTTAATTTCCGATGGTCTTTGGCTCACAATCATAGCTCCAATACCATATTTCCGACCTTCTTTAACTATCCTTTGAACAATCTTAGATGCCATCCCTTTAGAGTCATTGTTTAAATATATATGCGCTTCTTCCATAACAATTAATAAAGGTCGATGACGGCCTCCTTGAGATAGGTTTCTAGCCCAAAATAGTGCCTCATAAAGCAATCGAAGTAACGCACCTATTGTTGTTTGTAAAATATCAGCTGGAATACCTGAGAGATCTAAAATGGTCACAGGCCTATCACTACCTATCCAATTTTTAAGTAATAAATTTAAATCATCTACAACTTTACCATCTTTATCTGGCAACCAATTATCAGGCTTAAAAATGAAATCATATCTTGGAATTCTAAGTTTTGTCCCTAACAATAAAAGCTGTTTTCCTATTTGATGCGATCCTGGTAAATAATTAATCTTAGCCTCACCAGCTCCAGTTTCCACATGTTTAAAAACAGGAGCGATTCCTTTAGAAGCATCACCAATTAAATCAATCCCATTTGCATCTTTCTCATAAGCAAGGCTATCGATTGGTTGTATACCTGCTACTTTATAATATGTTCCAAACGTCTCAACATATAATTCATACCATAACTGATGAATACTAAATGGGATTGGGGAATCTACACTGAGAGTATCAGCTGATGCCCCTTTTCTAGGCGATATTTTCAGCGAATCTAATTTAAGTTTTAGAACTCGTTCCATAACAACATTTTTGACTTTTTCGTCTTTAAATTCCCCAAAACTTATTTCGCACAATTCGTCAAAATTTAACGCCCAAAAGGGAATGTATAATTTTTTCTCTTTTAATTTTGATTTATAATTACCATCAATTTTATAAATGTAAGCTCTGTCTTGTAATGCTTGCCCGTATTCACCATGAAGGTCGAGCATGATCACTCGCGAAGATGGATATCTTTCAACATCTGACAATGCGTTCATAATGCTTGCCACTGTCGTAGACTTACCTGAGCCTGTTGTACCTACAACAGCAGAGTGCCGAGTAACCAATTTATTTACATCAACTAATGCGGGTATAGAGTCTGCATTGGAGACATGCCCAAGTTTTACAAAGTAAGGTTTATCAGGTTGCCCATAAATATTTTTAAGTTCTTTTTCTGATACTAGGTGGACTTCATCTCCTATAGTAGGGTATTGAGATAAGCCTCGTTGAAACAATCCATTTTTTGGACCTTCTCCTATTAACTGAATTGTCATCCATCTATTGCCGACAACCTCGTTTTCAATTTGGTTTTTAGGTACCGCACTTGCTCCAACCTGACTAATAATTCCAAACAAATTAATATAGCCAACTGGTATCCTAACAAAGCTACCGATTTGACCAACTCTGTAGCCCTGTCCATCAATGTATACAAAACCAGTTAGTGATTCTGCTGATAGTGAAATACTGACTGTAGTACCGCTGACATCTTGTACATCACCAAGGTATGTTTCTTGATTAGGCATCCTTCCCTTCCTTTGAAGAACCAATTATCTTTTTCAGGAAATTGGTAAACACAGAAAAGTCACCAAGCTTAATTAATGTATCAAATTTCCCATCATCATCAGCGTCACTACGATGAATAAATTTTTTAATATCATAGTCATAGTCATCATGTTTTGGTGCGCTCCAAGAACCAGTATTTGTGCCGATTATTGCTTTGTCATACGTCCAGATATTAAGATTGTGTCGTTTATTTGCTAGCCTATATGCTTCCGGATAGCGGTCAACTAATTCTCCTTCGACATTCTTTGATTCGTAAGTATCAAACATAAGACCAAGTACCATTCCTGTTGGGTTTGCTTTTAGTGCATTGACGATAGTGTCGTTCAAATGCCCATCATTGAATGAATAGCCTGATAAAATTAAAAGTGATGATTTTTTTCTTATAAACCTATTTAATTGGTCTATTAAAGCAAGATAAGGCATCTTCCTACTTTCTTCGTATTTAAGGTGTGATGGATATATTAAGTGTGATGCACCTTCTTTAATTTCAGAAGAGCGGTAGACTTTTTTAACATCTTTACCTTCTTTATCTTTTTCAGTTTCTTGGTACCAATTAATTGATCCATGTATTTTCCAAAGCCTTGACCAATGTATAGGGATTAAAGAATCCTCGACAGCTCTTAAATCAAAAAAAGATCTTCGAGATCCAACAAAACCATCAAAATAAGGAACCTCTGAATCCTCTAATGCTTGCTCTATCAGTAAATCGTAATTTGTGGTAAATATTTCAACAGCTACTTTCCTATCTATAGATCCCATCCATTTACACAAGCGATGGTAAGGTGTTTCTTGATCTGGTAGGGTCACATCAAGCTTTGCTACAATTACTGAACAAATTTTATTCTCTAGATCTAACAATTCACTCTCAGTTAACCCCCTTACAGCCCCTCCTTTCGATACCAATAATAGACTCCTTAAAAAGCTAAGAATGTCTTCTATATTTTCTACATTTTTTCCAGCTTCTTGGAGTACCTTTAGTAGCAATTGATATTGAGTATTAGCTTTAAATTGCTCATTGATATGAATAGTAAGGCTTTTAACATCAGGAATTAACGGCCATTGGCCATCAGGCATATTTACGGATAAAGGACAGCCAGCTGAAATAAAAAAACCAATTGCTTCATTATCTTGAGATAACGACTGCCGAAGATATTTCAAATGCCTAACTGGATCATGATAATCGTGCATATTACTTCGCTTCCATTCTATTAATTACATTTTATATATTTATGCTTTAACCAAATTATTACTTGTCATCAGAAGAACTGGCATCACTCAATTCATCAAACTTAGCAGCCATCGTTGGATTACGACGTGTTAGCTTTTTAATTGTGACGTCCTGTGATTTATCATTGGCAAGACGAAGGTTTCTGTCTGTACTCATTAACGCATCTTTGGTTTTTTTCAGGTGGTCAATAGATTTATCAATTTCATCAATTGCTGTTTGGAATTTTCTGGATGCTAAATCATAGTTTTTAGCGAAAGCTGTTTTGAATGAATCTAGATCATTTTCAAAATTTGTTATATCTACACTCTGTGCTTTAACTAGGGCAAGTTCAGTTTTGTATTCAAGTGATTTCATAGATGCATTACGTAGTAACGTAATGATTGGAAGGAAAAATTGTGGACGGACTATATACATTTTTGGGTAACGGTGAAAAACATCTACAATTCCTGAGTTGTAAAGCTCACTTTCTGGTTCAAGAAGAGAAACTAAAACGGCATACTCACAGCCTTTCTCTATCCTGTCTTTATCTAACTCTTTGAGAAAATCCTCGTTCCTTTTTTTAGTTACCGTAGTATCCATTTCGTTTTTCATTTCAAACATGATTGATACTATTTCAGTACCGGCTTCATCCGTATCACGAAAAATATAATCACCTTTGCTTCCTCCACGAGCATCATTATCTTTTTCAAAATAAGCTCTTGGAAAGGCGGTCGATCTTATACGATTAAATTCAGTATCACAGTGTTGCTCAAGTGTTTCACCTACCATTTTAGTAGACATTCGGGCTTTCATATCACGGAGACGTTCAATAGCATCATCACGATCTTTTATCTGTGTTTCATATTTATCTTTGAGAGATTTTTCAGCTATTTGTTTTTCAAGTTCGGCGTGCTTCAAACTACTTTTTAATTCGTCCCGTTCTTTTTCAACTAAATTTACTGCGCCACTAATAGCCACTTTTTGCTCTAGTTGAATGTTATCTAGTTTGGTTTTTAATTCCTGAATTTCTTTATTTTTTGTAGCCGTTGTTACCTGTAGTTCATTCGTAAGTTTCGCCGAGGCAAGTTCAGAACTTGTTTGTTTATCTCGTTTAGCCTGTTCAAGTTCATTAGCTAGTGCATCCCTTTCCTTTTGAACATTACTTAAGGCTTCAGTTACGGCTAGTTTTTTTGAAACTTCTCCAGTTTCTAATAAAGATTTTAACTCTTGGATCTTAGAATCTTTAGCTGTGGCTGCTTTTTGCATTTCATTGCTAATTTCACTTTTAGCAAGTTGAACTGCATTCAACTTTTCCTTTTCGGCTAATTCAAGCCTATTGTGTAACTGCTGATCAAAATCATCATCGCGAACTTGTTTTAAAATATCAGCATATCCTGCTTCATCAATTTTGAATGCTTTTTTGCAGTGTGGGCATTTGATTTCATGCATGCTTTACTCTTCCTTAATATGATAAAAATTAACTTCCATTCAACCGAATTAAATAACTTAACAGTTAAAAAAGTTAATAACAATTGTTTATAAAGCAATCTAAAAGTTCTTATTAACCGCAGTGAATTTAAAGAAAATAATTTCAGATTTATTCATCCATTTTCTTTATATTAATAAACTGAATTTTCAAACACCTCATTTATCACCCAAACCTATAAACTCCCTCGCCCATATGCCATAATCTAAATAATTCATTATTTTAGTAACTTGGCTCGCATTTAGGCGATTTTAAGTTAACTACTCAGGGTTTTCAGCATGGCATATCAAGAGCAAAATCAAGCAACAATCTATTGGCACGACTACGAAACGTGGGGGGCTAGCCCACAAAAGGATAAGCCGAGCCAGTTTGCAGGTATTCGTACCGATCTTGATTTAAATATTATTGGCGAGCCGCTTATTGAATATTGTAAGCCGCAAGCGGATTACTTGCCTCACCCTGAAGCGTGTTTAATTACGGGTATTACACCACAAGTGGCGATGAAAAAAGGCTTGGTTGAAGCTGAGTTTATAGCAAAAATTCATGCCGAATTTAGTGTACCAAACACCTGTGTTGCCGGTTATAACAGTATTCGGTTTGATGACGAAGTAAGCCGTTATAGCTTTTACCGTAACTTTTACGACCCATACGAGCGCGAATACAAAAACAATAACAGCCGCTGGGATATTATTGATTTAGTACGTGCTTGTTACGCGCTACGACCTGAAGGCATTGAATGGCCGTTAAAAGAAGACGGCAGCCCAAGCTTTAAGCTAGAGCATTTAACCGTAGCCAATGGTATTGAACACGCTGCAGCGCATGATGCGCTAAGCGATGTAACCGCCACTATTGCACTGGCTAAATTAATAAAAGAAAAACAGCCAAAGCTGTATAACTTCTTTTTTGGTTTGCGTGGTAAAAAAGCGCTTGCTGAGTTGGTTGATGTATTTAACATGACGCCGCTGGTGCATACCACGTCGCGCATACCTGCAACGCAAGGCTGTACCAGCTGGGTTGCACCAATGAGCTTTCATCCGGTTAATAAAAACGCGGTTATTTGTTTTGATTTAACTCAAAGCCCGCAAGTACTTATTGATTTAAATGTTGAAGAATTACGCAAACGTTTATACACCAAACGCTTAGATTTAGCCGAAGGCGATTTACCTGTTGGCTTAAAACTAGTGCATTTAAATAAGTGCCCTATTTTAGCCCCTGCTAAAACATTATTGCCTGAGAATGCCGCCCGTTTGGGGATTGACCGCGAGCAGTGCTTAGCTAACTTAGCTATTTTAAAAGCCAATACCGACCTTCGCGATAAAGTAACTGAGGTGTTTAACGAGCAAGGCGATTACAGCGCAACCACTAACGTTGACTACTTACTTTACGATGGTTTTACAAGCCATGCCGATAAAGCTAAGTTTGCGATTATTCGTGATGCTAAACCAGATGAATTGGCTGGGTTGAAGTTAGACTTTGAAGATAAAAAGTTTAATACGTTGTTGTTTAGGTACCGCGCCCGTAACTGGCCTGAAACGCTAAACCAGCAAGAGCTTGACCAATGGCGCCAGTATTGCCAAAACAAGTTAATGCACGGGGAAGATCAACCATCGATTAATGCGCAAGATTTTATGATCACCCTTGAAAACCTAGCGCATGAACATGACGACAGCGAAAAAAATCTTACAATTTTAAAGGCGCTATATAACTACGCACAAAGCATGTAATTTGCTTTAAGTTTGTGTGTATAACGCATTAAAAACGCGACACTTTAGCAATAAAGTGTCGCGTTTTTTTGTTTATAAATATTTGTACCACTACACGCAAAGTAAAATCTATTTCACAAAGAGAAGCGAATGAGAAAATATAAAGACCAACAACAATCTTTTTTATCTATCACTGCCTCTAAAAGCGCAGCGCCTCATAACCTCTTTGTGAATAAGTCACTTTACGGGCTTTGCCCGTCACGCAAGCAAGCTTCGCGTCTACAAAGTAAAACTGATATCTACACTTTGACGTAGACGTTGAGCTTGCTCACGTGAAAAGCACAGCTTTAAATTGCTTAAATAAAACACTATTCACAAAGAGAAGCGAATGAGGAGTAAATGAGAAGACGTAAAAACAATAATTTTTTAGATCTATTACTTCTTCTAAAAGCGCAGCGCCTCATAACCTCTTTGTGAATAAATCACTTTACGGGCTTTGCCCGTCACGCAAGCAAGCTTCGCGTCTACAAGTAAAACTCATATCTACACTTTGGCGGTAGACGTCGAGCTTGCTCACGTGAAAAGCGCAGCTTTTAATTGCTTAAATAAAACTCTATTCACAAAGAGAAGCGAATGAGGAGTAAATGAGAAGACATAAAAACAACAACCGCTTTAGACTTATTACCGGAGTTTTTCAAGTTAGTTGTCGCATCAAATTAAATTTTATGCCGCCCGCATTGCTTCTTTTTTCTCTGGATTTAA